>NZ_DAMBCN010000001.1:0-336111 GCF_032056425.1 Stenotrophomonas sp.
GTTTCAGGTACTAGCGGGTAAAACCGTGGAGGTTCGAGTCCTCTCCTGGGCACCACGTCGAGAATGAAAAAGACCCGCGAAAGCGGGTTTTTTCATGCCCGCGATCCGGGCCAAGCCGCCCCGTAGAGTCGAGCTTGCTCGACTGCTCTACATGGAATCAGTCGAGCAAGCTCGACTCTACAAATCGGTGCAGTCGAGCATGGCTCGACTCTACCAAAACATCAGAACAACGGCCGCAGCACCAGCTCCAACCCCAGCAGCAAAAGGAACCCCAGGAAGCACGCGCGGAACACCCGTGCACTGATGCGCTGCCGGATCACCTGCCCCAGCCACATGCCCGCCAGCGCCGGCACCACCGCCAACGCACTCATACCCAGCTGCTGCACGCCAAAGGCGCCATGCAGCACCAGGCCCGTGGTCAGCGAAATCGTCGATACGGTGAACGCCAGGCCCAGCGCCTGCACCAGTTCGTCGCGCTGCAGGCCCAGCGACTGCAGGTAGGGCACGGCCGGCATCACGAATACGCCGGTGGCACCGGTCACCACGCCGGAAATCGCCCCGACCAGCGGCCCCAGCCAGCGCTCGCGCCGCTGCGGTACATGGAACACCGGCGCGACCAGGGCGTACAGCGCATACACCACCAACGCCACGCCCAGCGCCATGCGCGAGAGATCACGGTCAACCCGCACCAGCAGCGCCGCCGAGCCCAGCGTCACCACCACCACCGCCAGCATCATCGGCCACAACCGCCGCACGGTATGGCCCAGCGATGGACCGGACAACAGCTGCCAGGCATTGGTCACGAAGGTCGGAATGAACAGCATCGATGCGGCCGCCACCGGCGACAAGGCGCCGCCCAGCAAGCCCATCGCTACCGTCGGCAGGCCCATGCCGGTCACACCCTTGACCACGCCGGCCAGCACGAACACCACCACCAGCAACCCATAGAAGTACATCATCTCGTTCATGCCGCCATTGGATCGGCCCTGGCAACGGCGCACAATGCGGCTTTGCGGTCGAAGCCTTCGGACCACCCGAAGGCAGGCCCGCACCGAGGCTCCTTCCATGCGACTGGACATTGCCGATCTGCGCCTGTTCCTGGCCGTAGCCGATGCAGGCAGCATCACCTCCGGCGCGGCACAGGCGAACCTGGCCCTGGCCTCGGCCAGCGAACGCCTGCGCGCGATCGAAGCCGATGCCGGCAGCCCCCTGCTGACGCGCCACCCACGCGGTGTCAGCCTGACCGAAGCCGGTGCCGCCCTCGCCCACCATGCACGCCTGATCCTGCAGCAGCAGGCGCAGCTGCGCGGCGAACTGCAGGCGTTCGCGCACGGTGCGCGCGGCACCCTGCACCTGTACGCCAACACGGCCGCACTGACCAACTACCTGCCCGCTCGCCTGGCACCGTGGCTGGCCCAGCGGCCGCGGTTGCGGGTGGAACTGCACGAACGCACCAGCACCGAAATCGTGCGCGCGCTCGGCGCCGGCCAGGCCGAAGCCGGCATCATCAGCGACGCGGTGCCGGCCGAAGGACTACAGCGCCATGTGGTGGCCGAAGATCCGTTGGTGATGCTGCTGCCCGGCCACCATCGCTTTGCTCGACGGCGCAGCGTCTGCTTCGCCGATGTGCTGGGTGAAACCTTCGTCGCGCTGGCCGACGGCAACGCCCTGCAGACCTACATCGAAGAACTGGCCGCCGCGGCCGGTCGCGTGCTGGATGTGCGCATCCGCATGAAAACCTTCGAAGGGCTGTGCACGATGGTCGGCCATGGCATCGGCGTAGGCATCATGCCGCGCACGCTGGCCCAGCAGCACCGACGCCGCACCGGCACCGTTGCCGTGCCACTCGACGATGCCTGGGCACAGCGCCGCCTGTGCGTGTGCTTCGCCGACGCGCAGGCACTGTCGGCGCCGATGCGCAGCCTGCTGCAGCACCTGGGCGTTCGCACTGAAAAATAAGTGTGAAATTGTGTTGACACATCGGCGTGCTTACCGCACAATTTCTCTCCTGAGTCGCCCAGGTGGCGGAATTGGTAGACGCACTAGTTTCAGGTACTAGCGGGTAAAACCGTGGAGGTTCGAGTCCTCTCCTGGGCACCATGACTCAAGATGATCAAACCCGCGAAAGCGGGTTTTTTCGTTTCCGGGGTTTGACGATTGCACGGCGCGGGATCCATCCACGCATGGCGTGGATCTACCGACACGCCGACGCGCCCGCAGTAGATCCACGCCATGCGTGGATGCGGTGCAAACAAAAACCCCGCCTTGCGGCGGGGTCTTTGCATTTCAACGGCACTGAACGATCAATGCCCACCGGCAGACGCGGCACCGGCGCCGGCGCCAAACGGCGGCTTGGCCAGCCACAGGAAGGCGATGATCGCCAGGAAGGTCCAGCCCAGCAGGTAGAAGATGTCGTTGAACGCCATCTGCGAGGCCTGGTGGTTGATCATGTTGTTGAGCACCGCGGCGCCATGCTGCAGGTCGCCCTGCCCCATCGCGGTCACCTGGTCCTGCATGCCCGGCTGGTAGGCCGAGATGTGTTCGGTCAGGTCGGCGTGGTGCACCTGGGTACGCCGCGCCCACAGCCAGGTGGTCAACGATGCGGCGAAGCTGCCACCCAGCGTACGCAGGAAGGTGGCCAGGCCAGAGCCCGCCGCGATCTCGCGACCGTCCAGGTCCGACAGCAGGATCTGCAGCACAGGCATGAAGAACAGCGCCACGCCAATACCCATGATCAGCTGCACGCCAGCCACATGCGCGTAGTCCACCTGCAGGTTGAAGTTGGACCGCAGGAAGCTGGTGAAGGACAGGAACACGAACGCGAACGAAGCGATCATGCGCATGTCGAAGCGCGAGGCGTACTTGCCGACGAACGGGGTCATGATCACCGGCAGGATGCCGATCGGCGCCGTGGCCAGGCCCGCCCAGATGGCGGTGTAGCCCATGTCACGCTGCAGCCATTGCGGGATCAGCAGCGACACGCTGAAGAACGCCGCGTAGGCCACCACCATCGCCAGCGTACCGGCACGGAAGTTGCGGTGGCGGAACAGCTTCAGGTCGACGATCGGGTCCTTGTCGGTCAGTTCCCAGATCAGGAACACCGCCAGCGCCACCACGGCCACGCAGGCCAGCACCACGATCTTGGTCGACGCGAACCAGTCTTCGTCGTTGCCCAGATCCAGCACCAGCTGCAGCGCGCCCACGCCAATCACCAGGGTGACCAGGCCGACGTAGTCCATCTTCGGCTTTTCAATCTGCTCCGGGCGCCCCTTCAACTGGTTGCCCACCACCAGCGCGGCGAAGATACCCAGCGGCACGTTGATAAGGAAGATCCATTCCCAGCTGTAGTTGTCGGTGATCCAGCCGCCCAGGATCGGGCCGCAGATCGGCGCCACCACGGTGATCATCGCCAGCAGGGCAAGCGCCTGCCCGCGTTTCTCGCGTGGATAGATCGACACCAGCAGCGACTGGGTGATCGGGTACATCGGGCCGGCCACGAAGCCCTGCAGCGCACGCGAGACCACCAGCATGCCCATGCTCTGCGCCAGGCCGCACAGCAGCGAAGTGATGACGAAAGCCAGCGTGGCCCAGATGAACAGCTTGCGCTCGCCGAAGCGGCGGCTGAGCCAACCGGTCAGCGGCAGCGCGATGGCCGTGCTGACCGCGAACGAGGTGATGACCCAGGTGGCCTGCTGCGAACTGGCGCCGAGGTTGCCGGCGATGGTGGGCAGCGAGACGTTGGCAATGGTGGTGTCGAGCACCTGCATGAACGAGGCCATCGCCAGGCCCACGGTGCACAGGGCCACGCTGGGCGGCAGGAATCCGGCGGCCGCACCCGGCGCCGCCGGTGCGCCCGGCGTTCCGGGCGCGGCTGGAGCTTGTGCGGACATGGCCGACCTCAGCTCGCCTTGGCCTGCTGCGGCAGGTTGCCCTGGATGATCGTGTGGATCACCTCGTCGGCATCGCGCAACTGCTTGGCATACACATCGGTGTCGAACACGGTGCCCTTGGCGGCAGCGGTCGGCAGCACTTCACCCTTCTGGTCGCGCAGGCTCACTTCAGCCTTCATCGACAGGCCAATGCGCAGCGGGTGTTCGGCCAGCTGCTTGGCGTCGATGGCAATGCGCACCGGCACGCGCTGCACGATCTTGATCCAGTTGCCGCTGGCATTCTGCGCCGGCAGCAGCGAGAACGCCGAACCGGTGCCCAGGCCCAGGCTCTGGATGCGGCCGGTGTACTTCACATCACCGGCATACAGGTCCGACTTCAGCTCTACTTCCTGGCCCAGGCGCATGTGGCGCAGCTGGGTTTCCTTGAAGTTGGCTTCCACCCACATCTGTTCGGTCGGCACCACGGCCATCAGGGCGTTGCCCGGCTGCACGCGCTGGCCCACCTGCACCGAACGGCGGGCAACGTAGCCGGTGACCGGCGCGACGATGCCGGCGCGGGCGTTGTTGAGGAAGGCCTGGCGCAGCTCTGCGGCGGCCGCCTGCACGTCCGGCTGGGTGGCGATCACGGTGTCATCGACCAGCGCGCGGTTGCGCTCGACGGTCTCGCGCGAACCGGCCACGGCCGCTTCGGCGGCAGCCAGCTCGTCGCGGGCATGGGCCAGTTCTTCATTGGAAATGGCGCCGGTGGCGGCCAGGTCCTTGCGGCGGGCGAAGTCTTCGCGCACGCGCTTCAGGGTCACCTGGCGCGCGTTCAAATCCGCCTGGGCACCTTCCACGCTGCGGTACAGGCCACGGGTCTGGCGCACGGTCTTGGCCAGGTTGGCTTCGGCCTGCTGCAGCGCCACCGAGGTGTCGGCCGGGTCCAGCTGCACCAGCAGCTGGCCGCGCTCCACGCGCATGCCGTCATCGGCATTGATGGCGACCACGGTGCCGGGCACCAGCGGGGTGATCTGCACCAGGTTGCCCTGCACGTAGGCATCGTCGGTTTCTTCGAACCAACGACCGAACATGAAGTACCACAGCGCCAGTGCGGCAAGCAGCAGCACGACGATCACGAACAGGCCGCGCAGCAGGTTGCCGCGGCGGTTGGGGGCGGCGGGTGCCGCAGGAGTCTGGGTCTGGCTCATGGCAGGAATCTTCAGGAATGCGAGGAATCGGAATGGGAGGCGATCGGTGCGCGGTCGGTGTCGCTGGGCTGAAAACCACCACCCAGCGCCTTGCTCAGGCGCACCGAGGTCTGCACCTGCTGCGACTGCAGGCCGGCCAGCTGCTGCTGCGATTGCAGCAGGATGGACTGCGCGCTCAGCACGTCCAGGTAGCTGCCGATGCCGGCGCGGTAGCGCTGCTGGGCGATATCGAAGGCAGCACGCGCGGTATCCACCGCCTGCTGCTGCGACTGCGCCTGCTGGCCCAGCGAGCGCACCGCGTTGACCTGGTCGGCCACGTCGCGCAGCGCGTCCAGCACGGCCTGGTTGTAGTTGGCTACGGCCAGGTCGTACTGCGCATCGGTGTTGGCCAGGTTCGCGCGCAGCTTGCCGCCTTCGAAGATCGGCATGCTCAGCGCCGGGCCGATGTAGGCGAAGGTGGAGCTGCTCTGCAGCAGGTCACCCACGTTGGGCGCGACCACGCCGGCCAGCGCGGTCAGGTTGAAGCTCGGGTAGAACTTGGTCTTGGCCACCTTGATCTGCTTGTCGGCCGCTTCCACGCGCCAGCGCGCGGCGACGATGTCCGGGCGACGGCCCAGCAGTTCGCTGGGCAGCACGCCCGGCAACTGCAGGGCGAGCGGGTTCAGCGGCTGCGGGCGTTCGATCGACAGGCCGCGGTCCGGGCCCTTGCCGACCAGCGCGGCCAGTGCGGTGCGGCCGGCGTCGATGCGCTGCTGGGCGGCCTGCAGCTGCTGCTGCGCGGCCGGCACGCGGGCCTCGGCCTGGCGCACCTGCAGGTCGCTGTCGATGCCGGCACGGCGGCGCTGACGGGTCAGCTCCAGCGACTTCTGCGAACGCGCCAGTTCTTCCTCGGCCACATCGTTGAGCTGCCACGCATAGGCCAGTTCGGCGTAGGCCTGGGCAATACCGGTGGACAGGTTCAGGCGCGCGGCCTGCGCGTCGACGGTGGCCGCGTGTGCGCCATCCACGGCCGCTTCCCAGGCGGCGCGCTTGCCGCCCCACAGGTCGATGCCGTAGCTGAAATCGAAGGCAACCTGGCCGCTGCCACCGTAATGGCCGCCCACTTCATCGCCGGCCATCGATTCGGGCAGGCGCACGCCGGTGTAGCCACCGGACACGGACAGACTGGGCAGGCGATCAGCGCGTGCGGTGCCGACCTGCGACTGCGCCTGGCGCAGGCGCGCGTCGGCGGCGTCCAGGCTGGGATGGCTGGCCAGCCCTTCGGCAATCAGCGCGTCCAGCTGCGCGTCACCGAAGGCCTTCCACCAGTCCTGGGCGGGGAAGCCGGCCGCGCTCAGGTCGCTGTCGGCCAGGGTGCGTTCGCTGTGCAGGCTGCCCACGTCCAGGACGTGGCCCTGCGGGGTCAGGCCGCGGCTGCTGGCGCAGGCGGCCAGGGCCAGGGCCAGCGCGGATACCAGCAGCGCACGCCCGGACCGGCGGAGAGTAAGAGACGGGATCGGGTTCATGGGGTCGTCAGGGAATCGCGGATACGGGTCAGGAGGGACAACAACAGCGCGCGCTCGTCGGCGGACAGATCGCGCAGGGCGAAATCCATCACCGCGTCGCCGCGCTTCTGCAGCCGTGCCCACAGGGCGCGGCCTTCATCGGTCAGCACGATCTGCAGGGCCCGGCGGTCCTGCGCGTGCGGCTCGCGGCGCACGCAGCCCAGCGCTTCCAGCTTGTCCAGCAGGCGGGTCACCGCGCTGGGCACCTGGTCGATGGCCTGGGCCAGCTCGTTGGCCGTGCACGGCGCCATGCGGGCCAGCAGCTTCAGGCCGATGTAATGGGTGAAGCCGATGCCCAGGTCTTCTTCGGCCATGGACGCGTCGAGCTGGCGGACCAGGCCGTCGCGCACCTGGCGCAGCAGCAGGCCAAAGCTGGGGGGGCCGAAGCCGGCAGGGGTCGAGGGAGGACAGATCATGGGAGAGCATTTTCTTCCAAAAAAAATATTTCTCAATGGAAATATTCGATCTGGCATCAAATGCTGTGTTGCAGCAATGGGCTGGATTCGATGAAGGCGCACACCTTAATGGGCCTCCGGACTGGCCCGGTAGTACAATCCAGCCAATGAATGTCACTTTCCAGCCACCCCCGTCCCGCCTGAACGCCGGTGAACCGGGCCCGCCTACCCTGCTGCGCGAGGTGGCGCTGGACTGGTTCGAGCGCAACGACGGCCCGCCGATCATCGCCTTCCGCTTCGACAGCCCGCAGGGGCTGGCCCGCGAAGTGGACTGGCACCACCACGCGCGGGCGCAGCTGATCTGCGTGGAACGCGGCCTGCTGACCACCCGCACCTCGCACGGCACCTGGTCGCTGGCGCCGGGCTCGGCCGGCTGGATGCCGCCGCTGGAAGCGCATACGGTCAGCCTGGACGGGCCGATGCGTGGCTGGGGCATGGCCCTGGCCGCGCCCCTGTGCGCAGACCTGCCGGCCGACCCGTGCGTGCTGGGCCTGTCCCGTCTGGCCCAGGCGGTGGCCGAGCGCATCTGTGAATGGTCGCTGGAATACGACGGCAGCGAGGACCGCCGCCACATCATCCAGGTGATGCTGGACGAGATCCGCAACGCGCCGCGCCAGCGCATGCACCTGCCGATGCCGCGCGACCGGCGCCTGCTGAAGATCGCCTCGCAGCTGCTGGCCGAGCCGTCCGACGAGCGCAGCCTGGCCGACTGGGCACACTGGGCCGGGCTGTCGCCGCGCAGCCTGACCCGCCACTTCCGCGACGAAACCACCCTCAGCTTCGCCCAATGGCGGCAGCAGGCGCGCCTGGCCGAAGCCCTGCGCCGCCTGAGCGAAGGCCACAGCGTGGCCGACATCGCCCACGCACTGGGCTTCAGCAGCGCCAGCGCCTTCGTCACCGTGTTCCGCCGCCACTTCGGCCTGCCCCCCGGGCGCTACCTGGCCCGGGTGGGCAACGGCTTGGAATCCACCCTGGACCCCGCGCGCGGCTTGGCATCCCCCGCCGCATCCGGATAATCAGCGTATTGAGAGCGCCGACCGCCGTCTTCGCCTCCCGACATAGGTAACAACGCCGCATGACCGAACTTGCCCGCCCCGTGTTCCACGGTTTCGAACAACTGCCGCTGCGCGAGTACGCCGAACGCGCTTACCTCGACTACTCCATGTACGTGGTCCTGGACCGCGCCCTGCCGTTCATCGGCGACGGCCTGAAGCCGGTGCAGCGCCGCATCATCTATTCGATGAGCGAGCTGGGCCTGAATGCCGCGTCCAAGCCGAAGAAGTCCGCGCGTACCGTCGGTGACGTCATCGGTAAGTACCACCCGCATGGCGACAGCGCCTGCTACGAGGCGCTGGTGCTGATGGCGCAGCCGTTCTCGTACCGCTACCCGCTGATCGAAGGCCAGGGCAACTTCGGTTCCAGCGACGACCCGAAGTCGTTCGCGGCGATGCGCTACACCGAATCCAAGCTGACCCCGATCGCCGAAGTGCTGCTGGGCGAACTGGGCCAGGGCACCACCGACTGGGCGCCGAACTTCGACGGCACCCTGCAGGAACCGACCTGGATGCCGGCGCGGCTGCCGCACCTGCTGTTGAACGGCACCACCGGCATTGCCGTGGGCATGGCCACCGACGTGCCGCCGCACAACCTCAATGAGATCGTCAGCGCCCTGCTGCACCTGCTGGATGACCCCGACGCCAGCGTGCGCGACCTGTGCGAACACGTGAAGGGCCCGGACTATCCGTCCAACGCCGAGATCATCACCGCGGCCAACGATCTGCGGAACATGTACGAAACCGGCAACGGCAGCGTGCGTGCGCGTGCGACCTTCACCAAGGAAGCCAACAACATCGTGGTGACCGCGCTGCCGTTCCAGGTGTCGCCGTCGAAGGTGATCGAACAGATCGCCGCGCAGATGCGCGCCAAGAAGCTGCCGTGGCTGGAAGACATCCGCGATGAATCCGACCACGCCAACCCGGTGCGCGTGGTGCTGGTGCCGCGCTCGAACCGCGTGGACGCCGAACAACTGATGGGCCACCTGTTCGCCACCACCGACATGGAGCGCAGCTACCGCGTCAACCTCAACGTGATCGGCCTGGACGGGCGTCCGCAGGTGAAGAACCTGAAGACGCTGCTGAGCGAGTGGCTGGCGTTCCGCAGCAGCACCGTCACCCGCCGCCTGCAGCACCGCCTGCAGAAGGTCGAGCGCCGCCTGCACCTGCTGGAAGGCCTGCTGGTGGCATTCCTGAACCTGGACGAGGTGATCCACATCATCCGTACCGAGGACGAACCGAAGGCGGCGCTGATCGCGCGCTTCGGCCTGTCCGAAGACCAGGCCGAGTACATCCTGGAAACCAAGCTGAAGCAGCTGGCCCGCCTGGAAGAAATGAAGATCCGCGGCGAGCAGGACGAGCTGGCCAAGGAGCGCGAGAAGATCCTCGCCATCCTCGACAGCAAGGCCAAGCTGAAGAAGCTGATCCGCGACGAGCTGCAGGCCGACGCCAAGAAGTTCGGCGATGCTCGGCGTTCGCCGCTGGTGCAGCGCCAGGCCGCGCAGGCCATCGATGAAACCGAGCTGGTGCCCAGCGAGCCGATGACCGTTGTGCTGTCGGAGAAGGGCTGGATCCGTGCCGCCAAGGGCCACGACGTCGATGCGTCCGCCCTGTCCTACCGCGATGGCGACGCCCTGCAGGGCGCGGTACGCGCGCGCAGCACCCAGCAGGTCGCCTTCCTCGACAGCGAAGGCCGCGCCTATTCCACGCCGGTGCATACCCTGCCCTCGGCGCGCGGCAACGGTGAACCGCTCACCGGCCGCTTCTCGCCGGCGCCGGGCACCAGCTTCGTCACTCTGGCCAGCGCCGAGCCGGACACCCGCTTCGTGCTGGCGTCCACCCACGGCTATGGCTTCGTTACCCGCTTCGAGAACCTGATCGGCCGCAACAAGGCCGGCAAGGCCATGCTGAACCTGTCGGCCGGCTCGTCGGTGCTGACCCCGGCGGTGGTGGCCAACGTGGCCACCGACCGCATCGTGGCGGTCACCAGTTCGGGCAACCTGCTGGCGATCACCGCCAGCGATCTGCCGGAACTGGACAAGGGCAAGGGCAACAAGATCATCGAGATCCCCAAGGCCAAGCTCGCCACCGAGCGCGTGGTGGCCGTGGTGGCCATCAGCCCGGGCCAGACCCTGCAGGTGCGCAGCGGCCAGCGCACCATGGGCCTGAAGTTCAACGAACTGGAAGCCTACCTGGGCGCCCGCGCCACCCGCGGCCACCTGCTGCCGCGTGGCTGGCAGAAGGTCGAAGGGTTGTCGGTGGAATGACGCCCGCGGGGGTCGGATCCCGTTCCAACGGAACGGGCTCTGACCCCAGGCCCCCGCCCCCTGCTTCGGTAGGTGTCAACCTTGGTTGACACGCCTTGTCGGCCAGCAGACACAAAAAAGCCGGGGCATTCCCCGGCTTTTTCGTTTGTCGGCTGGCGGGCGGTGGAGCGGCTGGCTGGCGAGAGCTGGCGCGCGATGCTCCGGTGCTGGCGGGCGACAGAACGTTGTAGAGTCGAGCCATGCTCGACTCGGATCCAACAGCAGCCGAGCATGGCTCGGCTCTACATGAAGCGAGGCAGCCGGGCATCGCCCGGCGCCACCTGTGGGTCAATGCGCCGGGGCGCCGCCGCTTTCGATCTTGCTCAGCTGGTACAGCTCCAGGCCGATGCGCTTGATCAGGCCCAGCTGCTGTTCCAGCCACCAGGCGTGGTCTTCTTCGGTGTCCTTCAGCTGCGCCAGCAGGATGTCGCGGCTGACGTAGTCGCCGTTTTCCTCGCACAGCTTCATGCCGGCCGCCAGGTTGTTGCGCACGGCGTACTCGGTATCCAGATCCTTCTGCAGCATCTCTTCCACGGTCTTGCCCGGCTCGCTGGCGTGCGGGCGCATGTCCGGGTCGCCGCCCAGGAACAGGATGCGGCGCAGCAGGGCATCGGCGTGCTGGGTCTCCTCTTCCATCTCGTGGTTCAGGCGTTCGTACAGCGCGAACAGGCCCTGGTCCTCGTAGCGGCGGGAATGGATGAAGTACTGGTCGCGGGCAGCAAGTTCGCCGCGCAGCAGTTCCTTCAGGCAGGCGATGACGTCCGGATTGCCTTTCATGGGGGGAGCTCCTGTGAATCGATGGCGCCCATGGTGCCGCATCTGCAATCACGGTGATCTAATCAGAATCAGTCGCAGTTGCGCTCGCGATGCGCCCGGCCAGCGGTGGTGGCTAGAATCGGGGTTCACCTGCTCACAGGCCCCTGTCCATGCGTCGTTGGCTGCTGCGGTTGTTGTGGTGTGTACTCGCCCTGGGCGTATTGGCCAGCCTGGCGATCTGGCTGCTGCTGCGTGGCAGCCTGGCCGAGCTGGACGGCGAACGCGCCCTGCCCGGCTTGTCCGCAGCCGTCAGGGTGGAGCGCGATGCGCGGGGCGTGGTCACCATCACCGCGGCCAACCAGGCCGACGCCATGCGCGCACTCGGCCGCGTGCACGCGCAGGAACGTTACTTCGAAATGGACCTGATGCGGCGCAGTGCCGCCGGCGAGCTGTCGGCGCTGTTCGGACCAGCCGCGATCGAGGCCGACAAGCGCATGCGCGTGCATCGCCTGCGCGCGCGCACCGACGCCCATCTTGCGCAGGCGCTGGGCAGCCAGCCGGCCGTGGTGCAGGCCTATGTGGGAGGGGTGAACGAAGGGTTGGACGCGCTGCCAGTGCGGCCCTGGGCCTACCTGCTGCTGCGCCAGGCACCAAAGACCTGGCAGGCCAGCGACAGCGTGCTGGCAGGGTTGGCCATGTACGCCGACCTGCAGGATCCGGCCAACCAGAACGAACTGGCGCTGGCGCGCATCCGCACGGTGGTGCCGCCGGCGCTGTACGCGCTGCTGGCCCACGATGGCAGCCAGTGGGACGCCCCGCTGCTGGGCGAACCGCGCGGCAACGCAGCACTGCCTGACGCCACTCAGCTGGACCTGCGCAGCCTGCAGGCGGCACCGGCTGCCGCTGCGGCCGACGCCGATGCGGTGGGCAGCAACAACTTCGCCGTCGATGGCACCCTCACCGCTGATGGCCGCGCCATCGTGGCCGATGACATGCATCTGGGCCTGCGCGCGCCGGCGCTGTGGTTCCGTGTGCGCCTGCGCTATCCCGACCCCGCCGCGCCTGGCGGCCAGGTCGATATCAGCGGCTTCTCGCTGCCCGGCGTACCGGCCGTCATCGTCGGCAGCAACGGGCACGTGGCCTGGGGCTTCACCAACAGCTACATCGATACGGCCGACTTCCGCCGCGAAGCGGCCGATGCCGCGGTGACCGTGCACGAGGAACGTATCGAAGTGGCCGGCCAACCGGCCGTGCGCTTCCCGGTGCGCGAAACCGCCTGGGGACCGATCGTGCACACGCACGCAGACGGCAGCGGCGACGCGCTGCGCTGGGTCGCGCAGCTGCCGGGGGCGGTGCGCATGGATTTCGCCGACATGGCCCGCGCCGGTAACCTGGACCAGGCGTTGAAGGTGGCCGACCACGCCGGCATTCCGGCGCAGAACCTGGTCATTGCCGATCGCAGCGGGCGGATCGCCTGGCGGTTGGTGGGCGCGCGGCCCGACCGCGGCCCGGGCTGCCTGCCACAAGGATTCAACGACAACCTGGACACGCCCGACTGCGCACCCTGGGGCATCCGCAGCGATGCCGCTCCAGCGCTGATCGACCCGCCTGAGCATCGGCTGTGGACCGCCAACAGCCGGGTCGTGGACGAACAACGACTGGCCACCGTCGGCAACGGCGGCTACGACCTGGGCGCACGGGGCCAGCAGATCCGCGACCTGCTGGTCGCGCGCGATCGCTTCGACGAACACGCGCTGCTCGCCATCCAGCTGGATGATCGCGCGGTGTTCCTGCAGCGCTGGTGGGCGCTGCTGCAGGCGATCACCGCCAACAGCAGCGACCCCGCGCTGCAGCGGCTGCATGCAGCCAACGCGCACTGGGATGGACGCGCGTCGGTGGATTCGGTCAGCTACCGCATCACCCGCGGCTTCCGCGGCAAGATGCTGGATGCCGTGGAGGGCGCCCTGCTGGCCCCGGCCAAGGCGCGCCTGGGCGATGACTTCCTGCCGCCGCGGCTGGCGCAGCTGGAAGGCGTGGTCTGGCCGATGCTGGAACAGCGCCCGGCGAATCTGCTGCCAGCGGGCGTGGCCAGCTGGGACGACCTGCTGGCCACGGCCGCGCGCGACCTGGAGGCCGACCTGTCGCGGCAGGGGCCGCTGCCACAGCGCACCTGGGGCGAACGCAACACCGCGGCCATCTGCCAGCCAGTGGCACGTGCCCTGCCCGCCTTCGCCCAGCGCTGGCTGTGCATGCCGGCCGATCCGCTGCCCGGCGACCGCGACATGCCGCGTGTGCAGGGGCCGGACTTCGGCGCATCGCAGCGCATGGTGGTGTCGCCCGGTCACGAAGCCGACGGCATCGTGCACATGCCCGGTGGGCAGAGCGGGCACCCGCTATCGCCGTACTGGGGCGCCGGCCACGAAGACTGGGTACACGGCCGCCCGACCCCGTTCCTGCCCGGCCCCGCGCAGCACACGATGACCCTGCTGCCGGCGCGCTGACATCATCTGCAACGGTAGCGCCGGCCCATGCCCGGCGGCGCACGATCCATCCGCGCTGCGCGCTCGCCGGGCATGGCCCGGCGCTACCGGATCAGGCCTTTCGGCGCTCGATCAGGTTCAACAACGGTCCGGTCATCGCGGTGGTCACCAGCGCCATGATCACCAGCACCGCGAACAGACGATCATCCAGCAGGCCCAGTTCGTAGCCCAGGTTCAGCACGATCAGCTCCATCAACCCGCGGGTGTTCATCAGCGCGCCCAGGCGCCAGGCCTCACGGCTGGGCATGCCGGTGCTGCGTGCGGCGCTGAAGGTACCCAGCAGTTTGCCCGCCGTGGCCACTGCAATCACCACCAGGCACAGCAGGATGTCCTGGGTCTGCAGCGCATCGGCGCGCATGCGCAGGCCGGTCATGGCAAAGAACAGCGGCAGCAGCAGGGTCACCGCGAACGGCTCCACCCGCGCCATCAGCAGGTGCCGCAGCTGCTCGTTGGACGACACCGCCACACCCGCGGCGAACGCACCGAACAACGCGTGGATGCCCAGCACTTCGGTCACCAGTGCGCTGGCCAGGGCCAGCAGCAGGATGCCCAGCAGCCAGCGTCCCTCGCGCCCGGCGGTGATCTGCTGGCGGGCGAACCAGGGCTTGACCACGCCCAGCATGATCGCCACGAACACCACCACGCAGACCAGGTTCAGGCTGGCCGTCAGCCAGCCGGTGGCCTGCGCGGCGGCCACGATCAGCGCCAGCAGGCACCACGCGGTAGCATCGCCCAGTGCGGCGCAGGCAATGGCGGTCTGCCCCAGCGGGCTGTGGGTGATGCCACGGTCGGCCAGGATGCGCAGCAGCACCGGGAACGCGGTAATGCTCATCGACACGCCCACGAACAGCGCGAACGCGGTGAATCCCACGCCCTGCGGCCCATGCTGCGGGTACAGCCACACCGCCAGCAGTACGCCCAGCACGAACGGCACGGCAATGCCGGCATGGCTGACGGTGAAGGCGAACCGGCGGCGCCCGCGCAGCGCGCCCAGGTCCAGTTCGGCACCGGCCACCAGCAGGAACATCAGCACGCCCAACTGGCTGAGCATGCCCAGCGGCCCCAGCGAGGCGGCCGGGAACAGCAGGCCATGGACCTGCGGCAGCAGACTGCCCAGCACCAGCGGCCCCATCATCAGGCCGGCGGCCATCTCACCGATCACCGCCGGCTGCCCCAGGCGCTTGAGCAGCGCGCCGGCGCCCTTGGCCACCAGCAGCAGCACCAGCAGCTGCAGCAGGAACAGCCCCAGCGGCGAGGTCAGGTGATGGGCCCAGTCGGCGCCGACCACGGCTTCGGCCCTGGCCGCCGCCGCAGGCACGCCCGGGCCGGCATAGCGCGCCAGCGCCAGGCCGGCCAGCAGCGGCAGACCGGCCCACGCCAGGTAGTGCCAACCCCATTTCATCGGCGGCGCGTGGCCTCCGTCCTGTACGTCCATGAACATTCCCCAATGCGCAGGGGGCCGATGATACGTGCTTGCGCCGGGCATGGCCCGGCGTTACCGGTCATCGATCAGGCCAGGGCCTGTTCATGCACGCCGGCGATGGCGCGGCCGGACGGATCGGCGGCGGCGGCGAAGCTGGCATCCCAGGCGATGGCCGCTGGCGAAGAACAGGCAATGGACTTGCCGCCCGGCACGGTTTCCGCGGCCGCATGGCTGGGGAAGAACTGCTCGAACAGGTGGCGGTAGTAGTACGCCTCCTTGGTCTGCGGCGGGTTGTGCGGGAAGCGCTTGTCGGCCGCCGCCAGCACGCGGTCACTCACCTGCGCTTCGGCATGCGCCTTCAGTCCATCGATCCAGCCGTAGCCCACGCCGTCACTGAACTGCTCCTTCTGCCGCCACAGGATGCTGTCGGGCAGGTAGCCATCGAAGGCCTCGCGCAGCACCGCTTTCTCGATGCGGCGGCCACCGAAGCCGGCACCGACCATCTTGTGGGCGGCGTCGAAGCGCATGGCCACGTCCAGGAACTGGCGGTCCAGGAACGGCACGCGCGGCTCCACGCCCCAGGCCATCATCGACTTGTTGGCACGCAGGCAGTCGTAGTTGTGCAGGGCATCGAGCTTGCGCACCAGTTCCTGGTGGAATTCGCGCGCATCGGGTGCCTTGTGGAAGTACAGGTAGCCGCCGAAGATTTCATCGCTGCCTTCGCCGGACAGCACCATCTTCACCCCCATCGCCTTGATCCGCCGTGCCAGCAGGAACATCGGGGTGGACGCACGGATGGTGGTCACATCGTAGGTTTCGATGTGGCGGATCACTTCCGGCAGCACGTCCAGGCCTTCTTCGAAGGTGTATTCGAAACCGTGGTGCACGGTGCCCAGCGCTTCGGCGGCCACCGCAGCGGCGGCCAGATCCGGCGATCCCTGCAGACCGATGGCGAAGGAGTGCAGGCGCGGCCACCAGGCTTCGCTCTGGCCGCCATCTTCGATGCGGCGACGGGCAAAGCGTGCGGCCACCGCCGCCACCAGCGACGAATCCAGGCCACCGGACAACAGCACGCCGTAGGGCACGTCGCTCATCAGCTGCCGTTCCACCGCCTGTTCGAAGGCCTGTCGCAGCTCGGCCAGGTCGGCCTGGCGCCCTTCCACATCGGCGTAGTCGCGCCACGGTTGCTGGTAATAGCGGACCAGTTCGCCGCTGGCGCTGTCGTAGTAATGGCCCGGCGGGAACTGCGCCACGTCGGCGCAGGTGTCCACCAGCGCCTTCATTTCCGAGGCCACGCGCAAGCGGCCCTGCGCATCGTGGCCCCAATACAGCGGCACCACGCCGATCGAATCGCGGGCAACCAGCACGCGGCCGGCATCGCGGTCCCACAGGGCGAAGGCAAAGATGCCGTTGATCTGCTCCAGCCACTGCGCCGGCGCGCCACCCTGCCGGTACAGGGCGTTGATCACTTCGCAGTCCGAACCGGTCTGGAAATCGTAGGGCTGGGTCAGACCCGCCTTCAGCGCCTGGTGGTTGTAGATTTCGCCGTTCACCGCCAGCGCCAGCTGCCCGTCCGCCGACAGCAGCGGCTGCGAACCGCCAGCCGGATCGACGATGGCCAGGCGCTCGTGCACCAGCAGTGCGCCGTCGTCCAGGTACACCCCGCTCCAGTCCGGGCCGCGGTGGCGCTGCCGCTGCGACAGTTCCAACGCGTGGCGGCGCAGGGCGGGAAGATCGTCACCGGCCTGCAGGCCGAAGATGCCGAAGATCGAACACATGGGAGGGCTCCTGTTGTGGGGGATTACACGGGGGGAAGGTGTTCGACCGGCCAACCAGGCCCGGGCAGGCGGCGCCCGGGCACAAAAAAACCCGCATCGACCGATGCGGGTTTTCTGGTGTCCGGGCGTATGAAGCTGTCTATCTACCCAGGGCGCAGTCCCGCATCGGCCGCGCACGATTATTCGCGCGCAGATTATTGCGGTTGGTATTGACGGCGGTGGCCAGGCGGATCGACATGGGATTGAAGCTACCCGGCTTTTCCGACCGGTGCAACAGTTGCGTCGGCAACCAGTGCAGGCCGCAGACAGCCGCGCAACGGCATACTGCGCCCCCACCATGGATCGACCACTGGAATGCAGCACCGCATTGGATGCCCCCCGCCCCACCTGTTCGCCCTGGCCTGTGCGCTGGCCCTGGGCGCCTGCAGCAGTCCAGCGCCGCGCACGCCGCCCGCACTGGCCGCGACCTGGGAACGCGAAGCCGGCGATGGTCGCTTCGAGAGCGCCTTCAGTGCCGCCGGGTACTTCGAGGTGCGCAATGACCCACGTGCGCTGGACCTGTACGCCCGGGCGGCCGCCGCACAGCCGTGGACGTTCCAGAACACCCGGGCCGAAGTGGCGCTGGGGCGGATCTGGAGCGAGGGCACGCTGCGCCACGGCACGGCGCCGGACGTGGTCACCGCGCCGCCCATCCGCGCGTCGTGGCGACGTGGCGAGCGCTGGTATCTGGCCGCCGCCCGGCATGGCAATCCCTATGCATTCGCCGACCTGGCCCAGGCTTACCGGCAGCGTGGCGACGCCGCGCAGGCGCTGCGCTGGGACCTGCGGCAGATGGTCTACAAGCGCCTGCCGTCACACTCATCCGGACTGCCGGCCGCACTGGCAACCCAGGACGGCACGCCGCACCCGCAGCTAGTGAAGCTGCAGCAGCGCGCCGCCCGTGGCGATGCCGACGCCCAGGTGGACCTGGGTGCCCTTCTGGAACACGGCGTCGGCATGCCGCGTGATCCCGCGCAGGCGCTGCGGCTGTACCAGCAGGCCGGCGAGCACGGCAATGTGTTTGGCCAGTACTTCGCCGGGCTGCTGCTGGGCCGCGGCGCGCCGGGCGTGCCGCGCGACCGCGATGCCGCCGCGGTCTGGTTCGCGCGCGCCGAAGCACAACAGTTCTACATGGCCGCACCGTCGTACTGGCAGCGTGCGGTGGAGCCGCCGATGTTCAACTTTTCGGAATAACGGCGGCGCTGTACACAGCCACGCCGGCATCACAAGACTGCACCTGCGCCGCAGAGTTGGCGAAAATGGAGCTTGGCTTGAAACAACGGCAGTACACATGGCCCCGGCGCGTTTCCATGGAGAAACCATCGACCGCGCGCGCATGCAGGCGATTGTCGCCGCCCATCCGCGCGCGGCACGCTTCGACGAATGTTCGTTCGAGCACGGCGATTTTTCCCGCCTGGACATGGACGGGTTCCAGTTCGATCAGTGTGCAGTGGCCGGTTCGCAGTGGCTGGCGGCATCGCTGGAGGAAACGCAGTGGAGCCGCTGCCGTGGCGCAGGTGCGGATTTCACCTCGGCGCAGCTGAGCGATTCGCGCTTCGAACACTGCGATCTGAACAACAGTCACTGGCGGCGCTCGACGCTGTCGTCGGTGCAGTTCCTGGGCTGCAAGCTGACCGGCGCGCAGCTGCAGGAAGCCGGTGGCTGGCTGCTGTCGTTCCGCGATTGCCTGCTGGTCAGCGCCGACCTGCGCGGGCTGTCATTCCGCAAGTCGACGTTGTGCGGCAATGATTTTTCCGAAGCCGATGTCGCCGGCTGCGACTTCCGCGATGCAGTGTTCGAGGGCGGCAGCCTGCGCAACGTGCAGGCGCGCTTGGCGCGCTTCGATGGCGCCGACCTGCGCGATACCGATATCAGCGGCCTGAACGTGATGGACGCCAAGCACTTCCGCAAGGCGCGCATCTCGCATGCGCAGGCGGCAGCGGCCATGGCCGCGTTCGGTTTGATCGTGGGCTGACGTGACCGGGGTGTGACACCGGGCCGGCGCCCGCCAACGGGCACCGGCCAGTGCAGGCGCTGGATCAGGCCAGCAGTCGTTCCAGCAGGCGCTGGTACAGCCCGGGCAACGCGTCCAGCTCGTCCACGCGCACGTTCTCGTCCACCTGGTGGATGCTGGCATTCACCGGCCCCACTTCGATGCACTGTGCGCCCAGCGGCGCGATGAAACGTGCATCCGACGTACCGCCACCGGTGCTTTCTTCCGGCGCCCGGCCGATGTGCTCGGCCAGCACCGCGCGCGCGGTGGCGCGCAGGGTACCTTCGGGGGTGTAGAACGGCTCGCCGCTGCGGTGCCACTTCAGGCTGTACTGCAGGCCGTGGCGGTCCAGCAGCGCGCTGATTTCTGCTTCCAGCTTCGGCGCGTCCCAGTGTGGGTTGTAGCGGATGTTGAAATCCACCTCCAGCACGCCGGGAATCACGTTGTTGGCACCGGTACCGGCATGGATGTTGGAGATCTGCAGGCTGGTTGGCGGGAAGCTCTCATAGCCCTCGTCCCAGCGCCGCGCACTCAGTTCGGCCAGCGCCGGTGCGGCCTGGTGGATCGGGTTGCGCGCCTTGTCCGGGTAGGCCACGTGCCCTTGCACGCCCTGCACCTGCAGCTTCGCCGACAGGCTGCCGCGTCGACCCACGCGCAGCAGGTCGCCCAGGGTGGCGGTGGACGACGGCTCGCCGGTGATGCACCAGTCGATGCGCTGCCCGCGTTCGGCGAACAGACGCGCGACGTGGCGCACGCCATCGATGGCATCGCCTTCCTCATCGCTGGTCAGCAGCACGGCCAGCGTGCCGGGATGGTCGGGATGGGCGGCAACGAACTGCTCGGCAGCCACCACGAACGCGGCCACGCTGCCCTTCATGTCGGCCGCGCCACGCCCGTACAGCACGCCCTCGCGGATCTGCGGCACGAACGGGTCGCTCTGCCAGGCCTCGCACGGGCCCGGCGGCACCACATCGGTGTGGCCCAGCAGCACCAGTACCGGCGCGCCACTGCCGTGGGTGGCCCACAGATTGTCGACCTCGCCCAGGCGCAGGTGCTCGCAGTGGAAGCCGGCGGCGGCCAGGCGATCGCCCAGCAGCGTCTGGCAACCGGCATCGTCGGGGGTGACCGACGGCCGCGCGATCAGCGCGCAGGCCAGGTCCAGGACGGCGCTCACGCGCCGCCCACGCCGAAGCGCGCGTTGAAGCCGTTGTCACTGAAGCCCTGGCTGACCGTGCCGTCGGCGGTGACCACCAGCGGACGTTTGATCAGCTGCGGGTATTCGCGCAGCAGCAGCTTCCACTCGGCGTCCGAATCGGCGGCCTTGCGGTTGTCCGGCAGCTGCCGCCAGGTAGTGGACGACCTGTTGACCATCGCGGCCAGGCCGCCCAGCTGCGCGGCCCATTGCAGCAGCGTTTCCGGGCTGGGCTTGTTGTCGCGGTAGTCAACGAAGGTGTACGCCACACCGAAGCGATCCAGCCACTTGGTGGCCTTCTTGCAGGTGTCACAGTTCTTCAGGCCGTAGACGGTGGTGGTCATGCAGGCGCCCCGCTCAGTCGGCCAGGCCGCGCAGCAGGTCGTTCACGCTGGTCTTGCTGCGGGTCTTGGCATCGACCTGCTTGACGATCACCGCGCAGTACAGCGAGTGGGTGCCGTCCTTGCTGGGCAGCGAACCGGACACCACCACGCTGTACGGCGGAATGTAGCCGTAGCTGATCTCGCCGGTGGCGCGGTTGTAGATGCGGGTGCTCTGGCTGAGGAACACGCCCATGCCGATCACGCTGTGGTGGCCGACCACCACGCCTTCCACCACTTCCGAACGCGCACCGATGAAGCAGTGGTCTTCGATGATGGTCGGGCTGGCCTGCAGCGGTTCCAGCACGCCGCCGATACCGGCACCGCCAGACAGGTGGCAGTGCTGGCCGATCTGCGCGCAGGAGCCCACCGTGGCCCAGGTGTCGACCATGGTGCCTTCGCCCACGTAGGCGCCGATGTTGGTGAAGCTCGGCATCAGCACCACGTCCTTGCCGAAGTACGTGCCACGGCGGGCGATCGCACCCGGCACCACGCGCACGCCGGCGCGGCGGAACTTCGCTTCGTCATAGCCGGCAAAGCGCGATTCCACCTTGTCCCAGAACGGCGCCGGGCGGGCATCGACCACGGCCATGTCGTTGACTCGGAAGTACAGCAGCACGGCCTTCTTCAGCCACTCGTTGACCTTCCAGCCGCCCTGCCCGTCGGGCTCGGCCACGCGGAATTCACCGGTTTCCAGGCCATCGATCACGCGGTTGACCAGCGGCCGGGTCGAGCCTTCCAGTTCGTGCAGGGTCAGCGTGGCGCGGCGCTCGAAGGCGCTCTCGATGCCGAACTTCAGTTCTTCCACGCCCGGCACCTGCGGCTTGCGCAGCGACTTGCGGGCGATGGTTTCGGCGCGGGCAACCTCGGCGCTCTTGGCCGGAGCCTTCTTCACCGCCGGCTTCTTTGCCGCCGGCGTTTTCACCACGGCCGCTTTCTTCGCCGGTGCAGCAGTCTTCTTGGCCGCCGTCGCGGCCGCAGCGGTTTTCTTCGGCGCTGCGCCCTTGGCGGTGGCGGCGGTCTTCTTGGTGGGCTTGGTGGCCATCAGGCGGTGTCTCCGGCGTTTCGATCAGGGTCCAGGCAGGCCAGCATCGCGTCATGCAGCTGCTGCCGGGCAGGTTCAGTCAGGGGGAGGTCGTGCTCGTCACTGATCACGAAGGTGTCTTCGGCGCGTTCGCCGAACGTGGCAATGCGTGCGTCATGCACACGCAGGCCCTGGTTGCGCAGCACGAACGCCACGTCGGCCAGCAGGCCGGGACGGTCGGGGGCAACCAGAGCGAAACGGGTGGCACCGGGTTCGTCGCGGAACTCGATGCGCGGGGCGAAACGGAAGTGGCGCAGCTGCCGCGGCACGGCCCGGCGCGACGGCCGCAGGCGTGCCAGATCGCCGCCCAGCGCCTCGCGCAGGGCTGCTTCCAGGTTCGCGCTGCTGCCATCGGCAAAGGTGTCGGCCGGGCTCACTTCGAAGGTATCGAAGATGGTGTCGGACGGACCGTCCAGCACCCGCGCGCGGTGGATGCCGTAGCCCTTGCGGTCCAGGGTCATCACGATGGCAGCGAACAGGCCATCACGGTCGGGTGAATGCACGAACACTTCCAGCGCAGGGTCATCGACACTGATCCGGCGCACTTTCACCAGGGTGTGGCCCTGCTTGATCGGCACCAGTGCTGCCGCCTGCCAGGCCAGCTGTTCCGGGCGCAGGCGCATGAAGCCTTCATCGGGCATCACCGCAAACTGGCGATCGATGGTGGCATCGTCGTAGCCCTGCTCGCGCACCAGTGCGCGCACGCTGTCACGCGCTTCGGCCACGCGTTCGGCGGCCGGCATCGGGTGCTCCAGGCCATCACGCAGCGCGCGCCGGGTGGCGAAGTAGAGGTCGGCCAGCAGCCGATCCTTCCACGCGTTCCACAGCTTGGGGCTGGTGCCGGCAATGTCGGCGCAGGTCAGCAGGTACAGATAGTCCAGGCGGTCGCGGCTGCCCACCAGGGTGGCGAAGCGATGGATCACCACCGGATCGGCGATGTCCTGTTTCTGCGCGGTCACCGACATGCGCAGGTGCTGTTCCACCAGCCAGGCCACCAGTTCGGTATCGCTGCCGCTCAACGCGTGGGCATGGCAGAACGCACGCGCATCGACCGCGCCCAGTTCGGAATGGTCGCCGCCGCGGCCTTTGGCGATGTCATGGAACAGGCCGGCCAACAGCAGCAGCTCCGGCTTGCGCAGGCGCGGCCACACTTCGCGGGCGATGGAAAAACGCTCATCGGCGCGGCTGCTGGCAAACAGGCCGATATTGCGCAGGACCATCAGCGTGTGCTGGTCGACGGTATAGACATGGAACAGGTCGAACTGCATGCGGCCGCTGACCTGGGCGAAGGCCGGAATCCACTGGCCGAGCACGCCCAGCCGGGCCATGCGCGAAAGCGTATCGACCGGCCGCTGCCCACGCAGCAGCGCCATGAACTGTTCGCGCGCATCGGCGTCGGCCTGGTCGTAGGCTGGCAGCAGTGGCAGCGATTCGGCCAGCGCGCGCGCAGTCAACGAATGCAGGCCACGCACCTGCGGGTTGTTGGCCCAGCCGGCGAACAGGGCGAACACCTGGCCGATATCGCCGCACGGCCAGTCGGCCTCGTTGGCGGCCAGATAGCCGCGGCGCAGAGAAAAACCAACGGTCAGCGGTTCCGGCTGCGCTTCGCCATCGAACTGTTCCTCGAAGCGCTGCAGCAGGCGGTCACTGATACGCCGCACCACCGATGCGGCGCGGTAGAAGCCCTGCATCATCTTCTCGACGCCCAGGTTCTCGGCGTCGTCTTCGAAGCCCAGGCGCGCGGCCAGGGTCTTCTGGTAATCAAAGCGCAGGCGCTCTTCGGGGCGCCGTGCCACCAAGTGCAGGCCGAAGCGCAGCCGCGCCAGCACCGCACGTTCGCGCTTCAGCGCAGCGGCCTCGTCGGCACCCAGATGGCCCAGGCCGACCAATGCTTCCAGGTCGCGCACGCCGAACGCGCGCAGCGCCATCCAGCCCAGCGTGTTCAGATCGCGCAGGCCACCAGGCCCATCCTTCAGGTCCGGCTCCAGATTGTCGGCGGTGTCGCCGAAGCGCTCGTGGCGCCCCCGCAGCTCCTCCAGCTTGGCCAGGAAGAAGGCTCGCGCCGGCCACAGCTCACGATCGTCCACGGCCGCACGCAGCGCGCGGCGCGCGCCGTCGTCGGCCAGGATCGGACGTGCTTCGATCAACGCGGTCAGCACGGTCTGGTCGGCCGCCGCCTCGCGGCACTGTGCGGCCGAGCGCACGGCGTGGCTGACCGCCAGGCCACAATCCCAGAGCAGGGCGAACAGCCGCGACAGCGCCGCTTCATGCGCCATCTGCGCGGATGATTCACCGAACACCAGCAGATCGATGTCCGAGCGCGGGAACAGTTCGCCGCGCCCGTAGCCGCCCACTGCAAAGAGCGACAGGCCGCTGTCGGCCGGCAGGCAGCGCTGCCAGGCCAGGCGGATCAGATGATCGGCCGCACGTGCGCGCAACGCGATCAGGCGCTCGATGTTGTCGCCCTGGTCGAAGCGCCGGTACAGCCGCGCATCGGCCTGCTGCAGCGCCTGCCGTGCGGCAGACGCCCATTCGGGATCGTCAAGCGAATCGGCCGGCGCGTCCAGCAGTGAACCCGCCGGCAGCATGGTCAGGAAACCTGCGATTCGCCGGGCGACAGGGTCAGCACGTCCACGCCGGTCTCGGTGACGGCGATCATGTGCTCCCACTGTGCCGACAGCTTGCGGTCCTTGGTCACCACGGTCCAGCCATCGGGCAGCACCTTGTTGTAGCGGGTGCCCTCGTTGATCATCGGTTCGATGGTGAAGGTCATGCCCGGCTGCAGCACCAGGCCCTGGCCCGGCCGGCCGTAATGCACCACCTGCGGTTCATCGTGGTAGACCTTGCCGATGCCATGGCCGCAGTACTCGCGCACCACGCTGAAACGCTCGCCTTCGGCATAGCTCTGGATGGCATGGCCGATATCGCCCAGGGTGGCGCCCGGACGCACCGCGCGGATGCCGCGCCACATGGCTTCGTAGGTGGCTTCCACCAGGCGGCGGGCCATCACCGACGGCGTGCCGACGAAGTACATGCGGCTGGTATCGCCGTGCCAGCCATCCTTGATGACGGTCACGTCGATGTTGATGATGTCGCCGTCCTTCAGCACCTTCCCTTCGCTGGGGATGCCGTGACAGATGACATTGTTGACCGAGGTGCACACGCTCTTGGGGAAGCCGCGGTAGCCGACGTTGGCCGGCGTGGCGCCCTGCACGTTCACGATGTGGTCGTGGCAGATGCGGTCCAGCTCCTCGGTGGTGACACCGGGCTTGACGTGGGGGGTGACGATGTCGAGCACTTCGCTGGCCAGGCGGCCGGCGATGCGCATCGCCTCGATTTCCTGCGGGGTTTTCAGATTCACGCTCATGGCACCCATTATCGCCGATCCAGCCGCAATCTGAACGAACGCCACCCAACTGGCGGCACAGCCAATGCACAGATCCGGCAAGGACCGTGAAAACGTGACCCAACCCACGCTTTATCTGACCGATTTATCACTGAATACAGACACTTACCGCGCCTAGGCTGAACCGGACCGTCATCAAAGCGGCTCAGAACGTGCCGCACCGTCCTGTTCAACAGACCTTCGGGTCAGGGAGGTTGTCCATGCGATCTGCAGTCCGTTCCCCTCTTGCCTGGGCCGTGGCCCTGCTTCTGGCCGGCCCCGCATCGGCTGCCGACACCACGACCTTCAATGTCCTGCTGACGATCAACAAGGCCTGCACCATCACCGCCGCCGCCGCGACCAACGTCAA
The DNA here is from genome assembly GCF_032056425.1 of Stenotrophomonas sp. Taxonomy (GTDB): domain Bacteria; phylum Pseudomonadota; class Gammaproteobacteria; order Xanthomonadales; family Xanthomonadaceae; genus Stenotrophomonas. The sequence goes on from NZ_DAMBCN010000001.1 coordinate 25,375, forward strand.
CTTCGGCGCTGCCGATGCCAGTTCCACCACCCCGCTCAACGCCCAGGGCACACTGACCGCGCAGTGCAGCGTGTCCACCCCCTACACGATCGCGCTCAATGCCGGCCTCAATGCGGGAACCGCGGCCGACGTGACCACCCGGCGCATGCGCAACACCGATACCGGGGTGACGGCCAACAACTTCGTCGGCTACCAGCTGTACCAGGACGCCGGCCACAGCGTTGTCTGGGGCTCGACCACCGGAACCAACACGCAGGCAGCCACCGGCACGGGCGCCAACCAGGTCTTCCAGGTCTACGGCCAGGTGGCCAACCCCAGCGCCAACAACGCCGCCCCCGGCGCGTACCAGGACACCATCACCGCCACGATCACCTATTGAGGTGGCGCTGATGGTGCTGCGTACCGACCGCTGGCTGCGCACGCTGGCGTGGATTGCCTTGAGCCTGCCCACCGCCCCCTGTCTGGCCGCCAGCCTGCAGGTGTCGCCCACCCAGTTCGAACTGCGCCCGCAGCAGAACGCCGAAGCCCTGTGGATCAGCAACAGCGGCACGCAGACGGTGCAGGTGCAGGTGCGCGTCTTCCAGTGGCAACAGGTCGACGGCCGGGACACGCTGACGCCGACCCAGGCGCTGCTGCCCAGCCCCCCGATGCAGGCCCTGGCGGCCGGACAGCGCCAGCTGGTGCGGCTGGTACGGGCGGAGGACGGTGCGCCCGCCACGCAGCAGGCATACCGGGTGATCGTCGATGAAATTCCCGCCTACGACCCCACACGACAGGGCATGCAGTTCGCGCTGCGCTACTCGATACCCGTCGTCGTGCAGCCCGCGGGCAAACCACCCGAACCGCTCCTGTCGGCGCGGCTGCTGGGCACCGGCACCACACAGGCGCAGCTGGAGGTGAGCAACCGCGGCCAGGGGCAGGCCCAGATCGCCGATCTCGGCCTGGTGGTGGGCGACCGCCGCACCCCGTTGATGGACGGGCTGGTGGGATACGTGCTGCCTGGCCAGACCATGCGCTGGCCGTTGCAGCAGCCGCCTGCGCAACTGCAGGGCGGCACCTTCAGCGCGAGGATCAACGGTGGCTCGGAGCCGATTCCATTGCCCGCCACGCCGCCGGCTCGCTGAGGCCTGCGTGCTGGCCTGCTGCAGCATGGCGTCGCTCCCAGGGCTGGCCCTGGCGCGGGGTGCAGGTGCCGAGGCGATGGACGTGGCAGCCGACGCGCTGCTGCCGCCCCCCACCCCGTTGACCGCCAGCCAGGCGCTGTACCTGGACACCACCCTGAACCAGGCGCCGCGCGGGCTGCTGCGGTTCGACGAGCTGGGCGGACGCCTGCAGGCACCGGCGGCGACCCTGCGCCAGCTCGGCTTTCCCGTGCAGGGCGAGAGCCCGGTGTACCTGGACCAGATCGCCGGTGTCGTCGTGCACTACGACGCCGGCCTGCAGATCCTGGACCTGCAGGTGCCGCTGCAGCTGCTGCAGCTGCCCACCGCCCAGCTGGGCCGCAGTGAACAGGCTGCCCCGGCCGCGCAGTCGTCTGCCGGCATGGCACTGAACTACGACGTGTATGCCAGCCACAGTGACGGCCTGGGCAACCTGAACCTCAATACCGACCTGCGCCTGTTCGGCATCGGCCGCGGCAGCCTGCGCAGCACCGGGTTGATGCGTACCTACCAGCTTCCCGGCGAAGGCTGGCAGCACCAGTCCGTACGGCTGGACACCAGCTGGCGGCTGGATCTTCCCGACCAGGCCCTCAGCCTGACCGTGGGCGATTTCTACAGCGGATTCCTGGAGTGGTCGCGCCCGGCACGCATGGCCGGCATCCAGATCGGGCGCAACTACGGGCTGCAGCCCTACCGGGTCCTCACCCCTACGCCGTCGTTCCTGGGTGAAGCGGTGGTTCCGTCCAACGTCGAGCTGTATGTCGATGGTCTGCGCCAGTATGGCGGGCAGGTTCCCGTGGGCCCGTTCCAGCTGGCGACGCAGCCGGGCATCAGCGGTACCGGCACCGCGCAGGTGGTGGTCACCGATGCCTTCGGCCGCATGCAGACACTGGATTTTTCCTTCTACGGCACTCAACAGCTGCTGGCCGCCGGGCTGTCCGACTGGTCCGCCGGGATCGGCCGCCTGCGTCGCGACTTCGGCGTCCACTCGTTCCGCTACGACAGCGACACAGTCGCCAGCGCCACCCTGCGGCGCGGCATCAACAACCAGTTCACCCTGGAAGCGCATGCCGAGGGTGGTGGCGGCGTCCTCAATGCGGGCCTGGGCGGGGCATGGCTGCTGGGCAGGGCCGGCGTACTCAGCGCCAACTGGAGCGAGAGCCAGGATGGCCAGCGCCGGGGCCGACAGTACGGCTGGGGCTACAACTGGAACAACCGCCGGTTCAACGTCAACCTGGCCAGCCGCCGCACCGCCGGCGACTACCGCGATCTGGGCAGCCTGCAGGACAGCCTGCCGCCGCGCGTCAGCGAGCAGGCCAGCTTCGGCGTGGACCTGCAGCGTCTTGGAACGGTGAGCCTGAGCTACCTGAGGCTGGACCAGGCGCTGCCGGTACTGGATGCACCGCAACCGGCGCCGGACCCCGGACTGCCCTACACCCGCACGCGCTACCTGAGCCTGTTCTGGTCGCGCAGCTTCGGGCGCTGGAATGCCTACCTGTCGGCCACCCAGGACATCGACCAGCGGCAGAACCGCAGCCTCTACCTGTCACTGGGCACCCGCCTGGGAGAGGACCGGCAGGCCACGCTGGCGGTGCAGCGCAATGGCGACGTCGACCGCGCCAGTGCCGAAGTAATGCGGCCCGTACCTGGCGATGGCAGCCGCAGTGGCCCGGGCTGGCGCCTGCAGGCCCGTGACGACGGCGGCCTGGCGGAAATCGGCGCGCTGGGCAGCCATGGCCGCTACTCTGCCGGGCTGTCCCGCGATGCCGGCCAGACCTTCGCCTATGGCAACGCCAGTGGCAGCCTGGTGTGGATGGCGGGTAGCGTTTTTGCCGCCCGCGAGGTACCCGACGCCTTCGCGGTGGTTTCCACGGGCCGGCCCGGCATTCCGGTCACGCTGGAAAACCGGCCGGTGGGGGTGACCAACCGCAAGGGGCTGCTGCTGGTCACCCCACTGCTGTCCTGGCAACGCAACCGATTGGGCATCGACACCCTCGACCTTCCGGCGGACATGCGCGCCGAGCGCGTTGAAACCTTCGCCACGCCGCGCCAGGGTGCCGGCATGCGGGTGGACTTCAGACTGGTGCACAGCCGCGGCGCGATGCTGACCCTGCTCGACGAACAGGGCCAGCCGTTGCCACTGGGCGCACGGATCAGCGGCCCGGGTGCCACCCCGACCGTGGTGGGCCACGATGGCCAGGCCTGGGTGGAATTCACAGGCGAGCCGCCACGGCTGCTGATCGAAAGCGAGCGCGGGCGCTGCCAGGTGCAGATGCCGGCCAGCACCTCGCGCCGCTCGCCGCCACTGCGCTGCCAGCCGGAGCCTTCGCCGTGAGCCGGGTGCTGCTGCTGGTGCTGTTGTGTGGCCTTGCCACGCTGGCGTTGCCGGCGCGCGGGGCCACCACCTGCACGCTGTCCAGCCCGACCCTGGCCTTCGGCCCGGTATCCAACGGACTGGTCGACACCTCCGCCACATTCAGCGTGACCTGCACCACCGGCGCCGTGGCCCTGCTTGCCAACGCGCGCGTCACGTTCTGCCTGGGGCTGCCCGCGGGCAGCGGCGGCACCACCATTTCCCCCTGGCGCACCATGGTCAACAGCTTCGGCGACCGGCTTAACTACCAGATCTACCGCGATGCAGCCCGAACCACCGTCATCGGCAGCGGCGCGGCAAGCAGCCCGGCGTGGGCTACGTTCCAGATGCAGTACCCGGTGCCCGTGCTGGGGGGCTCGGGCACCGTTTCGTTCACGCTGTATGGGCGCTACCCCGCCAGCCAGGTACTGTCGGCAGGCACGTTCAGCAGCGCCCTGGCCGCCACCTTCCAGTACGCCTACAACGAGCCTCTGCTGGGCACGCCAGCCTATCCGGCCACCTGCCTGCTGCAGCCACCGACGGTAACCGGCAATTCCAACCTGCAGCCAGCCGCCATGACCCTGACCGCCACGGCAACGGTCAACCCGGCCTGCGGCGCCTATGTCACGGCCCCCATGGATTTCGGCGTAAACACCGGCGCAGTCGCCTCCAACATCGACCGCACCGCACGCTTCAGCCTGACCTGCGTCAACCGCAGCCCGTTCCAGGTTGGGTTGGACAACGGCTCCCATGCCGATGGCGCCGGCAACCGCCGAATGCGGGTCGGCAGCAGCGGCGCTCTGTTGCCCTACGAGTTGTATCGCGACGCGGCGCGCACCCAGCGCTGGGGCAATGTGTTGAACAGCACAACGGTCAGCAGCACGGGGACCGGTGCAGCGCAGGACCTGACCATCTATGGCCGGGTGCCTCCCGCGGCAGGGACCTCCACGCCGCCAGGCGCCTATACGGATACCGTTACGGTCACCATCACCTATTGAGACGGCACGAAGGGCTTCAGACCCTGCCAGCGCGGCCGATATCGACTGCATTGCCCTGGTGCCACCCATGTCCCTCCCGCGCCTGATCTGCCTTGCCTGTGCCGCCCTTCCCGCATTTGCTGCCGCGGCCGGCGACACAGCTGCCGTCGATCCGCACCCTGCGCAGGCGGGTGTTGCCGTAACCCTGTTCCTTCGGGCGCCGGGCAGGGCGCTGCCGCCGCTTCAGCGCAGCGACTCCGCCGCAGGACGCGTGGAGCAGATCCTGGCCCTCAGCCCGCCACCGCAGGAAGGCGATGCGGCGCCGGACCCGGTCACGATCACCTACTGATGATGTGGCGGACCGCGCTGCTGGCGCTGCTGTGCGGGCTGCCGGCGGTTCCGGCCCAGGCACTGCAGCTGTCACGGCATGGTGTCGAACTGCCGGCCGCTGACAGCAGCGACGCGTTGTGGCTGATCAACGATGAATCCACCGAGTGGACAGGGCATGCCACCGTCTACCTCTGGAACCAGCCCGGCCAAGGCGACACCCTGCATCCGGCTGACGATCTCGCAGTGAGCCCGGCGCGCCTGCGCATCGCCCCGGGCCAACGGCAACGGCTGCGGATCGTGCGGCTGGGCCCTGCGCCGGATCGGGACGAGCGCGCCTACCGGCTGCTGATCACACCCCAGGCAGTGGCGCCCCAGGGGCGCGCCGAGCGCCATTCGCTGCCCGTTTTCCTGCAGCCGGCGGCCTCGGCCCGCCCAGAACCCCTGCAGGCCAGCCTGCAGGCGACGCCCGGGCAGCCGCCGCAGCTGCGCCTCTACAATGGCGGCAACGTGCATGCCCGCCTGGCCGACCTTTGCTTCGTTGACGCGCAGGGGCACCACCATGCCCTGCTGCAGGGGCTGGCCGGCTACGTACTGGCCGGCAGCGGGCGCAGCTGGCCGCTGCCACCGCGCGACGGCGGCTATGCCGGCGGGGGGTTCAGCGCCCGGCTGGCCGATGGCAGCGAGAGCGTCATTGCGCCCGCCCCTGCCATTGCACCACCGGCCCTTCCCGGACTATAATTGACCTGATGTTCTGCCGCCCCGTGCGCGGAACACCGTCCACACCGGACGTCACCGGTGAATCCACACCTGCTGCCCCCATCCGTGCCGGGGTGCTCCGCAAGGAGTTCGGCCACGGAGGCAACAGGGAAGCCCAACCCCGGAACCCATCGCGTTTCCACGCGTCCCGCACACTATTACCGCGGGCGGAAGCGCAGGTTCCCCATCAGGAGTATTGCAATGCCCCAGGTCACCATGCGTCAGATGCTGGAAGCCGGCGTCCACTTCGGCCACCAGACCCGCTACTGGAACCCCAAGATGGCTCCGTACATCTTCGGCGCCCGCGGCAAGATCCACATCATCAACCTGGAAAAGACCGTCCCGCTGTTCAACGACGCGATGAACTTCATCTCGTCGGTGGCCCAGAAGCGCGGCACCGTCCTGTTCCTGGGCACCAAGCGCAGCGCCCGCGAAACCATCCGTGAAGAAGCCGAGCGTTGCGGCATGCCGTTCATGAACCAGCGTTGGCTGGGCGGCACCCTGACCAACTTCCGTACCGTCAAGCAGTCGGTTGCCCGCCTGAAGGAACTGGAAGCCGGCGAAACCGACGGCACCTTCGAAAAGCTGGTCAAGCACGAAGTGCTGGGCCTGCGTCGCGAGCGTGACAAGCTGGAAGCCTCGCTGGGCGGCATCAAGGACATGAACCGTCTGCCGGACGCCATCTTCGTGATCGACATCGGCCACGAAGACATCGCGATCAAGGAAGCCAAGAAGCTGGGCATCCCGGTCATCGCCGTGGTCGACACCAACTACAACCCGGAACTGGTGGACTACGCCATCCCGGGCAACGACGACGCCATCCGCGCTGTGCAGCTGTACGCCCGCGCCGCTGCCGACGCCGTGCTGGAAGGCAAGGCTGCTGCTCCGCACGCCGCTTCGGTGCGTGAAGAAGAGTTCGCCGACGCTGCTGCTGAAGGCGAAGACAAGGCCGCCCGCCGCGCTCCGGCGAAGAAGGCTGGCAAGAAGGGCGACGACGCCCAGGCCTGATCCAGGCCCCCGGGGTGGACGCCCGGCGTCCACCCTCCCTGCGCGCAGCCCTGGGCGCGTGACAGGACCGTGTCATACGGGCCGGCCACCATGCCGGCCCAACCCCTTTCTTTCGTGAGGAAATCCCGTGGAAATCACTGCTTCCCTGGTCAAGGAACTGCGCGAGCGCACCGGCGCCGGCATGATGGAATGCAAGAAGGCGCTGACCGAAGCCGGCGGCGACATCGACGCCGCTGCTGAAGCCCTGCGCAAGTCGGGCGCTGCCAAGGCCGACAAGAAGGCTGACCGCGTGGCTGCCGAAGGTCGTCTGGGCCTGGCCCAGGACGGTGGCAAGGCCGTGCTGGTTGAAGTCAACTCGGAAACCGACTTCGTCGCCAACGACGTCAACTTCAAGAACTTCGTCGACTCCGTCGCTGCTGCCGCTCTGGCCGCCGGCGCCACCGACGTCGAAGCCGTGAAGGCCGCCAAGCTGGCCGATGGCCGCACCGTGGAAGAAGCCCGCGCCACCGCCGTGCAGACCCTGGGTGAAAACATCCAGATCCGCCGCCTGGTGAAGGTCGACACCACCGGCAACATCGGTGCCTACGTGCACACCAACGGCAAGGTCGGCGTGCTGGTCGATCTGATCGGCGGCGACGTCGAGCTGGCCCGTGGCCTGGCCATGCACGTGGCTGCGCTGAAGCCGCCGCACAACAAGGCAGCCGACGTTCCGGCCGACTTCGTTGAGAAGGAAAAGGAAATCGAACTGGCGAAGATGTCCGAGAAGGACAAGTCCAAGCCGGCCGACATCCTGGAAAAGATCATCAGCGGCAAGATCAACAAGATCGTCAGCGAAGTGACCCTGTACGGCCAGACCTACGTGCTGGGCGAAACCACCGTCGAGCAGGTGGTCAAGGCCGCCGGCGCCGACGTGGCAGGCTTCCAGCTGCTGATCGTGGGCGAAGGCATCGAGAAGGTGGTGGAAGACTACGCCGCCGAAGTCGCCAAGGCCATGCAGGTCTGATTCCAGCCTGCCGGCTGTGAGCTGACCAGAAGGAGCCGCGGGAAACCGCGGCTCTTTTTTTATGCCTGCGGCACCTGTGGCACGGTTGGTTGCGCACCGTTGGTGCGCACATCAGCCAGACTTTGCGTTATCACGCATTCAAGCCGATACTCGGCACAGAGGAATTTGCAGTCACATAGCAGGAACGAAAAACGCAAACTGTGATGCATTCCTAAGTATTCTTGTCCTACTGGAATTTGACGATCCGACATGCCTCCTGAGCTGACTGCTGCCCTGGCGCTGTGCCGCAACCTGCCCTCGCCTCCCGGTATTGCCCTGCGCATCATCGAACTGGCGCAGGACCCGGAAGCGGATATCGCCACCGCCGCCGACATCATCGCCATCGACATGGCGTTGAGTGCTCGCATGCTGCGCATTGCCAACTCACCCCTGTATGCCAGCCGGCGCCGCATCGAGAACCTCGGCCAGGCGCTGACCATGCTGGGGCTGAACGCCACCATCAGCCTGGCGCTGGGCTTCACCGTGACCCAAGGCCTGACCGCCGGCGGCGGCGCCGGCCACGACCTGCGCCAGCGCGCGTGGAAGCGCAGCATCCTCAGTGCACTGGCCGCCAGCCAGCTGGGCCAGGCGCGCGGTCTGCGCCGCCTGGAAGAACTGATGCTGGCCGGCCTGCTGCAGGACATGGGCGTGCTGTGCCTGGCCCAGGCCGAATCCGAACGCTACCTGCCAGTGCTGCGCGAAGCAGATGACAACCCCGACCTGGTCGCCCGTGAGCGCCAGGCCCTGGGCTGCAGCCACGCCGACGTGGGCGCATGGGTAGCCGAGGAATGGGGCCTGCCGCGCTACCTGGTGGACAGCATCCGCCACAGCGAGGATGCCGAACCGGCCACCACCCCGTTCCAGGCCTGCGTGCAGCTGTCTGGCGCGGTGGCCGATATCTGGCTGGACAGCGACGCCGATGCCGCGCGCGAACGCGCCCTGCACCAGGTACACGACCAGCTGCAGCTGGACAGCGCCCGCTTCGACCAGGTGCTGGCCCGCATCAGCGATGCCCTCCCCGATATCGCCAGCCTGTTCGAAACCGGTCTGAGCTCGCCGCAGCGCGTGCGCGAACTGATCGACCACGCGCAGGAACTGACCACCCTGCGCAACCTGCGCGAAATGCAGGATGCCGAGCAGGCGCGGCGCCGTGCCGACGAATTCGAGGCGCGTGCCAAGCGACTGGCCGACCAGGCCCACCGCGACGCCTTGACCGGCGTACTGAACCGCCGCCAGCTGGAAGCCGTGCTCGAGCAGGAATTCCTGCGCGCCGGCCGCCATGGCTGGCCGCTGTCGGTGGCCTTCATCGACCTGGACGACTTCAAGAAGATCAACGACGCCCACGGCCATCTGACCGGCGACGAAGTGCTGCGCGCCTTCGCGGCCAAGCTGCAGGGGCAGCTGCGCAACAGCGATACGGTTGCCCGTTTCGGTGGTGAAGAGTTCGTGGCCCTGCTGCCCAACACCAGCGAAGCCATGGCTCTGGACGTGATCCGCCGGGTCCTGGCCAACATCGTGACCACGCCCATGACCGAGGCCGAAAGCGGGCCGCTGTTCGTCACCTTCTCCGCCGGCGTGGCCACCCAGGGCGGCTACGAGCGTTTTGCCACCGTGCAGGACCTGCTGCGCGCCGCCGATGACGTTCTTTATCGCTCGAAGAATCTGGGCCGCAACCGGGTCATCGCCCGCTCGCCCGGCGAACTGGGGCATGATGAGCTGTCAGCGACTGCGGGGCTGGAAGTTGGCTGAACGGATCCCCCGGCCCAGGCCGGGGGATCACGCCAAATCGCGCCGCAGCGCACAAAACGCTTTGGCCGCGCGCTCCATGCGCGTAGAATCGCCCGCGATTTCCACGCACCCGAGGTCCTCATGTCCAAGCTCGCCTATCGCCGCATCCTTCTGAAACTGTCCGGGGAGGCGCTGATGGGAGACGAGGACTACGGCATCGACCCGAAGATCATCAACCGCCTGGCCCGTGAAGTGATCGAGGCCCAGCAGGCCGGCGCCGAAGTGGCCCTGGTGATCGGCGGCGGCAACATCTTCCGTGGCGCCGGCCTGGCCGCAGGCGGCATGGACCGGGTAACCGGCGACCAGATGGGCATGCTGGCCACGGTCATCAACGCTCTGGCCATGCAGGATGCCCTGGAAAAGCTCGGCGCCAAGGCCCGCGTGATGAGCGCCATCAAGATCAACGACGTGTGCGAGGACTACATCCGCCGCCGCGCCATCCGCCATCTGGAAAAGGGCCGCCTGGTCATTTTCGCCGCCGGCGTCGGCAGCCCGTTCTTCACCACCGATTCGGGCGCCGCCCTGCGCGCGATCGAGATCGGCGCGGACCTGCTGCTGAAGGCGACCAAGGTCGATGGCGTGTACGACAAGGACCCGAACAAGTACAGCGACGCGGTGCGCTTCGACAGCCTGAGCTACGACGAAGTGATCCGCCGCGGCTTGGAAGTGATGGATACCGCCGCCTTCGCCCTGGCGCGCGACAGCGACCTGCCGATGCGCGTGTTCGACATGGGCCAGCCGGGTGAGCTGCTGAAGATCCTCAATGGCGCCAACATCGGCACCCTGGTCCAGGGCCGCGATCCGGCCTGAGCCTGAGCGCCAGCCGGGCCCTGCGCCGATCCAGGCCCGGCAGCGTGCCGTATTCGCCTATAATCGCCCGATTCCAGTTACATCCAGGACCCGGGCGATGCTCAACGACATCAAGAACAACGCGCAGACGCGCATGGCCAAGAGCATCGACGCTCTGAAGCACACCCTCACCTCCATCCGCACCGGTCGCGCCACGCCGGCCCTGCTGGACCGCGTGACGGTCAATGCCTACGGCAACGCCAGCACCCCGCTGAACCAGGTCGCGTCCATTTCCAATGCCGACGCCCACTCCCTGCTGGTCACGCCCTTCGACAAGAGCATGATCAAGGAGATCGAGAAGGGCCTGTACAACGCCGAGTTCACCCCGAACACCCTGGGCACCGCGATCCGCATCAACATGCCGCCGCCGACCGAAGAGCGCCGCAAGGAACTGGCCAAGCAGGTGCAGAAGGAAGGCGAAGGCGCCAAGATCGCGATCCGCAACATCCGCCAGGATGCAAACAAGGAAATCGCCAAGCTGGTCAAGGACAAGGCGATCAGCGAGGACGAAAAGAAGCGCGGCGAAGACGACATCCAGAAGCTGACCGACAGCAACATCAAGGATGTCGACAAAGTCGTAGCCGACAAGGAAAAGGAACTGTTGTCGGTCTGAAGTCGATGCCTTCAGTCCCGCCCCCCCTGCCGGCCGCCCTGCCCCGCCACGTTGCCATCATCATGGATGGCAACGGGCGCTGGGCACAGCAGCGCCGCCGCCCGCGCGTGATCGGCCACCGTGCCGGCGCCCGTGCGGTCAACCGCACCATCGAGCGCTGCCTTGAACTGGGCATTCCGGCGCTGACCCTGTTCGCATTTTCCAGCGAAAACTGGGGCCGGCCGCAGGAAGAAGTCGATGCCCTGATGAAGCTCTTCCTTGGCGCGCTCGATCGCGAAGTGGACGAGCTGCATCGGCGCGGCGTGCGCGTGCGCTTCATCGGTGAACGCGAACGTTTCGGCGCCGGGCTGGTCAGCCGCATGCAGCTGGCCGAACAGCGCACCGCCGACAACACCACCCTCACCCTGTCCATCGCGGCCAGCTACGGCGGGCGCCAGGACATTGCCCGTGCCGCCCGTGCACTGGCAGTGGAAGTGGCCGCCGGCCGCCTGTTGCCCGAGCAGATCGATGAGTCACTGCTGGGCCGCCAGGTAGCGCTGGCCGACCTGCCGCCGCCGGATCTTTTCATCCGCACCGGTGGTGATACCCGTATCAGCAATTTTCTGCTGTGGCAGCTGGCGTATACCGAGCTGTGGTTCACCGAAGCGCTGTGGCCGGATTTCGATGCCGCACTGCTGCAGCAGGCGCTGGACGCCTATGCCAGCCGTGAGCGCCGCTTCGGCCTGACCAGCGCCCAGATCGCCGCCATGGCCACCGAGACGTCCAACCCATGACCAAGACCCGAGTACTCGCCGCGCTGATCATGGCGCCGGTGGCCATCGCCGCGATCCTGCTGCTGCCCACGCAGTGGCTGGCCGCAGCCGCAGCCGCCGTGTTCCTTGTCGGCCTGTGGGAATGGCTGAAGCTGGCCGACGTGGAAGACACACTGGCCCGTACCGTGCTGCTGGTGCTGAACCTGGTGCTGATGGTGCTGCTGGTCTGGGCCGATGCCGGCAGCCTGGTGCTGTACCAGATCGCCACCCTGGTGGGCGTGGGCTGGTGGCTGTGCGCCCTGCTGTGGTTGCGCTTCTACCAGTTCGGTGCGCAGCCGGGCAGCCCGGCGCGCATCCTCAAGCTGCTGGCCGGCACCCTGGCCATCGTCCCTTCGTGGGCGGCGCTGGTGCTGATCCATGCCGGTGGCGACGTTGATGCCACGCGCAGCGGCAATGGCCACCTGTGGCTGTTCGCCGCGCTGGCGCTGGTCTGGGCGGCCGACTCCGGTGCGTATTTCGCCGGTCGCCGCTTCGGCAGGCACAAGCTGGCCCCGCGCATCAGCCCCAACAAGACCTGGGAAGGCCTGCTGGGCGGGCTGGTGGCCGGCGTGGCCGTGGCTGTCGGCCTGGGCCTGGTTGCCGGCGTGGACACCGCCCACCTGCCCGGCCTGCTGGTCACTGCCGTGGTGGCCGTGTTCGCCTCGGTGCTGGGTGACCTGTATGAAAGCCTGATCAAGCGCCACGCGGGCGCCAAGGATTCGGGCAACGTCATTCCGGGCCACGGCGGCGTACTGGACCGCATTGACGGTGTGCTGGCGGCCCTGCCCGTGTTCGCGCTGGGCAAGGAAATCTTCGGATTCTGACCATGGACGCTGCTGCATACCCCCGCCGGGTCGCCGTGTTTGGTGCCACCGGCTCCATCGGCACCTCCACGCTTGACGTGATTGCCCGCCATCCGCAGCAGTACCAGGCCACCGTGCTCGCCGCCGGCCGCCAGGTAGAGGCGCTGCTGCAGCTGTGCCGCGTGCATCGCCCCGCGCACGCCGTCATCGCCGACGAAACGCTGTTTACGCAGCTGCGCGACGGCCTGCGCGATGCCAACCTGGCCACCGAAGCGCATGCAGGGGCCCCCGCCCTGGACCAGCTGGCCGCCAGCGATGCCTGCGACACCGTGGTGGCCGCCATTGTCGGCGCCGCCGGGCTGTCCTCCACCCTCGCCGCCGCCGCGGCCGGAAAGCGCATCCTGCTGGCCAACAAGGAATCGCTGGTGCTGGCCGGCGAGCTGCTGACCCGCACCGCCGACCAGGCCGGCGCCGAGATCATCCCGATCGACAGCGAACACAGCGCCATCTTCCAGTGCCTGCGCTCGCGCGATGCCAGCCTGGACGGCGCCGGCGTGCGCCGCATCCTGCTGACCGCCTCGGGTGGCCCGTTCCGTGGCCGCAGCCGCGCCGAGCTGGCCCAGGTCACCCCGGCCCAGGCCGTGGCCCACCCGAAGTGGTCGATGGGCCCGAAGATCTCGGTCGATTCGGCCACGCTGATGAACAAGGGTCTGGAAGTAATCGAAGCCCACCACCTGTTTTCCGTACCGGGCGAGCGCATCGAGGTGCTGGTGCACCCGCAGAGCCTGGTCCATTCGCTGGTCGAATTCGTTGACGGGTCTACCTTGGCCCAGCTTGGCCTGCCAGACATGCGCACCACCCTGGCGGTGGGCCTGGGCTGGCCCCAGCGCATCGAATCGGGCGTGGGCGGGCTGGACCTGCTGGCCCAGGGCCGGCTGGATTTCGAGGCGCCCGACACCGAGGCCTTCCCCTGCCTGGCTCTGGCCTGGCAGGCCATGCAGGCCGGCGGCACCGCCCCGGCGGTGCTGAATGCCGCCAATGAAGAGGCCGTTTCAGCGTTTCTTCAGGGCCGGATCGGTTTCCTGACCATTCCGGCACTGGTGGCTAACGCTCTTTCAACACTGCCCAGCGAACCAGCCGATACACTGGAGGGCCTGTTGGCCGCCGACCAGCGGGCACGCCACCTCACCCTGAACGCCATCGCCGCTGCCTGAACGCCTCGACGAACTGCATGACGCTTCCGCCCCTGTCCGCCACTGTGAGCCTGCATGACTGACTTCATCGGATCGGTCTGGTGGATGATTGTCAGCCTGGGGCTGCTGGTCACCTTCCACGAGTTCGGCCACTACTGGGTGGGCCGCATGTGCGGGGTGAAGGTGCTGCGCTTCTCGGTCGGCTTCGGACGGCCGCTGTGGTCGCGCCGCGACAAGCATGGCACCGAGTTCGCCATCGCCGCGCTGCCGCTGGGCGGCTACGTGAAGTTCCTGGACGAGCGTGAGGTGGAGGTCCACCCGCATGAGCGCGGCCAGGCCTTCAACCACAAGACCGTCTGGCAGCGCATCGCCATCGTCGCCGCCGGCCCCGCCGCCAACCTGCTGCTGTGCATCCTGCTGCTGTGGGCGATGTTCGTGATCGGCAAGCAGGACTATTCGGCCACCGTGGGCCGTGCCACCGGCATGGCCGCCACCGCCGGCCTGGTCAGCGGCGACCGTCTGCTGCGCGTGGATGACCGCAGCGTGGTCACCCTGGGCGAGGCCAGCATGGCGCTGACCGCCGCCGCGATGGACCGCCGCGACGTGAAAGTCGAGGTGGTCGACTTGGCCGACCAGATCCAGACCCGTACCCTGCCGCTGTCGCAGCTGCCAGCCGGCTTCGACGAACGCCGGGTGCCGCTGCTGGCCGGCCTGCACTGGCAGGCGTGGATGCAGCCGGCGCTGGTGGACAGCCTGACCGCCGATTCGGCCGTGGCCGGCCAGCTGCAGGCCGGCGACCTGATCGTGGCCATCGATGGCCAGCGCATCGACAGCGCCGAACAGGTCAGCCCGGAAATCCAGGCCCTGGGGCGCCACGGCGGCCCGGGCATGATCGAGGTGCTGCGCGGGGGCGAGCGCCTGGCGCTGGAAGTCACCCCGCGCCAGGGCAAGGACGGCAAGGGCCAGCCGCAGTGGCAGATCGGCGTGGGCTTTGCCAGCACCTACAGCCCGCCGTACGACACCCTGATGCGCTACGGGCCGCTGGATGCGGTCACCGCAGCCGTGCGCGAGACCGGCCGCCTGGGCGCCGATTCGCTGGCCATGATGGCCCGCATCGTCACCGGCAAAGCCTCGCTGCAGAACGTTTCCGGCCCGGTCACCATCGCCCGCGTGGCCAATGTTTCGGCCAAGCGCGGCGTCGACTGGTTCCTGCAGTTCCTGGCGCTGCTGTCGCTCAGCCTGTGCATCATCAACCTGCTGCCCATTCCCATCTTGGACGGCGGGCACCTGCTGTATTACCTTATTGAGTTGGTCAAGGGCAGCCCGCTGAGCGAGCGTGCCATCGCCGCCGGACAGTACATCGGTCTGGCGCTGCTGGCCGGGCTGATGGGACTGGCGTTCTACAACGACATCCTCGGCCTGGTCCCGCGATGAACTTTTCCACGTTGTTGCCGTCTACAGCGTCGGCATCCCGCACCAATGAAATCGACCTTCCTACCGGACGTGACATGACGCGACTCCCCAATCGCCGCCTGCTGGCCCTCGCCCTCGCCGCCGTCACCGGCGCCCCCGTGCTGGCCCAGGCTGCCGAGCCCTTCACTGTCAGCGACATCCGCGTCGACGGTCTGCAGCGCATCAGCTCGGGTACGGTGTTCACCTATCTGCCGGTGGAACGCGGCGAGACCGTGACCGACAGCAAGGTCGGCGACACCATCCGCGCCCTGTACAAGACCGGCTTCTTCGAAGACGTGCAGCTGGACCGCCAGGGCAGCATCCTGGTGGTGACCGTGAAGGAACGCCCGGCGATCAACAAGCTGACCGTCACCGGCAACAAGGACATCAAGAGCGACCAGCTGTTGAAGGGCCTGTCCGACATCGGCCTGACCGAAGGCGGCACCTTCGACCGCCTGAGCCTGGACCGCGTGACCCAGGAACTTCGTCGCCAGTACAACGACCGCGGCAAGTACAACGTGGAAATCACCCCGACGGTGAGCCCGCTGGACCGCAACCGCGTGGACATCGCCATTGCCATCAAGGAAGGCAAGGCGGCCAAGATCCGCCACGTCAATCTGGTCGGTACCGAGAAGTACGACGCGCGCGACATCCTGGAAATCTGGGAATCGAAGGAGCACAACTGGGCCTCGTGGTACCGCCGCGATGACCAGTACTCCAAGGAAAAGCTGTCCGGCGACCTGGAAAAGCTCAATTCCTGGTACCTGGACCGCGGCTACGTCGATTTCAGCATCGACTCCACCCAGGTCTCGATCAGCCCGGACAAGCGCGACATGTTCGTGACCGCCGGCGTGACCGAGGGCAACCAGTACAAGATCTCCGACATCAAGGTCAGCGGCGACACCATCCTGCCGCAGGAAGATGTCGAGCGCATGGTCGTGCAGAAGGCCGGCGATACGTTCTCGCGCGCCCTGCTGGAGTTCAGCTCCGACTCGATCACCAATTCGCTGTCCAACATCGGCTACGCGTTCGCCAAGGTGAACCCGATCCCGACCACCAACCGCGCCGAGCAGACCGTGGCGGTGAACATGCAGGTGGTGCCGGGCCCGCGCGTGTCGGTGCGCCGCATCATCTTCAAGGGCAACACCCGCACCTCCGACGAAGTGATGCGTCGCGAAATGCGTCAGTTCGAGAACACCTGGTACTCCCAGGCCGCCATCGACCGTTCCAAGATCCGCCTGCAGCGCCTGGGCTACTTCGAATCGGTGGACGTGGAAACCCCGGCGGTCAGCGGCAGCAACGACCAGGTGGACGTGGTCTACAACGTGAAGGAAACCACGTCGGGCAGCTTCGTGTTCGGCCTGGGCTATTCGCAGTCCTACGGCATGACCACCTCGGTGCAGCTGTCCCAGAACAACTTCCTGGGCGGCGGCAACCGCGTGTCGGTGGAAGCCTCGCGCAGCAGCTACCTGCAGCGCTACGGCTTCAGCTACACCAACCCGTACTTCACCGATGACGGCGTGTCGCTGGGCTACAACCTGTCCTGGCGCGAACTGGACTACTCCGACTTCAACACCGCGCAGTACAACAGCACCAACGGTGCCGCGCAGGTGGTGTTCGGCGTGCCGCTGACCGAGACCGACACCGTCTCGCTGATGTTCGGCATCGACAGCAACCAGATCACCACCTACCCGGGTTCGACCCCGGACTCGATCGTCGACTACATCAACGCCATCGGCAGGCGCACCTTCCATGCCTGGCGCACCGAACTGGGCTGGGCCCGCGATTCGCGCAATGATTACTTCATGCCGACCCGTGGTACCTACCAGCGCATTGGCCTGGAAACCACCCTGCCCGGTTCGACCGTCGAGTACTTCAAGCTGAACTACCAGATCAGCAAGTACTGGCCGATCATTCCGTCGCTGGTGATCAACACCCGTGCGGAAATCGGCTACGGCGACAGCTACGGCAAGGACACCGTGCGCGACCTGTGCTACACCGCGCCGACCGAAGCCAACCCGAACCCGATCCAGACCGTGGACTGCAACCCCAACTCGTCCGATTACGTGAAAACCGTAAAGGCGTCGGGCCTGCCGTTCTACGAGAACTTCTATGCCGGCGGTACCAATTCGGTGCGCGGCTTCGAAGACAACACCCTGGGTCCGCGTGAACGAACCTCCAGCTATCCCAACGGCCAGCCGCTGGGTGGTTCGCTGAAGACCGTCGGTTCGATCGAAGCCTACTTCCCGCGCCTGTTCGACAGCCCGTCGGCACGCGTGTCGGCCTTCGTCGACTTCGGCAACGTCTACAACGGCGTGGACAACTTCAAGGCCAACGAGCTGCGCGTGTCCACCGGTGTGGCCCTGCTGTGGCGCGCCCCGGTCGGTCCGATCTCGATCAGCTACGCGTTCCCGCTGAAGAAGCAGGACGGCGACGAGATCGAGCGTCTGCAGTTCACGTTTGGCGGCCAGTTCTAAGAACTGACCTCCGAAGGCCCCCCTTGACAGGGGGGGCTCTCCACCAGACGGGTACGAAAACGCCGGGCATTGCCCGGCGTTTCTCGTTTCTGGTCATTCTGTCCGCAGCGTCGAGCCTGCTCGACGGCGGTTCAACGCTGCTTCGGTGCCGTCACCGGAATGAACTCGCGGGTGGACACGCTGGCCATCGACGCCATCGCCTGCAGCGGCATGCTGGGGTCACTGGACGTGGTAAGGGTGAACAGCACGCCGGTCGGGGCATCCGGTGCATTCACGCCCCACGAGCGGGTGTGGGTGCCCTCGCGGTTCGGCCCGGAGGATTTCACCTCGGTGACCTGCAACGGCGCCGGCACGCTCTGCAGCAGGCGTTGGAACTCGCCCACGAAGGCGTCCGGCTGCGCCTGGCGGGCAAAGACCGCGCAGACCCCGTCATCGGTCTGTGCCACCGCGTAATTGCCACCGCCCAGGCTGATGGCCCAGGCTTTGCCGGTCTTGCCCATCAGGAAACTCTGCGCGGTAGGCTCGGGCAGCGGCGCCAACCCGTTCGATTCCATGAACTGCCCGACCTTGCGCGCATCGCCAAAGGCAGCCAGGCAGGTATTGGTGAACAGCCGGCCGAAATCGGCGGCGGCCCCGGCAGGTGCGTCGGCGGCGTGAACCGGGCTGGACAGGACAAGGGCAGCCGCGACGGCCACCGGATAGAGCAGGTTTCGCATGAAAGGTCCTTTTTCGTGGCCCACGCACACTGCGCGGGCATCCAGAGGGTGCGGCCACCGTAGCCCAGGCAGCGCCACGATGACCAGCCCCCCGGCGCGGGCGCAGGCGCCTGCGCATGACCGGAATGGCGTCACACGGTAAACTCCCGCCGTGAATACTCCTACCTACACCGCCCAGCAACTCGCCGAGCAGTTCGGCCTGCAGGTCCATGGCGATCCTGCCACCGCCATCCACGGCGTGGCCACCCTCGCCCATGCCGGTGCCGGCCAGCTGACCTTCCTTGCCAACCCGCGCTACCGCGCGCAGCTGGCCGACAGCCACGCCTCGCTGGTGGTGCTGCGCGCCGACGATGCCGAGGCCGCACCTGGCGCGGCACTGATCGCCAAGGATCCATACACCACGTTCGCCAAGATCGCCGCGCTGTTCGACAGCGCGCCGGTGCGCGAGCCCGGCATCCATCCCAGCGCGGTCATCGACCCGCAGGCGCAGGTGGCCGCCAGCGCCCATATCGGTCCGTTCGTCACCATCGGCGCGCGCAGCGTGGTGGGCGAGAACTGCATCGTCGGCGCCGGCAGCATCATCGGCGAAGACTGCAGCCTGGACACCGGCTGCGAACTGATCGCGCGGGTCACCTTGGTCACCCGGGTAAAGCTGGGCAAGCGCGTGCGCATCCACCCCGGCGCGGTCCTGGGCGCCGACGGCTTCGGCCTGGCCATGGATGCGGGCAAGTGGATCAAGGTGCCGCAGCTGGGCGGCGTGCGCATTGGCGATGACTGCGAGATCGGCGCCAACACCTGCGTTGATCGCGGCGCGCTGGAAGACACCGTGCTGGCCGAAGACGTGCGCCTGGACAACCTGGTGCAGATCGCCCACAACGTGCAGATCGGTGCACATTCGGCCATTGCTGGCTGCACCGGCATTGCCGGCAGCGCCAAGATCGGCCGCTACTGCCTGCTCGGTGGCGCCGTTGGCGTGGTCGGCCACCTGGAAATCTGCGACAAGGTCGTGATCACCGGCAAATCGGTGGTCCGCAACTCCATTACCGAGCCGGGCGAATACTCCTCCGGCACCCCCCTCACCGACAACCGCACGTGGCGCAAGAACGCCGCGCGCTTCAAGCAGCTTGATGCACTGGCCCGCCGCATCCTGTCTGTAAGCAAGGAGAAAGAATGAGCCAGACCCAGACCCTGCCGGACATGACGCAGATCCAGGCCCTGCTGCCGCACCGCTACCCGTTCCTGCTGGTGGACAAGGTGCTGTCGATCGACTACGAAAAGCGCACCATCGTGGCGACCAAGAACGTCAGCATCAACGAGCCGTTCTTCCAGGGCCACTTCCCCAATCAGCCGATCATGCCGGGCGTGCTGATCATCGAAGCCATGGCCCAGGCAGGCGGCGTGCTGACCCAGCTCACCCTGGGCCGCGATTCGCAGTCCAAGCTGTTCTACATGGTGAAGGTGGACAAGGCCCGCTTCACCAAGCAGGTGGTGCCGGGCGACGTGCTGGAAATGCACGTGGAGATCAAGCGCGTGATCCGCAACATGGCCGTGTACGACTGTGTGGCCAAGGTCGACGGCGAAGTGGTCGCCTGCGCCGAGGTGCTGTGCGCCGGCACCCGCGAATAACCCTGGCCGGAGGACCAAGATGAGCGACAACGCCCCCCTGATCCATCCCACCGCCGTGATCGACCCCTCGGCGCGCCTGGCCGACGATGTGCGCGTGGGTGCGTTCACCCTCATCGGCGCCGACGTTGAAATCGGCGCCGGCACCGAGATCGGCCCGCACTGCAGCGTGCACGGCCCGACCCGGATCGGCCGCGACAACCGTTTCATCGGCCATGTGGCGGTGGGCGGCGAACCGCAGGACAAGAAGTTCAGTGGCGAGCGCACCGAACTGGTGATCGGCGACCGCAACGTGTTCCGCGAGTTCGTGACCCTGAACCGTGGCACCGGCGGCGGCGGTGGCATCACCACCATCGGCAACGACAACTGGATGCTGGCCTACACGCATGTGGCACACGACTGCCACGTGGGCAATTTCTGCGTGTTCTCCAACAACACCACCCTGGCTGGCCACGTGACCGTGGGCGACTACGTGATCATCAGCGGCTTCGCCGGTGCCCATCAGTTCTGCCGCATCGGCGCGCATGCCTTCCTGGGCATGGGTGCGCTGACCAACGGCGATGTGCCGCCGTTCACCATGGTCGGCACCGATTCGCTGGGCCGCCCGCGTGGCATCAACAGCGAAGGCCTGAAGCGCCGTGGCTTCGATGCCGGCCGCATCACCGCCATCAAGCGCGCGTACCGCACGCTGTACGTGGCGGGCCTGCCGCTGGCCGAGGCCAAGCAGCAGCTGGCCGAACAGGCGCAGGGCAGCGACGACGTGAAGGCCATGCTGGACTTCATCGAGCATGCCGAGAGGCCCCTGCTGCGATGAGCAGCACGACCGGCCAGGCGCCGGCCGGCGCCGATGTGATCCCGTTGGCCTCGATGGCCGGCAGCGTGCCTGCACAGCGGGTGCTCAGCGAGCGCCCGCTGCGCGTCGCGCTGGTGGCCGGTGAAGCGTCCGGCGACCTGCTGGGCGCCGGTCTGGTACGCGAACTGAAGGCACGCTTCCCGCACGCCGAATTCGCCGGCATCGGCGGCGATGCCATGCGCAGCGCCGGCTGCCAGACCTGGCACGACGCCAGCGAACTGGCGGTGATGGGGCTGACCGAAGTGCTGCGCCACCTGCCGCGCCTGCTGAAGCTGCGCTCGGCGTTCCGCCAGCGTGCGCTGGAATGGCAGCCGGACGTGTTCATCGGCATTGATGCGCCCGACTTCAACCTGGGCATCGAGCGCTGGCTGAAACAGCGTGGCGTGCCCACCGTGCATTACGTCAGCCCGTCGGTCTGGGCCTGGCGCGAGAAGCGGGCCGAGAAGATCGGCAGCAGCGCCGACCTGGTGCTGTGCCTGTTCCCGATGGAACCGCCCATCTATGCCCGGCATGGCATCGACGCCCGCTTTGTCGGCCACCCGATGGCCGACGATATTCCTCTGCAGGCCGATCGTGATGCGGCCCGCGCCGAGCTGGGCCTGCCGGCGTCGGCCAAGGTGCTGGCCGTGCTGCCAGGCAGCCGCCTGGGCGAGATCTCGCGACTGGGCGAACCGTTCTTCGAAGCCGCCTGGCAGGTCTCCGAACGGATTCCCGGCCTGCACGTGGTCGTGCCCGCGGCCAATGCCGCCTGCCGACGCCTGATCGAAGAACAGCTGTCCCGCTCGGCGCTGCCTGTGGCCTATTCGCACGTACTGGATGGCCAGGCGCGGGCGGCGATGATCGCTGCCGACGTGGTGGTGCTGGCCTCGGGTACGGCCACCCTGGAAGCGATGCTGGTGAAGCGGCCGATGGTGGTCGGTTACCGCGTGAACGAGCTGACCTACCGCCTGGTGAAGGCCCTGGGCCTGATCAAGGTCGATCGATTTGCCCTGCCCAATATCCTGGCCGGGCAGGACCTGGCGCCGGAACTGATGCAGCACGACTGCACGCCCGATGCGCTGGCCGCCGCCGTGCAGCAGTGGTTCGACCACCCGCAGCGGGTGGCCGATCTGCAGGGCACCTATGCGCGCCTGCACGAGCGTCTGCGCCGCAATGCCTCGGCCCGCGCGGCCGACGCGGTGGGCGAACTGCTGATGCGCAGCCAGGCCACCGCATGAGCCGTCGTGCAGCCGCGGCGGCCAGTCTGGCGCTGTTCGACGGGGCGGCCGTGGTTGAACCCGAACGCCTGATCGCCGGGGTGGACGAAGCCGGGCGCGGCCCCCTGGCCGGCCCGGTGGCCGTGGCCGCGGTGGTGTTCGACCCATGCAGGCCGCGCATCAACGGCCTGGACGATTCCAAACAGCTGACCGCCGCCCGCCGCGACCAGCTGTACGACCGCATCATGGAGCGGGCATTGGCCTGGCACGTGGTGCTGGTGGACGTGCCGGCTATCGACCGGCTGAACATCTACCAAGCCACCCTGCAGGGCATGCGTGATGTGGTGGCGGCGGTGGCCCACGTGGCCGGCTTCGCCCGCATCGACGGCAACGTGGTGCCGAAGGGGCTGGTGCTGCCGGCGCAGGCGCTGGTCGGCGGCGATGGCATCGACCGTGCGATCATGGCGGCCTCGATCCTGGCCAAGGTCTCGCGCGACCGCTACATGCAGGATCTGCACGTGCGCCACCCTGAATATGGCTTCGACCAGCACAAGGGCTACGGCACCCCGGCACACCTGGCCGCGCTGCGGGCCCACGGCCCCTGCGCCGAGCACCGGCGCAGTTTCGCCCCGGTGCGCGACTGCCTGGAATCCGCATCGCCGGCCAGCGCCGCGATTGCCTGAACATCGCACGCAACCCGTCTGGAGCAGAGTCCCCCTGAGTCAGGGGGACGCGCCAACGGCGCGGGGGTCTGGGAGCGTGGCAAGACGGGGCCCGCGGTTCGCTTGCGGACCGTGGGGGGCGATAGCGCGAATGCGATATCGCCCACCGTCAAGTCCTTGTCGCCACCCCCTCCCCTCGCTACCCTGACCGGGCATTCAAGCGCTTTCCGACCCCGGCGACGATTCCCCGTCAGCTCCCGGGGCCCGCGCGCTCCAACCTGGTCCGGCATGTCCAACTCTCGCTTCGTACATCTCCACGTCCACACCGAGTTCTCGCTGGCGGACTCGACCATCCGCGTGCCGGCCAAGCCCGACCAGGCGGACCCGAAGAAAGCCAAGCAGGCCAACCTGCTGTCGCGCTCGGTGGAACTCGGCCTGCCCGCGCTGGCGGTGACCGATCTGAACAACCTGTTCGCCCTGGTCAAGTTCTACAAGGCCGCCGAAGGCGTGGGCATCAAGCCGATCGCCGGCGCCGACGTGATGATCGCCGAGGAAGGCCAGGACCCGTGGCGGATGACCCTGCTGTGCCGCGACCGCGAGGGCTACCTGAGCCTGTCGCGACTGCTGACCCGTGCCTGGATGGAAGGCCACCGCGCCGAAGGCGGCGTGGCCGTGCACCCGGACTGGCTGAAGGCCGGCAACGCCAGCCTGTTCGCCCTGGCCGGGCGCGAGAGCCTGGCCGGACGGCTGGCGCTGGACGGCAAGCACGACCTGGCCGAGCAGCAGCTGGCCGACTGGCAGCGCGTGTTCGGCGATGGCCTGCACCTGGAACTGACCCGCACCGGCCGCGAAGGCGAGGAAACCTTCAACCGCTTCGCGCTGATGGCCGCCGGCCAGCGCGGCCTGCCGGTGATCGCCAGCAATGACGTGCGCTTCCTGGCGCCGACCGATTTCAGCGCGCACGAAGCGCGCGTGTGCATTTCCACCGGCCGCGTGCTGGACGACCCCAAGCGCCCGCGTGAGTACAGCGACCAGCAGTACCTGAAGTCGGCCGAGGAAATGTGCGCGCTGTTCGCCGACATTCCCGATGCGATCGACAACACGCTGGCGCTGGCCGAGCGCTGCAACATCGAGATGCGCCTGGGCACCTACTTCCTGCCCAATTACCCGGTGCCCGACGACGAAACGCTGGACACCTGGATCCAGAAGATGTCGCGCGACGGCCTGACCGAGCGCCTGGAGAAGAATCCGCTGGCGCCGGGCAAGACCCGCGAGGAGTACTTCGAACGCCTGGAGTTCGAGCTCAACACCATCATCAAGATGGGCTTCCCCGGCTACTTCCTGATCGTGGCCGACTTCATCCAGTGGGGCAAGAACCAGGGCATTCCGATCGGCCCGGGCCGTGGTTCCGGTGCCGGTTCGCTGGTGGCGTGGGCGCTGAAGATCACCGATCTGGACCCGCTGCCCTACAACCTGCTGTTCGAGCGCTTCCTGAACCCGGAACGCGTGTCG
Source organism: Stenotrophomonas sp. (assembly GCF_032056425.1). Classification (GTDB taxonomy): domain Bacteria; phylum Pseudomonadota; class Gammaproteobacteria; order Xanthomonadales; family Xanthomonadaceae; genus Stenotrophomonas. The sequence goes on from NZ_DAMBCN010000001.1 coordinate 49,529, forward strand.
ATGCCCGACTTCGACATCGACTTCTGCATGGACCGCCGCGACGAAGTGATCGACTACGTCGCGCGCAAGTACGGGCGCGAACGTGTCAGCCAGATCATCACCTACGGCACCATGGCGGCCAAGGCGGTGGTGCGCGACTCCGGCCGCGTGCTGGGCTTCCCGTATGGCCTGGTCGACGGTGTGTCCAAGCTGATTCCGAACATCCTGGGCATCCACCTGAAGGATGCGCTGGGCAAGGGCAAGGAAGGCCCCGGTTCGGAAATGGCCTCGCCGGAACTGATCCAGCGCTACGAGAGCGAGGACGATGTCCGCGACCTGATCGACCTGGCGCTGCAGCTGGAAGACCTGACCCGCAACGCCGGCAAGCACGCCGGTGGCGTGGTGATCGGGCCCGAGCCGCTGAGCGAGTTCTGCCCGCTGTACGCCGAACACGACGAGAACGGCCTGGGCAAGAACCCGGTCACCCAGTTCGACAAGAACGACGTGGAAGAAGTGGGCCTGGTGAAGTTCGACTTCCTGGGCCTGCGCACGCTGACCATCATCGACTGGGCAGTGAAGGCGATCAACAAGCGCCACGAGCGCGCCGGCATTCCGCCGGTGGATATCGCCGCGATCCCGCTGGACGATGCGCCCACCTACAAGGACATCTTCGCCAACGGCAATACCGGTGCGGTGTTCCAGTTTGAATCCTCGGGCATGCGCCGCCTGCTGAAGGACGCGCGACCCGACCGCTTCGAAGACCTGATCGCACTGGTGTCGCTGTACCGACCGGGCCCGATGGACCTGATTCCATCGTTCAACGCACGTAAGCACGGCCAGGAAGAAATCATCTATCCCGATCCGCGCACCGAAGCGATCCTGAAGGACACCTACGGCATCATGGTGTACCAGGAGCAGGTGATGCAGATGGCGCAGATCGTCGGCGGCTACTCGCTGGGCGGCGCCGACCTGCTGCGCCGCGCGATGGGCAAGAAGGTGCCGGCGGAAATGGCCAAGCACCGCGAGATCTTCCGCGAGGGTGCGGCCAAGGATGGCGTGGACGAAGCCAAGGCCGATGCGATCTTCGACCTGATGGAGAAGTTCGCCGGCTACGGTTTCAACAAATCGCACGCCGCCGCCTATGCGCTGGTGAGCTACCAGACCGCGTGGCTGAAGCGCCATTATCCGGCCGAGTTCATGGCCGCCACGCTGTCCTCGGACCTGGACAACACCGAAAAGGTGGTCGGCTTCCTGGACGAAGTGCGCAACCTGGGCCTGACGGTGCTGCCGCCGAAGGTGAACCACTCGGCCTTCATGTTCGAAGCGGTGACCCCGGACACCATCCAGTACGGCCTGGGCGCGATCAAGGGCGTGGGCCAGGGGGCCTGCGAAGCGGTGGTGGACGAACGCCTGAAGGGCGGTGACTACAAGGACCTGCTGGACTTCTGCACGCGCGTGGGTTCGGCCAAGCTCAATCGGCGCACGCTGGAAGCGATGATCAACTGCGGCGCGCTGGACGAACTGGGCCACAACCGCGCTTCGCTGATGCTGCAGTTGCCGGAAGTGATCAAGGCCACCGACCAGATGGCGCGCGAGCGCGCGTCGGGCCAGAACTCGCTGTTCGGCGGCCCCGACCCGAGCGCGGTCAGCATCCAGCTGGACCTGCCTGAAGCGGAGGAATGGCCGCTGCTGCAGCGCCTGAACGGCGAGCGCGACACCTTGGGCTTCTACCTGAGCGGCCACCCGTTCGACCCGTGGCGCGACGATGTGCGCGACCTGGTCGGCAACGATCTGGGCGCCGTGGAAAAGATCTGGAGCGCCAACAGCGGTGGCGGCGGTGGCGGTGGTGAAAAGCGCTGGCGCCCGGAAGTGCAGACCGTGCTGGCCGGCCAGGTGGTGGGCGTGCGCCGCAAGGGCGAAAGCCAGATCTTCATCCAGCTGGAAGACGGCCGCGGCCGGGTCGAATGCAGCGCGTTCTCCGACGCGATGGCCGAGTTCGGCCACCTGATGACCAAGGATCGCATCCTGGTGGTCAAGGGCGGCCTGCGCGAAGACGAATTCAACGGCGGCTTCGCCCTGCGCATCCGCCAGTGCTGGGATTTCGATGAAGTCTGCGCCAACTACGCCACGCGCCTGTCGCTGCGCCTGGACCTGCGCCAGCAGCGCCCGGTGTGGGAACGCGTGAATGCCGTGCTCGACCGCCATCGCCCCGGGCGCACGCCGCTGCGCCTGGACCTGCTGCTGAAGAGCCCGCAGGGCGGCGTGGCCGGCATGCTCGATGTGTCCGGGCAGAGCGCGGTGCGCATCGATTCCAAGCTGATGGAAGCGCTGCGCGCCGACCCGGCGGTGCGCACGCTGAAGGTGCGCTACAGCCCGCCATGGGCCAATTGATCCCGCGCCTGATGTTCTTTTTCCGTTGTCTGTATCAAGGACGATTTCCCGTCATGAAAACCCTGTTGTTCCCCCTCGTCGCTGCGCTGGCGCTGTCTGCATGCTCGTCCAAGGTCGATTTCGAGATCGACAACCCCACCGCCACGCCGCTGGCCATCCGCATCGACGGCAAGGACCTGCCGGTGGCCGCCAACGCATCGCGTGCGGTCAGCCTGGCCCCGGGTGAGCACCAGCTGCACACCGATCACCTGGGCGACGTGCGTTTCATCGTGTATGCCGGCAGCCGTGGTGGCCTGATCAACCCGACGTTGAGCGAGTACGTGACCGCGCGCGAGATCTACGTGACCGGTGAGGACAAGCTGAAGAACTTCGGCGCCAGCGGGCTGGGCATGGAACTGGGCGGGGTGGAGTTCAAGGGCCCTTACGAAAAGCACCACGGCCTGTTCATCGACAAGACCTGGAACTTCGGCGTGCGCCAGCCGTTCCCCGAAGAGCAGATCGTGGCCCATGTGGATGCCAGCGGCGGCAAGATCAGCACCAAGGTGTTCACTGCCCCGGACTTCATCGACTACGTGGAACAGAGCATGGGCGAACCGGGTGCCTTCAAGCGTGAGCAGCCGGCCGGCTACGTGGCCCCGGTCTACACGCTGGAACCGGCGCCGGCCACCCTGCCCGCGCTGGACCCCGCCTTCGAGGCACACGCTGGCCCGATGCGCGAGCTGTATGCGCGCTGGCTGAAGGCCAGCACCGCCTCGGAGCAGAAGGCCCTGCGCAAGGAAGACTTCCAGGTCAGCATGGCCTTCACCCAGGCCACCATGACCCTGGGCTCGACCCTGCCGGTGGCCGCCAACGAGGCCTACAACGACTTCGTGACGATCCGCAGCACCGAAATGGCGCGCAGCGCACTGGTCGTGCCCTGACGCGCCCTGATTGCCGGGCGCGCTGACTGGCGCGCCCTGCCCGGCTGGGTTACCGTCGCCTTCCAGACGAAGGCGTACGGGGCGTTCCGGCGCATTCGGCTAGAATTCCCCTCTTCTTTACACGACGGCTTCCGATGAATCCGAACTACCTCGACTTCGAGCAACCCATCGCCGACCTGGAAGCCAAGATCCAGGAACTGCGCAACGCCAGTGCCGGTCCGGCGGTCAATGTCGAGGCCGAAGTGCACGCGCTGCAGGACAAGCTGCGCATGCGCACCGCGCAGATCTTCCGCAACCTGACCTCGTGGCAGGTGCTGCAGCTGGCCCGCCACCCCTCGCGCCCGTACACCGCCGACTACATCCGCATCATCTGCGATGAGTTCCAGGAACTGGCCGGCGACCGCGCGTTTGCCGACGACAAGGCGATCATGGGCGGCCTGGCCCGCATCAATGGCCGCTCGGTCATGGTGATCGGCCACCAGAAGGGCCGCGACACCAAGGAAAAGATCAAGCGCAACTTCGGCATGCCCAAGCCGGAGGGCTACCGCAAGGCCCTGCGCCTGATGAAGATGGCCGAGCGCTTCGGTCTGCCGGTGCTGACCCTGATCGACACCGCCGGCGCCTGGCCGGGCATCGATGCCGAATCGCGCGGCCAGTCCGAAGCCATTGCCCGCAACCTGATGGAGATGGCCGAGCTGAAGGTGCCGGTGATCTGCACGGTGATCGGCGAAGGCGGTTCCGGCGGCGCGCTGGCGTTGGGCGTGGGCGACCGCACCGTCATGCTGGAATACGCGGTGTATTCGACCATCACCCCGGAAGGCTGCGCCTCGATCCTGTGGAAGGATGCCGGCAAGGCCAAGGATGCCGCTGAACAGCTGGGCCTGACCGCGCCGCGCCTGAAGAGCCTGGGCCTGGTGGACAAGGTGGTGCGTGAGCCGACCGGCGGCGCCCACCGCAACCCGACCCAGATGGCCAAGCGCCTGAAGGCCGTGCTGCTGAACGAACTGGACGCGCTGGACAAGCTGTCCACCGAACAGCTGCTGGAACAGCGCTACACCCGCCTGCGCAGCTACGGCACGTACGAAGCGGCCTGATCGGCCGCGTTGCCTGTCTGTAGAGTCGAGCCATGCTCGACTGCTGTTGATCGAAGCAGTCGAGCATGGCTCGACTCTACAAGAGCCCATCCACGCAAGGCGTGGATGGGCCAGGCAGGTCAGAACGGCTTGGCCAGCACCAGCCACACGATCGGGATGAAGGCCAGCAGCGGGATCTCGTTGATCCAGCGCAGCGCGCGCGACGACGGCAGTGCACGGCCCTTGGCCACGCCCTTCAGCAGCCGGCCGGTCCAGATGAAGTAAGCCAGCAGCACCACCACCAGGCCCAGCTTGGCATGCAGCCAGCCGGCACCGCCCGGCGCGACCATGGTCGGGAAGTCCGGAATCGCCTTGTAGCCCAGCCACAGCACCAGGCCCAGCACGAAGGCCAGGCCGAACATCGAATGGCCGAAGCGGTACAGGCGCAGGCCCATCAGCTGCAGGCGCTCGCCCACCGCCGGCTGGCCGACGGTCTCGGCCAGGTTCACCAGGATGCGCGGCAGGTAGAAGACCGTGGCCATCCAGGCCACCACGAACACGATGTGGAAGGTCTTGACCCAGTAGTAGCTCTGCATGCGCTCGCTCCGGCGGCTGGCGGGAAGGGACTATTGTCGCAGTAGAGCCACCCCGTGGGTGGCTGCCGCGGCCAATTGCCGCACCACCGCCGCGACCCCGTACGATAGGCGCCGTTTTCATCACTACCCGCCTGCCCATGGACAAGACCTACGACGCCGCTTATTTCCAACGCTGGTACCGCCGTGCCGACATCGGCGGCAGCGCCCGCCTGGCGCGCAAGGTCGCCTTGGCCGTGGCCAGCGCCGAGTACTACCTGGAGCGGCCGGTGCGCAGCGTGCTCGACATCGGCTGCGGTGAAGGCGCCTGGCGCGCGCCGCTGCTGAAGCTGCGTCCGAAGGTCCAATACCTCGGCTTCGACAGCAGCGAGTACGCTGTGCGCCGTTACGGACGTACCCGCAACCTGCACCTGGCCACCTTCGGCGATTTCGCCTGGCTGCGGCCCTGCGCCCCGGTCGATCTGCTGGTGTGTTCGGACGTGATGCATTACGTGCCCAACCGCGAGCTGCGCGCGGGCCTGGCAGGCGTGGCCGAGCTGACCGGCGGCGTGGCCTTCCTGGAGACCTTCGCCGCCGAGGATGAATTCGAAGGCGACCACGAGGGCTTCCAGGCTCGTCCGGCGCGCTGGTACCGGCGTGAGCTGGGCCGCCACGGCCTGCAGCCGGTCGGCTCGCACCTGTGGCTGGGCCCGGAACTGGCCGGCGAGGCGGCGGCACTGGAACGGATGTGAATCCGGATTCATTTTTTTTGCCCCACTTAACCTGCGGGACACCTGGATGGGATATGCTGCGCGGCAACATATGACCATACATATTCGGTCGGCATGCTCTATCAACTGCACGAACTGACCCGCAACCTGCTCGCCCCCTGGGTGCACCAGGCCCAGGCCAACGCCCGCTTCTTCACCAACCAGGGTCACTGGTGGTCGCAGATGCCCGGCGCTGATCGCCTGGCGGCCGTCAATGAACTGTTCCATCGCATCGGCAAGGATTACGAGAAGCCCGAATGGGGCATCAACGAAATCGAGGTCGAAGGCGAGCGCGTGCCGATCGTCGTGCACGAGGAAGTGAGCAAGCCGTTCTGCAAGCTGCTGCGCTTCAAGCGCCACAGCAACGAAGCCGACCAGCTGCACACCATGCTCAACCAGCCGTTCGTGCTGGTGGTGGCGCCGCTGTCGGGCCACCACGCCACGCTGCTGCGCGACACGGTGCGCACCCTGCTGCGCGACCACCGCGTGTACGTCACCGACTGGGTGGATGCACGCATGGTGCCGGCCAGCGAAGGCGAATTCGGCCTGGACGATTACATCGCCTACATCCAGGAGTTCATCCGCCACCTGGGCGTTGAACGCCTGCACGTGGTGAGCGTGTGCCAGCCGACCGTGCCGGTGCTGGCCGCCGTTTCGCTGATGGCCAGCCGTGGCGAGCCGACCCCGCGTACGCTGGTGATGATGGGCGGACCGATCGATGCGCGCTGCAGCCCCACCGCAGTGAACAACCTGGCCACGCAGAACCCGCTGTCGTGGTTCGAGAACAACGTGATCCACACCGTGCCGGCCAGCTACCCCGGCGCCGGCCGCCGCGTGTACCCCGGCTTCCTGCAACACGCCGGCTTCCTGTCGATGAACCCCAGCCGCCACTTCAGTTCGCACTGGGATTTCTACGCCGATCTGGTCAAGGGCGACCTGGAAGACGCCGACGCGCACCGTCGTTTCTACGACGAGTACAACGCCGTGCTGGACATGCCGGCCAAGTACTACCTGGATACCATTTCGGTGGTGTTCCAGGACTTCCTGCTGCCGCGTGGCGAGTGGGTGGTCAACGGCGAGAAGGTCGACCCGTCGGCCATCCATGACACCGCGCTGCTGAGCATCGAAGGCGAGCTGGATGACATTGCGGGCCTGGGCCAGACCGAAGCGGCGCAGGCGCTGTGCACCGGCATTGGCGCCGACCGCCGCGAGCACTTCATCGTGGAAGGCGCCGGCCACTACGGCATCTTCAGCGGCCGCCGCTGGCGCGAAGTGGTCTACCCGAAGGTGCGCGATTTCTTCGCCGCCCATGCCGAAGCGCCGGCTGCGAAGACCCCGAAGAAGAAGAGCAACGTCACCCCGCTGCGGCGCAAGGCCGGTTGAACCCCGGCCCGGGGTCGGATCCCTTTCCAACGGAGAGGGCTCTCACCCCAGCAGTCGGTGCGCGACGGGGTCAGAGCCCTGTTCTGCGAACAGGGATCCGACCGCGGGGCTGCGGGTGTGCGGTTACAGCCGCACCAGCAGCTGCTTGGCCAGCATGCCATGCAGTTTGCCGATGCCGCGTGCCAGGTGCATCGTCAGCAGCAGCAGCAGCGCGCCCACCACCGCCAGCACCGGCGTGAACTGCAACGGCAGCACATTGGCACCATCGATGTAGATGCTCGGCGCGGTCGAGTCGAACAGCGCCGCCACCGGCGACCAGATGAAGGCCAGCGACACCGCCAGCAGGGTGACCGCAATGGTGAAGTAGACGATGCCCAGCGGCAGCATCAGCAGGAAGTACAGCAGGGTCAGCCAGGTGCGGCCATCGGTGAACATGTCGCCGATGCGCTGCAGCCAGCTGCGGCTGCGATCGGTGTACTGCGGCCGGCGCGGCATGCGCTCGCCCAGCAGCGCTTCCACCAGCCGCCCTTCCAGCAGTGCCAACCCGCGCACCGAACCGAAGAACAGCACCGTCAGCGGCACGCCGATGATCAGGATCATCAGGCCCAGCGACAGCGACAGTCCGGTCACCACCCAGGTGAAGAAGAAGATGCCGGTGGCCAGCGACAGCAGCATGTAGAACAGCGCGCCGTAGGTATGCGGGTCCAGCACCACGCCGAAGAAACGCGCCCACCACGTGCGTGGCTTGGCCGCCGGCACGGCCGCTGCGGGAGCCGCCCCGCTGGCCTCGGCGGCCGCACGCAGCACCGGCGCGGTATCGGCACGCGGCGTGCGCAGCGCGCGGTTCACCGTCACCTCGGTTTCGCGGTAGATCTCGGCCACTTCCTGCGGCGCGCCATAGCTGCCGGCCACATCGGCGATTACTTCGGCTTCGCCGCGGCCGGGCTGCGCGGCCAGTTCCGAACGCAGGTATTCCTCGGCGTCGTACAGCGCATCCTGGACCATGGCCGGGTCGGCGCCTTCCAGCGCCACGCGCAGCTGCGCCAGATACTGGGCAATGGTGGTAGGCAGGCCACGGCCTGCCGGGTTCAAGTCATTCATTGCGGTACCCCCTCCAACACGGAATCGACGGAATCGCGGGTGGCCTGCCAGGCCTGGCGCCATTGCGCCAGCACGTGGTGGCCACGTTCATTGATGCGGTAGTAGCGCCGCGGTGGGCCGCTGCTGGACGGCTCCACGTGGCTCTCCAGCAGGCCGGCGCCTTCCAGGTTGCGCAGCACCGGGTACAGCGCGCTCTGCTTGCCGCTCAGCACGCCCTCGCCCACGCGCTCCAGTTCCTTGGCGATCAGGTAGCCGTACAGCGGCTCACCGGCCCGGGCCAGTACCGCCAGCAGGGCCAGCGACACGGTTCCGGCGCTGAGCTCCTTCTGGAACTTCTTCAGCTGGACATCGTCGTCGGACATGGCCGGCCCTCCACTATGTTGGAGTCAACAGTAGTGTGAAGTCCGGCATAGCGAATGTGTCGTTAGTCATCGTGCCGGTTGGCGTGGGGCGACTGACCACTAGACCAAGAGGCCCGGTGGCTTGCTTGCCCCTCTTCGAGCCGGGGCATACCGTTGGCTTCCAAGAGCGCAGCGTCTGATCCAGCTTCTGCAAGCAACGATCCCGGGAATGTCCACTTATGACTGAACTTCACTATTGCGATTTCTGGTTTTTTGCGAAGAAGTCCGCGCGAAACATAATCAGTGAATCCGAAGCCAAATCGAGACATGAGAGCCAGGCTCGCTATACGGTTCTCGTTAGCTCCCCCACCACGCCATCAGCGATTGTCGATGTGCTGTTGGACAAAGATATGATTGGCGTCGACTTTCTGGATGAACATCTAAGGGAGCGCCTGACGTATCAATTCCAGCAGGTAGCACCGGGAAATCTGTTCCTGAGCATGGCGGTACATAGAACGTTCGATGAGAAGAGTGACAGCATTGCCGAAGGGACCAGCTACCTCTTCAATGAAGATGGTCGGCTTACGATAACCAGGGAGAATTTCTCGCCTCATCATCTGGAAGAGTCTTCAACTACGCACGATCCGACTGGCAACTACGAACCTGTTCCTGTCTTCGGCCATTATTCCGGTCTAATTGCAGAAGAAAGGTAGGCGTTGATGCCAGACTGATTGGATCCTCCGAAAGGCAACGCGCAGGCTGACGCGAATGCCCCGCATGTCACTTGGCGATACGGTATCTCGTCGCGCAGAATCGAACCCTCGTTCATGTTCCGGGGATCCCATGTCGCACCGCCGTCGCACTGCCCTGACCACCCTCGCCCTCGCCTGCCTGCTGCCCGCCGTGGCCAGCGCGGCCACGCCCTACCGCAGCCCGCAGCAGATCCTCGACGCCTCGGCGGCCAGCGACTGGCGCACCCCGGACCCGGCCAACCTGCTGTACATGGACCTGCCGGCTGGACGGGTGATCATCGAGCTGGCGCCACAGTTCGCCCCGCGCCATGTCGCCAACATCCAGACTTTCGCCCATGAGCACTTCTGGGACGGCACCAGCATCTACCGTTCGCAGGACAACTTCGTGGTGCAATTCGGCGATGCCGATGCCGACGACGCCAACAAGGCCAAGCCGTTCGGCAATGCCGCGCGCAAGCTGCCGGCCGAATTCGAACGTGCCAGCGCCGGCCTGAAGGTAAGCGTGCTGCCCGACCGCGATGGCTGGGCCGCGCAGACCGGGTTCGTCGATGGCTTCCCGGTGGGCCAGGATCCGCAGGCCGGCAAGGCCTGGCTGGCGCACTGCTACGGCATGCTCGGCGCGGGCCGCAGCAATGAGGAAGACAGCAGCATCGGCGCCGAACTGTACGTGGTGACCGGGCAGTCGCCGCGCCAGCTGGACCGCAACATCACCCTGGTCGGCCGCGTGCTGAAGGGCATGGAGCTGCTGAGCGCGATTCCGCGCGGACCGGCGCCAATGGGCTTCTATGCAGACCCGAAGCTGCGCACGCCGATCGCATCGATCCGCCGCGCCAGCGACGTGCCAGCGGCCGAGCGCACCCCGATCCAGGTACTACGCACCGATTCAAAGACCTTCGCCGATACGGTGGAAGCACGGCGTAACCGCGTGGATGATTTCTACAAGCGCCCGGCCGGGCATATCGATCTGTGCAACATCCCGGTGCCGGTGCGGTAGCGCCGGGCCATGCCCGGCGAGCGTGGCGGCGGGTTCGGTGCGTGGCACATGCTGAAGGCACATCATTGTTCATGGGCGTCACTTTTCTTTGCCCGCGCAAAGAAAAGTAACCAAAAGAAACGCGCCGCCGTCCGCGAGCCGGCGCTGCGCGCCGGTACCCTGCGCTCCTCGGTCCGTCGAGGGACGGCGCGGAACTCGCTGCGCTCAGACACCCGCGCCTCTCCGCCCTCGCCGGACCTGCGGTGCTCGGCTCGCTTCAAGGCGGACCCAGATCAAAACCCACAGCCGCGCGCCCATGCATCGATAGCGCCGATGCGCCTCAGCTTTTCTGGCTGACCGCCACGCTACCCAGGATCAATCCGCCGGCAACCAGCATCTGCAACGTCACCGGTTCGCCCAGGAACAACCACGCAAAGGCGGCGCCGAACAGCGGAATCAGGTAGGTCACGGTCGACGCACGTGACGGGCCGATGCGGCCGATCAGGCGGTAGAACATCAGGAACGCCAGGCCGGTGCAGGCCACGCCCAGCGCGATGGCTGCGCCCCAGGCCTTCAGTGGAATGGCGCCTTGCGGCCAATGCGTTACCGCCATCGGCAGCATCCACAACGAGGCACAGCCCAGGGTCGCGGCAGCGGCTGCCGCCGATGGCAGGCCGGTCATGTGCCGCTTCACCAGGTTCACCCCCAGCCCGTACAGCAGCGACGCCGCGGCACCGGCCAGCACGGCCATGCCGATGCTCAGGCCCGACACCTTGGCCGTGGCCAGTACCACCACGCCAGCAAAGCCGACCAGCAGCGCGCCGGCACGACGCACGCCGATCTTTTCGCCGAAGAACAGGAAGGCGATCAGCGCGGCGAACAACACCGTCATCGCGTTGCAGATCGCGCCGATCGCCGCCGGTGCCTGCTCGGCCGAATAGGCGAACAACACGAACGGCAGCGCCGAATTGATCAGCCCGATCGGCGCCAGCCACAGCCAGCGGCGCGGCGGGAACTGCGCACGCGCGCGCCACAGGAAGGGCATCAGCACCAGCGCGCCCAGCACCAGACGGACTTCGACCAGCGCGAACGGGCCGAAGGAGGGCACGGCCACGCGCATGAACAGGAACGAGCAGCCCCAGATCGCGCCCAGCAGGGTCAATTCCAAGGGGGTGCGCCAATCGCGTTCTGCCACCTGCGGTACCGCGTTCATTCCGTGCCTCCGTCCTGCGCCTGCACTGTGTCTGGGTTGACAGGATCATCCGCAGACGCCTGCTGCACAAGCGCGTAGTATCGCTGCCAGCCACAAATATGGTTTGAGGCTCGACATGCAGCTACGCCCTTCCCTGCTCCCTGCGCTGGCCGTGTTCGCGGTGGCCGCACGCCATCAGAACTTCGCCCAGGCCGCGCTGGAGCTGCACTTGACCGCCAGCGCGGTCAGCCACCACGTGCGCCGCCTGGAGGAGGTGCTGGAGGTGCGCCTGTTCCTGCGCCACGCGCGCGGTGTGCGCCTGACCGCCGAGGGCCGGCAGCTGGCCGACGCCGCCAGCGCCGCCTTCACCGATGTCGCCGCCGTGGCCCACCACCTGCAGCCGGATGCGGACAGCGTGCCGCTGCGCATCGCCACGCTGCGCTCGCTGTCCTACTGCTGGCTGCTGCCGCGCCTGCCGCGCTTCACCCAGGCGCATCCGCACATCCGTATTGAACTGCATACCGGCAGCGGTCTGGACCGCTACGACGAGAACGGGCCGGAGGTAGGCATCCGCTACGGCCTGGGCCAGTGGCCGGGCCTGCATGCGCAGCACCTGATGGACGACAGCCTGTTCCCGGTGGCCTCGCCGGCCCTGCCCGGCGTGGAAGCGCTGCAGGACCCGGCGCGCATCGCCGAACTGCCGCTGCTGACCGATCTCTCGCCGCAGGGCTGGCGCGACTGGTTCCGGCATGCGGGGGTGCGCCCGCCCTCGCCGCTGCCGCCCATGCACACCTTCGCCGACAGCACCGATGCGATGCGCGCGGCGGTGTATGGCATGGGCGCAGTGCTGGCACGCACCCACATCGCGCAGCCCTACCTGCAGCGCTACGAAGTAGTGCGCCTGCCTGGCCCGGCGCTGAAGGCGCGCTATGCGTACTACGTGGTGCATGCCGAGGCGCAGCCGCCCAGCCCGGCGGCGCGGCTGTTCATCGATTGGCTGCTGACCCAGGCGCAGGATGAACGCACGCCCATTCCGGCCCTGCCTGACAGCCTGCTCGGCCGCCCGCCCACGGCCGGCTGACTGCACCCTCACCCGGTCTTTGCCCGCCGCTGGCTAGGCTGCGCTGAACTCCCACCACGTGCCACTGCCATGTCCATGCTGCGACTGCGAATCACCGGAACCGAAGACGATGCCCGTGCCATCAGCGATCTGCTGCTGGGGCTGGAAGGCATCGAGCATGTTGAAGAAACCGACGACCTGATGCCACACATGGATGACGACGATTCCAGTTCGGCCGGCCTGTCGGACGACATCGGTCCGGGCATCCATGAACTGGAAGTGGAAGTGGGCAACGAAAGCACCGCGCAGAAGGTGCGCGATGCGGTGCAGAAACTGGCCCTGGAACTGGATGTGTTCGTCGAATACGAGACCGACGAGGGCTGAGGTTCGCCGGGCATGGCCCGGCGCTACCTGCCCTGCGCCGCCGATCAGGCCTTGCGACGGCGGCGGCGCCACCAGGTGCGGATGCCCCAGCCACACAGCAGCGCGATGATCGCCACCGGCAGCAACGCGGCGGCCGCGCGGATCAGGAACGCCACGCTGGTGCTGAGGATGCTGCCCGATTCACTCAGCGCCTCACCGATCTCGCTGCGGCTGCGCTGGCCCGAGGTCGTGCCGAAGTGCACCGTCACCAGCTGCGTGTCGATACGGCGGCGCTGCTGCGCGCTTTCCTTGTTGGCCTGCTCCACGCCCGCCTCGATTTCAGACAGCCGCGCGGTAACCGCCAGCAGTTCTTCCACCTTCAGGTCCTTGCGGTCCTGGTAGCTCAGCAGGCGCGCGTGTTCCTTTTCCAGCCGCGCCTTGGTCAGGGCGGTATCGGCCACCTGCTGGGCCAGGTCTTCGGCACGGGTGTTGCGCGACTGCACGGTGCCACCTTCGCCGGCCAGGGCAATCAACGGTTCGGTGCCCTTGGGTGCGATGCGCACGCGCACCTCGCCATCGGGGCGCTCGCCGCTGCGCTGGTTGACCTGCAGGACTGCGCAGTCGCCGAACTTCGCGCTCTGGCAAGCCTGCGCGATCTGCTGGATGCGGGGCGCGATCTGCTCGGCCGGCAGCTGCACCTGCACATCGTGCTCGTAGGCCAGGAACGCGCCTTCCGGTGAAGCGACCGCGGCGGCAGCCACACCGCCGGCATCGGCAGCCATGTCACCGCTCTGGCCGCAGCCGGCCAGTACCAGCGCCAGCAGCGCTCCCTTGGCCATCACCGCCAGCGTACCGTGGCGGCCGCGTCCCTGTTCCTGCATGTCCTGCACTCCAATGAAGATTCCCTGTGGCGCACATGGTAATCCTATGGCAGGGGGACAAAGCAGCCCCGGCGGCCTATGCTCGGGGTTTGACCCCGTACAGGAACGCCTGATGCGCCCGCATCTTCTTGCCCTTGCCCTGGTTGCCGCCCTGGCCGGTTGCCAGCCGGCCGACGCCCCGACCAACGCTTCCACCCCGGCCGCCGGCCAGCAGCCCGCTGACCAGGCCGCCGATGCGGCCTTCGCCGATCTGTCCAAGCGCGCCCTGGATACCTGGATGCAGCTGTCGCCGGTCAGCGCCACCCAGATCGGCGACCATCGCTATGACAGCGAGATCGACGATCTGAGCGCCGCCGGCCAGCAGAAGACCGTGGCCGCCTACAAGGCGCTGCTGGGCGAGCTGGACAAGATCGAGGTGGCCAAGCTGGGCCGCGAGAACCAGGTGGACGCGGCGATCCTGCGCAACCAGCTGCAGTCGGAAATCTGGAACAGCGAAGTGCTGCAGTCCGGCAAGTGGGACCCGCAGGTCTACAACGGCCTGGCCGGGAGTGCCCTGTACGGCCTGATGGCGCGCGAGTTCGCACCGCTGCCCGAGCGCCTGAAGTCGGCCACCGCGCGCATGGAAAAGCTGCCGGCGATCTTCGCCCAGGCGCGCGAGAACCTGGATCCGGCCCGCGTGCCGAAGATCCACGCCGAGACGGTGGCCAAGCAGAACAAGGGCATCCTCAGCATCGTCGATACCTTCATCACCCCGCACATCGGCGAACTGCCGCAGGCCGACCAGCAGCGCCTGCAGGCCGCCATCGACGGCCTGAAGAAGGCCGTGGACGAGCAGCAGGCCTGGCTGGACAAGACTCTGGTGCCGAACGCCAAGGGTGACTTCCGCATCGGTGCGGAAAAGTACGACCAGAAGCTGAAGTTCGCACTGAACTCCTCGCTGTCGCGCCAGGAGATCGGTGAGCGTGCGCGCGCCGAACTCAAGCGCGTGCGCGAGGACATGTACGGCATTGCGCAGACCGTGCTGAAGGACAAGCCGGGCGCACCACAGATGCCGGCGCAGCCGACCGACGAGCAGCAGCAGAAGGCCATCGAAGCGGCGCTTGAGCTGGCCTACGCCGACAAGCCGGCGCGCGACAAGGTGGTGGACGATGCCAAGGCCGCGCTGGAGCAGTCCACCGCGTTCGTGCGCGAACATGACCTGATGACCCTGCCCGATGCGCCGGTCGACATCATCCTGATGCCCGAATTCCAGCGTGGCGTGGCCGTGGCCTACTGCGATTCGCCGGGCCCGCTGGACAAGAACCTGAAGACCTTCTACGCCGTCTCGCCGATTCCGGACGACTGGAGCGACAAGCAGGTCGATTCGTTCCTGCGTGAGTACAACTCGCGCATGATCCACCTGCTGAGCATCCACGAAGGCACCCCGGGCCATTATCTGGAAGGCTGGCACTCGGCCAAGTTCCCGTCGACCCTGCGTGCGGTGCTGCGTTCGGGCCTGTTTGCCGAAGGCTGGGCGGTCTACACCGAGCGCATGATGCAGGAGCAGGGTTACCTCAACAACGATCCGCTGTTCCACCTGGTGCAGCTGAAGTTCTACCTGCGCACGATCTCCAACGCGATCCTCGACCAGGGCGTGCACGTGGACAACTGGGATCGCGAGAAGGCGATGCACCTGATGACCCATGACGCGTTCCAGCAGGAAAGCGAAGCCTCGGGCAAGTGGGTGCGCGCGCAGCTGACCTCGGCGCAGCTGCCGACCTACTTCGTCGGTGCGCAGGAACACTTCGACACCCGCAAGGCCATGCAGGACAAGCTGGGCGACAAGTTCAACCTGAAGGCCTACCACGACCAGATGCTGTCCTACGGCGCGCCGCCGGTGCGCTTCGCCCGCCAGCTGATGCTGGACCAGCCGATCGAGTGATCGACCGGGTGTGAGGTGAACGGAAACGGCCCGGGGAAACCGGGCCGTTTTTCATGCAAGCGCCCCGCGTTTTCATCCACGCGTGGCGTGGATCTATGCGTGACATGGATGTTCCCGGTTTGTCAGTAGATCCACGCCATGCGCGGATGGCGTTCAATTCACCGCGCTATGCAGCAATCGCTCGAACTGCACGTCACTGCATCCGTCCTGCGCGCATCCCGGCAGGGTCAGCTCAACCCGCCCTGGCGGCTGTGCGTCAGTCAACGGCAGCGCATTACGCAATTGAACGCGCGTCGGATAGACATACGCCAGCCGGTAACGCGCGGCCCCGCTTTCACCCCGCCAGCGCTCGAACTGCAGCAGGCCGCCGATCGGCGTTCGCTCAAGCTGGCCAGGCAGCGTGTAATCAGATGCACCCAGCGCCGCCAGCACCGCGCCGATGTTGGAATCGTGGCCGACCATCAGACTGACTCTCGGTGCCTGCGGATCGGCAAACGCGGCGCTGATGTGCTCCAGCAACGGCGCCGCCACATCGCGTGCCAACTCAGGTGTGCCGAACAGGATGTCCTGGTAACCGTTGCGCACGCGCGCCAGGGCCTGCCACTGCGCGTCATCGCGCAAGCGCCCCCAGCCTGCGGCGCTTCCCGTACTGTTCTGGTAATCCTCCATCAACAACGCATCGACCATGCCATTGGCCAGCGCCAGCGATCCGGAGATCCCGGGCTCCCTGCCCGCTTCCGCGCGGAACTGGCTGTCGCCCACAGCCAGCGCGCACGGGCTGCGTCCTGCACAGGCCGGTGATGAGGCGTGTTCAACCACGGCCTCCACCACCTGCAGATCGGGCCCCAAGCGTGCCTTCGCTTCGGCCCTGTGCATGGCACGCAGGGCCCGGCGCTGGAAGCCGGCGTCATCGCGATGGATCACCGGGTCGAACAACGGATCCATCGTGCCCAGCGGGCGGCGCTGCTCCACCGTCACGTGGCAACCGGGGAACGCGCCGGCAACGAAGAACTGCGCCGTAGCCTGGGTGCGCTGCAGACTGTTGGCCAGCGCATGGAAGTCGCCGGCCTGCGGGCAGCCCGTTGCCGGAAGTACCTGCTGCCGGCGCAGCCACTGGCCCAGGTAGCGGCCCATGTAGACCTCCAGCACGCCGCCCTTGGTGGTCAGCTCGCCGGCGACAACGTCCCAGTTCACCCAGGCATGCGGCGTGGCCTCTGCCAGTGCACCCGAAGACACCAGTGGTGCGCGCAGGTTGTGGCGGCTGAGCAGCACCACCTGCTCCAACGCTGCTCCACCCATTTCGGCGGCAGGGCTCAGCGTCGGCGCAGACAGGAGGGCCAGCAGCAGGGCGCAGCGCGTGGTCAGAAGCATGCAGGACCTTGTCTGGGCAAAACGTGTGGCAGTACAGGATAGAGCCTGCGCGCCACCACATGGCGTTGCGCCGGCTGCGCTACTGTACCGGTATCGGCCACGGGCCAATCCAGGGATCAGGATCATGCACAAGGGCGGGGCCAACACCTGCATCGCACTGGGCGCAGCCCTGGCTGCCACGTTCGCCGCACCCGCGGCCTTCGCTGGCGATGCATACGACTTCCAGCAATGGGCCGCACCAGGCAATTGCGCAACCCTCCGCGCGACACCGCTGGAGAAGCGCACGTTGATCGACCAGGCCGACCCGCAGGATATCTCCGACCGGCTGGTGGACTTGCTTCTCTCGTTGCGCGGTACGCCAACCGATCTGCAGCCGCTGCGGCTGCCGGAGATCTGCCACCGCTTGCCGCTCAACCTGTTCGAATTGCCGATGCCGCCGCCGCGGGCCGAGCCCTGGAACCCGAACCCGCCGCCAGTACGCGCCGTGCAGGTGTCGGCGATGAACGGCACGGCTGAGCAGCCGTTCAGCCAACACCTGGAGGTGACCTACTACCCCGCCGCGGTGTACATGCGCTATTCGGTGGAAAAGCGCCGCGCCCCGGGCGAAGAGCGTCCCTACGGCAGCCAACCGCTTTACGAGGACGTCGGTGCACAGTGCCCGCTGCGTGCCGCCGAACTGCGGCAGCGCCTGTTGCGGGCCGGCTATGCGCAGAAGATGTACGGGCAGACGCCCCCGACCGACGAGTTCGCATTCACTGACAACGGGCCGTCCTACCAGTTCACCCGGGGCGACCGCGGCATCCGCGTTCACATGCAGGGTGACTATGCTGAACAGCGCCGTGATCCGGCCTCGAAGTGCGTTGCGCTGATCGAGGTCAGCATCGAACCGGGGCAGCAGGACCGCTAGCGTTGAATGGGGTCGGAGCCCTTTCCTGTGGAAAGGGCTCCGACCCCACAGCACTTACTGATCGGCCGCCATGAAACCGCCGGTCTGCCGCGCCCACAGGCGCGCGTACAGGCCGCCGGCATCAACCAGTTCGCCATGGGTACCGGTTTCGACGATGCGGCCCTGGTCCATCACCACCAGCCGGTCCATGCGCGCGATGGTGGAAAGGCGGTGTGCGATGGCGATGACCGTCTTGCCACCCATCAGTTCGTCCAGGCTGTCCTGGATGGCCGCTTCCACTTCCGAATCCAGTGCCGAGGTCGCTTCGTCCAGTACCAGGATCGGCGCGTCCTTCAGCAGCACGCGGGCGATGGCGATGCGCTGGCGCTGGCCACCGGACAGCTTCACCCCGCGCTCGCCCACATGCGCGTCGTAGCCACGGCGACCCTGCCCGTCCACCAGTGTGTCGATGAACGCCTCGGCACGGGCCTTGGCCACAGCGGCGCGCAGCTGTTCCTCGCTGGCGTCGGGGCGACCGTACAACAGATTGTCGCGGATCGAGCGGTGCAGCAGCGAGGTGTCCTGGGTGACTACGCCGATCTGCTGGCGCAGGCTTTCCTGGGTGACATGGGCAATGTCCTGGTCGTCGATCAGGATGCGCCCGCTTTCCAGGTCGTACAGGCGCAGCAGGATGTTGACCAGGGTGGACTTGCCGGCGCCGGACGGACCGACCAGGCCGATCTTCTCGCCCGGCTTCACCACCAGGTCCAGGCCGGCGATCACCCCGCCCTTCTTGCCGTAATGGAAGTGGATGTCGTGGAAGTGCACGCCGCCGTGGGCCACCTGCAGCGGCACGGCGTCCTCGCGGTCCTGCACGGTCAGCGGCTGGGCGATGGTGGTGATGCCATCCTGCACCGTGCCGATGTCCTCGAAGATGCCGTTGATGGTCCACATGATCCAGCCGGACATGTTGTGGATGCGGATGACCAGGCCGGTGGCCAGGGTAATCGCGCCCACCGTGATGTGCCCGCCGTTCCATAGCCACAGCGCGAGGCCGCAGGTACCGGCGATCAGGAAGCCGTTGACGATGGCGATGGTCAGGTCCATGCCGGTGGTGATGCGGGTCTGCGCGCGGTGCTTGACCGCCAGTTCCTGGATCGATTCGGCCACGTAAGCCTGCTCGCGGCCCCCATGGGCGAACAGCTTCAGCGTCGGGATGTTGGTGTAGCCATCGACGATGCGGCCCATGGCCTTGGAACGCGCTTCGGAGGCGACCCAGGCGCGTTGCTTCGCGCGCGGTACGAAGTACGCCAGGATCACCGCATAGGCCAGCAGCCACAGGATCAGCGGCACCATCAGGCGCCAGTCGGCCTGTGCGAACAGATACAGCGCGGTGCCGGTGTAGACCACGATGTACCAGAGCGAATCGACCATCTGCACCGCCGATTCGCGCAGCGACGTGCCGGTCTGCATCACCCGGTTGGCCACGCTGCCAGCGAAATCGTTCTGGAAGAAGCTCAGGCTCTGCCGCACCACGTAGTTGTGCATCAGCCAGCGCGAGCGGTTGCTCAGGCCAGGCACGATGGCCTGGTTCACCAGCAGGTTGTGCAGGCCCACCAGGATCGGCCGGGCGATGACGGTGATGAACAGCATCCAGCCCAGCTCGTTGGCGTGGCGCTGGAAGAAGCCGGCACCGGGCTGCTCGGCAACCATGTCGACGATGCGGCCCAGGTAATCGAACATCGCCACTTCCACCAGTGCCAGCAGCAGGCCGGCGATGAGGGTGGCCAGCAGCACCGGCCACACCGGGCGCAGGTAGTGCAGGTAGAACGGCAGCACCTTCTGCGGCGGCATGCGGCCGTCAACCGGTGGGAACACCGGAATCAGGGATTCAAACCAACGAAACATCACAGTCCCTCGCCATCAATCAGCGCGGGGATTATCCCATGCCGGGTGTTCATACCGCGCGCTCGCCGGGCATGGCCCGGCACTACCGTCATGGCGTGACCGGGGTGAACTGCAGGTCCTGGAAGTCGAAGCTGAAATCGGTCAGGTCCGAGATGGCCTGCATGCGCACCTCGCGCACCTTGCCGTCCGGGTCCAGGCTGAAGTTCACGAACGCATCGGCGTTGAGCGAGCGGTCGTCCCAGCGCACGATGAAGGTGTCGTGCTGCCAGTGCTCCAAGCGGCCGGTCAACTGCGCGGTCTTGGCAAAGCTCAGGCGCAGGCCCTTGCCCTCGGCCACGATGGCCATGTCGCCGTACCAGCGATCGCGGTACTGGCCGGCATAGCCACGCAGCGGCAGCGACGGCGTGCTGCCCTTGGCACGCTCGGCCTGGTGCCTGGCCCAGGCTTCATCGGCCTTGTCCTGGCCCTTGGCAACGCCCTTGGCGTAGGCGTCGACCCAGTCATGCTTCTCACCGCCCAGGTAGGCGTCAAGCACACTCAGGGTGATCGCATTGAAGGCCGCACCCGATTCCTGGTTGGTCAGCACCACCACGCCCAGCTTCTGGCCCGGCACCAGGGTCAGGCGCGAGACCATGCCCGGCCAGCCGCCGGTGTGCCAGACCAGTTTCTGCCCACGGTAGTCGCTCAGGCTCCAGCCCTCGCCATAGCCGGCGAAGTTGGCGCGGGCCGGCTCCAGCTCGGGCACGCTCGGCGCGGCGATGGCCTGTGGGGTGATCATCTGCCACATCGCTTTCTGGGTCTTGGCACTGAACAGCGGCGTGCCATCGGCCAGCGCGCCCTCGGCCAGCTGCACCTGCATCCAGCGCGCCATGTCGTGGGCACTGGAATAGATGCCACCGGCACCGGCGTTGTTCGACCAAGTGAGCGGCGCAACGGTACGCAGATCCTTGAAATCGTACTTGGCGTGGCCGATGGCCGCGTTGTCGCCCGGCTGCAGGTGGTCGGCGTTGTAGCGGGTGCCATCCATGCCGACCTTGTCGAAGATGCGGGTCTGCAGGAACTGCTGGTAACTCATGCCCGACACGTGCTCGATCACCTGCTGGGCGACCGCGTACAGGATGTTGTCGTAGGCATAGCGCTCGCGGAAGCCGCCCTTCAGCGGCACCTGGCCCAGCCGCTGCACCACCTCGGCATTGCTGTAGGAGGTGGTCGGCCAGAACAGCAGATCACCCGCGCCCAGGCTCAGGCCGCTGCGGTGCGAGAGCAGGTCGCGCAGGGTCATCTGCCCGGTCACGAAGGGATCGGACATGCGGAACGACGGCAGGTGGTCGATCACCTTGTCGTCCATCTTCAGCTTGCCGTCCTCGGCCAGCAGGTTCAGCGAAGTGGCGGTGAAGGCCTTGGTATTGGAGGCGATGGCAAACAGCGTATCGGCCTGCACCGGCGCCGGCTTGCCCAGTTCGCGCACGCCCCAGCCGCGTTCCAGCACGACCTGCCCATCCTTCACCACGGCCACGGCCACGCCCGGCACATCGAACTGCGCGCGCACGCGCTCGATCGTTGCGTCCAGGTCCTGCAGTTGCGGTGGGGTGGCCGCGTTGGCCAGGGTGGTGCACGCCAGCAGCACGGCGCCTCCGATCCAGTTTTTCATCCAGCACCATCTCCGAACAGGGGTTGCGGCCATGTGCAGACCGTCACCGGGGTTTCGCACGATGGTAACGGGCGGCGATCCACCCTGCCCTGTGCCATAGGAGGGGTGCCATGGTTGATGATCAGGCGGTGGGCAGCGGCTCCACCATCATTCCCTGCCTGCGCTACCGCGACGCGCTGGGCGCGATCGACTGGCTGCAGCGCGCGTTCGGCTTCCATGCGCAGGCGGTCCATGCCGAGGGCGACACGGTCTTACATGCACAGCTGGTGTTCGGCCAGGGGATGATCATGCTCGGGTCGGCCAGCAATGGCGGCAAATGGTCGAAGCTGGCGGTGCTGCCCGAGGAGGTCGGTGGCCGGCAGACCCAGAGTGCCTGCGTGATCGTGGCCGATGTGGACGCCCACTACGCCCGGGCCCGGGCGGCCGGTGCGCGCATCGTCATCGACATTGCCGACCAGGACTACGGCGGTCGCGGCTATGCCTGCGCCGACCCGGAAGGCTACCTGTGGTGGTTCGGCAGCTACTATCCATGGCGGGCTGGCCAGGGCCCGTAGCCGCAACGAAGCGGATCGTCGGGGACGCGTTGCCGCCGCCATCGCCGGCAACCCTGCGCATGCCGCACAATACCGCGATGACCACCGCCGACACCCGTAAAGCCCTCTGGCAGATCCACTTCTGTGTCCTGCTCTGGGGCGTCACCGCCATCCTGGGCAAGCTGATCACCCTGCCGGCGCTGCCGCTGGTGTGGTGGCGCATGCTGCTGGTGGTGGCCATGCTGGCACTGCTGCCACGGGTCTGGCGTGGCCTGCGCACCCTGCCACTGCGGCTGGTGGCCAGTTATGCCGGCATTGGCGCGCTGGTGGCGCTGCACTGGTTGACGTTCTACGGCGCGGTGAAGCTGGCCAACGCCTCGGTGGCGGCGACCTGCATTGCGCTGGCGCCGGTGTTCACCTCGATCATCGAGCCGTGGGTGGCCAAGCGGCCGTTCCAGCTGCGCGAACTGGCCTTCGGTCTGGCGGTGCTGCCGGGCGTGGCGCTGGTGGTGGGCGGCGTGCCCGATGGCATGCGCCTGGGCGTGCTGGTGGGCGCGCTGTCGGCGCTGCTGGTGGCGGTGTTCGGCTCGCTCAACAAGCGCATGGTCAGCCATGCCGACCCGCTGACGGTGACCGCGTTGGAACTGGGCGCCGGCACCCTCACCCTGACCCTGCTGGCACCGCTGATGCCCTACCTGCTGCCAGCGCTGGCAAGCCCGCTGTGGGTGGTTCCCGACCTGCACGACGGCATCCTGCTGCTGGTACTGGCCGGGTTCTGCACGCTGCTGCCGTTCGCCCTGGCCCTGGTCGCGCTGCGCCACCTGAGCGCCTACACCGTGCAGCTGGTGACCAACCTGGAACCAGTCTATGCGGTGGTGCTGGCGGTGGTGCTGCTGCGCGAGCAGCACGAGGTCACCCCGTGGTTCTACCTGGGCGTGGCGATCATCGTCGGTGCAGTGTTCCTGCATCCGCTGCTGAACCGCCGCAAGCCGGTGCAGCATCCGGAGATCCTTGGCACGGCCGAGGCGCGCAACATCGCCGATTGAGTGCCTGCACGCATGGCGTGGATCTACCGGGCATGCATTGCCGCTTCAGCGTTGCGGCCAATGCCACGCCGGGGCGTCCAGCAGCCCCTGCCCGCTCAACAACGTGCGGCCCTGCTGCTTGTGCAGATGCAGCGAGTGGCAGCCCGGTGCCTGCTCCAATGCGGCGATCAGGCGGCTGGCGTGTGACACCACCCAGACCTGGCTGCGTGCACTGGCGGCGATGATCAGCCGCGCCAGCGCCGGCAGCAGGTCCGGATGCAGGCTGGTCTCCGGCTCGTTGAGCACCAGAAGCGGCGGCGGCCGGGGCGTGTGCAGGGCGGCGGCCAGCAGCAGGAACCGCAGCGTACCGTCGGAAAGTTCTGCCATCGACAGCGGCCGCAGCAGGCCGGGCTGGTGGAAACGCAGGACCAGCCGCCCGTCAACGTCCTCGAAACTGACCGTGGCGCCGGGAAATGCATCGTCCACCGTCTGCGCCAACGCGTGCGGATCACCGATTTCCAGAATGGTCACCCATGCCGCGGCAAGGTCGCGCCCATCATGATGCAGCACTGGTGTGCGGGCGGCCATCGCCGGCTGCCGGGCCGGGGCATCTGCATCGCTGCGGAAGTGATCGTAGAACCGCCAGCGCCGTATGTACTCACGCAGCGCGATCACCTCTGGCATCCGCTGTGGGTCCCCCACCTGCGTGAACATGCTGTCGAACACGGAAAGGTGGTTATCGACCACTGCCCAGCCGGCACCATGGCGGCGCCGGACCAGCGCCCCTCTCCGGTCCACCAGCAGGTTGCTGCCGCGCAGGAACGGACCGGCCCAGATCGCCTCGGCCTTGATCTGCGGATCGAGCGCGAATGCGGAGCGGCTGGGCGGCGGGTAGCCAAGATCAATGGCGTAGCCGAATTCGTCGGCGGTAAAACCCAGCTTCAGACCGACCGCGTCCTGTCTAGGCCCACCCTGCAGCGGCAGTTCACCGCGCACAACGCGCGGATCGATTTTTTCCGGCCCCGCCCACAGCGCAGACCCCAGTCCGCCTTCGCGGGCGAGCACGGCGGCCACCCCGCCCTGTGCCGTTTCTGCCAAAGGGCGCAGCGCGCGGTACAGGCTGGATTTGCCGCTGCCATTGTCGCCGGTGACGACGTTCAACTGCCGCAGTGGCAGCGTCAGGTTGTGCAGCGATCGGTAGTGGGCAATGGCCAGGGTCTGCAGCATGGGCAACCTGCGTGCGGGAAAGCTCGATCATGGGCCGGCAGCATCGCAGCCGCTGCGACGCGCCCGGTACCGCTGTGGGCGGGCGCGCGGTTTACGGCGCCAGTTCCACCCGGTTGCGGCCACCCGCCTTGGCCCGGTACAGCGCGGCGTCGGCGCGGGCCAGGGTCTGGTCGGTGCTTTCACCGGGCTGGTACTGGGCCACGCCGATGCTGATGGTGACCGGGAATCCCAATGGCAGATCCGCCACCGCCATGCGCAGGAATTCGCACTGCAGTTCCGCCGTGCGCAGGTCGATGTCGGGCATCAGCGCCACGAACTCCTCGCCTCCATAGCGGGCCGCCATGCCACGCCCGCCGAAGTGCGAGCGCAGCAGCATCCCCAGTTCGGCCAGCACCCGATCGCCGGTGGCATGGCCCTGGAAATCGTTGATCTGCTTGAAGTGGTCGATATCCACCAGCGCCACGCAGGTCTGCCGCAGGTGCCCATCGGGGGTGGCCACCGCCTCGGCCAATGCGGCAGCCAGCGCCCGCCGGTTCGGCAGGCCGGTGAGCGCGTCGGTGCGGCTCTGCTCGGTCAGGTCGGCGTTCTGCGCAAGCAGCACCTCGTGGTACTCGGCCAGCAGGCGTTCGTAATCATCGCGCTCCAGCATGTGGCTCTGGATATCCAGCGCGAAGCGGCGCAGTTCCATCACCAGCATCACCTGCCGCGACAGCGCGGCCAGCGCTTCGGCCTTGTCCGGCGCCAACTGCTGCGGGCGCGCATCGAACACGCACAGCGTGCCCAGCGGCAGGCCGTCGCTGCTGACCAGCGGCGCACCTGCGTAGAAACGCACGTGCGGATCGCCGGTCACCACCGGGTTGTCATGGAAGCGGATGTCCTGCCGCGCGTCCTCCACCACCATGATTTCCTGCGGTTGCAGGATCGCGTGCCCGCACATCGACTCGCTGCGCAGGTTTTGCGCCGCATCGATGCCCTGGATGGATTTGAACCACTGCCGTTCGACGTCGATCAGGGTGACCGCCGCCATGCTGGTACCGCACACCGCCTTGGCGATCACTACCAGGTCATCGAACGATTTTTCGCGGTCCGAATCAAGAATGCGATAGCGGTACAACGCTTCCAGGCGCTGGGCTTCATTGGCGGGCTTGTCGGGCTTGATCATGCAGCGTCACGTTCCGGCAGGTCGCCGCCGAGTCTAGCCGATGTAGTGCCGGGCGATGCCCGGCAGCCATTCGCTTCAGGGTGGCTTACCAGTCCTGCTGCTGCGGCAGCAGCCCGTGCAGTTCCTGCTCGGTCAGGTTGCGCCATTGGCCCGGCTTCAGCGCACCGATCTTGATGTTGTCGATGCGCACGCGGCGCAGCTGGGTCACGCGGAAACCGAACTCCGCCGCCATCAACCGGATCTGCCGGTTCAGGCCCTGCTGCAGGGTGATGCGGAAACCGAACTTGGCAATGCGCGAGGTGCGGCACGGCAGGGTCATCTGGTTGTGGATGCGCACGCCGCGGGCCATGCCACGCAGGAATTCGTCGGTGACCGGCTTGTTCACCGCCACCAGATACTCTTTCTGGTGGCCGTTCTCGGCACGCAGGATCTGGTTGACGATATCGCCATTGCTGGTCATCAGGATCAGGCCTTCCGATTCCTTGTCCAGGCGGCCGATCGGGAAGATGCGCTGCTCGTGGCCAACGAAGTCCACGATGTTGCCCTTCACCGACGTTTCGGTGGTGCAGGTCACCCCCACCGGCTTGTTCAGCACGATGTAGACATGGCGGCGCGCGCCCGGCTTGCGCGCGGTCCGCACGCGCAGGGGCTGGCCGTCGACCAGCACGGTGTCGTCCGCGCCAACCACCGCGCCGGTGCCGGCCGGGTGGCCGTTCACGGTGACGCGCCGTTCGGCAATCAGACGGTCGGCCTCGCGGCGGGAGCAGAAGCCGGTTTCGGCAATGTATTTGTTGAGTCGGGTGGTCATCTGCCCATTATCCGGCATTGCCCCCCTTCCCGCCTCATGCAACCGCCGCCGGATCGGCAGTCTCCCCATCGAAGACCCGGTTGCGGCCACCGCGCTTGGCCACGTACATCGCATGGTCGGCACGCCGCAGCAGGGCCGCCAGGTCATCCTGGCCCGGGCGCCACTGTGCCAGCCCGATGCTGGCGGTAACCTCCAGACCCGGCACCTGCAGGCTCTGGCAGGCCTCGGTGATGCGCTGGCGCAGCACGTCCAGACGCCGCCGCGCGTCCTCGCGCGATACGCCCGGCAGCACCACCAGGAACTCCTCGCCGCCCATACGCGCGACCTCGTCCTGGCTGCGCACACTGGCGCGCAGGGCACGGGCCACTGCCACCAGCACCTGGTCGCCAATCTCATGCCCGTGGCGATCGTTGATGTCCTTGAACAGGTCGACATCGAGGAAACCGATGACCAGCTCCTTGGCCTCACGCTCCCCACGCTGCAGGTGCTCACCCAGCTGCTGCAGGCCGGCACGGCGGTTGGGCAGGCCGGTCAGCGAATCGGTCTCGGCCAGCTGCCGCATCTCGTCACGCTGCTGGCGCAGGCGGCCCAGCCGCAGGTTCAACGCGTAGGCAGCCATCATCAGCAGCCAGGTGACCGCCAGCTGCAGCGCTTCCACGCGGTATTCCAGCAGCCAGCCGGCGCTGGCCGCGTCAGCGGCGATCAAGGCCAGCATGGGGGCCAACGCAGCCAACCCGGCCTGCGCCCAGACATCGCCGCGCAACCGCGCCCACAGGCCGACGGCCAAGGACAGCGCGCAGCCCACGATGAAGGTGACCTGCAGCCCCACGGCCACGATCTTCAGCCCTTCGCGGCCCAGCCACGGCACCAGCACCGCCACGGCCAGCAGCCCCCACAGCACGATCTGCTGCGGCAGGCGCGAGCCTGGCAGCTGCCGATCGCCACCGTTCAGCCGCCACAACGCCGGCAGCGCCATGGCCAAAGTCGCCGCAGTCAGTGCGATCAGCCACCAGGCTGCGCGTTCACCGACCGGCAGCCAGGGCTCGGGGTAGCCGGACAACCCGCCCAGTACTGCCTGCCACAGCACCAGGATCAGCGTGGCGCCGATGTAGAACAGGAAACTGCGGTCGCGGGTGGTCAGGTAGCCCATCAGCGCCGACAGCGCCAGAGCGATGGCCACCGCGATGCACGCCGCACGCACCAGCAGGCGTGCGGTGTCGTTCTGCTGCACCGGACTGGGCGCGCCCAGGCGCAGGGTCGGTACCCACCGTGCTTTCAGCGGCGTCTGCCAGGACACGAAGAAGGGTTCATGGCTGCCGGCCCGCGGCACGGCCACCATGCCGATGCCGGCGCGGAAGCGCGAATCGCGGGTGCGCGCATCATCCATGTTGCCGCAGATTTCGCGCTCGCCATGCTGCAGCCGGACTTCGCCGGCAAACACGTTGAATACATCCAGCGCCTGCGGCTCGCCCGACCACCCGCCGGGCGGGGCGTCGACGCGCACCTGCTGGCGGGGGCCGGCCAGCATCTGCGGCGTACACGCGCGATGCGGGGTGGGCTCGCTGGTGGCCTCGCCCACCAGCAGATAATCACGCCCGGCATCGGCCGCGCGCGCATGGCCCAGCCAGGGCAATGCCAGCCAGGCCAGCAGCACCACCAGCACTGCCCCTACTTCCAACCGCACGCGCCTGCCGACCACGCTGTGTCCCGCTGTTGCTCATGCCCGCGCCCAGTGCACGTCGCCCCTGGGGTCATTATCGCAGTCTGCGGCGGCCGCGGTGTGTAGACCATAGGTGGGGGCGTCCACGGTCAGCCCGGCAGTCCGGGACCGCCGACCAGGCGCAGCGGGCGCTGGTCGGCCAGGGTCAGCCGCTCCAGCGGCTGCGGGCGTTCGATGGCAAAGCCCTGCAGGCCCTGCACCCCCAGTGCAGCCAGCGCCGCAGCCACTTCCTCGGTTTCCACCCATTCGGCCACCACTTCCATGTGCAGCTCGCGCCCCAGTTCGCTGATGGCACGTACCGTGGCATGGCTCACCGGATCGCTGCCCATGTCGCGCACGAAGGCCCCATCGATCTTCAGGATGTCGGCCGGCAACTGCCGCAGATAGCCGAACGAGGACAGGCCCGAGCCGAAGTCGTCCAGCGCCATCTGGCAGCCGCGGGCCTTCACCGCGTCGATGA
The DNA here is from genome assembly GCF_032056425.1 of Stenotrophomonas sp. Taxonomy (GTDB): domain Bacteria; phylum Pseudomonadota; class Gammaproteobacteria; order Xanthomonadales; family Xanthomonadaceae; genus Stenotrophomonas. The sequence goes on from NZ_DAMBCN010000001.1 coordinate 77,952, forward strand.
AGGCCCGCGCCTGGGCCAGGTTGCTGATCGCCGCTGTTTCGGTGATCTCGAAACACAGCTTTGCCGCCAGCGCGCGGTTGCGTTCCAGCAGGTCGCAGACGAAGGCCAGGAAGCCCGGCTCGGCGATCGACTGGGCCGACACGTTGACGTTGCACAGGCCAAGCTGGCGCACGTGCGCCGGGCAGACCTGCAGATGCCGGAACAACAGGCCCAGCACATGCCGGTCCAGCGCCACCGCCATGCCATAGCGCTCCACCGCCGGCATGAACTGGCCCGGCAGGTGCAGCGCGCCGGCGGCATCGCGCATGCGCACCAGTACCTCGTAGTGCAGATACCCCGGATCGCCCACCTTGGCGATGCGCTGGGCGTAGAGCAGCATGCGGTTTTCGGCCATCGCAAGGCTGACCCGCTGCAGGCGCTCGGCCTCCTGCCGCCGCTCGTCCAGCGCCAGGCGGTCTTCGTTGAAGCAGTGGATGCGGTTGCGCCCCGCTTGTTTGGCCGCATAGCAGGCGCTGTCGGCCGCGCTCATAAGCCAGTTCACATCCTGCGCGTCGGCGGTGACTTCCACCACGCCGATACTGCAGCTCAGCTGCGGGCTGCCCTCGCTGATCGGGAAGGTGGCCTGGCCCAGATTGCGCAGCAACCGCTGCAGCACGCGCTTGGCCTCATCCTGGCTGGCGCGGGCGAGGAACACCGCGAATTCATCGGCGCCAAGCCGGCCGACCCAGTCACCATCGCGCACCGCGCCGATCAGGTACTCGGCGAAACCGCGCAGCATCTGGTCGCCGGCGGCGTGGCCAAAGCTGTCGTTCACCAGCTTGAAATGGTCCAGGTTGATGTAGCACAGCGAATGCACGCCGCCTTCCGAGCGCACCTGCAGCAGCGCGTTTTCCAGCAACCGCTCGATCTCGCGGCGATTGATCAGGCCGGTGAGCGGATCATGTCTGGCATGGTGTTCGATCTCGCGGGCCAGCGCATGGTGCTGGCTGACGTCTTCGATGATTGCAAACACCGAAAGCCCGCGACCGGGCGTGCGCACCCCGGTCCCACTCCAGCGGCCCCATACCAGGCTGCCGTCACGACGCCGGAAGCGCAGCTCACCCGGCCGCAGCTGACGGTCCCAGTCGATCTGCCCGTGCTCATCCAGCACCAGCTCACCGTCCATCAGCAGCTCGGCAAAGGCCATCTGCAACAGTTGATCGCGGCGGTAATCGAGAATATCGGCGATGGCCTGGTTGGCCTCGATCACCCGCCCCCGCGCGTCCAGCTTCAGCATGCCCACGTTGGCCTGGTAGAACGCGGCACGGAAGCGGCTTTCATGCTCACCCATGTCCTTGCCCACGCGCCGGGCCAGGGCAATGGCCATCAGCGTGATGCCCAGCACCGACACGCCGCCGACCACCAGGGTGGCGATGCGTACCGCCCGTGACATGTCCAGCAGGGCCTGGGAAAACGCCTTCGCCTGCGCCTGCAGGGTCTGGTCGATGTCGCGCAGGCGCTGCAGGTAGGCATCGCGCGCCTGCACCGACAAGGGGCCTTCATGGTGGCGCTGGCGCAGTTCGCTGATCAGCGCCTGCATGGCCAGCACGCCCGGGTCGGTCTGCCGCCACAGGGTGGTGGCATCACGGAACGCGCCGAAATCGCGGGCATGGCGGAACGAGAACACCAACCGCGCCACGTCACCCTTGGCGTTGCCGCCGCGCAGGAAGCCGGCGCGCGCGCTCGCCTCGTCCGGCTCGGGCTTTTCCAACGCCAGGCGCGCGTGCAGATCACCCAGCGGCAGCTGCAGCGCGCGCTCGGCATCATTCAGATCGATCAACTGGCCACGCACCAGGTATCGGCTCAGCGCCGAGGTGGCCTCCTGCTGGCCGCGCGACCAGTGCCCCTGGCCGGCAATCCAGGCGGTGGACGCCGCCTGCAGCTCCTGGATGACAGCCGACAGCCCGACCAAGCCGATCGCCATCCCGGTCAGCAATGCAAACCGCAGCCCCAACCCCCGGGTCATCGGCACCCGCCGGTCCTGCTGCTCGCTACCCCTCCTACCCATCCTGGATCCCCCCGGACGCGATTACGGTGGCAACCTCCTGCGGAACCCGTTCAGCCTAGAACCGTGGATGTGTGGACGGTGCGAAGCCCACGAAAAAGGGCGGCGGTCGCCCGGGCCATCCGAAGATGAATGCCCGATCGACCACCGCCCCTTCAGGCGTGGTGCTTAGAAGCTACGCGGACCGCGCGGCTTGAAGCCATCACGGCGCGGCGGGCGACCTTCACGGTCACCGCCGGGGCCACCCGGGCCACCGCGGCGCGGGCCCCCCGGGCCGCCCGGACCGCGCTTGTCGAAGCGCGGCTTGAACGGACGCGGAGCCGGGTTGATCTCTTCACCGGCCGCCAGCGGGCGCATCTGCAGCTGCTGGCCCGACACCCACACCTTCTGCAGGTGGCTGAGCACGTCCTGCGGCATCTGCGCCGGCAGGTCCAGCAGCGAGAAGTCGTCGTGGATGTCGATGCGGCCGATGTAGCGGCTTTCCAGGCCGGCTTCGTTGGCGATGGCGCCGACGATGTTGGCCGGCTTCACGCCGTGCTGGTGGCCCACCGAAATGCGGTAGGTCTCCATGCCCTGGTCCGGTGCACCACGCGGCGGCACTTCACGGCGCGGGCGCTGCTCGAAGCCACCCTCGCCCTCTTCGCGGCGCGGGCCACGTTCGAAGCGCGGGCCGCGTTCGTTGCGGTCGAAGCGGTCACCGCGTTCCGGGCGGTCGCCACGGTCGAAACGCTCGCGCGGCGCGCGTTCTTCACGCGGCGCACGCACCGGCGGCTGCAGCAGGAACGGGGTATCGCCCTGCAGCATCTTCGCCAGAGCGGCGGCCACTTCGATGGCCGGCACGTTCTGCTCGCTCTCGAAACGCTCCAGCAGCTGGCGGTAGAAATCCAGACCGCCAGCGCCAAGGGTTTCGCTGATGCGTGAGGTGAACTTGTTGATGCGGGTGTCGTTGACCGCTTCGACGCTCGGCAGCTGCATTTCTTCGATCGGCTGGCGGGTGGCCCGCTCGATCTGGCGCAGCATGCCCTTCTCGCGCGGGGTGGCGAACAGGATCGCCTCGCCGCTGCGGCCGGCACGACCGGTACGGCCGATGCGGTGCACGTAGCTTTCAGTGTCGTACGGGATGTCGTAGTTCAGTACGTGGCTGATGCGCTCCACGTCCAGGCCACGGGCGGCCACATCGGTGGCCACCAGGATGTCCAGCTTGCCTTCCTTCAGCATGGCGATGGTGCGCTCACGCTGAGCCTGCTGCATGTCGCCGTTGATGGCGGCAGCGGCCAGGCCACGGGCCTGCAGCTTGCTGGCCAGTTCTTCGGTGCCGGCCTTGGTGCGCGCGAAGATGATCATCGCGTCGAACGGCTCCACTTCCAGGATGCGGGTCAGCGCGTCCAGCTTGTGCATGCCGCTCACCCACCAGTAACGCTGGCGGATGTTGGCCGAGGTGGTGGTCTTGGCCGCGATGGTCACTTCCACCGGGTCCTGCAGGTAGGTCTGCGCGATGCGGCGGATCTGCGGCGGCATGGTGGCCGAGAACAGGGCCACCTGGCGCTGTTCCGGCAGCTTCTTCAGCACCGCTTCGACGTCGTCGATGAAGCCCATGCGCAGCATTTCATCGGCTTCGTCCAGCACCAGGGTCTTCAGCTCGGACAGGTCCAGGGTGCTGCGGTCCAGGTGGTCGATCACGCGGCCGGGGGTACCGACCACGATGTGCACGCCGCGGCGCAGGGCCGACAGCTGCTGGCCGTAGGGCTGGCCGCCGTACACCGGCAGCACGCGGAAGCCGGGGATCTTCGAGGAATACGACTGGAACGCCTCGGCCACCTGGATAGCCAGCTCGCGGGTCGGCGCCAGGATCAGGGCCTGCGGCTTGGTCTGCTGCAGATCGATGTTGGACAGCACCGGCAGCGCGAAGGCCGCGGTCTTGCCGGTACCGGTCTGGGCCTGGCCCAGCACGTCGCGGCCTTCCAGCATGGCCGGGATGGTCGCGGCCTGGATCGGCGACGGGGTTTCGTAGCCGATGGCGCTGACCGCCTGCATGACAGGCTCGGACAGGCCGAGCTGCGAGAACTGCAGCGGCGCTTGGGAATCTTGGGACATGGAAAACTCCAAAGGCACGGCCATCTGCATGGCAGTGCGATAAAAAAGGGATGGTCCGCGCTTTGGGCGCCCTTCTTATCGCGTGCCCTGGCGCTGCTCGTTCGGAGGGAGATTCACTCGCTCAGAGCGGAATGATACCGCACCCTGCCTGAACGGCGCGTACAGGAAACCATTCGCATCCATGACCGCCCGCCCTGGCGCACAATACGCGACCCGCGCGGCCAGTCCTGGCCCGCCCCAGCCGGAAACGTGTTCCATGCAGATTCTCGAATTCGACCTCGACGGTGAGTATGTCGAACTGAAGCAGTTGCTGAAGCTGGCCGACCTGGTCACCAGCGGCGGCGAGGCCAAGATGGTGATCGGCGACGGCCAGGTGCTGGTGGACGGCCAGGTCGAGTTGCGCAAGGCCTGCAAGATCCGTGCAGGCCAGGTCGTGGAATTCAACGACAGCCAGATCCGCGTGCTGGCGGCCGGCTGATCAGGCCGGGCAAGGCAGGGTCAGGCCACGCGCTGGGTCAGGTGCGAGGCAATGACCCTGCGGAACGGCGCCACGCCCTGCGCCAGCCGCAGACCGGCCGCGCGCAGCAGGCGCGCCGGCGCACGGTCGTCGGTGTACAGGCTGGCGATGGCGTTGGTGGCCTCGTACAGTGGTCGCGAGGCCAGCCGGTGCCCGCGCTCGTAGCGGGCCAGCATGCCGTCGGCGGCGATGTCCGCCCCGCGCCGCTGCTGTTGCAGGATCTCGTGCGCCAGGCGCTGCGCACTGGCCAGACCCAGGTTGAAGCCATGCGCCGTGACCGGGTGCATGCCCACGGCGGCATCGCCGATCAACGCGCAGCGACTGCCGACGAAACGGTGCGCATATACGCCCACCAGCGGATACGCCTGCGGCGTGGCCACCGGCTGCATCTGCCCCAGCCGGTGCTCGAAGAATCCGGTGATGGCGTGGCCGAAGGCCACCTCGTCCATCGCCAGCAGCTGCTCGATCTGCCGCGGCGGCAACGTCACCACGGCCGACGCCTGGCCTTCGTTGAGCGGCAGCAGGGCCAGGGTGCGGCCGTAGCCGAACCATTCCCACGCCGTGTGGCGGTGGTCACGCTCGACCTGCATGCGGCACACCAGCATCGATTTACCGTAGTCGCGCATCTGCGCACCGATACCCAACAGGCGGCGGGTGCCCGAGAAGCGGCTGTCAGCGGCCACCAGCAGACGGGCGTGCAGTTGGCTGCCGTCGTCCAGGGTAACCACCTGGCCCTGCGCATCAGCACGCAGTGACTGCACCTTGCGCCCATCGAACAAGGCCAGGCCGGGCTGGCCCTGCACGCTCTGCCAGGCGGCCCGGCGGATCAGGTGGTTGGGCACCAGCCAGCCCAGCGGCTGGTCGGCGGTGCGTTCGCTGGCGAAGGTGAGCGCGAACGCCGAGCCTCCGTTGAGCACCTTGGCATCGCGCAGTTCGGCGATCTCACTGGCCGGCAGGCGCTGCCACAGACCCAGCTGCTCCAGGCTCTGGCGGGACGCGTGGGTCAGCGCGATTTCGCGGCCGTCGAAGGTCGCCTCGGCCAGTGCCTGGCGCGGCTGCGCTTCGACCAGCCCGACCTGCAGGCCACTGTCGGCCAGCGCGCGCGCGAAACACAGGCCTGCCGGCCCCGCGCCCACCACCACCACGTCCATTCCACGCATGCCTGTCTCCTGACCCTTGTCCGTTCGCTGCCAGCTTAGCGCCCCACGCGTTAAGCACCTTGATCTGGATCAGGCCGGCGCCCGCGGCTGCACGCTTACAGCAGCGCAAACACCAACGACAGCACCGCCACGATCGACACGACCCACACCAGGCTGCGCACATAGGGCACGCCCATGGCGTACAGCGGCAGGTACACCACCCGCGCCCAGAAGTAGACCTGCGCGGCCAGCACCGTCGACTCCGTGCTACGCCCCGCCACCACCACCGCGATTGCGGCGGCAGCGAAGAACGGGAAGGTCTCGAAGAAGTTCGCCTGCGCCCGCTGCAGTCGCCCGGCCAGCGGGCTCAGGGGCACATTGGGTGCATCACGCGCCGACGCGTTCCACTTGATGCCGCGCTCGCGGGTAACCACGGTGGAGGCGGCGAAGATGTGGACGAAGCCAAGGAGCATCGCCCACGCCAGCAAGGACAGTTCCGCGTTCACGGCCGGCGGCTCAGCGCGCGGCCAGTGCGAGGTTGTAGTCCGTCACCCGCCAGACCTGGTTGTCGTCCAGGCGGAAGGCCACCGTTTCATCGACAGCCCCTTCCATGTTGGCGAAGCGCGCAGGGAAGATCACTTCCACAATGTCAGGCTGTGCGCCATCGCCCGCCTGCGCCATACGGGTCACACGGGCATCACCACGCTTGAGCAGCTCGCCGGCCTGGCTGCGCGTGCTGTCCAGCTGGCGGACGAAATCCGTTGAAGCGCCGGCCCCGGACACGCTGGCCAAGGCCCCTTCGCCCACTTCAGCGGTGCGGCGCGCGTCGATCATCTGCACGATCCTGCCCGCTGCCCGGCGCAGCGCGGCATCTTCCTGCGCCCTGGCGTCGATGAACGAGTCCTTGCCCAGGCGGTCAAGATGAATGACCGGCGGGATGGCATCCAGGCGCAGTGGCTGCGGCGCGTCGAAGCTCTGTCGAGCGGCAGGTTCTGCGGCGTAGGCCATCGGCATGATCGAGGCAACGAGTACAGCAAGCAGCAGTGAAGAACGATCCATGATCCACCTCTGTTGGTTGGTACAGGCTCACACTACTACAGCAGACGGAGACAGTGACAACCGATTCGTCTCGGTTTGGGCCGCACGGCAACAGGGTCAGGGCGCGGAAGCGCGCAGGCTGTAGCCGGCAAGCCGCCAGGTCTGGTCTTCGTCGAAACGGAACGAAACCAGTTCGCGCACCGGCTGTGCGCTGTTGGCAAAGCGGGTGGGGAAGCTGACGTTGATGTACAGCCCTTCCGGCACGGCGGCGCCCGGGCCGTACTTCACCCGGGTCACGCTGGGCTGGCCGCGCCCGGCCAAGGCCCCCAGCCGGGTGCGGTCGGTAGTGAGCTGGCTGACGAAGGCGGCCTTGGGCACGGCACGGCGCGCGACGGCCGAAGCACCGTCCCACAGTTCACCCGCACGGTTGGCGTCGACCAGCTGCGCGGCCTTCAGCGCCGCGGCGGTCATTTCCGCATCCTGCTTCTGTACCTGGGCCTGCTGGGCCGGCGTCAGCGTGGGCGCGGCCGCCGTGGCCGGTCTGGCGGCAGCCGGGGCGGCCGCTGCCGGGCGCGCCGGCGCGGGCGCAGGCGTGGCCGGCGACGGCGCCTGTGCCAGTGCAGTCAGAGGCCACAAGGACAGCAACAGGAACGTGCGCTTCATGGGCACCGCCACTTCAAAGTATGGAAGCGCAGTCTACGCCAGCCCGGTGATCGGTTCGTCAGCGCGCGGTGCTGCTCGCTTCCACCGCAGCGGCATCGGCGTCGGCAGGGGCGCCACCGGTGCCCGCCGCGGGCGGCTGCTCGGCCAGCGGCGGCTCGGGCGGTGCCGGTGGCAGCGTCGCCACATCGATTTCCGACAGCGGGCTCTCTTCCGGGCACACCGGATCGGGGAAACCGAAGCGTTCCTTCAGCGCCTGCCCGCAGCTGTTGATCGATTCCATGTCCACGCCCTCGCGCTTGCACTGCTGGTCGAAGGCGATCAGGAAGGCATCCTTGCGCTGCACGAAGTCATCGCCGCAGGCGCGCATCTGCTTGATCCGCTCCAGATCGTCCTGCACCGCGTTGGTGCCATCCAGGCCGAACTGGCGCAGTTCCTCAGGCGTCAGCAGGCGCAGGCTGCGGTTGGGCACGGTCATCATCAGATCGGCCACGCCCACCGCAACGCCGTTGCGCTGCAAGTAGTCCTTCACGTTGTCGTAGACCTCGTGCAGTTCGCGGTTCAGTTCGGCGCGCGAGGTCGCCTTGGAACTGATGCGCATCATGCGGTGGATGCCCACCTTGCCGGACAGCAGGCGGTTGTCGCCGGCCGCGAGCACGAACACGCAGGCACTGTGGCAGATCGAACCTTCGCGCACCCAGATCGTCCAGCCCGATTCACCGATGCTGTCACCGGCCACGATGGCCGATTCCACCTGGCCGCCGCTGGAATCCAGATCGAGGATGCGCTTGTGGATCTTCAGCGCGTCGGCCACCACGGCCAGGCGCCAGACCAGTTCAGCGAACCCGGGATTGATCTTGCCGGCATAGCGCACGCGCAGCAGCCCACGTTCGGCGCACGGCGCCAGCGCCTGCTGGATCTGGTCGCGCCCCAGCCCGTCCAGCGCCACCCCGTCGCCGCCCTCACCGGCGTAATCGGTGCTGCAGCTGATCCAGACGTTGCCGTTCTCCAGCTGCGCCTGCGGCCACGGCCGGTCCGCACGGCTGCGCGGCGGTGCCGGCGGTGGCGGCGCGTCGGCCGCGTTGATCGACACCATGTTCTCGCCATCACTGGCCGGCGCGCGCGCCGCCTTGTCGGCTGCGGTCACGTTGCCGGGATTCTCCAGTTGCTTGCAGCCAGCAAGGGCCAGGCACAACAGGGGCAACCAGCGGAATCGGAAAGACATCGGGCAACCGGTGTTCGAGGGAAGCGAGAGCCACAGTCTACCCGCCAACGCCGCGCATTCAGCGTGCGCCACTGAACCCATGGTGACCCTGGGGAACGCATCCACGCGTGGCGTGGATCTACCGACTGGGTAATGGGAACCGCGTCCACGCGTGGCGTGGATCTACTGGCGCAACCGTGCTCGAGTAGATCCACGCCATGCGTGGATGAATCTGTCCGACACGGAAATCCATCCGGGGTCAGAGCCCGTTGCTGCGCAACGGGATCCGACCCCGTGCCGTCCCTACAGATCGCAGCAATCTGTCAAAGGCGGGGTGATATGGGCAGGCGGGACCGCAGGCGCCATGGATGGCGCCTACGAGCCCCCATGGAAGGGTTTACGGCGTGTCCCGCCTGCCCATACCACCCCGCCACCCCTCGGATAGCCCGCTCTTGACGTTGACGTTGATTCAGCGGGTGCAGGGCGCAGCCCTGCCGTACCCCCTTCAGCATCCATGTCCGAAAATGGCGAGTATCACCCCCCACCGCAGCCTAGACTGGCGCCATGGACACCTCCCCCGCCCTCGACACCGCAGCCTGCGACCGCGCCCGCCTGGCCCGCGACGCGCGCTTCGACGGCGTGTTCTTCACCGCCGTGCGCGGCATCTATTGCCGCCCGGTCTGCCCGGCGCCGCCGCCCAAGCCACGCAACATCTGCTACTACCGCACCGCCGCTGCGGCCGCCGCGGCCGGTTACCGGCCCTGCCTGCGCTGCCGCCCCGAACTGGCACCCCAGGCACAGCAGGCCCTGGCCGGACAGACCGTGCAACGTGCACTGGCACTGATCCACAACGGCTTCCTGCAGGAACAGTCCATGGCCGAACTGGGCCACCGCCTGGGCCTGAGCGCACGCCAGCTGCAGCGCTTGTTCGTTGAACACCTGGGCGCCACGCCCGCACAGATCCACGCCACCCATCGCCTGCTGCTGGCCAAGCAACTGCTGACCGAAACCGCGTTGCCGGTCACCGACGTCGCCTTGGCCGCCGGCTACAACAGCCTGCGCCGCTTCAACACCGCCTTCCTGCAGGGCTGCGGCATGCCGCCCACCGCGTTGCGTCGCCAGCATGCCCCGCGGGTCGGCGCCGACGATGGCCTGGTGCTGCGCCTGGGCTACCGCCCACCGCTGGATTTCCCGCGCATGCTGGCCTTCCTGCGCAAGCGCAGCCTGCCCGGCATCGAACTGATCGACGAGGACAGCTACCAGCGCGTACTGGGCACGCCCGAACGCCCCACCCTGCTGCGGGTCACCGCCGACCCCAAGCGTCCGGAACTGCGCCTGCAGCTGGGTGCGGTCGATCCTCGCCTGATTCCGGACATCGTGCGCCGCGTGCGCCGCGTGTTCGATCTGGATGCCGACCTGCAGCAGGTGCATGCCGCCCTGGGCGAAGAACCCCTGCTGGCCCGCGGCATCGCAGAGCGCCCCGGGCTGCGCGTACCGGGCGGCTGGGACGGCTTCGAAGTGGGCATACGCGCCGTGCTCGGCCAACAGGTCAGCGTTGCGGCGGCCACCACCTTCGCACGGCGTCTGGTGGACGCCTGGGGCGCCCACCTGCCCGGCATGCCGGCCGCGTTCGACCGCCAGTTCCCGCTGCCGCAGGTGCTGGCCGAGGCACCACTGGAATCGATCGGCCTGCCACGCACGCGGGCGGCCACGGTCCGCGCGCTGGCAGCGGCCTGCGCCAGTGGCGCGCTGGATTTCGGCCCGGGCCAGGCCCTGGACGAGTTCGTGGCCCGCTGCGTGGCCCTGCCCGGCATCGGGCCGTGGACGGCGCAGTACATCGCCCTGCGTGGGCTGGGCCAGCCTGACGCCTTCCCTGCCGGCGACCTGGTGCTGCAGCAGGTGCTGGGCCACGCCCAGGGGCAGCGCCTGAGCGAGCGCGCCACCGAAGCCCGTTCGCAGGCGTGGCGGCCGTGGCGCGCCTATGCGGTGCTGCACCTGTGGCACCTGTCCGGCACCTTTGTTGGAGAACCGACATGACCTTGTTGTTCGATCGTTTCGACAGCCCGATCGGCGAGTTGACCATCGCCGGTGACGCGCATGGGCTGGCCCACGTGCTGTTCCCGGAAAACCGCCACCCGGCGCGTGGCCGCGGCGACTGGCAGTACGCGCCGGGTGCGCTGCCGCAGGCACGCGAACAGTTGCTGCAATACCTGCATGGCGAACGCAGCAGCTTCGATCTGCTGCTGGCGCCGCGCGGCACGCCGTTCCAGCTGCGGGTGTGGCAGGCATTGGCCGTCATTCCATTCGGCCAGACCTGGAGCTACCTGCAGCTTGCCCAGCACCTGGGACAGCCCACGGCCACCCGTGCGGTGGGCGCGGCCAACGGTCGTAATCCGCTGCCGATCGTGCTGCCCTGCCACCGTGTGATCGGCAGCAATGGCACGCTGACCGGCTTCGGCGGCGGATTGGAAACCAAGGCGGCACTGCTGCGGCTGGAGCAGCGGCAGGCCCCCGTGTTTGCCTGAGGGTTCGGGTTTGCAGGCAGGGCTGCGCCCCGCACCCGCTGTAGAGTCGAGCCATGCTCGACTGAAGCAACGTCAACAGCGGGCTATCCTTGGCATGGCGTGGTGTGCCCGGTTGCGGGGGACGGCGCAAGTACGTCCATGTAGCCTCGGTCGCGCCATCCATGGCGCTCACGCCCCCGCAACCGGACCCACCCCGCCTTCGACAGTTCCCGCGGCCATCGACTTGGGGTCGGATCCCGTTGCTGCGCAACGGGCTCTGACCCCGGAACTGTCTCGATATCCGACAGTAGATCCACGCCATGCGTGGATGGCTTTCATGCCGCGGACACGGCGCGCTTTCCGCGCCGTGTCTTGGGCGCGTCATTGCCGCCGCTTATGATGTGGCGATGACTTCCGTACGCCTGACCTGTTCGCTGGCACTGCTGCTGCCCCTGGCCGCCTGCACGACCACGCCCTCTTCGTCCGCGCCGGTGTCGCGCGCCGACGCGCCGCCACCGAAGCTGCTGCTGATTTCCATCGACGGACTGCGTGCCGATGCGCTGGATCGTGGGCTGACCCCGAACCTGCAGCGCATCATCGACGGCGGCGTGCGCGCACGCTGGATGACACCGTCCTACCCGTCGCTGACCTTCCCCAACCACTACACCCTGGTGACCGGCCTGCGCCCGGACCACCACGGCATCGTCAACAACAGCATGGAAGACCCCGCGCTGGGGCGCTTCAGCCTGGGTGACCGCGACGCCGTGACCAACAGCGGCTGGTGGGGCGGCGAACCGATCTGGGTCGGGGCGGAAAAGGTGGGCGTGCGCACCGCAACGACTTCCTGGCCCGGCAGTGAGGCCGAGATCGACGGCACCCGGCCCAGCCGCTGGCAGGTGTACAACATGAAGGAACCGCTGCAGCAGCGGGCGCAGACCGTGCTGGACTGGCTGGCGCAGACCGATGCCGATGCACCCAGGCTGACCACGCTGTACATGGAAAACGTGGACAAGGCCGGTCACAACCATGGCCCGGATTCGCAGCAGTACGCCGACGCGATCGTGCTGGCCGACCAGGTGATCGGCCAGGTGCTCGATGGGCTGGACGCGCAGGGGCTGGCAGCGTCGACCAATGTGGTGGTGGTCTCTGACCACGGCATGGCGTCGGTACCGGAAGGCCAGGTGATTGCCACCGAATCGATGGTTGACCCGTCGATCGCGCGCAACATCAGCCAAGGGCAGTCGGTGGGCTTCGAGCCCGTTGCCGGCCGCGAAGCACAGGCCGAGCAGGCGCTGCTGGGTCGCCACGCGCACTACGAATGCTGGAAGAAGGATGCACTGCCGCCGCGCTGGCATTACGGCAGCCACCCGCGCGTGCCATCCATCGTCTGCCAGATGGATGAAGGCTGGGACGCCCTGCATGCCGAGCGCATTGCCAAGCGCGACCACCAGGACCGTGGCTCGCACGGCTACGACAATGCCCTGCCCTCGATGCGTGCGGTGTTCGTGGCACGTGGGCCGTCATTCCAGCAGGGCCGGGTGATCGACGGGTTCGACAATGTGGATGTCTACCCGCTGCTGGCGCATCTGCTGCAGGTGCCGGCGGCGCCGAACGATGGCGACGCTGAGACGTTGAAGAAAGCGCTGCGCTGACCGCGCAACATCCGCCGGGCATGGCCCGGCGCTACCCCAGGCTCGATCCGCCGGGCATGGCCCGGCCAGCGGCAGGAACACCGGGCACAAAAAAACGCGGCGCCAGGCGCCGCGTTTTCTTCAAGCAACCGCCGGCCGGATCAGGCCTTGGCAGCTGCCTTCTTCGCCACAGCCTTCTTGGCCGGAGCCTTGGCCACGGTCTTCTTGGCAACCGGGGCGGCGGCGCCTACAGCGACCTTGCTCGCGGTGTGCGAACGGGCGTTGCCGTAGCTGGCGTTGTAGCGCTTGCCCTTGGCGGTCTTGCGGTCACCCTTACCCATGTCTTCAACTCCTCAAGTGTGAAATCTGGTTACCCCGTACTGACACGGGTTCGGCGGGGCCGCCTTGCTGGGCGCCCCCGCGCACGATCGGAAAGCCTATCACGACGCGCCTAGTGCGCGCAGCTGGCGTCGTGGACGTGGCCGTGGTTCAGGCGCAGATTGACCAGATGGGCCACGCCCACCAGCACGCCACCGAGGGTCATCACCACCGCATGCGGCACCGCATTGTGGTGCAGCGGGTCGTACAGCACGCCCGCCCACAGCGCCACTAGGCCCGGAATCAGGAAGCCCAGCGCGCGCAGCGCGCCGTGCCGGCGATAGCCCATGACCAGACTGAACAGCCCGAGCAGCGTCACGAACACCACCAGCGCCATCTCCACACCGTCGCTCAGCCAGAACGACAGGCCCAGCGAAGGCGCGATCGCCAGCAGCACCGGGATGACCGCGCAGTGCACGGCGCACAGCATGGAACCGGTGGCACCAAAGCGATCGAGCAGGCGGCGGAACGAGGAGGACAGGGACATGACTTCCAGCAGGGTCGGCGAATCGTTATGGAATAATATAACATTTACTCCTGCCCCGCACGTTTCCCCTCCCCCTGTCAGTCGACGGGATACGTGCGCCACCCGATTGATACAAAGTAACAAAGGACTTGCCGATGTCTGCCCATTCTCCGCGGTTGAAGCCGCATTCTCTTGCCCTGGCGCTCGCGGCGCTGCTGCCCACAGCGGCGTTCGCCGCCGGCGACGATGCCGGCCAACGTGACCGCCACCTGACCGAGCTGTCGTCAGTGCAGGTCACGGCCTCGCCGCTGCAGCGTGACGCCGAGTCGCTGGCGCGCCCGGTGGACGTGCTGACCGGCGAACGCCTGGACGAACAGAAGGCCGGCACCCTGGGTGACACCGTGGCCAAGCTGCCCGGCGTGCAGAGCACCTTCTTCGGCCCCGGCGTCGGCCGCCCGATCATCCGCGGCCAGGAAGGCCCGCGCGTGGCCGTGCTGTCCAACGGCATGGGCAACATGGATGCCTCCACCGTCAGCGCCGACCATGCCACCAGCATCGAACCGTTCCTGGCCGACCAGATCGAAGTGTTGAAGGGCCCGGCCACCCTGCTGTTCGGCAGCGGCGCGATCGGCGGCGCGGTGAACGTGGTCGATGGCCGCATTGCCCGCGACCTGCCGGACCGCCCGCTCAGCGGTCGCGCCGAACTGCGCGGCAACTCGGTCAATGACGAACGCAGCGGCATGTTCCGCCTGGACGGCGTGAGCGGCAACGTGGTGCTGCATGTCGATGGCCTGGTGCGCAACGGCGATGATTACCGCATTCCCGGCTACGCGGTGATCGACAGCTTGGAAGACCATCATGCAGACCACGACCACGATCACGCGGGCGAGGAAGGCGAAGAGCCGCGTCGCGGTCGCCTGGACAACAGCTCCATCCGCACCCGCGCCGGTGGCGTGGGTGCCACCTGGCTGGGCGAAGGCGGTTACTTCGGCGTGTCGGCCAGCACCTACCGCACCAACTACGGCATTCCCAACGGCGCCCACGTGCATGCCGAAGGCGATGACCACGACCATGATCACGACCACGACCATGGCGACGAGGAAGAAGGTGACGAGCACGACGTGCGCATCGACATGGTGCAGAACCGCTTCGAGACCAAGGCCGGCATCTACAACCCGGTCTCGTTCCTGAAGAACGTCAACGCGCGCGTGGCCTACACCGATTACGAGCACGTGGAACTGGAAGCCGGCACACCGTCCACCCGCTTCACCAACCGCGGCATTGAAACCCGCCTGGAAGCGGTGCAGCAGCAGATCGGCGGCTGGGACGGTGCCTTCGGCCTGCAGTTCGGCAACAGCGATTTCGGCGCGCGCGGCGAAGAAGCCTTCGTGCCGGACACCAACACGAAGAACGTCGGCCTGTTCGTGCTGCAGGAAAAGCAGTTCGGCCCGTTCAAGCTGGAACTGGGTGGCCGCCACGACCAGGTAAAGCTGGACCCGACCGGTGACTACCGCCGCCGCAAGTTCGACGCCACCAACCTGTCCGCCGCCGGCATCTGGAAGCTCAACGATGCCGTCGACCTGCGCATTGGCGTGGACAGCTCCGAGCGTGCGCCCACCAACGAAGAGCTGTACGCCGCAGGCGCGCACATCGCCACCCGTTCGCTTGAAATCGGCGATGCCAACCTGAAGACCGAGCGCGGCCAGCGCGTCGAACTGGGCATCCATACCCACAGCGAGCGCCTGGACTTCTCTGCCGCGATCTACCAGACCAAGTTCAAGGACTTCATCTACCTGGCCGACACCGGCATCACCGAAGGCCTGCCGGTGCGTGCCTGGACGCAGCAGGATGCGGTGTTCAAGGGCGCCGAGGCCGAAGCGCTGGTGCACCTGTTCGAAGGCGGCGCCGGTGACTGGGACCTGCGCGTGTTCGGTGACTACGTTCAGGCCAAGCTGGATGGCAATGGCAGCCGCAACCTGGACATCGCCGTGCCGCATGGCGACCACAACCACAACTACAGCGTTGAACTGGCCAATACCGGTTACCTGCCGCGCATCGCCCCGGCCCGCGTCGGCGCCGACCTGCGCTGGGCGAAGGACGGCTGGCGCGCCTCGGTGGGCGCGGTGCGTTACAGCCGGCAGAAGGACGTGGCCCAGAACGAGGAGCCGAGCGACGGCTACACCCTGGTCGATGCGCACTTCGCCTACCGCTGGGACCGCAACGACAGCAACAGCTACGAGGTGTTCCTGGACGGCAGCAACCTGACCAACCGCGAAGTGCGTCCGCACACTTCGCTGCTGCGTGATTACTCGCCGCTGCCGGGCCGTGGTGTCGCCTTCGGCATCCGCGCGTACTTCTGATCAGGCCATCCACGCATGGCGTGGATCTACTGACCCCGGGGTCGGATCCCTTTCCGCAGGAAAGGGCTCTGACCCCGATCGTCGGAAACAGCACAGGGGCCTTCGGGCCCCTTTTCCGTGGCAGAGTGGCCTTCACGTCACCCTCACAAAGATGTGCGTAGAGCAACAAACGGACAATCCCGTCACTGAACGTCTCGCCAACCGGACATATTTGTCCGAAAATGAAGCCATGACCACACAACGCGCCGATGCTGCCGCCCGCCGGGCCCTGATCCTGGATGCCGCCGACCATGTGTTCGGCCAACACGGCGTAACCGCGCCGCTGGACCTGGTGGTCGAACGCGCCCAGGTGGGCCGCGCCACCCTGTACCGCAATTTTCCCGACCGCACCGCCCTGATCCAGGCCCTGCTGCAACGCACGGTCGACCGCATCCGCCGCCAGGTGGAACAGCTGGGTGACCGCGACGATGCACTGTTCGAAGTGTTCGAGGGCATGGCCCAGCGCATCATCGATTCGCCGGCGCTGGCCGACTACTGGCGCGCGGTGGATTCGGACGTGCCCGCCATGCGTATCGCGCGCGAGACCGTGCGCGACCTGCTGGAAGCCCCCATCGCGCGCGCCAAGGCCGCCGGGCTGTGCCGCCCGGACCTGGAAAAGACGGATATTTCACTGATCTCGGGCATGCTGGGCGCAGCCCTGCGCGGCAAGACCCGCGAAGAGCGCGCGCAGCTGGCCGGGCGCGCCCTGCAGCTGCTGCGCGGGGGCCTGCAGGGAGCAGCCAGCGGAGACCGCTGATGGTGCAGCCGTACCTCAAACCGATTCCGGACTGGGAGGAGCACGAGAAGCCGACCATGCCCGGGTCGGCCTCGATGCCGTGGCACCCGCCGCAGCGGCGGGCGGCCTACGCACTGGTATCGCTGCTGGTGGCCATCACCGGTGGCCTGGGTAATGCGCTGGTCACCGCCAACCTGCCGTTCCTGCAGGGGCAGCTGGCCCTCACCCCCACCCAGGGCAGTTGGCTGGTCGCCGCCTACGCCATGGTGAACGTGACCGCCAACCTGCTGGCCTTCAAGTTCCGCCAGCAGTACGGCATCCGCCTGTTCGCCGAAATCGGTCTGGGCCTGTATGCGGCGCTGGCCGTGCTGCACCTGTTCGTGGGCAGCTTTGAAACCACCCTGCTGACCCGCGCCGCCAGCGGCTTTGCCGGTGCCGCCTGTTCCACCCTGGGCACGCTGTACATGCTGCAGGCCCTGCCCCGTCGCTTCACCGGCAACCTGCTGGTGGTGGGCGTGGGGCTGTCACAGCTGGCGGTGCCCATCGCCTGGATCGTCTCGCCCACGTTGGTCGATACCGGCCAGTGGCACCAGCTGTACTCGTTCGAGGCCGGCCTGGCACTGTGCGCGTTCGCGGCGGTGGTGGTGCTGAAGCTGCCGCCGGGCATGCAGATCAAGGCGTTCGAACCGCTGGACTTCCTCACCTTCGCCCTGCTCGCACCGGCCGTGGCGCTGCTGGTGGTGGTGCTGGCGCAGGGCTACACGCGCTGGTGGTTGAACACGCCGTGGCTGGGCTGGGCGTTGGTCGCTTCGATCGCGCTGGCCACCACGGCACTGGTCATCGAGCACTACCGGCGCAACCCGCTGCTGCAGATCCGCTGGCTGTCGACGCTGCCAGTGCTGCACTTCATCGTCGGCGCGTTCCTGCTGCGCTTCCTCACCACCGAACAGTCCTACGGCGTGGTCAACCTGATGCGCACGCTGGGCATGGGCCCGGACCAGATGCGACCGCTGTTCGTGGTGATCCTGGCCGGGGTGATCGTCGGCATCGCCGGTGCTTCGCTCACCTTCGGGCCGAAGCGGCTGATCACCCAGTTGCTGATGGCCATCCTGCTGCTGGGCACTGCCGCGTTCTTCGACCAGAGCCGCACCAGCCTGGACCGGCCGCACGACTTCTACATCAGCCAGTTCCTGGCCTCCGTCGGTGCCGGCATGTTCATGGGCCCGCTGATCATGCTCGGCATTTCCGCGGCGCTGAAACAGGGCGTGGACCACATGATCACTTTCCTGGTCACCCTGTCGATCACCCAGACCCTGGGTGGCCTGGCCGGTTCGGCGGTGCTGGGCACCTTCCAGCTGCACCGCGAGCAGCTGTATTCCAGCGCGATCACCAGCCAGCTGGACCCCGCCGACCCGGTGGTCGCGCA
Organism: Stenotrophomonas sp.; assembly: GCF_032056425.1. Lineage (GTDB taxonomy): Bacteria > Pseudomonadota > Gammaproteobacteria > Xanthomonadales > Xanthomonadaceae > Stenotrophomonas. The sequence goes on from NZ_DAMBCN010000001.1 coordinate 96,188, forward strand.
GCGCCTGCGCATCCAGCAGCAGATCTACGCCGCGCAGATCACCGACCCGGTGCTGCGCAGCGCGCAGGGCACCGCGCAGCTGGCGACCACGGCCCGCCGCGAGGCCAACGTGCGCGCCTTCAATGATGTGTTCACCCTGAGCGGCTGGCTGGCCATCGGCTTCCTGTGCTGGTTGCTGCTGCTGTCGCTGCGCACCGCCGTGCTCAAGCAATGGCACAAGCGCCACCCGTCTCCGCCCCTTGCGGCCACCGCCGCCCCGCCCCACTGAGCCCGCCGCCATGTCCCCGCTCCCGCCCCGCCCCGACAGCGACGCCCCCGAGAACGTCAGCCCACCGCCGCCGACCGATGCCGCGCCTGCGCCCACGCCTGCCGCGCCCGCGGCGGCACCGAAATACCTCAAGCCCAGCTCACGCAGCGTGGTGGTGATGGTGGTGGTGGCGCTGCTGGGCATCGCGTTGATCCTGCGTGCCTGGAACCTGTGGCCGTTCACCAGCAGCGTGATGGTCACCGACAACGCATACGTGCGCGGGCAGATCACGGTGATGGCGCCGCAGGTGGCGGGCTATGTCACCGAGGTGCTGGTGAAGGACTTCCAGCACGTGAAGAAGGGTGAGCCGCTGCTGCGCATCGACGACCGCATCTACGCGCAGAAGGTGGCGCAGGCCGAAGCGACGCTGGACAGCGCGCGCGCGGCACTGGCCAACTCGGACCAGTCGCAGGCACAGAACCGCGCGCAGATCGCTTCGACACGCGCCACGCTGTCGGCTGGCCAGGCCGAGCTGCAGCGCTCGCGCAACGAAGCCAAGCGTTATGAGGAACTGGCAGCGCAGCAGCTGGTCTCGATCAACGACCGCGACAAGTTCCGCACTACCCAGGCCTCGGCGCAGGCCAGCGTGCAGCAGTCACAGGCACAGATCCGCATTGCCGAGGAAACGCTGGTCTCCACCCAGGTCGCGCGCAAGGGCCTGGAGGCGCAGGTGGAAAGCGCGCAGGCGCAGCTGGAACTGGCGCGCATCGACCTGGCCAACACGGTCATCCATGCGCCGCGCGACGGGCAGATCAGCGAGGCCAGTGTACGCGTGGGCCAATACGTGGCGGCCGGTTCGCAGCTGCTGTTCCTTGTACCGGAAGCGCTGTGGGTGGTGGCCAACTACAAGGAAGGCCAGACCTGGCAGATGCGCATCGGCCAGCCGGTGACGTTCTCGGTGGATGCCTTCAAGGGCCAGCGCCTGCACGGCCACGTGGAGCAGATCGCGCCGGCCACCGGTTCGGAGTTCAGCGTGCTGCGCCCGGACAATGCGAGCGGCAACTTCACCAAGGTGGTGCAGCGGTTGCCGATCCGGATCTCGATTGATCCGGGGCAGGAGCTGGCGGCGCGGCTGCGGCCGGGGATGTCGGTGATCGCGCGGGTGGATACGGCGGCGGAGCCTGCGCCTGCGCCTGCGCGGTAGAGTCGCCCGTTGGTCGACTGCTCTTGCTGCCCGGCCGCGCGGCTTCGCCGTAGGCGGCGAACGGCGGAGCCCCTCGTGGCTGATCGTTGCGGTTGGGGTTTGCTGGATGGGCCGGGTGGGTGGGGCAGTCGGGACACGCCGTAAACCCGTCCATGGGGGCTCGTAGGCGCCATCCATGGCGCCTGCGGTCCCGCCTGCCCCACCCACCCGGCCACGGACATTCTTCGTGCGCGTCAGCCACGTGAATCAAAGGAATAAAAATCAAGAGCGGGGGCTGTTGCTCCGCTTTTTTTGTAGAGTCGAGCCATGCTCGACTGCTCTATGCCAGGAACAGGCACAAGACATGAAATTCAACGCACTGGCCAGAAAAGCGGCCAAGGGCCCTGCGCCGCTGGAACATGGCGGCAGTGTGGAAGTGGAGGATCTGATCCGCTTCGCACTGGAACACGGTGCAGAAGGCGCGGCCGAGATCGAGCGTCTGTGTGCGCTGTACGGCTGGCGCGAGGAGTTCCAGTACAACGCCGACGGCACCCACCTCGCGCCGATGGCGCCGTGGGCGCAGGCGTGTGCGGCATTCGGCCACGGTGGCGTGGCGGGGCTGCAGCCGCTGCTGGATGATCCGCGGCGGGCGACGTATGCCATCGGCGTGTTGGAGGACGTGCGCAGCGCGGCGTCGGTCACGGCGTTGCTGGCGTTCTGCGAGCAGGTGGATTTCAGCCAGGGCGATCCGATGTCGGCGCCGTCGCGGGCGCTGGCTGCGTTGAATTCGCTGCTGTCGTTCGACAAGGGCGTTGTGGTGCCGGTGGCGACGCAGCAGGCGCTGCTGCGCCAGGTCCAACGCGCGTGGGAACAGGCGCCGACCGCGCAGGGCCGCAGCCTGGCGCTGTATGCCGCGCGCGGTGCATCGGTGGCTGAAGCGATGGCGTGGCTGCAGTCGCTGGCGCTGGAGGAAGAAGAGATGGTTGCTGCGCGCAAGGTGGCGTTGAAGCGGCTGCGGCAGCGTCTGTGAGATGGGGTCAGAGCCTTTTGCCTGGGGCAAAGGGATCCGACCCCGGTCCTCATGCCGGCCAGCGGCCGGCACTACCGTTGCGTCAGCCGGCGCAGCGCGCGCAGAGGCCGTGCACTTCCAGGGTCTGCGCCTGCGGCTGGAAACCCAGTTCCTTGGCGCGCTTTTCCAGCTGGGTGACGATCTCGCGGTCTTCCAGCTCCACCGCGCTGTGGCAGCTGTTGCAGATCAGGAACGGCACCGAGTGCGCCGCGCTGCTGGGATGGTGACAGGCCACGAAGGCGTTCACCGATTCCAGCTTGTGCACGAAGCCATTGGCCATCAGGAAGTCGAGCGCGCGGTACACGGTGGGCGGGGCATCGGCGCCCACGCCCTTGCCGTTGCGCACCCACTCCAGCAACTCGTAGGCCTTGACCGGCTTGCCGGCCTCGGCGATCAGCTTGAGCACGTTGGCGCGGATCGGGGTCAGGCGCAGGCCGCGCTCACGCGAGACACGCTCGACCACTGCCACGAAATCCGATGCGTCGTGGACGTGGTGGTGCGGGGCGGTACAGGCAGAAGCTGGTTTGGCGGGCATGCGCGTTCTCCGGTTCAGGTCTGGGCGGCAGGGCTCAGGCCGTTGCTACCTTGGTGATGGCCACATCGATGCGTTTCAAGGCCTGCTCGCGGCCGGCCAGGTACACGGTATGGGAAATGTCAGGACTGACCTGGGTGCCGGTGATGGCCACGCGCAGCGGCTGGGCGACCTTGCCCATGCCCATTTCCAGGGCGGCGGCAGCGTCGTGCAGGGCCACGCCCACGGCTTCGGCGGTCCATTCCGGCAGGGCCGCCAGCAGTTCGCGGGCCTTGCCCAGCGGCAGCTCGGCGCCGGCCTTGAAGTGCTTGGCCACGGCGGCGTCGTCGTACTCGGTCAGCGGCTGGTACCAGACCACGGCCTTCTCGGCCATTTCCTTCAGGGTCTGCACGCGCTCGCGCAGGGCGATCACCACGTCCACCGGCGCCGGGCCGGCGGCCACGTCCAGGCCCAGCTTTTCCAGCTGGTAGACCAGGTGCGGCACGATGCTGGCCGGTTCTTCCGTCTTCAGGAAGTGCTGGTTGACCCAGCCCAGCTTGGCCATGTCCAGGCGCGAGGCCTTGGAATTACAGTGGGTCACGTCGAACAGCTCGATCAGTTCCTGGCGGCTGAACAGCTCCTGGTCGCCATGCGACCAGCCCAGGCGGGCCAGGTAGCTCAGCAGCGCGTCGGGCAGGTAGCCGGCGTCCTTGTACTGCATCACGTCGGCCGCGCCGGTGCGCTTGGACAGCTTGGCACCCTGCTCGTCCAGGATCATCGGCATGTGGCCGAACTTCGGCACCGGGGCGCCGATGCCTTCGTACAGGTTGATCTGGCGCGGGGTGTTGTTGATGTGGTCGTCGCCGCGGATGACCTCGCTGATGCCCATGTCCCAATCGTCCACCACCACCGCGAAGTTGTAGGTGGGGTAGCCGTCCGGGCGGAAGATGACCATGTCATCCAGCTCGCTGTTGGCGATTTCGATGCGGCCCTTGATCAGGTCGTCGAACACCACGGTGCCGTCGAGCGGGTTCTTGAAGCGGATGACGCGGTTCGGGTCGTCCTTGCGCGGCAGGCCCAGGTCACGCGCGGCGCCGTTGTAGCGTGGCTTTTCCTGCTTGGCCATGGCGGCCTCGCGCATGGCGTCCAGCTCTTCGCGGGTCTCGTAGGCGTAGTACGCCTTGCCGTCGGCCACCAGCTGCTCGGCCACTTCCAGGTAACGGGTCACGCGGTCGGTCTGGTAGATCGGGCCGACGTCGTAGTCCAGGCCCAGCCAGTCCATCGCCTCCAGGATCGCGTCGATCGCGCCCTGGGTGCTGCGTTCACGGTCGGTGTCCTCGATGCGCAGCACGAACTCGCCGCCACGGTGGCGGGCCTCCAGCCAGCAGTACAGCGCGGTGCGGGCACCGCCGATGTGCAGGTAACCGGTGGGGCTGGGGGCGAAGCGGGTGCGGCAGATCATGGGGCGCTCGGGGAACGGGAATCCGCCGATTTTACCACCAGCCCCGGAAAGGCAAGCAGGGGCCGGTGCGCCCGGCCCCTGCCGCCCGGTTTTTCAGGGCTGCGGTTCAGCCTTGCGCGGGAATGACTGCTCACGCATCGCCGCGTTGTAGGCGAATGACGCCACGATCGCCGCCGCCTGCTTCAGGTCGTCCGGCTCGGCGTGGTCCCAGGTGTCCAGGTGGCTGTGGTGGACGTTGGTGAAGTAGTCCAGCCGGTCCTGGATGAACTGGAAGCCCGGCAAGCCGATGCGGTCGAAGCTGATGTGGTCCGTGCTGCCGGTGTTGCGGGTGGCCACAGTGGTGGCGCCCACATCGTGGAACGGGGCCAGCCAGGCCTCGAAGATCGGCATGGCTGCCAGGTTTTCCTGCGCATAGATGCCACGGAAGCGGCCCGAGCCATTGTCCATGTTGAAGTAGACCTGGAACTTGCTGTAATCGCGGGTCTTCTGCAGCGCACCGGTCGGGTCGCGCAGCGAAGCCGGCAGCGCCTTCTGCGCCGCATCGGTGGGTTCGGGGAAGCGGCCGAAGTGCTTGGCCACATAGGCCTGCGAGCCGATCAGGCCCTGTTCCTCACCGCTCCACAGCGCCACGCGGATGGTGCGCTTGGGCTTGGCGCCGGTGGCCCTGAGAATGCGCATGGCTTCCATCATCACCGCCACGCCGGCGGCGTTGTCGGCCGCACCGGTGCCGCTGTGCCAGGAATCCAGGTGGGCGCCGATCATCACCACTTCGTCGGGCTTGCTGCTGCCACGGATCTCGGCCAGCGTGTTGTAGCCGGGCTGGTCGGCCTCGTCGGTGAAGCGTGCGGCCACATCCACGCGCAGGCGCACGCTCTGCTTGGCCGCCAGCGCGCGCACCAGCGGGTTGAAGTGCTCGGCGATCATCGCCAGCTCGGGAATGCCGACCGATTCGCCGGCCTTGCGCGAGCCGCCGCCGGCCACGCGGATGATGCCGTTGTCCCAGCTGCTGATGCTGATCGCAGCCAGCGCGCCCTCTTCCACGAAGAAGGCATTGACCTTGGCCGCCAACTCCTGCCGTTCCTTGTATTCCTTCACCCGCTTGGCGCGCTCGGCAGCGGCATCCTTGGGCAGGGTGAATTCCTGCAGGCCTTCCAGCGACGTCGCGTCGTGACGGTGCGAATCGGCCTCGGTACCGCGCTTGTACTCGCGCGCCTCGCCCAGCAGCAGGATCTTCCCGCGCAGCTTGCCGCGGTACTTCTCGATGTCCTCGGGCTTCTTGATCTCCACGTGCACCAGCTCGCCCTCGACCGGGCCACGGGTGCCGGGCGTCCACGCCTTGGGCAGCGCGTGCAGCGGCTGCACGCGGTCGCCCAGCATTTCCACGCTGGCCGAGGTGAATTCCCAGCCACGGCCGAAATCATCGAAGGCTTCGTCGTGCACGTTGTCCAGCTTCCATTCGCTGAACTTGCCGCGGGTCCACGCATTGGCGCGGCCCATCGCCGGCGAATTGGTCAGGCGCGGGCCGATGCGCTCGGTGAGATAGCTGAAGGTGTCCATCACCTGCGACCGGTGGAACGCCTCCTGGCGGATACGGCTGACCATGTCCAGGTCGACCGGTTCGCGCTGCTGCGCCCCTGCATTGCCGCCCATCACCAGCGCTGCGGCCAGCACACCCCACTTCAGCCCGCTCCACTTCAACACGCCGTACCCCTGCCCTTCGGCTCGATCATCAAGCGTTCGAGTCTAGCCAGTGGCGGCAGGTGCCCCCCGTCCCATCGGTCATGGGCCCGCCACTTCCGGCACGGGAACATCGATCTGGGTTTCGCGGAAATCGCTGAACTCCAGCAGCAGTGTGCCCTCCACGAACACCAGTTCGTGGCGGAAGCTGCCGGCGCCGACCGCCACCAGCTCCTCCAGCAGCAGATCGCCGAATCCCTCCGAGGGCCCGCCGTGCTTGTCCACCCGCAGCCGCGACACCTGCCCGTAGCGCAGTTCGATGCGCCCGCCCCATGCGCCCTGCAGCACCAGCAGGACCTCGTGCGGGCGACCGTTCTCGTCTTCCCCCTCGCTGAGCGCCAGGTGTTCAAGCCGCGCGTCATGCAGGCAGCGGGGATCGCTGAAGTCGTAGCGCCACGGTGCCGCCACGAACGCTTTCACCGGCGCCGGAAGCCCCGCTTCGATCGACGCTACGTAGGCATCCCAGCCCTTCGTATCGATGTCATAGCCGTCGCGGGTCTCGCTCAGTCTTACGATGTCCATGGCATTGCTTCTCCTGATGACAGCGCATTGTGCCTGCCGCTAGCCACGCCAGCCCAGCCACAGCTGCGCGCGCTCCGGCAGCAGCAACAGCCAGTGGCGCTGGTCCACGCTGCTGCAGCCGTACACCCCAGCATGCGCCGGCCAATCCGGCGGCAGGCCGTCGATGCCGATCTCCGACAGCGCCGCCGCGCCGGCCTTCCATGGCCGGTAGCGCGGCACCCGCCCGGCCAGCGCGCCGCGTCCCTGCCGCGCGCCGACCAGCCAATCCAGTCCCTTCCGCTGCAATCCCTCACAGGTCACCGCGGCCAGCTGGAAGCGGACCAGGCCGGGAGCGATCCGTGCCCCCGGCAGGGCCGCCAGCACCCCATGTGCCTGCAGCAATGCATCCACTTCCAGCAGGGACGGGATGCCCTGCTGTGCCCGTTGCCGCAATCCCTGGCGCCAGCCCATGGCGTGCTCCTTACTTCTGCTCGCTGCCCAGCGCGTACCAGTCCACGCGGCGGGTGACCCACATCGCCACGGCCAGGATCGCAAACAGCAGCAGCGAACCCATCAGCAGCGCGTTGTTTTCCGAGACCAGCAGCCCGTACAGCGCGCCGTACAGCACCGTCAGCATCGCCGCAAAGCCCAGCCCGCGTTTCCAGTGCCCCAGCACATTGGCCAGATACACCGCCTGCAAGCCGATGCAGGCCACGGCCGAGACCAGGTAGGCCTGCCAGAACGCGATGTGCTCGGAAAGGCTGATCAGCAGCAGGAAGAAGATCGCCAGCGCCAGGCCCACCATCAGGTACTGCAGCGGATGGATGCGCAGCGCCTTGATCAGTTCGAACAGAATGAAACCGACGAAGGTGAGCACGATGAACAGCACGCCGTACTTGGATGCACGATCGGCCTGGGTGTAGCTGTCCACCGGATCGACCAGCGAAACCGCTACCGCCTGCGCATCAAGATCGCCGCCCTTGCGCAACTGGTGCTGCGCGTCCGAGGCCAGCGACGATACCGCCCAGCGCGCATCGAAGCCCTGTGCGTCCACGCGGCGCTCGTTGGGCAGGAACGCGCCGGTGAACGAGGGGTGCGGCCAGCTCGAGCGCAGCGCAATCTGGTTGTCGTCGCCCAGCGGCACCACCGACAGCGCGCGGCTGCCATCCAGGCGCAGTTCCAGTTCCACGCTGCTGGCCGCCAGGCTGCCGCCACTGGCGTCGGCCAAGCCGGCCACCGGCGCATGCAGGCCACGGCCCAGCGCGTCGGCCGCGCCCACGCCCGGCTGCAGTCGAACCTGCTTGCCGTCCACGCGCAGGTTCGGCGTGCCGACCAGGCCGCGGGCGTCCGATACGCCCAGTGCCACGTACGGCTGGCCGTAGACGCGGCCGGCCTTCACCGGATAGTCGTCGGCAGCGAAGGTCGCCTTGATCTGGCCGTTCCAGCTGTACACCGGCACCTTGAACAGGCCCACCGAGCGCTGGCTGGGCAGCAGCTCACCGTTCACGTCGAGCGTGGAGGGCACCTGCAACCATTGGCCCTCGGTGGTCTGCACCTCGGTCTTCTTCACGCCGTGAGCGTCCACCACCTCCACCTGCTGGCGCTCCACCCACGGCACCACCCGCACCGGGCCGATCAGCTGCTGGGTGCCGGCGCGGCTTTCGGCCACCCGCGAGAACGCGTCATCGCGATAGCTGCTGCGCTCGCTGATGACACTGCGGATCATCATCAGGGGGATCAGAAGCAGCAGGATCAGGCCACCGACAATGGCGAACCGCAGCAGCATCTTCAGGGATTTCATGGTCCATCCTCGTTGGAGAGGACTGCAGGATGGACGCCGCCGGTGAGCGCGGTTTGTGGCGAAGTTGAAGTGAGTGTGAAGTCAGCGGCGGGGACGCTTGCCCGGTCCGCCCTTCGGCAACCACAGCTCGGCCAGGGTACCGCCGCCTTCGCGCGCGGTCAGCGTGGTACGCCCGTCGTGCAGGCGCGCCACCTCCTGCACGAAAGGCAGGCCCAGCCCTGAACTGCGACGGCCGCTGCCGGGCCGGGCCAGTGAATAGAAGCGCTCGAACACCCGCTCGCGTGCGTAATCGGGAATGCCCGCACCACGGTCGGCCACCTGCAGGCGAACGCCCTGCCCCTCGGCCTGCGCGGAAAGTTCCACCACGGCACCGGGCGGCGAGAACGCCACCGCATTGTCGATCAGGTTGTGCAGGGCCTGGCGCAACAGGTAACCATCGCCCTGTACCTGCAGGCCCGCTGCAGCCTGGGCGGCCACCTGCACGTCGGCCGCCTGCGCACGCACCTGCGCGGCGCTGGCCGCTTCGTCCAGCAGTGCGCCCGCCTGGATCGGCTCGCGGGTCTGCAGCCACCCGTGCTGTTCCACTTCGGCCAGCGCCAGCAGCTTGTCGATGGTCTCGGTCAGTCGCTGCTGCTGGTCGACAATGCTGCGCGCGAAATGCGCGCGGTCCGCATCGGACATCGGTTCCTGCAGCAGTTCCGCTGCGCCCCGGATCGCGGCCAGCGGGCTCTTCATTTCATGCGTCAGCGACTGCACGTACTGTTCGACATAGGCCTTGCCTTCCAGCTTGCGGCGCATCGTTTCCAGCGCCTGGCCCAGCTCGCCGATCTCGTCGCGGCGGCGCCGCGGCGGTGGCACCGGCTCGCCGTTGGTGACCGCACGTGCATAGTGGCTGAGCTGGCCCAGGCCGCGGGTCAGCCACACGGTGACCAGGATGCCCACCAGCGCCGACAGGCCGATCAGCCACGCACCGCGCTCGATGATGGCGCGCTGGCTGGCCGCAATGAACGGGTCAATGCTGCGGTTGGGCTGGGCCAGGCTGAGTACGCCGATCAGCGTGTGGCCATCGGCCGGGTCGTACACCGGCGCGGCCACGTGCATCACCGTGTTGCCTTCCTCGCCCGGGATTTCCGGGCTGGAGCGCGCGCCATATTCGCCGCGCAGGGTACGGTAGACATCGTTCCAGCGCGAATTGTCGCGGCCCACGTCGCGCCCCAGCGAGTCGTAGATCACGATGCCGCGCGCATCGGTGATCGTGACCCGGTAATCCAGCGCGCGCTTGGGGAAGCGCCAGACCATGGCCTTCAGGTCGCGCTGCCGCGCCTTGGCCAGGTTGCGGGTGAAGCTGCCACTGCCGATGGTGCCGGCCTTGACGTCGGCGGCGGCCATTTCGGCCAGTACGTTGGCCGCGTCCACCAGCGTGGATTCCATTGCCTGGCGCACGCCAGGCTTCACTTCGTTCACGAACACGCGCATGACGAAGAACGCGGCGATACCCACGATCAGGAAGAAGCCCAGGAACAGTTTCAGCATCAGCCGCATGGCTACACCTGCAGTGCGTAACCCACGCCGCGGTGGGTGCGGATCGGGTCGTCGCTGGCGCCGGCCGCGCGCAGCTTGGCGCGCAGGGTCTTCACGTGGGTGTCGACGGTGCGGTCGGCGCTGTCGGCGCTGCTGTCCCAGCCACGGTCCATCAGCTGGGCGCGGCTGAGAATGGCGCCGGGGCGCTGCAGCAGGGCCTCCAGCAGGGCGTACTCATAACGCGTCAGTTCCAGCGGCTGGCCCTGGAAACGGATGCGCCGGCCCTCGCGGTCGATCGCAAAGGCGCCCGTTTCGCGCCAACCGGCTTCGTCCCCCGCGGCCGGGGCGGGCACAGCGGGCGCAGGCACGCGGCGCAGGCGGGCGCGTACTCGCGCCACCAGTTCGCGCGGTGAAAACGGCTTGGTCATGTAATCGTCCGCGCCCAGCTCCAGGCCCAGCACCCGGTCCAGTTCGTCGTTGCGGGCGGTCAGGAAGATCACCGGCAGCTGCGCCACCGCGCCGGGCAGCGCGCGCAGGCGCCGGCAGACCTCGAAGCCACCCAGGTCGGGCAGGCCCACATCCAGCACCAGCAGGTCGATGCCCCCAGCCTGCAGGCGCTGCAGCGCTTCCCCGCCCAGCAGGCAATGGCTGGCCGCGTAGCCTTCGCTGCGCAGGGCGTAGAGCACGGTTTCGGCAATGGCGGCTTCGTCTTCAACCACCAGCACATGGGCAACGGGCGCTGTCATGGCGCGCAGCATAGCCGCTGCGGCCGCCGCCCCGTACACTGCCGCCCATGAACTATCGCCACGCCTTCCATGCCGGCAACCATGCCGATGTCCTCAAGCACATCGTGCAGTTGGCCCTGATCGACAGCTTCAAGCGCAAGGACAGCCCGTTCTTCGTGCTGGACACCCACGGCGGCGCTGGCCGCTACCTGCTGGCCAGCGAAGAGAGCCGCAAGACCCTGGAGGCCGAATCCGGGATCATGCGGCTGATGGCCCAGCCCAAGCTGCCCGAGGTAGTGGAGCGCTATCTGAAGGCGGTGCAGGCCGACAACCCGGTGGGGGCGATGATCACCTACCCCGGCTCGCCGCTGCTGACTGCCCAGGCCATGCGCGCACAGGACCGCATGGCGGTGTGCGAGCTGCAGGAAGACGAAGCCGCTTCGCTGAAGGCGCTGTTCGCCCATGACAACCGCGTGGGCGTACACCCCGGCGACGGCTACGGCCAGCTGCGCGCCCTGCTGCCGCCCAAGGTCAATGGCAGCAAGATCGGCCGCGGTCTGGTCCTGATCGACCCGCCCTACGAGGCGCAGGATGCCGAGTACCAGGCAATTCTGGCCGCCCTGGCCGAAACCCTGGCACGCTGGCCGCAGGCTACCTGCGCGGTCTGGTTCCCGATCAAGCAGCGCCGCACCATCCTGCATTTCCTGCGCAAGGCCACCGCCCTGCCGGTGAAGTCGGCCCTGACCATCGAATTCCTGGTACGCCCGGACGACTCCCCGCTGCGCCTCAACGGCAGCGGCATGCTGGTGCTCAACGCCCCCTGGCAGTTCGACCGGGTGGTCGGCCCGGCCCTGCCGGCGCTGCGCCAGCACCTGGGTGAACCCGGTGCCACCACCCGCCTGGACTGGTTGAAGACCGCCGAATAAGCGACGATCGGTCGTCTTCACGAGGCTGTACCCGCGTGAGCCTTTTGTTCACGGAACACAGCCTCGGTGATGCCACAATCGATGGACCACCAAGGAACCACCCGGTATGGCCACTCGCAACCGCATGCCGCCCTGGCATGAGATCTTCAAGGCTCCCAGCGGCCACGAGCTGCTGATCCGCCCCATCCGCCCGGAAGACGGCGCGCCGCTGCAGGCCGCCTTCAGCCTGTTCGGGCCGGAAGAAATCCGCGACCGTTTCCTGCAGGCGGTCACCGAGCTTTCGCCGGAAACCACCCAGCGCCTGACCCATCCCAACCCCAAGACCGAGATCACCCTGGTGGCGGCCGAATCGCTGCCGGCCGGTGAAGCGGTGGTGGGCGCGGTGGCGCGGGCCTCGATCATTCCCGGCACCCGTGAAGCCGAGTACGCGATCTTGATCAGCCGCTTCCTGATCGGCCAGGGTCTGGGCCGGCAGCTGATGCGCAAGCTGGTGAAGTGGGGCCGCGGCAAGTACCTGGACCGCCTGTACGGCGATGTGGCCGCCGAGAACGAGCCGATGAAGCAGCTGGCCGCCTCGCTGGGCTTCAAGCCGGTGCCGCACCCCAATGGCGCCGAAGGCCTGGTGCGCATGGTGCTGGAACTGGACAACTGAGGTAACCCCGGGCCCCGCCTGGCGTGCCGCGATGCGACAGACATTCCGGTAGCGCCGGGCCATGCCCGGCGAGCCGATCCGGCCGCGACCTTCCGCACACGGTCACGACAAGGGCATCTGTTAAGATCGGCGGTCCATGTCGCGTACTTCATACCCCGCCCCGCCGCTGCCCCGTGCCGGCCAGCTTCGCGCCTGGTGGCGCGCCCCCGCCTCGCCCACTGCACTGGCTTGGTACCTGGTGCAGGCCGCACGCGTACACGATGCGCCGCTGCTGGTCATCGCCCGTGACAACCACGGCGCCAGCCAGCTGGAAGCCGATCTGCACACCCTGCTGGGCGCCGATCCGTCGCTGCCGGTGGTCGCCTTCCCCGATTGGGAAACGCTGCCCTACGACCGCTTCAGCCCGCACCCGGACATCATTTCGCAGCGCCTGGCCGCTCTGCACCGCCTGCCCACGCTGAAGCGTGGCCTGGTGATCGTGCCGGTGCAGACCCTGCTGCAGCAGCTGGCACCGCAGAGCTATGTGATCGGCGGCAGCTTCGACCTGAAGGTCGGCCAGCGCCTGGACCTGGAGGCCGAGAAGCGCCGCCTGGAAAGTGCCGGCTACCGCAACGTGCCGCAGGTGATGGACCCGGGTGATTTCGCTGTGCGCGGTGGCCTGCTGGACGTGTTCCCGATGGGCGCCGACGAGCCACTGCGGGTGGAGCTGCTGGACGAGGACATCGATTCGATCCGCGCCTTCGACCCGGAAAGCCAGCGCTCGCTGGACAAGGTCGAGGCCGTGCACATGCTGCCCGGCCGCGAAGTGCCGATGGACGAGGCCAGCATTGCGCGCGTACTGGGCACCCTGCGCGAACGCTTCGACGTGGATACGCGCCGCAGCGCGTTGTACCAGGATCTGAAATCCGGACTGGCGCCGGCCGGTATCGAGTACTACCTGCCGCTGTTCTTCGAACGCACCGCCACGCTGTTCGATTACCTGCCGGCGGGCAGCCTGCCGGTGCTGTGTGCCGGCGCCGGTGAGGCCGCCGAGACCTTCTGGACCCAGACCGCCGAGCGTTACGAGCAACGGCGCCACGATGTGGAACGGCCGCTGCTGCCGCCGTCGGCGCTGTACCTCTCGCCGGATCTGCTGCGCGAGCGCCTGAACGATGCCGCGCGCATCGAAGTGTGGGCCGCCGACCATGCACGCATTGCCGATGCCCATGCGCTGGGCGACCAGCCGCTGCCGCCGCTGCCGGTGGCCGCGCGCGACGCGCCGGCCGGTGATGCACTGAAATCCTTCCTGGCCCATTACCCGGGCCGGGTGCTGATCGCGGCCGATTCACCCGGCCGCCGTGAAGCCCTGCTGGAAGTGCTGCAGGCCGCGGAACTGAAGCCGCCGGTGCTGGCCGATCTGCCGACGTTCCTGCACAGCCCCGAGCGCTTCGCCATTACCGTGGCCGCGCTGGAAGACGGTTTCGCACTGGACGAACCGCGCATTGCGGTGCTCACCGAACGCCAGCTGTTCCCCGAACGTGCGGGCAACACCCGCCGCACGCGCCGCGCCGGCCGCGAGCCCGAAGCGATCATCCGCGACCTGGGCGAGCTGACCGAGGGCGCGCCGATCGTGCACGAAGACCACGGCGTGGGCCGCTACCGCGGCCTGATTGCCATGGACGTGGGCGGCATGCCCGGCGAATTCCTGGAAATCGAGTACGCCAAGGGCGACCGGCTGTACGTGCCGGTGGCGCAGCTGCACCTGATCAGCCGCTACTCCGGCGCATCGGCGGAAACGGCGCCGCTGCACTCGCTGGGCGGCGAGCAATGGAGCAAGGCCAAGCGCAAGGCCGCAGAAAAGGTGCGCGACGTAGCCGCCGAACTGCTGGAAATCCAGGCGCGCCGCCAGGCCCGCGCGGGCCTGGCGCTGCACGTGGACCGCGCCATGTACGAACCGTTCGCGGCCGGCTTCCCGTTCGAGGAAACCCCCGACCAGCTGGCCGCCATCGACGCCACCCTGCGCGACCTGGCCAGCAGCCAGCCGATGGACCGCGTGGTCTGCGGCGACGTGGGCTTCGGCAAGACCGAAGTGGCCGTGCGCGCCGCCTTTGCGGCCGCCAGCGCCGGCAAGCAGGTGGCGGTACTGGTGCCGACCACGCTGCTGGCCGAACAGCACTTCCGCAACTTCCGCGACCGCTTCGCCGATTACCCCATGAAGGTCGAAGTGCTGTCGCGCTTCAAGACCAGCAAGGAAATCAAGGCCGAGCTGGAGAAGGTCGCCGCCGGCACCATCGATGTGATCGTCGGCACCCATCGCCTGCTGCAGCCGGACGTGAAGTTCAAGGACCTGGGCATGGTCATCGTCGACGAGGAACAGCGTTTCGGCGTGCGCCAGAAGGAAGCGCTGAAGGCGCTGCGCGCCAACGTGCACCTGCTGACCCTGACCGCCACCCCGATTCCGCGCACCTTGAACATGGCCATGGCCGGCCTGCGCGACCTGTCGATCATCGCCACCCCGCCGCCGAACCGGCTGGCAGTGCAGACCTTCATCACCCAGTGGGACAACGCGCTGCTGCGCGAAGCGTTCCAGCGTGAACTGTCGCGCGGTGGCCAGCTGTATTTCCTGCACAACGACGTGGAGAGCATCGGCCGCATGCAGCGCGAGCTGTCCGAGCTGGTGCCCGAAGCGCGCATCGGCATCGCCCACGGGCAGATGCCCGAACGCGAGCTGGAAAAGGTGATGCTGGACTTCCAGAAGCAGCGCTTCAACGTGCTGCTGTCGACCACGATCATCGAATCGGGCATCGACATCCCCAACGCCAACACCATCATCATCAACCGTGCCGACCGCTTCGGCCTGGCCCAGCTGCACCAGCTGCGCGGCCGCGTGGGCCGTTCGCACCACCGCGCCTATGCCTATCTGGTGGTGCCCGACCGCCGCTCGATCACCCCGGACGCCGAAAAGCGCCTGGAAGCGATCGCCTCGATGGACGAGCTGGGCGCCGGCTTCACTCTGGCCACGCACGATCTGGAAATCCGTGGCGCCGGTGAACTGCTGGGTGAGGACCAGAGCGGGCAGATGGCCGAAGTGGGCTTCAGCCTGTACACCGAACTGCTGGAGCGCGCGGTGCGCAGCATCCGCCAAGGCAAGCTGCCCGACCTGGATGCCGGCGAAGAAGTGCGCGGTGCCGAAGTGGAACTGCATGTGCCGGCGCTGATTCCGGAAGACTATCTGCCGGACGTGCACACCCGCCTGACCCTGTACAAGCGCATTTCCAGCGCGCGCGACAGCGCCGAGCTGCGCGAACTGCAGGTGGAGATGATCGATCGGTTCGGCCTGCTGCCGGACCCAGCCAAGAACCTGTTCGCCATTGCCGAACTGAAGCTGCAGGCCAACACGCTGGGCATCCGCAAGCTGGACCTTGGCGAGAACGGCGGCCGCATCGTGTTCGAATCCAAACCCAACATCGACCCGATGGCGGTGATCCAGCTGATCCAGAAACAGCCAAACCTGTACGCGATGGAAGGGCCGGACAAGCTGCGCATCAAGCACCCGCTGCCGTTGCCGGAAGACCGCTTCAACGCCGCCCGTGCCCTGCTGCTGACCCTGGCCGTGCGCTGACCGCATCCCCCGGTGCCATTCCGCTGCGGGCGGTGGAAAGGCACATTTCTCGTTCCTGCGCCCGCGACAAGGAGTGTTGTTGTGAATCGATTCGCCCCTCTTCTGCTGGCTACCAGCCTGGGCCTGCTGGCCGCCTGCCACAGTGGCATGAGCAACCGCGATTACCTTTACGAGAACGTTGCCAGCTGGAACAGCATGGTGAGGACGGTGCAGCTGTGGACCGAAGGCGCACGTGGCGAAGCCTTCCAGGCCGCGCTGCAGGATGGCAAGAGCCTGGAACAGTTCCGCTTCGGCCTGGACAATGCCCACAAGGAAGCCACCGACCGGCTGACCCATATCGAGCTGCTGACCCACGGCAAGGATGCCGATGCCCTGCACCAGGACCTGCGTGATTCGGTACAGAGCACGGCCGATATGTTCGCGGTGATGCAGAAGATCGCCGCCCTGCCCGATGGCTACACCGAAGAGCAGGTGACGCCGCTGCTGCAGGCGCTGGATGAGGCCACCACGAAGATGGACACGGACATGCAGGCGTTGAGCGATGCGCAGGACGCGTTCGCCAAGGCCAACCGCATCCAGCTGCAGACCAGCGGCTGACCGCGCGCGGCCAGCGCGCCACACAGTGCACAGGCCGCACGCGTTACCCTAGGCGTCACTCTCCCAGACCGGCCCGCAGCTGCGGGCCGGTCGCTTTCGCGCACTGCCTGCGCTTCCATGCCGATGCCCCACTCCCAAGCCCCAGACCTGCTGCACGAACATGCCTGCCTGATCGATGCGCTGTCGATGTCGCTGCAGATGCGCGATGCCTACACCCGCTACCACTGCGACCGGGTGGGGGTGCTGGCCCAGCGCCTGGCCGCGCACTGCGACCAGCAGGACGAGACCTGCGCGTTGATCGGCCTGGCCGCACGCTTCCACGACATCGGCAAGATCGGCATTCCCGATGACGTACTGCTCAGCCCACGCCAGCACACCCTCGAAGAGCGCGACATCATGCGCGAGCATCCGGTGCGCGGCGAACACATCTTCCTGGCCACCGGGCGCAGCGATGCCACAGCGGTGGCGCGGATGATCCGTGCCCATCATGAAGCCTTCGATGGCAGCGGTTATCCCGATGGCCTGCACGGCGAATCGATTCCGCTGGGTGCGCGCATCGTGGCCATCGCCGATGCCTACGACGCGATGACCAGTGTCCGCCCCTACCGCGGCGCGATGGAACACGACGCCGTGCTGCGCATCCTGGAAGAGCAGTCCGGCGGATTGATCGACCCGTATGTACTCAAGCGCTTCCACGGCATGCTGAAGCGCGAACCGGCGCTGGCCTGATCGGCTGCCACCGCAGAAAAAGGAAAAGGCCCGGCTTTCGCCGGGCCTTTCTGCAACTACACTCGCGCGGCGAGGATTACCAGATCACCACGCGCTTGTCGTCGGCGCGCACCATCGCATCGCCGGCCTTGCACTGGAACGCGGCGGCAAACGAGGGCATGTTCGACGGTGCGCCATTGGCACGGAAGTTGGC
Source organism: Stenotrophomonas sp. (assembly GCF_032056425.1). Taxonomy (GTDB): domain Bacteria; phylum Pseudomonadota; class Gammaproteobacteria; order Xanthomonadales; family Xanthomonadaceae; genus Stenotrophomonas. The sequence goes on from NZ_DAMBCN010000001.1 coordinate 113,643, forward strand.
CGGTGCGTGCGGATCGGTGTTCAGGCGCACGCGCAGCTCGCCATCGGTGAAGTTGCGGCGCCACACGGTGGCCCAGTTCATGAAGAAGCGCTGGTCCTGGGTGTGACCATCGACCTCCACATTCGCCTTCGGGTCTTCCTTCAGCGCCATCTGCAGCGCGTCGTAGGCCACGGTCAGGCCGCCCAGGTCGCCGATGTTCTCGCCCAGGGTCAGCTTGCCCTTCACGAACACGCCCGGCACCGACTCGTAGCCGTCGAACTGCGCCACCAGCTGGTCGGTGCGTTCGGTGAAGGCCTTGCGGTCAGCGTCGGTCCACCAGTTGTCGAAGTTGCCGTTGGCGGCGAACTGGCTGCCCGAATCGTCGTAGCCGTGCATCATTTCGTGGCCGATGACCGCACCGATGCCGCCGTAGTTCAGCGCCGGATCGGCCTTGGCGTCGAAGAACGGCGCCTGCAGGATCGCCGCCGGGAACACGATCTCGTTCTTGGTGGCGTTGTAGTAGGCATTGACGGTCTGCGGGGTCATGCCCCACTCGGTCTTGTCCACCGGCTTGCCGATCTTGTCCAGCATGTAGCGGTAGTTGAACGCGCGCGCCGCCTGCATGTTGCCCAGGTAGCTGTCACCGTTGGTCTGCAGGCCCGCCCAGTCACGCCACTTGTCCGGGTAACCGATCTTCGGGGTGAAGCTGGCCCACTTTTCCAGTGCCTTCTTCCTGGTTTCCTCACCCATCCACGGCAGCTGCTCCAGGCGCGCCTTCAGCGCCTGCGACAGGTTTTCCACCAGGTGCTGCATGGCCACCTTCGATTCGGCCGGGAACACGGCATCGACGTACAGCTGGCCCAGGGCTTCACCCATGCCACCGTTCACCGATTCCAGCACGCGCTTCCAGCGCGGCTGCATTTCCTTCTGGCCACGCAGGGTGGTGCCGTAGAAATCGAAGTTGGCCTTTTCGAAGGTGCTGCTCAGGTACGGCGAGGCATCGTCGATGGTGTGGAAGCGCAGGTAAGCCTGCCAGGTGCTGGCCGGCACGTCGGCCAGCATCTTGTCCATTTCACCGAAGAAGCCCGGCTGGGCCAGCGAGAACTTCTGCGCGGCCGGCACCTTCAGGGTGTCAAACAGCGCGGTCCAGCTGAAGTTCGGGGTCAGCTTGTCGGCCTCGGCGGCGCTGAGCGGGTTGTAGCGCTTGGCCGGGTCACGCATTTCGATGCGCGACATCGAGGCCTTCGCCAGGCGGGTTTCAAAGGCCATCACGGCCTTGGCCTGCTCGGCGGCCTGCGCCGCGTCCACGCCGGACAGGGTCAGCACCTGGGCGATGTAGGCCACGTAGGCATCGCGGATCTTGGCCTGCGCCTCGTCGAAGTAGTAGCCCTTTTCCGGCAGGCCCAGGCCGCCCTGACCGACGTAGGCGATCACGTTGGCTGAATCCTTGTAATCGGCATTGGCGAACAGCGAGAACAGCACGCCCTTGCCCTCGGCCTGGCTGTCGCGCAGGTACTGGGTGAGAGCGGCGGTGTCGTTCAGGGCGGCAATCTTGTCCAGCTGCGGCTGCAGCGGTGCCAGGCCGGCGGCCTCGATCTTGGCTTCGTCATTGCCGGTCTTCCAGATATCACCGATCTTGGCTTCCACCGAACCGGCCTTGGCCTGGCTGGCGGCGGCCTGCTGCACCAGCGCGTGCTGCACTTCCAGCGAGCGCTCGCGCAGGATCTCGAAGCTGCCCCAGGTGGTCTGGTCGCCCGGCACCGGGTTGGCGGCCAGCCACTTGCTGTTGACGAAGCCATTGAGGTCGGTACAGGCGGCGATGGACGGATCCAGGTCGGCGCTGTTGAGCGAGATCAGCGGGGTCTTGATCTGCGACTGATCGAAGGCCGGCTTGGCATCGGCGGTGGCGGCCGGCGCGGTTTCGTTCTTGCCACAGGCGGCCAGCGACGCAGCGATGGCGATGGTCAGGCCCAGCGGGACCAGGTTGCGGACGTTCATGGAGTCTCTCTCCGACGGCGAATCCTCAAGCCTAGCCGGGCCGGAGGTGCGGGGGACCGGCCAAAGGTCACAGGGCCCGCCCTTGTAGAGTCGAGCCATGCTCGACTACGCTTTCCGCACGACATGAAGGCAGTCGAGCATGGCTCGACGCTACAAAAGGAAAGGCCGGCTTGCGCCGGCCTTCTGTTTGTTATTTCGCCTTGCCCTGGTTGGCCACCGCTTCAGCGGCCTTGCGTGCCGCTTCCGGGTCGCCCAGATAGCGGAACGACTTCACGGTCAGGTCGTCGTTCAGTTCGAACAGCAGCGGGATGCCGGTCGGGATGTTCAGCTCGAGGATCTCCTCGCGCGACACGTTGTTGAGGTACTTGTACAGCGCGCGCAGCGAGTTGCCGTGGGCAGTGACCAGCACGGTCTTGCCGTCCTTCAGCTGCGGCGCGATGGCGTCGTGCCAGTACGGCAGCACACGATCGAGCGTGGTGGCCAGTGATTCGGTGCCCGGCAGTGCATTGCGGTCCAGGCCGGCATAGCGGCGGTCGTGGATCGGGTGGCCCGGGTCTTCCAGCTCCATCGGCGGCGGCGGGATGTCGTACGAACGACGCCACACCTTGACCTGGTCCTCGCCATGCTTGGCCGCGGTCTCGGCCTTGTCCAGGCCCTGCAGACCGCCATAGTGGCGTTCGTTGAGGCGCCAGGACTTGTTGACCGGCAGCCAGTCCTGGCCCAGTTCGGCCAGCGCACCCTGCAGGGTATGAATGGCGCGCTTGAGCACCGAGGTATGCGCCACGTCGAACTGCAGGCCCTCTTCGCGCATCAGGCGGCCGGCGTTGGCGGCCTCGCTGCGGCCCTGGTCGGTCAGGTCGACATCGACCCAGCCGGTGAAGCGGTTGTCCAGGTTCCACTGGCTCTGGCCATGGCGCAACAGTACGAGTTTACGGGTCACTGCAGGGTCTCCAACGCGAGGAAAGGCAGGCAGGAATTGTAGCCCCGCCGGGCCGGGCCCGCCGCTACCGGTGCACGTGGCCGTGGTGCCCCTGCGCGTCGTGGCTGTGGTCGTGCTCATGCCCGTGGTCATGCCCATGCGCCGGCGGCTGGCCACAGGCCTCACCGCAGTGGTCGGCCTCCACCTGCAGGGTGACATGTTCGATGCCGAATTCATCATGCAGGCGATCGCTCAGCGTGCGGCGCAGGGCGTCGGCATCGCTGCCTTCGCGCATCACCACATGCGCGGTCAGCGCCGGCGTGCTCGATGCCAGCGCCCAGATGTGCAGGTCGTGCACATCCAGCACCGCATCGTGGTCGCCCAGCCGTTGGCGTACCCGAGCCACATCGGTGCCCTTGGGCACGCCTTCCAGCAGCACGTTGATGGCCTCGCGCATCAGCACCCAGGTACGCGGCAGCACCCACAGACCGATCAGCACCGCCAGGATCGGATCGATCGGCTTCCACCCGGTCCAGCGGATCAGCAGCGCGCCCACGATCACCGCCACCGAACCGAGCATGTCGGCCCATACTTCCAGGTAGGCGCCCTTCACGTTCAGGCTTTCGCCGCTGCCGGCCTGCAGCAGGCGCATGGAAATCAGGTTGATCACCAGCCCGAACGCGGCGATCACCAGCATGCCGGTCGAGGCGATGTCCTGCGGCTGGCGGAAGCGTTCGATCGCTTCCCAGAGGATATAGGCGGCCACTACGAACAGCATCGCGCCATTGATCATCGCGCCCAGCGCTTCCAGCCGCGCATACCCATAGGTGCGCCGCGCGTCGGGGGGCCGCCTGCTCAGGCGCACCGCCACCAGCGCGATCATCAGCGCCAGCGTATCGGTGGCCATGTGCGCAGCATCGGACAGCAGCGCCAGGCTGTTGGTCCAGAACGCGCCCGCCACTTCCACCAACAGGAACGTGGTGGTCAGCCCCAGGGCCCACCACAACGGTTTCTCGTGGCGGATTTCCGATGGCAGGTGATCGTGGTCGTGGCCCATGGCAAAGCTCCTGTGCACTGCGGTCAGGCTACGCGCGGTGGCCGCGGGAGACTATTACGCTGTTTATAACATTGCAGCGGTGCCCCCCCGTCGCACCTGGCGTTTTGCCTGTCGCGCCCAGCCCCTTATGATGGGCCGCGCCCCGCAACCACGGGGCAGGCCGCCCGGCGCCGCGGCCCCGAATGGACTTCCCAGCACAAGGAACCGGCAACATGTGGAACAACAGGACTCTCCCCCTCACCCTCGTCGCAGCCTGCGCCCTGGGTGCCAGTGCCAGCGTCGCAGCTGCCACCTGCGAACAGAACTTCAAATCGGTGGGCGACCCGCGCAATGGCCAGACCTTCCTCACCGAAGTCACCATTCCCGGCCTGAAGCCGCGCAGCGGCCTGGGCCAGCTGCGCAAGCTGGCGCTGGATGAAGGCAACAACTTCGTCAGCGGTGATGTCTACACCGAGACCGAAGGCCAGATGTACGTCATGCAGACCGATCTCAACGTTCCGCTGGTGACGGCGGTGTCCATCACCAACAACGGCACGGTGCTGATCGGCACCAAGCTGGCGCGCGGCCAGACCGCCAAGGATGAGGATGCACGCTCGGCGTTCTGCGGCTGGCTGAACAAACTCAAGACAGGCAAGGAAGGCGAAGCCATCGCCGAAGCGGTGCGCATTTCCAGCGGCTTTGACAAGCCGACCCAGGCCACCGCCGTGGGTATGTCCACGGTGCTGGGCAAGGAATCGAAGAAACTGCAGCGCAACATCAACAGGCTGCCGCTGAAGAGCCTGTTCTCCAACGGTCCGCTGCCGGATACCGATTCGCTGTACCAGCCGATGTTCGTGAAGTATTTCGGCCGCCGCTTCGTGATCGATGGGCAGGTCTACACCGCCCAGGAAAGCAGGATGAACAAGACCTTCGAAGTCGGCTACCTGGTAACCAAGATGAAGGGCATTGGTGGCATCGGCGGGCGCCAGTCGTCCGACGACAACAACGCCAACTTCACCGTGCACTGCGCCCTGGCCAACGACCAGCGCGCCCTGGGTGCCACCCTGCGCTCGGAAGACTGGGTGAAGCTTGAAGGCGTGGTGGACAACATCGACACCGGCGGCATCCACCTGCGCGACTGCCGCCAGGTGAAGTAAGCCACTGCCCAGCTAACGGCGCAGTCGGCACCGCGCCCACCACAACAGCGCCAATGCGGCGATGCCGGCCCCCAGCAGGCACACCGCGCTCCAACCGTGGCGTGCCTGCATCCAGGTGCCGGCCGCTGCGCCGGCACCGCTGCCCACCGCGTAGAAGAGCATGTACAGCGCCACCAGGCGCCCATGCTGTTGCACCGGTGCGCGCAGCAGCAGCGCCTGGTTGGATACGTGCAGGGCCTGCCCGCCCAGATCCAGCAGCACCACGCCCAGCAACAGCAGGCACAGCGAGTGCGGCAGCCCCAGCAGCGGCCACCAGGCTGCCAACATCAACAGCAGTGCGGCAAGGCTGACGCGCGCGGCGAAACCGCGATCCATCCAGTGGCCGACCCGGGCCGCCAGCAGCGCACCGGTGATGCCAGCCAGGCCCAGTGCACCGATACCCGCGGTGGACCAGTGCAACGGCGGCGCCGACAGCGGCAGCGGCACCGCCGCCCAGAACACGTTCAGGCCGGCAAACAGCAGCAGCGCCAGCGGCCCGCGCTCACGCAGCGTGCGGTCATCGCGCAGCAACGTGGCCATCGACGCCAGCAGCACGCGCCACGACGGTGGCACCACCGGCACCAGCAGCGCCGGCAACCGTCGCCACAGCAGCAGCGACAGCACCGCCATCAACACGGCAGACAGCAGGTACACCGCACGCCAGCCGGCCACGGCGGCCACGCTGCCGGACAGGACGCGCGCCGACAGCAGGCCGATGAACACGCCGCCCTGCACGGTGCCGACCATGCGCCCGCGCTCTCCCTCCGGCGCCAGATGGGCCGTGTAGGCAATCAGCCCCTGGGTCAGCGCCGTACCCAGCAGCCCCACCAGCACCATGCCCAGCAGCAGCCCCGTGGCGGTCTGCGCGGCCGACAGCCCGAACAGCGCCAGCACCAGCGCCCCGATCTGCAGTCGCAACATTCGCCGGCGATCCAGCCGGTCGGCCAGCGGCAGCAGAAGCAGCAGGGCCACCACGCTGCCGGCCTGGGTAGCCGCCAGCACCCACCCCGCCAGCGCGGGTGCCAGCGCGAATGACTGGGCCAGATCGGCCAGCAGCGGCTGCGCGTAATAGACATTGGCCACGCTGGCGCCCGCGGCGATGGACAGCAGGCCCTGCAGCCTGAATGAAACAGGGGACGTCATCGTTATGGTTTCATTTTGCAACCAGGTGCACGGTAACGACTCCAGTTTTAAACTGCAACCAGATTCAGGAGTGATCCCATGCACGCTGACAGCCCCTGCCCCGTTGCCCGCACCGTCGATCTGCTCGGCGACCGCTGGGCCCTGCTGATCCTGCGCGATGCCTTCGACGGCGTGGCCCGCTTCGGCGATTTCCAGCGCAGCCTGGGCGCGGCCCGCAACATCCTCAGCGACCGCCTGCGGCGCCTGCTCGACGCCGGCCTGCTGCAGCAGCAGCCCGCCGCCGACGGCAGCGCCTACCACGAGTACGTGCTGACGGCCGCCGGCCAGGACCTGTTTCCGGTGCTGGTGGCGCTGCGCCAGTGGGGCGAACGCCACTGCTTCGCGCCCGGCGAAGCACATTCGCTGCTGACCGAGCGCAGCAGCGGCCACGCCCTGCCGTACATGCAGCCGCAGGATCACAACGGCCAGCCGCTGCCCGCGCACGCCACCGTCGTGCGCAAGCTGTAAGCGGCGGCATCCCCCGAATGGGGGACTCGACAGGGTCACCGGTGTCAAATAGCATTCAATTGCAATTGCACACGGTTCTCATTGACATCGGCGATGGCCGCTCCTACCTCTCCTTCTGCTGCCGGCACTTCGCCGGCCAAGCGCGTGGCGCGCGGTAACGGTCATGCCCTGCTGTGGGCACGTGGGCTGCTGGCGCTGCTGGGCGGTTACGCCGTGGCCGCCTGCTGGGCCGCCGCACTGGCGCGTCTGCTGCCCGGCGCGAAGGCCGATGCCACCCTGGTGGCCACGATGGCCGCGTTCGTGGTCTATGCACTGGCCGCCATCTGGGCCTACGCCGCGCGCAGCACCCTGCGTGCCGCCGTGGGTCTGCTGGGCACGGGCGCTCTGGGCGCGCTGATCGCCTGGCTGTTGCGCGGGAACATCGCATGAGCAGCGCCGACAACCTGGGCGGCATCCGCCAATCGCAATCGGTGCTGCACACCTGGTCGGGCCTGGTGGTCGGCTGGGTGCTGTTCCTGATCTTCATTGCCGGCACCGCCTCGTACTGGAAGGAAGAACTGACCCGCTGGATGCAGCCGGAAATCGGCCTGCCCGCCGATGCGAGCACCGCCGTGAACCAGGCCCAGCAGTTCCTGGCGCGCACCGCACCGGACGCGCAGCGCTGGAGCATCGAACTGCCCGATTCGCGCAGCAGCGCCACCGCGGTCAGTTGGCAACCCAAGGGCGAGAAGGAACGCCGGCGCGGCCAGCGCAATCCCAACCAGGCCACCCTGGATGCCAACGGCACGCCGGTGCAGGTACGCGAGACACGCGGCGGCAACTTCTTCTACCGCCTGCATTTCGATCTGCACTACGTGCCGGTGCTGTGGGCGCGGTGGTTCATCAGTGCCTGTTCCATGCTGATGCTGGTGGCGATCATCAGTGGGGTCATCACCCACAAGAAGATCTTCACCGACTTCTTCACCTTCCGCCGCGGCAAGGGCCAACGCACCTGGCTGGACGGCCACAACGCGCTGGCGGTGCTGTCGCTGCCGTTCCATCTGATGATCACCTACACCGGCCTGATCACCCTGATGACCCTGTACATGCCGTGGGCGGTGGATGCGAACTACCCCGGTGGCCGCGATGCGTTCTTCGCCGAGCTCTTCCCGCGTGCGGAAAAAGTTGAGCCCAGTGGCGTGGCCGCTGTGCCGCCCGCGCTGGCCCAGGTGCTGCGCCGTGCGGAACTGCAGTGGGGCGGCGGCCACGCGGCGTCGCTGCAGATCGACCAGCCAGGCGATGCGTCCATGCGCATTGCCGTGCGCCGCCAGCAGGCCGACCAGATTGCCGGGGCCAACGACACGCTCACCTTCGACGCACGCGGCGAACTGCTGGATGCCGCGCCACCGCGTTCGGCCGCCGTGGTCACCCGCGACGGCATGATCGGGCTGCACGCGGCACGTTTCGCGCCCACCACGATGCGCTGGCTGTTCTTCCTGTCCGGCGTGGCCGGCACGCTGATGGTCGCCACCGGGCTGGTGCTGTGGACGGTGAAGCGGCGCACCCAGCTACCCGATCCTGCGCGTCCGCACCTGGGTTTCCGCATTGTGGAACGGCTGAACATCGGCTTCGTCAGTGGCCTGCCGGTGGCCATGCTGGCCTTCCTGTGGGGCAACCGCCTGCTGCCGGTGGAACTGGCCAGCCGCAGCGATGCCGAAGTGAAAGTGTTCTTCTACGCCTGGGCGGCCTGCCTGCTGCACGCGCTGCTGCGCCCGGCCCGTCGCGGCTGGGTGGAACAACTGGCCGTGGCCGGCGTCTTGGCGCTGGGCCTGCCGCTGTACAACCTGGTGGTCTGGCAGGGTGGCGCGATCACTGCGCTGGCCAACGGTGATGGCGCCCGGGCCGGCATCGACATCGGCCTGCTGCTGATCGGCGCCAGCCTGCTGTGGGCCGCACGCAAGGTGCATCGTTTCGTGCCGGCACAACGCAAGCCCCGCGCCGCACGCGCGGCCCAGGCGGCCGAGGCCAGCGCATGAGCGCGCTCGCCCTGCTGCTGGCGGCCTTCGGCTTCGTCTGCCTGGCGCTGGCGATGGAACGCCACCATCGCGACGTCACCGGCCATGCGCCGGCCGCGCCGCGCCGCCGCGTGCTGCGCCTGTTGGGCGCGGCCGCGCTGGCGGCCAGCCTGGCACCCAGCATCGCGGCCTGGGGCGTTGCCCAAGGGTTTGTGGGCTGGTGTGGCGTGCTCGCCGCAGGCGCCGGGGCCATGGTGCTCTGGCTCAGTTTCCGCAGCCCGGCCAAGCCGGCGCCGCGCCCGTCTTCCCGTTCCTGAACTAGAAAGGTCATTGCATGAAGCACACCCACTCTGGCGCCCTGCGCCGGAACGCCCTCGCCTTGTCGCTCGCCTGCGCCGCCGCGCCGGTATTTGCCCAGGACAGCGCGCCGACCACCACCGAACTGGACCGGGTGATGGTGACCCAGCGCACCGAGGGCTACCAGGTCTATGGCACCAACACCGCCACCAAGCTGCCGCTGACCCTGCGCGAAACCCCGCAGTCGCTGACCGTGTTCACCCGCCAGCGCATCGAGGATTTCAACCTCATCACCATTTCCGAAGTGCTGCAGCAGACGCCCGGCGTGACCATCCAGTCGTATGACAGCAACCGCACGCTGTTCAACGCGCGTGGCTTTGCCATCAACAACTTCATGTTCGATGGCATTCCCACCAACTACACCACCGGTGCCGGCGGCAACTCGATCCTCAGCGACACCTCCATCTACGAGCGCATTGAAGTGGTGCGCGGCGCCAGCGGCCTGGTCACCGGCTCGGGCAACCCGTCGGCCACGGTGAACATGGTGCGCAAGCGCCCGACCGACACCTTCCAGGCCAGCACCAGCCTCAGCGCCGGCTCGTGGGATTACAAGCGCGCCGAAGTGGATGTGTCCGGTCCGCTCAGCAAGAGTGGCCGCGTGCGCGGGCGCTTCGTCGGCGCCTACACTGACAAGGAAAGCTGGGTGCGCTTCCAGCATGACACGTCCCCCAGCCTGTACGGGGTGATCGAAGCAGACCTGACCGACAGCATCCGCCTGCGTGCCGGCATCGATTACCTGAAGACCGGTTCCGATGGCGGCGCCTGGAGCGCCTCGCCGCTGTACTTCCGCGATGGCAGCCGCGCGCACATGCCGCGTTCCTACAGCGCCGCAGCGCGCTGGAACGAGTGGAACCGCGAAAGCACCAACTACTTCGTCACCCTGGAACAGCAGTTCGGCGCCGGCTGGAGTGGCCGCCTGGCCTACAACCACCGCGCCACCGATACCGATTCGCTGCTGCTGGCCGGTTCCAACACCGGCAACTGGGCCGACCCGGTCACCGGCCTGGGCCTGCGCATTGCCGATACCTATTCGGTGTCGGAAACCCGCGAGGATGCCTTCGACCTGTACGCGTCCGGTCCGTTCCAGCTGTTCGGCCGTTCGCACGAACTGGTGGTGGGCATCAACCACTACGACCGTGACCTGGACACCATCCGCGCCGGCATCACCTCGCGCCCGTACAACGTGGCCGCCTTCCCCAGCATCTTCAGCTGGGACGGCAACATCGGCAAGCCGACCACCTACAACTACGGCATTCCGTCCAGCACGGTGAACACCACTGAGACCGGCTACTACGCCGCCGTGCGCCTGAACCCGATCGATCCGCTGAAGATCATCGCCGGCGCGCGCTATTCCGATTACCGCACCACCACCGACAACTACAGCACCGACGGCGTATTCACCAGCCGCAGCGCGCGCACCACCGCCCACGAGCTGACCCCGTACGTGGGCGTGCTGTACGACCTGAGCAGCAACATCACCGCATTTGCCAGCTATTCGGACGTGTTCCAGGCCACCGCCCGGCGCGACATCAACAACCAGCTGCTGGACCCCACCACCGGTGGCAACTACGAGTACGGCCTGAAGGCCGACTTCTTCGGCGGCCGCCTGTATGCGGCGTTGAACGGCTTCTACATGAAGCAGGACAACGTGGCCGAGCTGGACCCGAACGGCGGTGAGATCAAGCTGCCCGATGGCAGTTCGCCGTACATCGCCAGCCGCGGCATCACCACCCAGGGCGGTGAGTTCGAAGTCTCCGGTTCGATCAACGACCACTGGAGCATGACCGGCGGCTACACCTACAGCTACAGCAGCAACCCCGATGGCAGCCGCTTCGCCAGCACCAGCCCGATGCACCTGGCCCGCTTCAACACCACCTGGACCCATGGCCAGTGGACGCTGGGCGGCGGTGTCAGTGTGCAGAGCGAGATCTACCAGATGGAGCCCATCCCTACCGGGCGCTTCAATGCCAACGGCACCCCGGTTACCGCTACCGGCAAGATGAGCCAGGGCGGCTACGTGCTGTTCGACCTGATGGGCCGCTACCGCATCAACGACAACCTGAGCGTGGGCGTGACCGTCACCAACCTGTTCGACAAGGTCTACTACCGCAACGTCGGCTTCTTCAACTCCGGCTACTGGGGTGAACCGCGCCGCGTGCTGTTCAACCTGCGCGCGAAGTTCTGAGCAACGGCGTAGCATCAGGGGCGGGCCTTCGGGTCCGCCTTTTTTTGCTCGCCAAGGAAATACCCCATGCTGCACCGTGCCCTGTCCCGCCCTGCCCGCCTGCTGCTGCCACTGGCCCTGCTGCTGGGCACGCCGCTGCTGCAGGCCCGCGAGGTGGCCACACCGGCCGAGCACGTGGATGCCGATGGCCCGTATGTGTTCCGCGTGGGCGAGCAGCTGCGCGCGCAGTGGATCTGTGGTGACCAGGTACAGATGCGCACCCTGCCCGCCACTGCCAGCGGCACCGATTTCAGCCCGCGGTGCGGTTACGCCCACAGCGTGCACGTCGCGCCGCCGGCGGCACCCTCGGTTTCGGTACTGCCGGCCGCACCGCGCATCGTCGCCCTGTCCGATATCCATGGCCAGTACGGCCTGCTGGTGCGCCTGCTGCGTGCCAACAAGGTGATCGATGCGCAGGACCGCTGGGCGCTGGGCACCGACACCCTGGTCATCGCCGGCGATGTGTTCGACCGTGGCCCGCAGGTGACCGAGGCGTTCTGGCTGCTGTACGGCCTGCAGCAGCAGGCCGCCGCCGCCGGCGGCGCGGTGCACTTCGTGCTGGGCAACCATGAAACCATGGTGCTGTACGACGACCTGCGCTACGTCAACGCCAAGTACCTGCGCAGCGCACAGTTGCTCGGCCGCAGCTACCCGCAGCTGTACGGCGCCGATTCGGTGATCGGGCAGTGGCTGCGCACGCGGCCGGTGCTGCTGAAGATCGGCGATACTCTGTTCCTGCACGGCGGCATTTCGCCCGACGCGGTGGAACTGGCGCTGGACCCAGCCGCCACCAACCATGCGTACCAGGCCTCACTGGGCACGCCCAAGGCCGACGTAAAGGCCAACCCGGCCACCGCCCCGCTGTACGACGGCAAGACCAGCCCGATCTGGTACCGCGGCTATTTCGACGGGCGCCTTGATGCAAACGGCGTGCAGGCCGTGCTGGACCGCCTGCAGCTCAAGCGCATCGTGGTCGGCCACACCTCCATGCCGCACGTCAGCACTTTCCACGGTGGCCGGGTGATCGCCATCGACAGCAGCATCAAGAACGGCGAGAACGGCGAACTGCTGTTCATTGAAAACGGCACGCTGAGCCGTGGCCTGCTGGATGGAAGTCGCGTACCGCTGGCCGAAGGCGTTCCCGGCGTGGATGGCTGACCATTGGTAGAGTCGAGCTTGCTCGACTGCTGTGGTTCTGGCATTTCATGCAGTCGAGCAAGCTCGACTCTACGGCTGGCACGTCATCGCCAAAGCGACGCGGCCCTTGAGCGGGAATATATGAATCATATATGCTTCATATATTCCCTTCCGAGAACCCGCCATGGGCATCGTCAACATCGATGACACCCTGCACGACCAGCTGCGCCGTGCCTGCTCGGTGTCCAGCCGCTCCATCAACGCCCAGGCCAACTTCTGGATCCGGGTCGGCATGCTGTGCGAACTGAATCCGACCCTGAGCTTCCAGGACATCGTGGCCAGCGAACTGCGTGCCGCCGGCGTGCAGCCGCCGCTGCTGGCACCCGGCCAGGCCTGAGCCATGGGCATCATCAAGCGCCCCGACGAGATTGCGCTGATGGCCGAATCCGGGCGCCTGCTGGCGCAGGTGTTCGCCGCACTCGACGCGTTGCCGCTGCTGGGCCGCAGCACGATGGAGATCAACGATTTCGTCGAACGCATGATCGTCGATGTGCTGCACGCGCGGCCGGCCAGCAAGGGCCAGTACGGTTTCCCGTTCGTGCTCAACACCTCCATCGACAATGTGATCTGCCACGGCGTGCCCAGTACCGATGACGTGCTGCGCAATGGGCAGATCGTCAACCTGGACATCACCCTGGAAAAGAACGGCTACATCGCCGATTCCAGCACCACCTACCTGGTGGGTGAGGTCGACTACGCTGCGCGCAGGCTGGTCAGCACGGCCTACCAGGCCATGTGGAAAGGCATCGCCGAAGTCCGCCCCGGCGCGCGACTGGGTGATATCGGCCATGCCATCGCCCGCCATGCGCGCAGCCACGGCTACAGCGTGGTGAAGGAATATTGCGGCCACGGCATCGGCCAGGAAATGCATGAAGAGCCGCAGATCCTGCACTACGGCCACGCCAGAACCGGCATGGCGCTGGAAGAAGGCATGGTGTTCACCATCGAACCCATGCTCAACCAGGGCAAGCCGGCCATCCGCCAGCAGCCTGACGAATGGCCGGTGTATACACGCGACGGCAAACTGTCGGCGCAGTTCGAACACACCGTGGCGGTGACCGCCAGCGGCGTGCGCGTGCTGACATTGCGCCCGGGCGAACGTCCGCTGTGCCCGGTGGATGCGCCTTAAAGCGGGCGCTGCTGCATCGGCGCCGCGGTGCTTTCACTGCGCGCGCGAGTGGCCAGCGGCTCACGTACGCGCTGCGCCAGGTAGCCCAGGCTGGCGGCCAGGATGAAGGTGTAGCCCAGCAGCTCGGTGGTTTCTTCGATGGTGTTCTTGAACACGCGGATGTACTGGTCACCCAGCAGGCCCGTCCACAACGAGGTCATGCCGATCAGGCGCGAGTAGAACAGCAGCAGCACCAGACCGATGGTCATCACCGTGCCGGCGCGCGAGGTGAGGAAGCGCACCAGACCGGCCACGGCACCGCGCCAGTCACGGCTGGCCCAGGCCAGCGAACCGACAATCAGCAGGGTCACCGGGTACTTCCAGAACCCGTGCGCGATCAGGTCCAGCGCCTCGTCCATCTCGCGCAGGAACATGCAGGCGAACAGGGCGGCGGCCAGCACCGCGAAACCCCGGTCCTCGGCACGGCGCCACGCCAGCCGCGCGAACGCCAGCACGCTGGCCGCCAGGAAGCCTTCCTGGGTCAGTTCCACCAGCGACCACTCACCTACCGCGTCGCCCAGCCAATGAATGTCCAGCCAGGCCAGCAAGGGCGGCAGGGTCACCATGAAACCGAAAAGGAAGGTGCGTCCCAGGTGGGACAGCAGGAGGCGGAGATCATTCTTCATTGCGTACTACCTGCGCCGGAAGCGGCGAAACTGCGGAAAACAAAGGCGACAGGGGGCGGGTCCACGAACGGCCAACGCGGCGAGTCGCGGCGGTTCGTTATTGTCTCGTTAAAGGAAGCCTGTGGCGATCGCACCAATGGAATGGAGAGGTCCGCCTGCGCGAGCAGCGAGCAGCACCTACAACCGCTTCACGGCGTACCGACTAATTTTTGCCGGACACTTTACGGATGACGGACCCACGTGCATCGGCATCGCCCCACCCCGTGGCTGCAGCGCGCAGGCGCGCCCCTGCTGATCTGTGCGCTGTGGCTGCCCACGGTCAGCGGCGCGCAGTCCCTGACTGATAACGCCTCACCACCGGCACTGGACTGGGAACAGGCCCGGCAACGGCTTGAACAGGTGTCCGACGCGCTGGCCGCCGCCGACGCTGGCGTGCGCAACAAGCAGGAACTGCAGGAGGCCACCCGCCTGCTGCGCCTGCCCGAGATCACCGGCGAAGTGCGCCGCCTGCAGTTCCAGAAGACGCTCACCCTGCCGCTGGGTTCGCTGGCGCCGGTGGCCGAGGCCTACGGCATCGACTCGCCATTGACCTTCACCGAACGCGACTGGCGCACCCGCCCGGTGGTGACCGCGGTACTACCGCTGTACACCGGCGGGGTGATTCCCGCGGCGCAGCGCGCGGCCAGCGCGGCCAGCGAACAGGCCAGCGCCGAGCGTGAAGCGCAGCGGCAATCGATCACCGTGCAGCTGGCGCAGGCCTACTTCGGCCAGCGCCTGGCCGAACAGGCGGTGGACGTGCGCCGCGATGTGCGTGACGGTCTGGAACGCCATCTGTCCGATGCGCAGAAACTGGAGCGCGAAGGCTTCGCCACGCGGGCCCAGCGCCTGCAGGCCACCGTGGCCCGCGACAAGGCCGAACGCGAGTACCAGAAAAGCATGAACGACCTGGCCACGCTGCAGGCCGCGCTGGCCACGCTGTTGCGCAGTGGCGGCCAGGTCCGCCCCACCTCGCCGCTGTTCGTGCAGCGCGCGCCGCTGGAACCGGTGGCCAGCTTCGAACGCACCGCGCAGGCGCGGCAACCGCAGATCGCGCGCCTGCGGGCGCTGGTCGCGCAGGCCGAACAGGGTGTGCGCGTGCAGCAGGCCAAACTGAAACCGCAGATCTTTGCGTTCGGCCAGTACGACTTCCGCCGCCGCGATGAAATGCTGACCGACCCCGACTGGGCATTCGGCATCGGCTTGAAGTACACCTTCCTGTCACCCAACTCGCGCCCGGCGCAGATCGGTGCGGCGCGTGCGCAGCAGGAACAGGCCGAGGCCGGCCTGCGCGAGGCCGAGAACCAGGTCGCCCTGGGCGTTCGCAAGGCCTGGAACGAGCTGGAAACCGCCCGCCAGCAGTTCGTGCTGCTGGACAGCAGCATCGCCCAGGCACAGGAAAACCTGCGCCTGCAGGAACTGGCGTTCCGCGAGGGCCAGGCCACATCGCTGGACGTGATCGATGCGCGATTGGGGCTGGGCGGCGCCCGCGTGGAGCGTTCGCAGGCGGCGTATCAGTACGACGTGGCCTTGGCGCAATTGCTGGAGATCAGTGGCCAGATGGACCGTTTCGAAGACTACCGGCGGCGTGCGGACGAGGTGATCGACCATGAATGATGTATTGCACGATGACGCAGCAACGCCGCCGGGCAAGCGCCGCACCGGCCTGATCCTGGTCGTGGTGTTGCTGCTGGTGGTGGTGCTGGGCCTGTGGCTGGCCTGGCGCAGCCCGGCCGACCAGATCCAGGGCATGGCCGACGCAGACACGCTGAACGTGGCCGCCAAGATCACCGCCCGCGTGGCCGAACTGAAGGTGCGCGAAGGCGATCGCGTGCAGGCCGGGCAGATTGTGTTCCTGCTGGACAGCCCGGAAGTGGCAGCCAAGGAACAGCAGGCGCACGGTGCGCTGGCCGCCGCCCAGGCAGTGGCCGACAAGGCCGACGAAGGCGCGCGCCGCGAAGACATCCGTGCCGCCGAAGCCAACTGGAAGCGCGCCGAAGCCGGTGCCACCCTGGCCGAAGCCACCGCCGGCCGCGTGCAGAACCTGTTCAACGAAGGCGTGATGACCCGGCAGAAGCGTGACGAGGCCCACGCCCAGGCCACCAGCTCGCGCGAACTGGCCCGTGCCGCGCGCGCGCAGTACGACATGGCCCTGGCCGGTGCACGCGAGCAGGACAAGCGTGCCGCACAGGGCCAGGTACAACAGGCGCAGGGCGCGGTGGCCGAAGTCAACGCCGCCCGTGCCGAAGTGGAAGGCCGCGCGCCGGTGGCCGGCGAGATCAACAAACGCATGGCCGACCCGGGCGAACTGGTGCCGGCGGGCTTCCCGGTGTTCACCCTGGTCGACATCGATCGCATGTGGGTGTCGATGAACCTGCGCGAATCGCAGATGCAGGGCCTGAAGGTCGGCAGCCGCCTGCAGGGCCGGATTCCCGCATTGGAAAAGGATGCAACGTTCGAGGTGTACTTCATCAATCCGGCCGGTGACTACGCCACCTGGCGCAGCACGCGCCAATCGTCGGGCTACGACGTGCGCAGCTTCGAAGTGCGGGTACGCCCGGTGCAGCGTGTCGAAGGCTTCCGGCCCGGCATGAGCGTGCTGTTCGCATGGCCGCAGGACTGAACCCGGACAGCACCGGCATCGGCGCTGCATGGCGGCGCGAACTGCGTGCGCTGCGCAGCAACCGGGCCGACCTGGCCTTGGTCACGCTGTTGCCGCTGCTGATGCTGGCAGTGATGGCCTGGATGTTTTCCGCATCGGTGATGCGCGATGTGCCCATTGCCGTGGTCGACCTGGACCACAGCAGCGACAGCCGCCTGCTGCTGCGCATGCTCGATGCCAGCCCGGGCGTGCGCGTGGCCACGCAGCCGGCCAGCCTGGACGAAGCACAGGCACAGTTGCGCAGCCTGCAGGTGTTCGCGGTGGTGCTGGTGCCACGCGATGTCACCCGCCAGGCCCTGCGCGGGCGCCAGGGCACGGTGTTCGCCTATTACAACGCCACCTACATGACCACCGGGCAGTCGGCCGCGCGCGATATCGGCGATGCGGTATCGGCCTGGGGCGCGCGCCTGCTGCGCGAACGCATCGGCCTGCAGGTCGGCCCCGGCAAGCTGCGCGCCGCGCCCATCGCCGTGCAGTCGGACATCCTCTACAACCCGGCGCGCAGCTACGAGCTGTTCCTGCTGCCGCTGATCTTCCCGGCGGTGCTGTCGCTGGTGCTGGCCCTGGCCGTGGCCGGCAGCCTGGGCCGCGAGATCCGCGATGGCACGTTGCGCGGTTGGCTGGGACGCACGCCATGGTCGGCCGTGCTCGGCAAGATCGCGCCCTACGTGCTGCTGTTTTCCGTGTACGGCGCAGCAGGCGTCGGCTACCTGGCCTGGCTGCGCGGCGATGGCATCGCCGGCAGCGTGCTGTTGCTGCTGCTGGCGCAGCCACTGTTCTACCTGGCCACCGCCAGCTACGCGTTGTTCTTCGTGGGCGTCACCCGTGACATGGGCACCGCACTGTCGGCGGTCGGCCTGAGCATCGGCACCGCACTGGCCTTTTCCAGCGCCACCTTCCCGGTGATCGATGCACCGCTGTTCACCCGCATCTGGCACCTGCTGCTGCCACTGAGCGCCTACATCAAACTGCAGACCCAGCAGCAGTTCGTCGGCGCGCCGCTGGTGGTATCGCTGTGGCCACTGGCCACCCTGCTGCTGATGATCGTGGTGGCCGGCGGCATCGGCGGCGCACGGCTGATCGCCTTCGCTCGCAGCGCACCGGCCGCGCAAGCGGCCAAGGCCAGCGCATGAACGCGGTGTGGCGCAGCCTGCGGCAGACCCTGATGGCCGTGCTGCTGGACCGCTACGCCATCGTGGTGATGGTCGGCGCTGTCATCCTGTACTCGTTCTTCTACCCGGCCGCGTATCGCCACCAGGTGGCCGGCGACCTGCCCGTGCTGGTGGTTGACGAAGATCACAGCGCCACCAGCCGCGAACTGCTGCGCACGCTGGATGCGCTGCGCGTGGCGCGTGTGGTCGGGCAACCGGCCGACATTGAAAGCGCACGCCAGCAACTGGAAGCCGGCCACGCCGAAGGCATCGTGCTGATTCCGGCGAACCTGGAGCGCGACATCCTGCGCGGGCACCCCGCGAAACTGGTGCTGCTCGGCAATGGCGCGTATCTGGGTCGTGCCAGCTGGGTGCTGGGCAGCGTGGCCGATGCGCTGGGCACGTTCGGTCGCGATGCAGCCGTCACCCAGGCCGCCTTCATGGGCGCCCCGCAGGCACCGCCGGTCACCCTGGTGCAGCGACCGCTGTACAACACCCAGGAAGGCTACGGCAGCGCCATCGTGCCGGGCGTGGCCGAACTGATCGTGCACCAGACCCTGCTGATGGGCATCGGAGTGCTGCTGGGCGGCCGCCGCCTGGCGCTTGGGCGGCGCCTGCGCTTCGACCGCCCCACCCTGCTGGGCATGGCGCTGGGTTTCGGCCTCATCGGCCTGTTCGGGTTGTTCTACTACGCCGGTTTCACGGCCTGGGTGCAGGACTACCCGCGCGGCGGCAACCCGCTGGGGCAACTGCTGGGCGGCACGTTGTTCATCGCCGCCACCGTGGCCTTCGGCCTGTTCGTGGGCAGCTTCTTCCGCACCCGCGAACGCGCGTTCCAGTACGTCATCGCCACCTCCATCCCGCTGTTCTTCCTGGCCAACCTGTCATGGCCGGCGGTGATGACCCCAACGCCGCTGGTCTGGCTGTCGCAGCTGCTGCCCACCACCGCCGGCATCAACCTGATGGTGCGCCTGACCCAGATGGACGCCCGCCTGG
Organism: Stenotrophomonas sp.; assembly: GCF_032056425.1. GTDB lineage: Bacteria > Pseudomonadota > Gammaproteobacteria > Xanthomonadales > Xanthomonadaceae > Stenotrophomonas. The sequence goes on from NZ_DAMBCN010000001.1 coordinate 132,832, forward strand.
CCGACGTCCGCCACGAACTGATGACTTTGGGAGCCTTGCTGCTGCTGTACGGCACGCTGGCCTATCGGCGCCTGCACGGCGCAGCGGCGCGCGGCTCCGACTAGTCCTTGCTGTCGTCCGGCGTGTACCAGAACGGAATGCGGTACTCGCGGCGGCGGTCCGGTCCGGTGCTCTCGCCCTGCGCATGCCAGACCAGATGCAGGTCATGCCGGCCCGGCGCCAGGCCCTGCAGCGGCAGGTAGCCCACCAGCCCGCGCATTTCCAGATCGCGGCGCTCGAACGGCACGAAGTCGGCCAGCGCCACCGGCTTGCCGTCCAGGGTAATGGTCCAGATCAATGCCAAGCAGTCCACTGCCGCCCGTGCCGCCAGCGCACCTTCGGCGCTGTTCTCACCCCCGGGCAAGGCAGTGCAGTAGCGCCGTGCCAGCGGGTTGTCGCGCTGCGGGCGATGCGGAATGAACAGCCGCAGGCGCGAACTGCTGATCGTATCGGCCGGAATCATCGGGTAGGCCAGCAACTGGTCGTGCGTCGAGCGCAGTGACTCGTAGTGCGCGCTCAGCATGCCGTTGTCCACCGCTTCCTCGGTCAGCACCTGGTAGCGGTTGAACAGCGAGAACTTCACCGAACCGACCACCTGCACCGCGGCCAGCGCCATCGCCACGCAGATGGCCAGCAGGTAGCCCACCATGAACGAGCGCGAGCGCAGGTTGCTCTGGATGGTCAGCTGCATGGTCTGCATCAAGCGCAGCAGCGGCACCCGCTGCATGCCGGCCAGGAAGCGCTGCAGCGCGCGTTCCAGCCCCTCGCTGGCGCGGCCACGTGCGTGGCGCCGGGCGATGGCTTTTTCCAGCATGAAGGGCACGAAGGCCAGCGCCAGCAGGCTCACCAGGCACGCGCCCACCACCGCCATCGCCACCTGGTCCGAACCACCGGCCAGGAAGGCGATGAACATGGCGATAGCCAGGGTCACCATTGCCAGCACCAGGGTGCCGGCCAGAGTCTGCACGCAGATCAGCGTGGTTGAAAACAGCAGCGTGGCCAACCGGTCAGCGCGCTGGATGCTGCTGTCCAGGCCGCCATCGCGCGCGCTCAGGAACGCACGTGACACCGGCCCCAACCTGTGCAGCGCGGCCCAGTCGATGCCTTCGGGGAAATGTGATTTCAGCCCGACCAGGCCGATCCAGTAACCGCGCACGGTCAGGTGCGCGATCAGCGCCACCGCCAGCACGTAGCACATGCCCACCACCGTGCTGAAGGCAAACCACAGCAGCTGGAAGTACATGCCTTCGGTATGCAGGCTGCTGCGCGCCCAGGCATCGAACAGGTACCCGGGCACGGCCAGCAGGGCGAACGCCAGCAGGCCGGAAATGAAAAGTTCCAGCTCGTCCGCACGCTCGCGCAGTCGGCTGAAGCGGGTGTTCGCTTCCGGCTCGGCATGGGTGGGCGTGGACACGGCCTGCGGCGCAGTAACGGAGGATTCGTTCACAGCGCGTTCATCCTTGTAAGTTGGCGCAGTATAGGCCGCCGCCTCGCCCAGTGGTACGTCGCCGCACATGAAGAACGCCGGCACAGGGCCGGCGTTCGGGTGATGCAGGTGGAAGGGACTGAAAAGGGTTTATCGATACACACGTTCGCAGCGACGCTCGACCACACGGTCGCCGGTCTTGCTCTGGTGGTTGCCCTGGATCTGGCGGCCAGCCGCACCGCCGGCCACGGCACCGGCCACGGTAGCCAGCTTCTTGCCGTTGCCGCCGCCCACCTGATTGCCCAGCAGGCCACCCACCACCGCACCGGTCGCGGTACCGGTGATGCGGTTCGGGTCGCGCGAGTTGCGCTGCACTTCTACGTTCTTGCACACCACGCGGCTGCCATCGTTGAACTTGCGGCCTTCATCGCGCGGGCCATAACCCTGTGCGCCGGCAATCGACGACACTGCCAGAAGGCTGCCCAACAGCAATACGCGAATCGAAGTGTTCATGGCCATCTCCTGTGTTGCGGTACGGCCCAAGTGTCTCGTGGGCGGTGGCAACCACAGGTGAAATCCAGGTCGACGGCAGCTGAACAGCATTCTCCTGTTCAGACACGCCATTGCTGCGGTCAATGCGCACGGCCGCGCACCGTTCTGCGGCGATGCGCGGGCTCTCCGCCCTCGGCTGCGGCGTGGTCAGCGCCCGCGGCGGGTGAAGGAGTGCGTGGCGGGCGCCCGGTACAGCAGATGGCGATGTACAGCGACACGCAGACCGTAACCGGCATCGTCAGCAAGCCGATCGGCCCTTTGGCCTTCAGCGTGAACAGCGTGGTTTCCATGAAGACAGCGATGAACAAGGCAAGCAAGCCACTGGACGCATCGTTGGTCGCGTGGAGTTCTGCAGAAGATCAGCGACCTTCGCGCAGGGCGCGCTCGCGTTCCTGCTGGCGCAGAAATTCCTGTGTACCCGCCCCGGCGTCCTGTTGGGTGGCCGTATGGAAGGCCACGCCCAGCAGCAACAGCCACCCACCACGACGGCACGCACGCCGCCCCTGCCTCTTCCCTGACTGCACGATCTTTTCGTGTTCTTGCGGCCGGGCGGCGCCTGCCCGGCCCCGGTGAGGGGCAAGGAGCGGACACATCCGCCTGAATCGGGTCTATGGACGCGCGGGGGACAGCACGCCATGGCGCGCAACGCCGGGGCGGAACCATGCTTGGGCACGGGTGAAACTGCCATAGGAGAACTTGCGAATCCGCGCCTGCGACCCGAACCGGCCTAGGCGGAAACGGCACGTAAGCGCGCACGCCAAGCGCCGTCCGGCCTTCGGCAGCACGCGGGGTTCTACCGCCAGCGCTATAGTTCGCCCATGACGCTTCATCTGCAGATCGACGGCTCGGCCATTCGCGACATTCCCAGCTTTCATGCGGAGATCAACCGCGTGTTCATGAGCGGGGAGGACTGGCAACTGGGGCCCAGCCTGGATGCCTTGGACGACCTGCTGTACGGCGGTTATGGCGCCCTGGCCGGGCACGCGACGGCCACCGTGCTGTGGCGTGACATCGAACGCAGCCGTGTGGCGCTGGGCGTGGAGGCCACCCTGGCATGGCTGGAGGCGAAGCTGCAGCAGCCTGGTACCTTCAACGCCGATTTGATCGGCCGCCAACGCGCAGCGCTGGAACGCGGCGAAGGCCAGACCTATTTCGAAATCATCATGGAGATCTTTGCCGGACATCCGCGGATCAGGCTGGTACCGGGCTGAACCCTGTCCAGCGGCATACCCACCGTGGATCGGCACGCCACGTCAGCCTGACGCCGACGGCAGGGCGCCGAAAAGGCCATGACCTATGGCCTGGCGGTTGCTGCAATGGTTGCAGCTGATGACGGCGCCGCCGGAAATCGATGTCAGCCCAACGGTCTCGCTTGCAACGAAGTCCATGCCACACACGTGGCAATGGACGTGGGCTTTCAGCACTTTGGAGACCGCCTGCGGACCTGCGCGCTCGCACTCAACCCGGACCAAGCGGAACCGTCCGGTCTCCCCCGCCACACCGCAACCTTGGTCAGCGTCAGATTCGCGCATAGGGGTTACCAACCTTGGCAGATGGCCCAGCATCAGTTGGCCAGAGAGAAGGCAGCGTGCTGCGCTGCTGAGCCTTACGTGAAGCCAACGGGTTGAATCGGGTGATGGACTGGATCGGTCAAGCGCGAGGCTGCACGAGGGAGTACCGTGTGCACCCCACTTCAAGCGAACCCATCCATGCTGCGAGCCATCGCCTACCGAAGCGTTGCCGCCCCAAGTATCGAATCAACCCGACTCGATCACATCGTGCGCGGCGCACAGCGCTTCAACCGGCTCGCCGGCGTAACCGGCGCGATGCTCTTCGATGGAGCCCGCTTTCTCCAATACATCGAGGGACCCGTTGATGGCGTCGAAGGCGCCATTGGACGCATCAAGGCCAGCAATGACCACACCCGCCTGGAGGTGCTTGAGGAATCGGTGATCCAAACCCGCCGCTTCCCCGCGTGGGACATGAGCTGCCTGACGCAGCCCAATACTGTATTGGATCACCTGTTCGTGGCGCCGTGGGGAAGCCTGGACGTCTCGCTCGACCACGTCGGCAACCCCATCGGGGGCCTGCAGCTTCTTCGCCACGTCATGGCGTAATCCGCTGCATCGTCGGTACCGGCGTGCTGCTGGGGGTCGCGGTTGATCTGCGCGCTGACGGCCCGCAGCCCCTCACCCTCGGGCACGAAGCGGACCCGGACGATGCAGACGCCGGTCCAGAAGCGGTGCATGCAGAGCGTATTGCCCTCGAAGCAGGGGAACCACGTGTCCTCCATCTCGAAGGGGAGCAGCCCATGACGATCGCAGGCCGGCCCCGCAGCATCGCGGTGGAAGTCGAGCTTCAGTGCGATATGGCGGGCGGGAAGCGGCTTGTTATTCCAGCCCGCAGCGGTGGCGATGGTGGGCATCATGCATCTTTGGAGGGGTGCCGGCCAGCGGCCGGCACTGCCTGGGCCGGAGATGATCTACCCGGCCAAGGTGAAGACCGAGCCCGAGTCTACGCGGATATTGGCGCCGTTGATGAAGCTGGCCCGTTCGGAACACAGCAGCAGCACGGCGGCGGCGACCTCTTCCGGACGCCCACGACGCTTCAGCACCATGCCCGGGCGCTCCTCGTCCAGGAAGGTGCGGATGGCCTCCTCGAACGACATGCCCTTTTCCCTGGCGCGCTTGTGCATCATCGCGTCGGTCATCGGCGTATGGATGAATGCCGGTGAGACGGTATTGATCATGACGCCGTCCTTGCCGTACTGCTTGGACAGGCCCTTGGCCAGGCTCAGTACACCCGCCTTGGACGCGCAGTACGGCAGCTCATCGGAGTACGGCTGCACGGCATCTTCTGAGGCGAACAGCACGATGCGCCCCCAGCCCTTGGCGCGCATTGCCGGTATGGCCTGGCGGCACATGCGCACCGCGCCCATCAGGTTGATGTCCAGCGTACTCAGCCAGCCGTTGTCATCCACATCAAGGAAATCGCCCGTGGCGCCGGTGACACCTGCGGCGTTGACGTAGATGTCAGGATCACCCAGTTCGCCGCGCACTGTGGCCCAGATACGTTCCACATCCTCGGCATCAGTGACATCACCGGCAACAGCCATGACTTCGCCCAGCGGCGACAACGCCTGCAGCGCCTCATCCAGGGTGCCGTCGGCCACATCCGTAATGGCCACGCGTGCCCCGGCCTGCAGCAGTTCGCGTGCGGTCTGTTTGCCCATGCCCGAATCGGCGCCGCTGACCAGCGCGATGCGCCCTTCTATTCCGAGATCCATGTGGTGTCCTTTGTTGGGGAAGAAGTTGTGCTGCGCGGTGGCCGCGTCTGCAGAAATCGCTCGGCGGTGCGCAGGCCCAGTGCCATCTGGGTCAGCGCCGGGTTGGCGGCCAGCGCACTGGGGAAGGTGGAGTTGTCGCAGATGAAGAGATTGGGAATATCGAAGCTGCGGCCGTCAGCGTCCACCACGGCGGTGTCGGCCGATTCGCCCATGCGGCAGGTACCCAGGGTGTGGGCCGAACGCGCGGCGGCAAAGATGCCGCTGGCACCTGCGGCTTCCCAGATGCGGGTCAGCGTGACCTGGGCGTGTGCGTCCAGCGCCTTTTCGTTGGGGCCAAAGCTGAAATCCACCCGCGCACGCCGCATGCCGAAGGCATCCCGTTCATCGCTGAGGGTCAGCTGGTTTCCCTCCTGCGGCAGGCATTCGCCATTGATGCCGATGCCGGCCATCTGCCGGTAGGAAGACAATGCCTGCACCAGCGGCAGGCCCCATAGGCCGGCTCCCCGGCTGAGGGTGTTGGCCAACGTGGCGGGCTGCACGCCCAGGCTCTGCACGAGGTAACCGCCGGCAAACGAGGCGTCGTGCGGGCGCACGAAATCTTCAGTGATGAGCGAGGACGGGTAGCCACGGTTCATGCACATGTCCGCGTCAAAGAACCCCCACACCTGGGTGGCGACGTGGGCCATGAAGTTGCGACCCACCTGGCCACTGCTGTTGGCCAGCCCCAGGTTGAGCAGCAGGCGCGGGGTTTCCACGCCGCCGGCGCACAGGAAGGCGGCAGAGCACTTCACCCGGTGCAGGCGGTGTTCGCGTTGGTAGACCACTGCACTGATTCGACCCAGGGCGTCGCGCTCAAGGTCCACCACCCGGCTCTGGTCGCGGATGACCGCGCCGTGGGCCCTTGCCCACGGCAGCCAGGAGGTATCCATGCTGGCCTTGGCGCCGTTGCTGCAGCCCTGGTGGCAGGCGCCGCAGTGATTACAGGCCTGGCGCAGACCCCAGTGCGCTTGCTGCCGCGCCCGGCTGACCAGCGCGGCGGGGGCATCGGTAGCTACTACGCCCAGCGCATCACATCCGCGCTGCATGGCCTGTGCGGACGCATTGCGCAGCACGGGCGGGTAGCCGTACTGACGTGCCGGGTCCCACGGGTAGTGCGCGGGACCCGATACGCCGATGAAGGTTTCGACGCGCTGCACGTAGGCCCGCAACTCGGCATCGGCGATGGGCCAGTCGGCACCCCGCCCTGTCAGAGAGCGCATGCGCAGATCCCTGGGGTCCGGTCGTGGGCAGAACGCGCCCCAATGCAGGGTAGACCCACCCACACCCTGGCCGGAATTGTTGGCCCCAAAGGCGGTAGGCGTCTGGCCGCCACTGAGGCGCTCTTCCATCCAGTAGATGTCGTTGGCCAGTTCGTCGGCGAGGTGGTCGTCGGGTATGAACGTTCGACCCGCTTCAAGCACCAGCACCGATACGCCGGCCTCGGCCAGACGGGCTGCCAGCGGAGCGCCGCCAGCACCGCTGCCGATGATGACCGCATCGAACGACTCGTCCTTCCCGTTACGGCGGTGAGTGGGATTCAGCATGGCAGCTGCCATGCGTCGATCACCCCGGCCTGGGTGTGCTCATAGCCCGGACTGCGCGCGCCCTTGCCGCCGACAGCAAAGCCGTCATAGCCAACGGCAGCCCACGTAGACGGGAGGCTCATCCAGGTCCTGGCGAACAAAGCCCGCGCATCCTCAAACCAGTTGGCCCACTGCGCGGGGTCCAGTTCGGCGCCAGGCGGGGCGGCGGCGCTCTGCTGTTGCACCTTTTCAAGCAGGGCGTGCTGTGCGGTGGGCGCGAGCGTGCTGAATCCATTGGCAGCTGCATCCAGCTGGTCCAGCGCCTGTGACCACGCAACCGCATCCGCCGGCAGGTTGGCAAAGCGCCAGCCATCGCTCTCGTGATTCACCAGCGCATGGCCGACGCGCAATGCGAGATCATCAGCATCTGCGCCGGGTAGCAGGCGTGCGGCCAAGGCAGCCAGCACGGCCAGATGGCGTGCCGGCAGGACCGACTCGGGCAGCGGCGACGGCGTGGCATGCCGGGCCAGCAGGCGGGCCCGCATGCGCGGCGCCACCCGTTCGGCATCCAACAACTGGACGAAGGCCGCCGGAAGTGCACGCGCAGCCAACGGCACGGCCCAGGCTGCAATGCGGCAGGCAAGCCACTCCGGCTGCTCGACAGGAATCAGGTGGGCCGCGTCCGCCACGATGTCGACGGTCGCATGCGCATAATGGGGCGCGTTCAGTGCACGCTGGGCGGCTTCACCCAGGTCGCCATCTTCTCCGCCCGCCAGTATCAGCGCAGGCACATGCAGGCGGGCCGCCTGTTCCTGGCGATGCGCGCGGCTGCCCTGCTCCAGCCAGGCACGCCACGCGATGGCATCGGTCCGCAGCACATCGCCGATCGCGGCTTCGCGGGCGGTACCCTGCAAGGGACGATGCGTGTTGGCGTCGATGAATGTTTCAGCATCGGCACGACTGGGAGCGCCTTGGGCGAACCACCCGAGCATCTCCTGGCGGCGTGCCTCTTCCATGGGCTCGGGGCACGGCGGTGATGCCGCCACCAGCACTACACCGGCCAGGCCTGCCAGCCCCCGTACGCCGTCGCGGCTGCGCGCGGCAAGCAGCGTTGCGATCTTGCCCCCCATGCTGTGGCCGACGACGAACCAGCAGGTGGGTGCACGCGCGGTCACTTCCTGCTGGAACCAGTCCACCAGCGCATCGACGCCGGTCGCGTTGCCTGCGCACGTGCCGCCGAAGCCAGGTATGTCCAGCGCCACACACTCAAAGTGCGTGCCGAGCATACGCTGTACGGCGACCCATTCCTGATGGCTGGCGCCCAGGTTGTGCAGGAGGAAGAGTGTGGGACGTTGCATGCGGACCTCGACGTGTAGCAGCACGAGCATGGTCGTCGGCGTGTCCATGGGGCGTGCATGCAGGTGTCAACGCCGAGCAATGATCACGTGGCGTTGAACACCGCCTCACCCTGTTTGCGCACAGGGCTCTCTAGGTTCGATGCACCCCACGTCTGGATTTCCATCATGTGCCCCTCTGTCGCTGCTCCGGCCGCCTTGCTTGCCTGCCGGCGGGTGCATTGATGTCGAGGTTTGAGCCCAGGCGCGACGATGCGCTGCCGATCGAACAGTATTCCGCCCTGGGCGAGGGGCGCTCTGTTGCCCTGACCGGCTGCGACGGATCCATCGACTGGTGGTGTGCGCCCAACATGGACAGCCCGCCCCTGTTTGATCGCCTGCTGGACGGCGGCAATGGTGGGTACTTCATTATCGCGCCGACCGAGCCCTGCACTGTTGAGCGCCGCTACCGGGATGAAAGCAACGTGCTGGAAACCGTGTTTACGACGGCGTCCGGTCGCGCCGCGTTGACGGAATCACTGAACAGCGGCAATGCCGGTCGACTACCGTGGTGTGAGCTGGCCAGGCGCATTGAGGGTCTTGAGGGCGATGTACGTTTCACCGTGCACATGCGGCCGAGCACACGGGCGCAATCTGCCAGCCCCTACTGCTCTTCCATTGGGGATCACACGGTCTTCCATGTGCAGCGGCTGCTGGGCGTTGTCGTCCACCATCCTGCGCTGCAGCTGCAATGGACCGACGAGGGTGCATGCGGCGAGTGCACGGTCAGCGCTGGCGAGCGGGTCACCGTGGCGCTGGTGGTGGGCGAGGATGAGCCCCTGGTAGCGCCGTCGGTAGAGGAAGTGGACGGCCGCATCGACCTGACCGATCGGGAATGGAAGGCCTGGGCGAGTAATGTGCGCTATGACGGCTGGGACCGGACCACGTTCGTACGCAGCACGCTGGCCCTGAAGCTGCTGCTCTATTCACCCTCGGGCGCCATTGCTGCAGCGGCCACCACCTCGCTGCCCGAGCGCATCGGCGGCGACAAGAACTTCGACTATCGCTACGCCTGGGTGCGCGACGCCGGCTACACCATCCAGGCGTTCCTGGCCGCAGGTCTGGAGGCGGAATCAAAAGCGGCGTTTACCTGGCTGCTGCGCCAGCTGCGCCGCCACGGACCGAAAGTGGTCTTCACTCTCGATGGCGGGACGGTGGAACAGGTACAGGAGCTGCCCATGCGCGGCTACCGCGATACGCAGCCGGTAGTGAAAGGCAATCTTGCCGGCGACCAGCACCAGCACGGCATCTACGGCGACATCTTCGAGACTGCGTTCTGCTTCGTGGCGGCCGGCAATATTCTGGATGGCGCCAGCGCGGAGCTGCTTTCCCGCATTGCCGACCTCTGTGCGGACCACTGGCGCGCGAGGGACTCCGGCATCTGGGAACTGCGCGAGCTGGAGCATTACACGATGTCCAAGATCAGCTGCTGGCAGGCACTGGCACGGGCGGTCGAGCTGGCCGACCAGGGCCAGTTGCCGACCACATGCCGTGACCGCTGGCAGCGCGAGCGTGACCGCATCAGTGACTGGATCGAAACCCATTGCTGGTCCGATGACCTGCAGGCGTTTGAGATGTACCCCGGCAGCGGCAAGCTGGACGCGGCACTGGCGCTGGCAGTGCGCTTCCGTTTCGACGGCAGGGAACGGCTGCTGGCCACCCTGCGCGCCATCGACCGCGAGCTGGGGGAATCACACTTCCACTACCGCTACTCGGGCATGCCCGAAGAAGAAGGCTGCTTCATCGCCTGCTCCTACTGGCTGGCTGAGGCCTACGCACGGCTGGGCTTCGTCGAGGACGCCCGCGCCCGCGTGGATGCGTTGAATGGCGCGCTTGGTCGCTGCCAAGGCGTACTCAGCGAAATGGTGGACCCCGCTACGGGCCACTATCTCGGCAATACCCCGCAAGGCCTGAGCCACCTGGCCCAGGTAATGGCCATGGCCACCATTGCAGACACCCTGGACTGCCCTTGAGCGGCCCATTCCTCCCCGCCCCACGATAAGGATCGACCATGACCGATCGTCTGAAAATGCAGGACCCCCGCAGCCAGTATCCGCAGCCGCCCTTCCCCGCCCAGCCGCAGCCCGTGCCGGGCAAGGCGGCCGCCATGGACCCGGTGCCGGACCACGGTGAAACCAGCTACCAGGGTTCGGGCAAACTGAGTGGACGCCGGGCGCTGATCACCGGCGCAGACAGCGGCATCGGTCGCGCTGCCGCCATTGCTTACGCCCGTGAGGGCGCCGATGTTGCCTTGTCCTATCTGCCGTCCGAAGCCTCGGACGCAGAAGAAGTGTTCGCACTGATCGAAGCCGAAGGCCGCAAGGCGCTGGCGCTGCCGGGTGACATCACCGACCCGGAGTGGTGCAGGACGATGGTCGAGCGCACCGTGGAAGCCTTCGGCGGCCTGGACATCCTGGTGGTCAATGCGGCCCGCCAGCAGTATCGGGACAGCATCGGGGAGCTGAGCGCAGAGGACTTCGACAAGACGATGAAGACCAACCTCTACGCCATGCACTGGATCTGCCAGGCAGCCGTTCCGCATCTGCCGCCGGGCGCGGCGGTCATCACCACTGCCTCGGTGCAGGCGTATGACCCGTCGGCCATCCTGCTGGATTACGCCACCACCAAGGCGGGTATCGTGGCCTACACCAAGGCGCTGTCGGCACAGCTGGTCGAAAAGGGAATCCGCGCCAATGTAGTTGCGCCGGGCCCGTTCTGGACGGCGCTGCAGTCCTCCGGTGGCCAACCGACCGAGGCGGTGACCCACTTCGGCACGCAGGTGCCGATGAAGCGGCCGGGCCAGCCGGTGGAGATCGCTCCGATCTATGTGCTGCTGGCCAGTCAGGAAGGCAGCTACCTGACCGGTGAAGTCTTCGGCGTAACCGGTGGTGCGGGCATTGCGTGAGGCCGATAGGCGTTAGTCTGAACCATTCATACTGAGCGCGGTCTTTTTCACTCCGGTTGTGGCAAGGTGCCGGGCTCTGATGGGCCCGGTACTGTTCCGGTCATCCGATCCAACCGAGCAGGGAATCGCGTGTCGAACGATCAATTCAAGGGATTTCCGTCGCCGTCGATACGAAGCGAGAACGCGTTGCCCATCGGTGACAAGCGATCAGACATCTTCTTCAGCGCCGTGGAAACCACGCGGATGCCGATGATCATCACCGATCCGCACCAGCCCGATAATCCAATCATCTTCGCCAACCGGGCATTCGTTGAAATGACCGGCTATGAGCGGGACGAGCTGCTTGGCCGCAACTGCCGCTTCCTGCAGGGGCCGGAGACCGATCCGGATGCAATCGCCGAGATCCGTGAGGCCATCGCCGAGAACCGTGAGGCCGCGACCGAGGTTCTGAACTACCGCAAGGACGGTTCGACCTTCTGGAACGCCCTTTTTGTGTCGCCGGTGTTCGACGACGCCGGCACGCTGGTGTACTTCTTTGGTTCGCAGCTGGATGTTTCGCGCCGACGTGATGCGGAGGATTCGCTTCGCCAGGCGCAGAAGATGGAAGCCCTTGGCCAGCTGACGGGCGGCATTGCGCACGATTTCAACAATCTTCTGCAGGTCATGTCCGGCTACCTGGAGATGATCACCGGCACGTCTGACAAGGAGCTTCCGCCCGACAGCTTCGTCAGGCGCGCCGCCACCCAGGCGCAGTCCGCCGCCAACAAGGCTGCGGTGCTGACCCAGCAGCTGTTGGCATTCTCGCGACGGCAGAAACTGGAGGGCCGCACGGTCAATCTCAATGCCCTCGTGTCCTCCACGGTGGAACTGGCCGCGCAACGGGTAGGCGCAGATGTACAGCTGCAGATGAATCTGGCACCCGCGCTCTGGAACTGCAGGATCGATACGACCCAGGCCGAAGTGGCCATTCTCAATCTGGTCATCAATGCGCGCGATGCGCTGAAGGGTCGGTCGGACCAGCGCGTACGGCTGAGCACGCGAAACGTGGAGGTCTCCAAGACTGCCGCTGCCAACGAACTCGATCACCTGCCGGCCGGTCGTCTGGTCTGCATTTCGGTGCAGGACAACGGCAGCGGCATGTCGCCGGACATTGTGCGCCGGGTGATGGACCCCTTCTTCACCACAAAGGAGGAAGGTGAAGGCACTGGCCTGGGACTCTCGATGGTCTATGGCTTCGTCAAGCAATCCGGCGGCACCGTGCGCATCGCCTCCGAGCCCGGCGTGGGCACCACGGTCAGCCTGTACTTCCCTGCCACCACCGATGCGCTGACCAAGGACGCCGCACCATCCAATATGGCCATGGACCGCGGCGGTAGCGAGCGCATCCTGATTGTCGAAGACCGTGATGATGTCGCCGAACTTGCGCAGATGCTGCTTGAAGGCGGCGGCTACCGGACCCGTGTCGCCAACGATGGGGCATCGGCGCTGGCGCTGTTGGAACAGGGCGAGGTCTTCGATCTGCTGTTCACCGATCTGATCATGCCCGGCGGCATGAATGGCGTCCTGTTGGCCCGTGAGGCCAAGCGCCGCCTGCCGAAACTCAAGGTGCTGCTGACGACGGGCTATGCCGAAGCCGGGATTGAACGTACAGATGCGGGGGGGTCGGAGTACGAGGTGCTGAACAAACCCTTCAACCGCCAGCAGCTGCTGCGCAAGGTGCGGCTGGTTCTTGAGGGACCGACCGGTGTCGGATGAGTGATCATGTGATCTGCGTGTGGCAACCTGCGCTGAACTCCGGCATCGGACTGCATTGCACGCGCGCCATGCGGCACCCACCTGATACGTGCGCCCGAGCATGGGCGCTCTCAGGAGAAATACATGCCGCACCACGAGAAAATCGCCTTGTCCGGCGTTATCGAACACGTGTTCGCCCACCGCTTTACCCTGCTGACCGATGGCCAGCCCTATCTGGCCGATCTGGGGCCGAAAGGCGCCGAGGCTTTCGCTCTCAAGGCCGGCCTCGCCGTTACCTTGGAGGGTGAACGCCGCCCTTCGGAAATCAAGGTCCTCAGCATTGCCCGCACCGGTGGCAGGCGGGTGGAGATCGAGCACAAGAAGCCGCACCACGGGCCGGGCCACCCTGCCGACAGGCACGCGCAGGCAGACCCCGCCGCCGCGCTGCATGCGGTGAAACAGGCGGGGTGGACATCGGCTGGGCAGCCGCAGCGTCACCCCAAGCACTTTGAAGTACTGGCCCGCCAGAACGGGGGCGCGTGGATGGAACTGCACGTGGACTTCGCTGGCCAAATCTACAAGCAGAAGCCCGCCGCCGCGCACAAGTGGGATATCGCGTAAACAACGGAAGCCCCGCGAAAGCGGGGCTTCTCTGCAGGGCTCAGCCAGCCGCCGCTGCCCCGCAACGGAAGACGGTGAGACTGCGCGGCGGGGCCAGCAAGTGACCGGCGCCCAGCACGTCCTGCTCACCCGCAAGGCCAGCATCGGTGGACAGCAGCATGGACCAGTCGAGCGAGGCCCCCTCGTCGTCCGGGAGCGCGAACTCGACCCCTTCGTGATAGGCGTTGATCACCACCAGCAGACTGGCGTCGCTGGCATGCTCGCGCACGCCTGATGCCTGAGCCCTGCCCTCCAGCAGGAGCCCGACCGAGCGCGCACCCGCGTCACTCCAGTCCTCATCAGACATCTCCCTGCCTGCGGGATTCAGCCAGGTCAGGTCGCGCACATCGGCCTGTTCGTTGTACTGGCCGTTGAGGAAGCGGGCGCGGGTCAGGATCCGATGGCGTTGGCGCAGGGCCAGCAGGTCGCGGACGAACTGGGCCAGCCGGCCCTCGGTGGTGTCTTGCTCCCAGTTGATCCAGGCCGTTTCGTTGTCCTGGCAATAGGTGTTGTTGTTGCCGCCTTGCGTCTGCGCGCGCTCGTCGCCGGATAGCATCATCGGCGTGCCCTGCGAAAGCAGCAGCGTCGCCAGCAGGTTGCGCATCTGCTGCTCGCGAAGCGCATTGATGCCGGCATCGTCGGTTGGCCCCTCGGCGCCATGGTTGCAGGACGAATCGTTGTTGGAGCCATCACGATTCTCCTCGCCGTTGGCGTCGTTGTGCTTCTCGTTGTAGCTGACCAGGTCATTGAGGGTGAACCCGTCGTGCGCCGTGATGAAGTTGACCGAGGCCCACGGACGGCGGCCGCGTCGGTCGAACAGATCCGCCGAGCCGGTCAGCCGCGTGGCAAATTCGGCCAGCTTGCCCTCGTCGCCCTTCCAGAAGCTGCGGGCGGTATCGCGGAACTTGTCGTTCCACTCTGCCCAGCCCGGCGGGAAGTGCCCGACCTGGTAGCCACCCGGGCCGCAATCCCACGGCTCGGCAATCAGCTTGACCTGGCTGAGCAGCGGATCCTGGCCGACCGCATCGAGGAAGCCGCCACGCTGGTCGAACCCTGTCGGTTCCCGCCCCAGGATGGTGGCGAGGTCGAAGCGGAAGCCGTCCACGTGCATGTCCTGCGCCCAGTAACGCAGGGAGTCGCAGACGAAGCGGATGGCCTGCAGGTTGCTCAGATTGAACGTGTTGCCCGTACCGGTGTCGTTGATGTAGTAGCGCTTGTCCTCGGCCAGGCGATAGTAGCTGGCATTGTCGATCCCCTTGAATGACAGCGTCGGCCCAAGCTCGTTGCCTTCAGCGGTATGGTTGTAGACCACATCCATGAATACCTCCAGACCTTTCCCGTGCATGGCCTTGACCATGTCGCGGAACTCGTCGCGATGGCCACTGGCCAGATAGCGACGCTTGGGCGCGAAAAAGGCCAGCGTGTTGTAGCCCCAGTAATTGCGCAGGCCCTTTTCCAGCAAGTGGTTGTCGTCCAGATAGGCGTGCACCGGCAGCAGCTCCACGGCGGTCACGCCCAGGTCGCGGATGTAATCGAGCACGGCAGGCTGGGCGAGGCCGGCACAGGTCCCACGCACGTCCTGGCCTACGTCGGGATGGCGCTGGGTGTATCCGCGCACGTGGGTCTCGTAAACGACCGTGCGGTTCCAGGGCGTGAGCAGGCGCTCATCCCCTTCCCAGTCATAGGTGTCTTCCACCACCACGGCCTTGGGCATGAACGGCGCGCTGTCACGCTCATCAAAGCTGAGGTCGCCATCCGGGTGACCGATGGTGTAGCCATAAAGCTCATCGGCCCAGGTCAGGTCGCCATCGATTTCGCGTGCGTAGGGGTCAGGCAGCAGCTTGTGGTGATTGAAACGGTGGCCTTCAGCCGGAGCGTACGGGCCATGCACCCGGTAGCCGTAGCGCTGGCCTGGCTTTACCTCGGGCAGGTAGCCGTGCCAGATCTCGTTGGTGTACTCCGGCAGCTCGATGCGCTGTTCGTTTCCCTCGTCGTCGAACAGGCAGAGTTCAACCTTGGTGGCGTGCGCGCTGAAAAGCGCGAAGTTGGTGCCGTGGCCGTCGAAAAAGGCGCCTTGGGGGAACGGGCGCCCCTCGCGGACGCGGGACGGGGTGGCGTAGCGTGTGGATCTTGCCGGGTCGCGCATGGGGGATACTCTGTGTACCGGTTGCGGGGTCGCAGCCGGAGAGCTGCGAGCATCCCGGTCGTGCCGTCTAGACCGTGTCGCGGCGGCATCACACAGATTTGCAGTCCGTGTCCGAGCCGGAAACGCTCACCGAAGCGCCGTCCCAACGCGACCCGGTGGCGCCGCCCAGCAGACGGCAATGGCCTTCTGCAGGCTGCCAACACCTGTGGGGACAGGGCCGCCTTGCACGATGGCCCACAACCGGGCGCGTGGCCCACTCAGTTCGCGGATTTGGCGGTGGGTCAGCTTAAACTTGGTGCCTCGGTTGCGCGCCGTCAGCTGCCGAGATCGATCGCTACAACCCGTAGGAAGTTCTCTTGCAAACCACTGATTCAAAAGCGAAACCGTCTGCATCGAAGGGCAGTGCAGAGCACACGCCCCTCATGAAGCAGTTCTTCGCAGCCAAGTCCGACTATCCGGACCTGCTGCTGTTCTTCCGCATGGGCGACTTCTACGAGCTGTTCTACGACGACGCTCGCAAGGCGGCGCGGCTGCTGGACATCACCCTCACCCAGCGCGGCAGCTCCGGCGGCGCGCCCATCCCGATGGCCGGCGTGCCGGTGCATGCCTACGAGGGCTACCTGGCCCGCCTTGTGGCGCTGGGTGAATCGGTGGCCATCTGCGAACAGATCGGCGACCCGGCACTGGCCAAGGGCCTGGTCGAGCGCAAGGTCGTGCGCATCGTCACCCCCGGCACGGTCACCGACGAGGCTCTGCTGGACGAGCGCCGCGACACCCTGCTGATGGCGCTGTCGCGCAGCAAGCAGGGCTATGGCCTGGCCTGGGCCGATCTGGCCGGCGGCCGCTTCCTGGTCAACGAAGTGGAAACCGACGACGCACTGGAAGCCGAACTGGCCCGCCTGGAGCCGGCCGAACTGCTGGTGCCCGATGAAGAGAACTGGCCCGAGTTCCTGCGCCAGCGCATCGGTGTGCGCCGCCGCGCGCCGTGGCTGTTCGATGCCGACAGTGGCCGCCGCCAGCTGCTGGCCTTCTTCAAGCTGCACGACCTCAGCGGCTTCGGCATCGACGACAAGCCGCGTGCCACCGCTGCCGCCGGCGCCCTGCTCGGCTATGTGGAAGAAACCCAGAAGCAGCGCCTGCCGCACCTGACGTCCATTGCGATGGAAACGGCCGGTGAGGCGATCGCGATGAACGCCGCCACCCGCCGCCATCTGGAACTGGACACGCGGGTCGATGGCGATACCCGAAACACCCTGCTGGGCGTGCTCGACAGCACGGTCACGCCGATGGGCGGCCGCCTGCTGCGGCGCTGGCTGCACCGCCCGCTGCGCCTGCGCGAGGTGCTGGTGCAGCGCCACCATGCGGTGGAAACGCTGATCGACCGCGGCAGCGATGCAGACATCCGCGAACAGTTCCGCCGCCTGGGCGATCTGGAACGCATCCTCACCCGCGTGGCGCTGCGCTCGGCGCGCCCGCGTGATTTTTCCACCCTGCGCGATGGCCTGGGCCTGCTGCCGGCCGTGCGCGAGGTGCTGGCGCCGCTGGATTCGCCGCGCCTGCAGACCCTGCACGCTGCACTGGGCGAGCACGACGAGTGTGCGCACCTGCTGGCCAGCGCCATTGCCGAAATGCCGCCGCTGAAGCTGAGCGATGGCGGCGTGCTGGCCGATGGCTTCGATGCCGAACTGGACGAGCTGCGCCGCCTGTCCACCCACGCCGACCAGTTCCTGGTTGACCTGGAACTGCGCGAGCGCGAGAGCAGCGGCATTCCCACCCTGAAGGTGGGCTACAACCGCGTGCACGGCTACTACATTGAAATCAGCAAGGGCCAGTCCGACCGCGCGCCGGTGCACTACACCCGCCGGCAGACGCTCACCAATGCCGAGCGCTACATCACCGAAGAACTGAAGGCGTTCGAGGACAAGGTACTGTCCGCGCGCGATCGTTCGCTGTCGCGCGAAAAGTACCTCTACGAACAACTGCTCGACACCCTGGGCAGCCAGCTGGAACCGCTTAAGCAGTGCGCCGCCGCACTGAGCGAACTGGACGTGCTGGCCGCCTTCGCCGAACGCGCGCAGGCGCTGGACTGGGCGCGCCCGGAACTGCAGGCCGAGCCCTGCCTGAAGATCGAACGCGGCCGCCACCCGGTGGTCGAGGCGGTGCGCGAACAGCCCTTCGAACCCAACGATCTGGACCTGCACCCGGACCGTCGCATGCTGGTCATCACCGGCCCGAACATGGGCGGTAAGTCCACCTACATGCGGCAGAACGCGCTGATCGTGCTGCTGGCCCATATCGGCAGCTTCGTGCCGGCCAGCCGTGCCCTGATCGGCCCGATCGACCGCATCCTTACCCGCATCGGCGCCGGCGACGACCTGGCCCGCGGGCAGTCCACCTTCATGGTGGAAATGGCCGAAACCAGCTACATCCTGCACCACGCCACCGCGCATTCGCTGGTGCTGATGGACGAGATCGGCCGCGGCACGTCCACCTACGACGGCCTGGCCTTGGCCGATGCGGTGGCACGCCATCTGGCCTACCAGAACCGCTGCTACACGCTGTTTGCCACCCACTACTTCGAACTGACCGCGCTGGCCGACGAGCAGCACGAAGGCGGCGCCAGTGGCATTGCCAACGTGCATCTGGATGCGGTCGAGCATGGCGATGCACTGGTGTTCATGCATGCCGTGAAGGACGGCCCGGCCAACCGCAGCTTCGGCCTGCAGGTGGCCGCGCTGGCCGGCCTGCCACGCGCCACCGTGGCGCAGGCACGGCGCCGCCTGGCCGAACTGGAACAGCGCGGTGGTGAAAGCCATGCCGCCGCCGTGGCCCCGCAGGCGCTGGATGCACCGCAGCAGTTCGGCCTGTTCGCCGCGCCATCGAACAAGGCGCAGGAAGCGCTGGCAGCGATCGATCCGGACGAGCTGACCCCGAAGCAGGCGCTGGAAGCGCTGTACCGGTTGAAGGCGTTGTTGTAACGGCACCCGCCGGGCATGGCCCGGCGCTACCGGTCGGCACGGCGCCCGCCCGGGCGCCATGATCCCTTCGCACTGCCGTCGTGTACCCGGCGTTATGCTCGGGCGGTCCCTCCTTCACTGAACGGAGACCGCCATGAATACGCAATCCCTCGCCGCGTCCCTGTTCCAGCAACTGCAGCAGGGCCAGGGCCTGCAGCAGGTATCACAGCAGCTTGGCCTGGACAGCGCGCAGACCCGCCAGGCGGTGGGCAGCGCCCTGCCCCTGCTGCTGGGCGCCATGGGCCAGAACGCCAGTGAACCGCAGGGCGCGCAGTCCCTGCTCAATGCCCTGCAGCGCAACCACAGCGGCGGTGGCGGCGGCTTCGACCTGGGCGGCATCCTCGGCGCGATGATGGGCGGCGGTGGCAGCAGTGCCACCGACGGCGCCGGCATCCTCGGCCACGTGTTCGGCGGCCAGCAGCCGCAGGCGGCCGCGGCTCTGGGCCAGAAGACCGGGCTGGACAGCGGCACCTCCGGCAAGCTGCTGGCGATTCTCGCCCCCATCGTCATGTCGTTTTTGGCCCAGCGGTTTGCCCAGCAGGGCAATGCCACCGAACTCAGCAGTGCGCTGGGGCAGGAAGCGCAGAGCGGCGGCGGCCTGGGCAGCCTGCTGGGCGGCGCCCTGGACCAGGACGGCGATGGCCAGTTCGGGGCCAGCGACCTGATGAAGCTGGGCGCAGGCCTGTTGAAGCGCTGATCGGCCACGACCGTCCTAGCCAGACGGCACCATAGGTCACCACTATCGCATTGGTTGAATCAATCGAATTTACCGATCATCAGGCCCTGCCTATCGTGGGCTTGAATCCGATTCCCATTTCGCCAGCCCACAGGTAGATACCCATGAAAAGCGAAGCCAAGTGCCCCTTCAACCATGCCGTGGTCGGTGACGCCACGACCAACCGCGACTGGTGGCCGAACCAGTTGCGCGTGGACCTGCTGAACCAGCATTCGGCGCGCTCCAACCCGCTCGATGCCGGCTTCGATTACGCCAAGGCGTTCCAGGGCCTGGATTACGCGGCCCTGAAGGCCGACCTGAAGGCACTGATGACCGACTCGCAGGACTGGTGGCCGGCCGACTTCGGCCACTACGGCGGCCTGTTCATCCGCATGGCCTGGCACAGCGCCGGCACCTACCGCATCGGCGATGGCCGCGGTGGTGGCGGCCGCGGCCAGCAGCGCTTCGCTCCGCTCAACAGCTGGCCGGACAACGTCAGCCTGGACAAGGCCCGCCGCCTGCTGTGGCCGATCAAGCAGAAGTACGGCCAGGCCATTTCCTGGGCCGACCTGCTGATCCTGACCGGTAACGTCGCCCTTGAATCGATGGGCTTCAAGACGCTCGGCTTCGCCGGTGGCCGCCCAGATACCTGGGAACCGGACCAGGACGTGTACTGGGGCCGCGAAACCACCTGGCTGGGCGGCGACGTGCGCTACAAGCACGGCTCCGAAGGCGTGCAGGAAGACCACGGCGTGCTGGTGTCCGATGACGATGCCGACGGCGATGTGCATTCGCGAAAGCTGGAAAACCCGCTGGCCGCAGTGCAGATGGGCCTGATCTACGTGAACCCGGAAGGCCCGGACGGCAACCCCGACCCGGTGCTGGCCGCGCATGACATCCGCGATACCTTCGGCCGCATGGCCATGGACGATGAGGAAACCGTCGCCCTGATCGCCGGTGGCCACAGCTTCGGCAAGACCCACGGCGCCGGCCCGGCCGACAACGTGGGCAAGGAACCGGAAGCGGCCGATCTGGAAAACCAGGGCCTGGGCTGGGCCAACAGCTTCGGCAGCGGCAAGGGCGGCGACACCATCACCAGCGGCCTGGAAGTCACCTGGACCCGCACCCCGGCGCAGTGGAGCCACGACTTCTTCGAGATCCTGTTCGGCAACGAATGGGAACTGACCAAGAGCCCGGCCGGTGCCCACCAGTGGGTGGCCAAGAATGCCGACGCGGTGATTCCAGACGCACACGATCCGTCGAAGAAGCATCGCCCGACCATGCTGACCACCGACCTCTCGCTGCGCATGGACCCGGCGTATGAAAAGGTCTCGCGCCGTTTCCTGGAAAACCCGCAGGCCTTCGCCGATGCCTTCGCCCGCGCCTGGTTCAAACTGACCCACCGCGACATGGGCCCGCGCGCGCGTTATCTCGGCCCGGAAATTCCGGCCGAACAGTTCATCTGGCAGGACCCGCTGCCGGAAGCGCAGCACCCGCTGATCGACGCCAAGGACATCGCCGCGCTGAAGCAGCAGATCGCCGCCAGCGGCCTGAGCGTGGCCGAGCTGGTGTCCACCGCCTGGGCGTCGGCCTCCACCTTCCGCGGCTCGGACAAGCGCGGTGGTGCCAACGGTGCACGCGTGCGCTTGGCCCCGCAGAAGGACTGGGCGGTGAACCAGCCGCAGCAGCTGGCCAAGGTGCTGGCCGCGCTGGAAAAAGTGCAGGCCGCGTTCAACGCCGGCAGCAGCAAGCAGGTGTCGCTGGCAGATCTGATCGTGCTGGCCGGTGGCGTGGGTGTGGAACAGGCGGCCAAGGCCGGTGGCCATGAGGTCAGCGTGCCGTTCACCCCTGGCCGCACCGATGCCAGCCAGGAACAGACCGACGTGGAATCGTTCGCGGTGCTGGAACCGGCCGCCGATGGCTTCCGCAACTACCTGAAGGGCGCCTACGCGGTGCCGGGCGAGGCCCTGCTGATCGACAAGGCACAGCTGCTGACCCTGACCGCGCCGGAGATGACCGCGCTGGTTGGTGGCCTGCGCGTGCTCGGTGCCAACGCCGACGGTGGCAAGCACGGCGTGTTCACCGCGCGCCCGGGTACGCTCAGCAACGACTTCTTCGTGAACCTGCTGGATATGGGCACGCAGTGGAAGGCCACCGGCCGCGAAAGCTACGAAGGCCGTGGCCGCGGCGACGGCGCCGCCCGCTGGACCGGCACCCGCGCCGATCTGGTGTTCGGTTCCAATGCCGTGCTGCGCGCGCTGGCCGAGGTCTATGCCAGCGCAGATGGCGAGAAGAAGTTCGTGCAGGACTTCATTGCCGCCTGGACGCGGGTGATGGAACTGGATCGCTACGACCTGCACGGCTGATGTGATGCGGGTGGTCGCCGGGCATGGCCCGGCGGCCATGCCCCGGTAGATGCCAACCTTGGTTGGCATGCAGCAAAACCGCCCACCAAGGTGGGCGACTACCTGGGGACTACGGTGCCCCGTCTTTCAACCGCTGCAGAATCGGTGCAAACAACGGCGACTGCGACGACCGCGGTGGCTGCACCGCCTCACCCTTCTCCACCGCCTGCCAGTACGACCACGGCAGGGCCTTGTCGCCCAGCTCGTAGTCCATCCCATCCCAGCCATCCTCACGGAAGGCATAGAACGCCCAGTGCACCCGCTGCTGCTCGGCCACCGCCAGCACATCGCGCAGGTAGGCGGGGCAATCCGGCCAGCGACGCATGCAGCCGAACTCACCGATCACCATCCGGTTCGCGCCGATACCATGGGTCTTGGCCCAGTCCATCGGCTGCTGCAGGTAGCCGCGCACGCGCGAGGCATCCCAGCGTTGCCTGCCAGCGCCGAACGGCACTGTGGCCGGGTAACGATACGGCGTGGCGCGCTTCTGGTTGGGTGCACTGGTTGCCGCATACGGCTCGTACATGTGCACGCTGTACAGCAGCTTCGAATCGTCCAGCGGCGCCGGCCAGTACTCGAATGCATCGGCCGCCGCGTACCAGCCGGCGTCCAGCATCAGCGGCATGTCCGCATCCACCGCACGCACGCTGGCAATCAATCCCCGGTACAGCACGCGCAGATCCCGCGGGCCGTCCTGCACGCTGGCATACCACTGCTGCATCACCGCGCGAGGCGCGTGCTCGGCCAGCGCGGTGCCGTATTCGGGCGCCGGCTCGTTGATGAGGTTGTAGGCGGCCAGCGCCGGATGCCCCTTCAGGGCCGTGGCCAGGTCACGCCAGAAGCGTTGCGCCGGCAGATGGTTGTCCATCGACTGCCACAGGCGCTGGTCGACCACATCATCATTCTTCTGCCTCCAGCGCAGCAGCGGCAGCGACAACGGCACCAGCACGACCTTCAGGCCCGAGGCATCCGCGTCATCCAGCGCACGGCGCAGGGTCGCCACGTCGGCGGGCACGAGCGCCTGGTAGTGGTCGGCATCGCCGATCAGGAAGTCGCGGCCGCCGGCGCTTTTCCACTTGTCCGGGCTCAGCCGCACCCAGGTCGCGCCGGTGTCCCGCAGCGCCTGGAAGTAAGCGCGGTCCGGTGGAGTGTCGTTGAAGCTGTTGCCGCCGCGTTGCGGCGCGTCCCAGAAGGTGATGTCGGCGGCGAACACCGGGGAGACGCTGGCGAAGGCAAGGCACAGCAGGCTGCGGCGCAGGAACATGCAGGTCTTCCATGAAGAGGAAGATCCAACGTGCGGGGTGAAAACCGAACGGTGGCTGAGTACCTTCCCGTTCGCCGGGCATGGCCCGGCTAGCGCAGCGGTTGCCGTCAAAGCGCGTCCAGATCACCCAGCGCGCGGATCAATCGCCGCGCGCGCTTGTCCGGCTTGTGCTCCGGCGGCTGGAAACCATCGCGGGCGGCGATACGCAGCGCGCGCTGCTCGGCCCGACGCGCCTTCGACGCTTCGCTTTCCACGTACAGCTGCTGCGCCACCGGCGCCGGGCCGCGCTGGTCGCTGATGCCCAGCACCTGGATCTCGAAATGTTCCTCGCCTCGATCCACCTGCACCTGCTCGCCCACGCGCACCGCGCGTGAGGATTTCGGGCGCTGGCCGGCCACGCTCACCTTGCCGGTTTCAATGGCCTGCTTGGCCAGGCTGCGGGTCTTGAAGAAACGGGCCGCCCACAGCCAGATATCCAGGCGGACACTGGGCGGCAGCGGGGAAAGCTCGGACATCGGCGGAAACTACTCCGGGGGGCGGTTCAAGGGACGCGGGTTGTCGGGGTCGGCCCGGCAGCCGGTGCCGCCGATCAACGGCTTCACACCAGAGGCCAGATCCTGGCGTTGGCTGCCCACCAGGCATTCGGGTCGGTCGGTCGGCCGTATCTGGGTATCGCCCAGACGGTCGTCCATGGAACATGCGGGCAGCACGGCCACGATCAAGGCCAGCGCGATTGCGCACACCCCCTGCTGTTGCTGAAGCATTGCCACACCCCGCAAACCGGCTTGGTGCTAGTGTGCGCCTCCCGGCATTCGATCTCCAGCCCATGGCCAAAGCGCCGCTTGACCTGACTTCCGGCCCGATCGGGCGCAATCTGCTGCTGTTCGCGCTGCCCATCCTGGCCGGCAACATCGCCCAGTCACTGAATGGTTCGGTGAACGCGGTGTGGGTCGGGCGTTTCCTGGGCGAGGCGGCGCTGACCGCCACCGCGAACGCCAACAACATCATGTTCTTCCTGATCGGTTCGGTGTTCGGCTTCGGCATGGCCGCCACCATCCTGATCGGTCAGGCCATCGGTGCGCGCGACATCGGCCAGGCCCGGCGCGTGGCCGGCACCAGCGCCACGTTCTTCATTGGCCTGTCGGTAGTGATTGCCATCGCCGGCTGGTTCCTGGCCCATCCGCTGCTGGAAACGATGGGCACGCCGGCCGCTTCGCTGCCGCTGGCCGAGGCCTACCTGCGCGTGATCTTCCTGGCCATGCCCACGCTGTACGCGTTCGCCTTCCTCAGCGCCGCGCTGCGTGGTGCCGGCGATTCACGCACGCCGTTCCGCTTCCTGCTGGTATCGGTGCTGCTGGATATCGCGCTGAACCCGGTGCTGATCTTCGGCCTGGGCCCGTTCCCGGAACTGGGCATTGCCGGCTCGGCCTTGGCCACGCTGGTGTCGCAGACGCTGTCGCTGGCCGGCCTGCTGCTGTACATGCGGCACAAGCGGCACACGCTGTGGCTGGGGCGTGCCGACATGCACCTGTTCAAGCTCGATCTCACCATCCTGCGCGCGCTGGTGGTCAAGGGCGTGCCGATGGGCCTGCAGATGGTGCTGATCTCGCTGTCGGTCATCATGCTGATGACCATGGTGAACCAGTACGGCACCGACACCGCCGCCGCCTACGGCGCGTCGCTGCAGTTGTGGAACTACGTGCAGATGCCAGCCATGGCCATCGGCGCGGCGTGTTCGTCGATGGCCGCGCAGAACGTGGGTGCGCAGCGCTGGGACCGCGTGCGCGGCGCTGCGCGGCAGGGCGTGCTGTTCAATTTCCTGCTGACCGGGGCGCTGATCCTGCCACTGGTGGCGCTGGACCAGTATTCGCTGGCGCTGTTCCTGCCGCAGGGCAGCGAGTCGTTGCAGATCGCCCGCCACCTGAACCACGTGGTGATCGGCTCGTTCCTGTTCTTCGGTGTCAGCTTCGTGATCTCCGGCGTGGTGCGCTCCACCGGTGCGGTCATTCCACCGCTGCTGATCCTGGCTGCTTCGCTGTGGGGCGTGCGCGTGCCGTTCGCTGAATTCCTGCAGCCCTACTGGGGCGCCGATGCAATCTGGTGGAGTTTCCCGGCCGGTTCGCTGGTGTCCATGCTGTTGTCGCTGGCGTATTACCGCTGGGGTGGCTGGCGCAAGGCGCGGATGATCACCCCGCCGGCGCCGGCCGAAGTGCTGGCCACGCCCTCGGAAGTACCAGCCTGCCCGCCCTCGCCGGTAGCCGACCCGGATGCCGTGACCCGCTAGCGCCGGGCCATGACCGGCGAGCGCAGCGGCTGCCAGACATCCGCCGGGCATGGCCCGGCGCTACCGCTCTACTTAGCGGCGTTGTGCGTGGCCGCCGCGCGTACCAGCGCCTTGAACGCGGTCGCGTCAGGCATCTCTCCTTCGTGAATGTCGATCGCGCGCCGCGTATTGCCTTCCAGGCTGGCGTTGAACAGGCCCTTCGGGTCTGGCAGCGCGGCGCCGTGGGCGAAGGTCAGTTTCACTGCCTGTTTGTAGGTTTCGCCCGTGCACAGGATGCCGTTGTGTTCCCACACCGGCGTGCCGCGCCATTTCCAGGTTTCCTGCACATCCGGCAGCGCCTGGTGGATCAGCGTGCGCACGCGGGCCAGCGTATCGCCACGCCAGTCGGCCAGTTCGGCGATGCGTGCATCAATCAGTTCAGAGGCAGGGCGTGCTTCTTCGGTGGCTTCCGCAGCTTTTCTGGGCATGTCTGCACTCGCACGGTACGGTGGGAAAGGGAAACTACATGCGCGCGCCGGGCAGCGCCCGTGCCTGCTGCAGCCAGTCCAGCAGTCGTGCGCGGTCCAGCGCGGTGTCTTCGTACAGGTGCAGATAGCGCGTGGTGGCCTGCTTCGAAGGCTCGGGCGGCTGCGGCTGCAGCAGCGCGCCGTGGAAGAACGCGACCTTGATGTAACGCGTGCAGCAGTGGAAGCTGAGGAACCAGCCCTGCCCTTCGGCAACGCCATACATCGGTGAATTCCAGCGCACTGCCTTGTGCACGCCGGGCACGGCCTGGGTGATGAGGGCATCGAGCTGCTCGCCGAACGCACGCTTCCAGCCGGGCATGGCGGCGATATAGGCCTGCACCGGTCCATCACCATCGCCCTTGGCGATCTGCGGGTTGCCGCCGGACAACAGCTTCGGTGCAGCGGGGGCGGATGGCTTGGAAGGCATCGGCTCAGTCCCGCAGCGTGGCGAGGAAACCGCGCCAGTCGGGCAGTTTGCGGCTGTTGCGCAGCGAGCGCATCAGCGCGGCCATCACCAGGCCGAACAGGGCCCCGGCCAGCAGACCGGCGGCCAGCAGCAAGGGCAAGGGGCGCTCGCTGCCCTGCCAGATCAGCACCCACATCAGGCCGGTCCAGAACAGCCCGAACAACAGGCCCTGCATCAGCGCATTCACCCCGAAGCCGGCCAGAATCGGCGGCGGCAGGGCCACGCCCAGGCGCCACAACGTGCGATGCAGCAAGGGCGCGGCCTGTGCGCGGGGCAGGCCCTGCTGGTCCAGATAGCGCAGCGCGGCCTGGATGCGGGCCGGGTAGCGCGGGCTGATCTCATTCATGCCCTGATCGTGGCCGATACGGCAGCCCAAACGCAAACGGCCACCCGAAGGTGGCCGTCGCGGCAACAACCGAAGTTGTTTATCAGGCCTTTTCGGCCAGACGGGCAGCCTTGGCGGCAGCAGCGGCAGCCAGGTCTTCCTTGATGCGGGCAGCCTTGCCTTCCAGGCCACGCAGGTAGTACAGCTTGCCGGCGCGGACCTTACCACGACGCTTCACTTCGACCGAGTCGATGATGGCGCTGTGGGTCTGGAACACGCGCTCCACGCCGTAGCCGTGCGAGATTTTGCGCACGGTGAACGAGGAGTTCAGGCCGGCATTCTTGGTGGCGATCACAACGCCTTCATAGGCCTGCACGCGCTCGCGACTGCCTTCCTTCACCTTCACGTTGACGACAACGGTGTCGCCCTGGCTGAACTTCGGCAGTTCGCGGGTGATCTGGGCGGATTCGAATTCCGCGACGATGGACTTGTTCAGCTTGCTCATGGGTTACACCGATTCTTGTTCGGGTGGGCGTGTCGTTCTGACAACGTAGGCTCATGCAGTCACGGAACTGTGCTGCACGTTTGTTGTGGGTACTGCGCGCGCCAGCCGGGGCTGGCGGGAATTGGCCATGATAGCCGATAAAGCCAGCCCTGCGCTAGGGGCTGGCCTTGTGTTTCTGGGCTTGGCGGGCCTGGTCCAGCAGCTTGCGGTCGGCCTTGCCCAGCGCCTGTTCATCCAGCAGGTCCGGGCGCCGCTCGGCGGTCCGCACCAGCGACTGCTGGCGGCGCCAGGCCGCGATGGCCGCATGGTTGCCCGAGCGCAGCACGTCCGGCACGTCGCCCAGCGGGTGCTGCGCCGGCTGGCTGTAATGCGGGCAGTCGAGCAGACCCAGGTCGCCTTCGAAGCTGTCCTGGGCCGCCGATTCGGCGTCGTTCAGGGCGCCGTCCTGCAGCCGGGCCACGGCATCGATGATGACCGCCGCGCCAAGTTCGCCACCGGACAGCACGTAGTCGCCCAGCGAAATTTCTTCATCGACATTCGCTTCCAGGAAGCGTTCGTCGATGCCTTCATAGCGGCCACAGAGCAGGACCATGCGCGGCAGCGCCGCCAGTTCCCGCACCTTGGCCTGGGTCAGCGGCGCGCCCTGCGGGCTGAGGTAGATCACCCGCGCCGGGGTCGGGTCGGCGTCGCGGATCGCCTGCAGGCAGGCCTGCAGCGGCTCGATCAGCATCACCATGCCCGGGCCACCGCCGAACGGACGATCATCCACCCGGCGGTAGTTGCCTTCAGCGTAATCACGCGGGTTCCAGCCATGCAGGCTGAACAACCCCTTCTCCTGCGCCCGGCCGACCACGCCCAGCCCAGCGGACTGGGCCAGGAAGTCGGGGAACAGGGTGATGACGTCGAAGCGCATGCTCACACTCAGAACTCGGGGTCCCAATCGACCACGACCAGATTGGCCTCGAAGTCGACCGATTTGACGAAGTCCGGCAGCACGAACGGAATCATCCGCTCGCGGTCGCCGCGGACCACGACCACATCGTTGGCGCCGGTGCTGAACAGGTGCGAGACCTGGCCCAGGGCAACGCCCTCGACGGTCTTCACGTCCAGGCCTTCCAGATCCACCCAGTAATACTCATCGGGCTTCGGCGGCGGCAGCGCGCTGCGGGCCACGTAGATCTCGGTGCCGTGCATGGCTTCGACCGTATCGCGATCTTCGATGCCCGGGAACCGGGCCACCAGATGCTTGCCGCTGTCGCGGCCACGGGCGCCTTCAAGCGTCGATTCCTGCCCGTTGGGGCTGCGCAGGATCCACGGCTGGTAACGGAAAATAGCGGAACGCGGCTCGGTCCAGGACTCGAGCTTTATTTCGCCGCGCACACCAAAAGCGCCGACAATCCTGCCCAGCAGGATGCGGCGCTCGTTATCTTTCATCTGCGTTCAATCAGATGGGCCGCGCCAGAGCGCGGCCCGTCAGGATCAGGCCGCAGCGGCCTGGGTCTTGGCCGCTTCCTTGATCAGGTTGCGGACCTTTTCGGTCGGCTGGGCGCCGTTCTTGACCCAATGGTCAACGCGGGCCAGGTCCAGCTCGATGCGCTTCTCGCCGCCCTGGGCGACCGGGTTGTAGAAACCAACGCGCTCGATGTTGCGGCCGTCGCGCGCGCTGCGCACGTCGGTCACGATGATGTGGTAGAACGGACGCTTCTTGGCGCCGCCGCGGGTCAGTCGAATCTTGACCATGGTGTTTTTCCTATTGCCCAGTCGCCGGAATGGCGAGGTAAGCGGGTGATTATAGCGGCAGATGGCGGCCGGGCCAACCCCTGGGCCAGTTGACGGGTCAGATCCCTTTTGCCGCGCAAAAGGGCTCTGACCCCAGCACGTCCCACGCCACGCCCGCCAGCACCGCCCTGCCCTGTTCAGCCAAGGCCTGCGAACCCGGCAGGACCTGCCCATCAATCGCGTCCAGCGCCCATACCCCGCTGGCATTGCAGGCAAAGGCCGCCTTCACACCGGCCAGATCGGCCAGCCGCAGCGGCTGGGTGGCCTGCGCGCCGGGCCAATGCCGCTGCAGCAGCGCCTCGGCGGTCCCGCGCAGCGCTGGGGCCTGCGGCCAGAGCAGGCGTTGGCCATCGTGCACGGCCAGGTTCCAGGTACTGCCCTCGCTGATCCCGCCCGTGGGCGACACGAACAGCACATCGTCAACGCCCACCGCCATCGCGGCACGGCGCTGGGCAAACAATCCGAACGTGCCCACATGCTTGATCTGCGGCAGCTCGCGCTGCCAGACCACGCTGCGCACGCGCTTCGGTGCGGTCAGCGCCACCGGTGCGGACACCGCCACCAGTACGTCCACCGGCACGGCGGCCAGCGGATTGCGGAAATCGAAGCGGCGCGAGAACACCGTCACCCGCAGCGAGGCGTCGCCCTGCCCCGCCTGCTGCAGCGCCTGTGCCATCCACGCCTGCACCTGACGCAGGTCCAGATCGCTGCCAAACAGTTCGCGCGTGGCCTGCGACAGCCGCGCCAGATGCAGCTCCAGCCCCTGCACCGCGTGGCTGCGCGCCTGCAGCGAGGTGAAGTGACCGTAGTTCACCAGCGCCGGCAGCAGATCGTCGGCCTGCGCGGGCTGGCCATTGCAGGTCACGGTCACCGCAGCAGGGCCTGCGCGTC
Organism: Stenotrophomonas sp.; assembly: GCF_032056425.1. Taxonomy (GTDB): domain Bacteria; phylum Pseudomonadota; class Gammaproteobacteria; order Xanthomonadales; family Xanthomonadaceae; genus Stenotrophomonas. The sequence goes on from NZ_DAMBCN010000001.1 coordinate 162,693, forward strand.
GCGCCACATGTCGGCCAGCACGTCGGCGGCCGGCTGCGCCGGGGCCATCCACGCCGACTGCCCGGCCCAGGCCTGCATCGCCGCCAGTTCATTGCGCTGCGCCGCCTGCTGGCGCATCGGCGCGGTCAGCCCGCGCTGCACCGGGTACGGGCGCGGCGGTGGTGCAGCGTCGGCCGCTGCCGCGCGCACATAGGGCGTGGCCAGGCCGCGGCCCAGGCGACCACTGAAGGCACGGGTCGGCCAGGTGTCTTCGGGCTCGGTCACCGCCAGCGCATCGGCCCAAGCCGGGGCAATCGCCGCTTCGGGCGTGCGCAGGAACGCGGTGCCGATCTGCACGGCGCTGGCGCCCAGGGTGAGCGCGGCTGCAATGCCGCGACCGTCGGCGATGCCACCGGCGGCGATCACCGGAATCTGCAGGTGGTCGGCCAGGCGCGGCAGCAGCGCGAACAAGCCGACCAGTTGCCGTTCGGCCAGCGCCGGATCGAAGGCGCCACGATGGCCACCGGCCTCCACGCCCTGCGCCACCACCGCATCGGCACCGGCGTCCTGCGCAGCGCGTGCTTCGGACAGCGTGGTCGCGCAGGCAATCCAGGCAATGCCGGCGTCTTTCAGCTGTTGCACGTGGCGCGGCGACAGCACGCCCATGATGGTCGAGGCCACCGCAGGGCGCGCGGCCAGCAGGGCGGCGAACTGTTCATCGAAATCGGCCGGGGTGGCATCGGCGGCACTGGCCGGCACCTCGGGGCCCCATTGGGCCAGGAAAGCGCGGCTGGCGGCCTCGGCGGCCACGTCGCGGGCCGGCGCCGGGTCGGGCAGCCACAGATTCACCTGCGCCGGGCCATCAGACGCGGCGCGGAAGCCATCCATCCACACGCCGATATCGGCCGCCGAAGACAGCACCGCGCCCATCGCGCCCATGCTGCCGGCGTTGGCCAGCGCAGCGGACAACGGCACCGGGCAGGCGCCGGCCATCGGTGCCAGCAGGATCGGAACGGAAACCTGGAAGCGCCGGCAGAACGCCTCGACGCGGGAAGTGACAGCAGACATCAGCAGGGCGGCCCATCGTTGCAGACAGGCCCCCATGGTGCGCGCAGCAAGGGGGTAGAGTCGAGCTTGCTCGACTGAACCACCAACAGCAGTCGAGCAAGCTCGACTCTACCAACGCATGGCCCCAGCAAGCGTCGGCATGCCAACGCATTCACCCGCCCACGCATCAACGCATCAACGGAAAGGCAAACCGCGGCCGCCCATGGCGCCCATCATGCCCTTCATGCTGCGCATCATGCCCTTCATGCCGCCGCCGGCCATCTTGCTCATCATCTTTTCCATCTGCATGTACTGCTTCATGAGCTTGTTGACGTCGGCCGGGGTCACGCCCGAACCCTTGGCGATGCGCGCGCGGCGCGAGCCGTTCAGCAGGTTCGGGTTGCGCCGTTCCTTCTTGGTCATCGAATTGATGATGGCGATCATGCGCGGCACTTCCTTGCCCTGGCTGACCTGCTGCTTCAGGTGGTCGGGAATGTTGCCCAGGCCCGGCAGCTTGTCCATCAGGCCGCCAATGCCGCCCATGTTCTGCATCTGCTCCAGCTGGTCGCGCATGTCGTTCAGGTCGAACTTCTTGCCCTTGGCGACCTTCTCGGCCAGCTTGGCAGCCTTGTCCTTGTCCACCTGCTGCTCGACCTGTTCCACCAGCGACAGCACGTCGCCCATGTCCAGGATGCGGCTGGCGATACGGTCGGGATGGAACACATCCAGACCTTCCGGCTTTTCGCTGACACCCACGAACTTGATCGGCTTGCCGGTGATGTAGCGCACGCTCAGCGCCGCGCCGCCACGGGCGTCACCGTCGGTCTTGGTAAGCACCACGCCGGTCAGCGGCAGCGCATCACCGAAGGCCTTGGCGGTGTTGGCCGCGTCCTGGCCGGTCATGGCATCGACCACGAACAGGGTTTCAGCCGGGTTCACCGCCGCGTGCAGGGCCTTGATCTCGGCCATCATCGCTTCGTCGATGGCCAGGCGGCCGGCGGTATCGACCAGCAGCACGTCCACGAACGACTTGCGCGCATCGTCGATGGCCGCGCGCACGATGGCTTCCGGCTTCTGGTCGGCGCTGGACGGGAAGAACAGCACGCCCACCTGCTCGGCCAGGGTCTTCAGCTGCTCGATCGCGGCCGGACGGTAGACGTCGGCCGACACCACCATCACCTTTTTCTTGCGCTTTTCCTTCAGGTGCTTGGCCAGCTTGCCCACGGTGGTGGTCTTGCCGGCGCCCTGCAGGCCCGCCATCAGGATGATGGCCGGGGCGGGAACGTTGAGGTTCAGGTCGCTGGCTTCGGCGCCCATCACCGCGGTCAGCTCGTCGCGCACGACCTTGATCAGGGCCTGGCCCGGGGTCAGCGACTTCAGCACTTCCTGGCCGACCGCGCGCACCTTGATGCGCTCGATCAGGGCCTGCACCACCGGCAGCGCCACGTCGGCTTCCAGCAGCGCGATGCGCACCTCGCGGGTCGCCTCGCGGATGTTCTCCTCGGTCAGGCGGCCACGGCCACGCAGGCGCTCGATGGTGCCGGAAAGGCGCTGGGTCAGGGACTCGAACATGCGGCGCAACCTGTCTGAAAGCGGGGGACAATAAGGCAGACAGTATAGCGGGTCCGCCCCGGTTCCCGGGCTGCGACGCTGCGGCCGTCGCCAGCTTACCGGGGGTATGCGAAACTGCCACGATGACAATCGTTCTCATCGCGATCCTGCTGTACCTGGCCGCCAGCGTTCTGCTGGTGCGCGCGCTCGGCCGCGACGAGGCAATGGGCTCGCCCACCTGGCTGTGGCCGGCACTGCCTGCCATGCTGCTGCACGGCGGCTACCACGTGCTGGTGGCGCTGCGCACCAGCGGCGGGCCGGACATGCATTTCTTCGCGGCGCTGTCGCTGGTCGGCCTGGGCATGGCCTGGCTGACCTCGCTGGTGGGCGCGCGCGGGCGCATGTCGGCGCTGGGCGTGGTGGTGTTCCCGCTGGCGGCGCTGCTGCTGGCGGTGTACCACGGCTACGGCCACGCCCCCAGCAAGGTGCTGGGCTGGCGCCTGGCCAGCCACGCCTGGCTGGCCCTGCTGGCCTACGCCACACTGAGCATCGCTGCACTGCTGGCCATCATGCTGTGGCTGCAGGAACGCGCCCTGCGCCGTCGGGAATTCCGCCCGTGGCTGCGCGCCCTGCCGCCGCTGGCCGACCTGGAATCGCTGCTGTTCCGGGTCATCACCGTGGGGTTCGCGCTGCTGACCCTGACCCTGGTGACCGGCGTGCTGTTCGTGGACGACCTGCTGGCGCAGAAGCTGGTGCACAAGACCGTGCTCAGCGTGCTGTCGTGGATCGTGTTCGGTGTGCTGCTGGTCGGCCGCCGCCGCTACGGCTGGCGCGGGGTGAAGGCCGTGCATTGGACCTTGAGCGCGATGCTGTTGCTGCTGCTGGCGTTCTTCGGCAGCCAGTTCGCGATTGAACTGGTGTTCGGGCATACCCGATAAAGGCGTGCCGACCAACGGTCGGCACCCACCGGTACTGCGTCCACGCATGGCGTGGATCTACCTGCGGCCAGGGGTAGCGCCGGGCCATGCCCGGCGAGCGCGCAGCGCGGCGGGCTTACAGCCCGTACCGCTCGATCACATCCAGGTGCGGCTGGCGTTCCTGGTCGCAGGCTTCGGCCAGGCGCAGCCAGCACTGCGGGTGCTGCCACTGGGCGGTGTGCTGCTGCAGGAACCGGTGCAGCGCCAGCGGCGCGTGGTCCTGCGGCTGGGCCACGGTGAACAGCAGCCCCGGCAGCGTGCCCTCTTCCGCATCGGGGTCGGTCACGGTGTAGTCGGCACGGCTGTGCCCCCAGATCTGCCAGCCCTGCGCCTGCGCCGCTTCCACCAGCGCATCCCACGCGGCTTCACCGGGGTGCGCACCGTCGATCAGCCAGCTGCGCGCGAAGCCACCGCGCTCCAGCACGTGGACCTGCGCGTAGGTGGGAATGAAGTGCTGGCGGGCTTCTTCGTCTTCCGGTGCGGGATGCACCAGCGCGGCGTCGAACACCACCCAATCGCCCACCTGCTGGGCACGGTTGGCCGGTGCGTTTTCCACGATGCGCGCGGTCACCGGGCCGGTGCGGCGGGCGTAGTACTCCATCGGCTCACCCTGCTCTTCGCTGCGGATGATCACCCAGCCCCACGGCTCTTCCACCACGCCTTCCTGGCTGGACAGTTCCATGCCGATGGCCGCGGCCGAGCGGCGCACCGCATCCCAGTCGCGCGCAGCGCTGGCGGCACTCATGTGGTCCCAGTGCGCGGCGTTGGGGTCTTCCTGCAGCTCCACCAGCTGTGCATAACAGGCCTGCGCATCACTGAAACGTCCCGTTTCCATGTACATGCGGGCCAGCGTGCCACGCGCGCCGTGCGAGCCGGGCGACAGCGCCAGCAGCGCCTTCGCGGCCTGTTCCAGTGCCGGCCAGTCAGACACCCGGCGCGCACGCTGCACATCGCACCAGTGCGCGAAGACCGGCACGCTGCTGCGGTACACATCGGCCAGCTGGCGCAGGCCCTCGTCATCGCCCTGCTCGGCCAGCCAACGCATCAGCGTGTAGGCCGCCGGGCCGTCTTCCTGCACATGCGCGCGCACGAACTGCCACAGCAGCGCGCGCGCTTCGTCCTGCGCCCCACAGGCATTCAATGCCGACGCCGCCACTTCGGCCAACGCCTCGTCGTCGGGGCACTGTGCGTGGCCCTGCAGCAGCCACTGCGCCTCGCGTTCCGGATCGCGCGACTGGTTCTGCTGGCCCTGCGCTTCCAGCCACGGCAGCAGTTCGGCGGCCGGCACCGGCAGCGGCGCGGCCTCGGGCAGTGCATCAATGCGCGCCGCCAGCGCGGCGACCTGTTCGGCCGCGCCCCGGTCCTGGCGCAGCTGCGAAAGGTGCGTGCGAGCCAACCGCAGCTGCCGCTGCGCGACCCAGCGCGCACCGCGCTGCAGCGCCAGTTCCAGGCTCAGCGCGGCCATTTCGATCACCAGGCGGTGCGCGCCCACGCGGGCGAAGTGTTCGATGATGGTGTTGAAGCGCGTGCCCAGATCCCAGGTGTTGCGCGCCGGATCACGCTGGCACAGGATCGCCACCGTGTTGGCCCACATGCGCCAGGTATTGGGGGTCAGCTCGCTCCACGGCACCAGCTGCTGCAGCGCTTCTTCGTCGCGGCCCAACTGGGCCAGCGCCCAGGCGCGCGACAGGCGGCGCGGCACGGTGCAGTTGGCCGGTTCGTACTCGCCGGCCGCGGCCACTTCGGCCTCGCGCTGCTCGATCAGCACCAGCGCTTCGTCGGCACGGCCGGTGGCCAGCAGCACCTTGATCTGCATTTCCGGGAAGCTGTCGAACACTTCCTTGCCGCGTGCCTTGATCGCATCAGACTGTGCCTGCAGGTAATCCAGCGCGTCCTGGCCGCGGCCATCGTCCAGCAACGCATCGGCCTTCTCGCAGCTCAGGCACTGGAAGCAGGCCCAGCTGGGATCGATGCGGGCCAGCGTTTCATCGCACACTTCAATGCGCTCGGGCACCCAGCCCGGGCCGTCGATGTTGCCGTAGCAGGCAGCCAGATCCTGGGTGACGCAGATCGACTGCGGGCAGTCCAGGGTGTCGGTACGGTGGGCGCGCTCGAACAGCGCCACCGCTTCGCCCAGCGCACTTTCGCCTTCCAGACGGTTGCCCACGCGGTTGCGCAGCGCCCAGTGGCCGACGTAGACATCCACCCAGGGGTTGTCCAGCGCCTTGCCCAGCGCACGCGCCTCGGGCAGCAGTGCATCCACGCGGTCGACCTGCAGTTCACTGACCTCATCGGCCAGGCGGGTGAGCAGGTGCGCGTTCTGCGCCTGGCCGGCCTGGCGCAGGTCTTCCTGCAGTTTTTCGACCCAGTTCCAGATTTCCATGATGTGTAGAGCTCCTGTCTAGCGAAGGCTGGATAAGAAGGTGAGCGGTGATCAGCGCAGCATCTGCTGCAGCGCACCGGCAATATCGGCGAAGGCGCCATTCAGATCGGGCGTGGCAGCGCTGGCATCGCGCGCCAGCGGCCGCCCTTGGGCCGAGACAATGATCTTCAGCGAACGCAGCAGTCGCGCGGCGGCCGGGGCCTGCGCGTGGCCGGCACGCTGCGCCTGCAGCAGCGCCTGCACCGCCGGGTTGTCCAGGTTCACGTACAACCGCGACGGCGCGCGCGCTTCGATGCGCGCGGTGAACTGCCGCGCCAGGCGCAGCGCGGCCATCGACACGCGCTTGTCGTTCTCATCGTCTTCCAGGCGCTGTTTCAGCTCCGCCTCGCGGTCGGGTACCACCACCACCGGCAGCGCCTCGGGGGTGAAGCGCGCCGGCAGCAGCTGCTCGCCATCGCCCAGGTGCTCGCGCAACCAGGCCAACTGTGTGTCGTCCAGGCTGTCATCGCTGCGGAACAGCGCGCGGTTGCCCTGTTCGGTGCCCAGCTCCACCAGGCGCAGGCCCTTGGCCTGCGTCCAGCGGCGCAAGAACGGCACCACCGCGTAGCGATGGCCGTGTGCCACCGGCACGCCCATGGCACGGAACAGCATCTCTTCGAAGCCGCCGCCGTTGTCGAGGATCACGTGCACCGCGCCGCGCGCTGGCAGCGCGCTGGCCGGCAGATCACCCTGCGAGGTCGGCACGCGCACGTGTTCCAGCAGCAGGTCGAACAGACGGTCGTCGCACAGCGCTGCGCCCAGCAGGGCCTCGTTGTGGCGGCTGAGCACGCGGCGCCAGGCTTCCGGCTGCTGCCGCGCCACATCGGCCAGACCGTCGATCAGCGCTTCCAGCAGCGCGTGCTGCACGGCGCGGTAATGGTCGTCGCGCTGCAGGTCCTCGCGGCTGGCGGTGGGGGTCAGGCGGGACGATTCGATTACCCCGCCGATGAAGCCCGCCCACGGCGGCAGCAGGTCGCGTGCATCGTCGTCCAGCAGCATGCCGCGCACGAACACCGACAGATTGCGGTTGTCGCTGGTGCCGTAGGTAGCGCCGTCCTGCACCCACAGCAGGCCGGTGGCGTCACTGTCCGCATCGGCGCGCAGCGGCACGGTCACGATGGGCTCGAAGTCGTGTTCGAAACGGGCGGCGAACTGCAGCGCCTGGCGCCGCGCCTGCACCGGGTGCAGCGCAACCTCGCCCTGCCCGCGCCACGGAGGCGGCTCGGGGTTCAGCGCTTCGGTGGCGGCGCCAATGAAGATCGGTTCGGACAGCAACGCGCAGTAGCGGCCCAACACCTCGTACAGCCGAGCCTCGTTGGCCAGCGGCAGGAAGTCCGGGTGCAGTTCCAGTTCCACTTCCGTACCGACCGCACGCGCCGGCACTTCGCTCACGGTGTACTGCTCGGCGTTGCTGGACACATACAGGTGGCCCAGTTCCGGCGTCTGGTAGGACGTGGTGCGCACACTCACCCGCCGCGCCAGCACGAAAGCCGACAGGAAGCCCAGGCCGAACATGCCGATCAGGCCGTCCTGGTCGTCACCGCCCTGGCGCAGGCCTCGGGTGTAGCCCACGCCGACCGTGGCCAGGTAATCGTGGATTTCCTGGCGGGTCAGGCCAGCACCGGTATCGATGATGCGCAGCACGCCGGCCGCGGCATCGACCTGCACATCGATGCGCGACGGCAGCTCGCCCCCGGCCTGTTCAATGCGGCGGCGGATGATGGAATCGTGCGCGTTCTGCACCAGTTCGCGCAGCGCCACCATCGGGGTGGAATACAGGTGCTTGCCCAGCACCGTCATCAGTCCATTGAGATCGACCCCGGCCCGGCGGATTTCGGCAGCGGGGGTGGTCAGCGTCGGGTCCTGCATGTAATCGGTTACTCCTTGCCACAGAAGGCGCCACGGGGCGCCATCGTCGAGCCGGGAAAACTAGCACAGGCACGCTGACCGTTGCTTCATCGGACGCGTGCAGCGCTTTGTAGAGTCGAGCCCTGCTCGACTGCTCCCCAGCCCCAAGTAGAGTCGAGCTTGCTCGACTGCTCTTGCCTGGACGCGAAACGCAGTCGAGCATGGCTCGACTCTACAAAAGGCAGTCGAGCATGGCCCGGCTATACCGCACGGATGTCACGCCGCGTCGATCGCCTCGGACAGCCGCTCCACGGCGATCACTTCCATGCCCTTCACGCTGCCGCCCTTCGGCGCGTTGGCCTTGGGCACGATGGCGCGCTTGAAACCATGGGTGGCCGCTTCGCGCAGGCGGTCTTCGCCGTTGGGCACCGGGCGGATCTCACCGGACAAGCCCACTTCGCCGAAGGCAATCGTCTTTTCCGCCAGCGGCCGGTCCTGCAGCGACGACAGCACGGCCAGCAGCACCGGCAGATCGGCGGCGGTTTCCTGCACGCGAATGCCACCGACGACATTCACGAATACGTCCTGGTCACCCACCAGCACCCCGCCGTGGCGGTGCAGCACCGCCAGCAGCATGGCCAGGCGGTTCTGTTCCAGGCCCACAGCCACGCGACGCGGGTTGGACAGCGGCGAGGCATCCACCAGCGCCTGCACTTCCACCAACAGCGGCCGGGTGCCCTCGCGGGTCACCATCACGCAGCTGCCGGGCTGGTGCGCACTGCTGCCGGACAGGAAGATGGCCGATGGGTTGGACACTTCCTTCAGCCCCTTGTCGCCCATGGCGAACACGCCCAGCTCGTTCACCGCGCCGAAGCGGTTCTTGAACGCGCGCAACAGGCGGAAGCGACTGCCGCTTTCGCCTTCGAAATAGAGCACCGCATCCACCATGTGTTCGAGCACGCGCGGGCCGGCAATACCGCCTTCCTTGGTCACGTGGCCGACCAGGAACACGGCGGTGCCGGTTTCCTTGGCAAAGCGCACCAGCCGGGCCGCACTCTCGCGCACCTGGCTGACCGAACCCGGTGCGGCGGTCAGGGTTTCGGTCCACAGGGTCTGCACCGAATCGGCCACGATCAGGCGCGGACCGGCCTTGCTGGCGTGCTGCATGATCGACTCGACACCGGTCTCGGCCAGGGCGTTCACGCCGTCCAGCGGAAGTTCCAGCCGGTGCGCGCGGCCGGCCACCTGCGCCAGCGATTCCTCACCGGTCACGTACAGCACCGGCAGCTCGGCGGCCATCCTGGCCACCGCCTGCAGCAGCAGGGTCGACTTGCCGATGCCCGGGTCGCCACCGACCAGCACCACCGCGCCTTCCACCAGGCCGCCGCCCAGCACGCGGTCGAATTCGCCGATGCCGGTACTGACCCGGCGGTGCTCGGTCTGCTGCACGTCCTTCAGCGCGGTGATCTTCGGCGGATCGATCTTGCCCACCCAGCCATTGCGGCGCGCAGCCGGGGCCTTCGCGGCTGCGGCGCTTTCCAGCACGATTTCCGACATCGAGTTCCACGCCCCGCATTCCGGGCATTGCCCCTGCCATTTGCTGGAATCGGCGCCGCATTCGTTGCAGACGTAAGCGGTGCGGGCCTTGGCCATCGGAAATCCTGCGTGGTGAACGGTGAAGGAGGATAGCCGAGCGCGGTCGCAGGCGCTGCGACAGCCCGCCTTGGGCACGCCACCTACACATCTCCAAATACGAGATAAACATCACACTTTCCAGCCGCTAAGGTTCAGCCCCCCTGCCGCCGCTATAGTTCGCGGCTTCATGCCCGCCCTCCCCGCTTTCCCTGAAGGACCCGCAATGACTGGCAGTTACAGCCAGAGCCTGGTTGCTTTCTCGCTGTTGGTGGCCATTCTCGCTTCGTACACCGCCTTGGACATGGCCGGGCGCTTGACCACCTCACAGGGCCGCGTCGCCCGCTGGTGGCTGATCGGCGGCGCTTCGGCCATGGGGCTGGGCATCTGGTCGATGCACTTCATCGGCATGCTGGCCTTCAAGCTGCCGATTCCGATCGGGTTCGATCTGGGCATCACCCTGTACTCGCTGGCGGTGTCCATCGCCGCATCGGCGTACGCACTGTGGCTGGTCTCGCGCCCGGAACTGCCGCGCCGGCGCCTGCTGGCCGGTGGCACCCTGATGGGCCTGGGCGTGGCCACAATGCATTACTTGGGCATGGGCGCCATGCGCATGCAGCCGGGCATCGACTACGACCCGCTGTGGTTCGCGCTGTCCATCGCCGTAGCCATCGGCGCCTGCACCGCCGCGCTGTGGATCGCCTTCCGCCTGCGCCGCGAAGAACAGCGCACCCTGCCACTGCGCATTGCCGCATCGGCGGTGATGGGCCTGGCCATTGTCGGCATGCACTACACCGGCATGGCCGCCGCCAGCTTCCCGGCCGGCAGCCTCTGCGGCGCGGTGATCGACGGCGGCATTGAATCGCACTGGCTGGCGGTGCTGGTGATCGTCACCACGCTGGGCGTGATCGGCATTGCGCTGGTGGCCTCGCTGTTCGACCGGCAGATGCGCGTGCGCACCGGCCTGCTGGCCGAATCGCTGGAAAAGGCCAACGACAAGCTGCTGCAGGCCGCCCTGCATGACCCGCTTACCCAGCTGCCCAACCGCATGCTGTTGCAGGATCGCATCGAACAATCGATCGAGAAGGCGCGCCGCCGCGGCCATGCGCTGGCGGTCATGTTCTGCGATCTGGACGGCTTCAAGGCGGTCAACGATGCCTACGGACATCAACTGGGCGACCGCCTGCTGGTGAAGATGAGCCAGCGCGTCAGCGCCCTGCTGCGCCCGCAGGACACTTTCGCCCGCCTGGGCGGCGATGAGTTCGTGATCGTGCTGGCCATCGACGAACCCGACGACGCGGTGGTGGTGGCCGAGCGCATCATTGCCGCCGTGGCCGAACCGTTCCTGATCGATGCGGCCGAACTGCAGGTCAGCGCCAGCCTGGGCATTGCGTTGTACCCGGACGATGCCACCAGCGAACGCGAACTGATGGCCCATGCCGACGCGGCGATGTACCACACCAAGGAAGGCGGCCGGAACGGCTACACCTTCTTTACCCCGTCCATGCAGGTGAGCGCGAACCGCCAGCTGCGCCTGCTGCAGGACCTGCGCCGCGCCACTGAGCGCGGCGAACTGCTGCTGCACTACCAGCCCAAGTTCGTGGCCGCCGGCACCCCGGCGGTGGGCGCCGAAGCCCTGCTGCGCTGGCAGCACCCGGAACTGGGCATGCTCAGCCCGGACGTGTTCATTCCCATTGCCGAACGCAGCGGCTTGATCCTGCCCATCGGCGACTGGGTGCTGGACCAGGCCTGCGCGCAGCTGCGCGCCTGGCACGATGCCGGCCAGCACGAATGGACCATGGCGGTGAACCTGTCGCCGCTGCAGTTCTCTTCGCCGGCGCTGCTGGACAGCGTGCGCCATGCACTGCAACGCCACGGCATTGCGCCGGAACGGCTGACCCTGGAAATCACTGAAACCACGGCGATGAAGGACGTGGAAGCCAGCCTGGCGATCCTCAACGATCTGACCGCGATGGGCGTACATATCGCCATCGATGATTTCGGCACGGGCTATTCCAGCCTGCTGTATCTCAAGCGCATGCCCGCCACCGAACTGAAGATTGACCGCGCCTTCGTGCGGGAGCTGGAACAGAATCCCGAAGACGCGGCCATCGTGTCGTCGATCGTGGCCCTGGGCCGTTCGCTGCAGTTGCAGGTGGTGGCCGAGGGCGTGGAGACCAAGGAACAGCAGGATTACCTGAGCGGGCTGGGCTGCGACCAGCTGCAGGGTTACCACCTGGGCCGGCCGATGGCTGCCGACGAGTTCCTGCGCAAGGTCGGTTGAACCGCGCGGGGTCGGATCCCTTGCCGCAGGCAAGCGCTCTGACCCCATCCGCACCGCGCGCGCCGCCATCCACGCATGGCGTGGATCTACTGCCGGATGCATTGCGCGCGGCCCATCCACGCATGGCGTGGATCTACCCGCCGGGCATGGGCCGGCGCTACCCCATCCACGAACGCACGAGCGGCAGGGCCGGCGGGGTCGGACCCCTTGCCGCAGGCAAGGGCTCTGACCCCCCCCCCTCCGCCAACGAAAAAGGCCGCCCCGAAGGACGGCCTTTTCGTGTGTGGCAACGTCGCGAGGACGTCAGTGCATCATGTGCACGTTCATGTTGTGCATGACCCACAGGGTACCGGCCACGATGATGCCGATCACCACCACGGTGAAGGCAGCAGCGTTGACGTTCCAGCGGCTTTCCGAAGATCGGTCCAGGTGCAGGAAGAACACCAGGTGCACCAGCATCTGCAGCACCGCGGAAACCGCGATCACCACACCGCTTACAGTGCGCGAGAAGTCGCCCGACATCACCACCCAGAACGGGATGACGGTCAGCACCACCGCCAGCACGAAGCCGATCAGGTACGACTTCACGCTGCCGTGGCTTTCGCCACCGGTGCCGTGGTCGTGTGCATGGTTGTCATGTGCCATTACAGCGCTCCATTGAGGTAGACGACGGAGAACACGCCGATCCAGATCAGGTCCAGGAAGTGCCAGAACAGGCTCAGGCACGCCATGCGGGTCTTGTTGGTCGGGGTCAGGCCGTACTTCTTCAGCTGCACGAACATCACCAGCAGCCACAGCAGGCCAGCGCTCACGTGCAGACCGTGGGTACCGACCAGGGCGAAGAACGCCGACAGGAAGGCACTGCGGTCAGGGCCGTAGCCCTGGTGGATCAGGTGGTTGAACTCCCACACTTCCATGCACATGAAGCCGAAGCCCAGCAGCCAGGTGATGGCCAGCCACAGGTACATCTGGCCCACCTGCTTGCGGTGCATGGCGATCATGCCCAGGCCGAAGGTCAGCGACGAGGTCAGCAGCAGCGCGGTTTCCCACGCCACGAACGGCAGCTCGAACAGATCCTTCGGGGTCGGGCCGCCGTCATTTCCGCCCACCAGCACCACGTAGGTGGCAAACAGCGAGGCGAAGATGAGGCAGTCGCTCATCAGGTACACCCAGAAACCGAAGACGGTGTTGCCGCCGGTGTCGTGGTGCTCGTGGTCGTCATGGCCATGGGCCGCCGCGTGCGCGGCGTGCCCGTGGCTCAGGGTCGAGGTATTGGTGCTCATGCCTTCAGCTCCGACTTCACCAGGCCCTGGGCTTCCAGGTGCTTGCGGTGTTCGTTCTCGATGCGTTCCACCTCGGCGGCCGGGACCCAGTAGTCCACGTCCTGGTCGAAGGTGCGGTAGATGAACGTGGCGATCATGCCGACGAAGCCGACGATGGCCAGCCACCAGATGTGCCAGATCATCGCGAAGCCGAACACCAGGCTGAAGGCGCCGATGACCACACCCGTGCCGGTGTTGCGCGGCATGTGGATGTCGGTGTACTTGGCCGGCTTCGGCCAGGCTTCACCACGCTGCTTGCGCTCCCAGAAATCGTCCAGCTCGGTGACTTCCGGCAGGGTGCCGAAGTTGTAGAAGGCCGGCGGCGAAGAGGTTTCCCACTCCAGCGTACGGGCATCCCACGGGTCGCCGGTCAGGTCGGCGGTCTTCTTGCGGTCGCGGATCGACACAGCCACCTGGATGATCTGGCACAGGATGCCGGCACCCACGATGAAGGCACCTGCGGCAGCCACCAGCAGCAGCGGCTCGTAGGCCGGGTTCACGGTGCTCTGCAGGCGACGGGTCATGCCCATGAAGCCCAGCACGTACATCGGCATGAAGGTCACATAGAAGCCGATGAACCAGCACCAGAAGGCGCACTTGCCCCAGAACTCGTTCAGGCGGAAGCCGAACATCTTCGGCCACCAGTAGGTGATACCGGCGAACATGCCGAACACCACGCCGCCGATGATGACGTTGTGGAAGTGTGCGATCAGGAACAGGCTGTTGTGCAGCACGAAGTCGATGGCCGGGATCGCCAGCATCACGCCGGTCATGCCGCCGATGGTGAAGGTGACCATGAAGCCGATGGTCCACAGCACAGGCGTGGTGAACTGCACGCGACCGCGGAACATGGTGAACAGCCAGTTGAAGATCTTCACGCCGGTGGGGATGGAGATGATCATCGTCGTGATGCCGAAGAAGGCATTGACGTTGGCACCCGAACCCATGGTGAAGAAGTGGTGCAGCCACACGATGAACGACAGCACGCCGATGCAGGCGGTGGCGTAGACCATGCCCTTGTAGCCGAACAGCGCCTTGCGCGAGAAGGTCGCGATCACTTCGGAGAACACGCCGAAGGCCGGCAGCACCAGGATATAGACTTCCGGGTGGCCCCAGATCCAGATCAGGTTGATGTACAGCATGGCGTTGCCGCCACCATCATTGGTGAAGAAGTGCGTACCCAGGTAGCGGTCCAGGGTCAGCAGCACCAGGGTGATGGTCAGCACCGGGAAGGCGGCGACGATCAGCACGTTGGTGACCAGCGCCGTCCAGGTGAACACCGGCATCTGCATCAGCTTCATGCTGGGGGTACGCATCTTCAGGATGGTAATGAAGAAGTTGATGCCGCTCAGCGTGGTACCCAGGCCTGCGACCTGTAGACCCCAGATGTAGTAGTCCATGCCGACGCTTGGACTGTATTCGATGCCCGACAATGGCGGGAACGCCAGCCAGCCGGTGGCGGCGAATTCACCGATCCACAGCGACAGCATGATCAGCACCGCACCGGCCACGAACAGCCAGAAGCTGAGCGAGTTGACGAACGGGAACGCGACGTCGCGCGCGCCGATCTGCAGCGGCACGGCCAGGTTCATCAGGCCGGTGATCAGCGGCATGGCCACGAAGAAGATCATGATCACGCCGTGGGCGGTGAAGATCTGATCGTAGTGGTGCGGCGGCAGGTAGCCTTCCGAACCGCCCACTGCCAGCGCCTGCTGGGTACGCATCATGATGGCGTCGGAGAAGCCGCGCAGCAGCATGACGAAGGCGACGATGAGGTACATCACGCCGATCTTCTTGTGGTCCACCGAGGTGAACCACTCCTTCCACAGGTAACCCCACAGCTTGAACTTAGTGATCAGGGCCATCACGCCCAGACCACCCAGCACTGCACCGACCAACGTCGTCAGGACGATCGGATCGTGGGGGATCGACTCAAGAGAGAGTTTTCCCAACATGTTCATTCTCCCGAACCCGCGTGGCCGGCATGGCCTGCGTGTTCGTGTTCGGTGGCATCCAGGTTTTCACCCGATTCCTTGGAATCATGCGCGTCACTGGGGGTGTGCCCCTCGTGCGCTTCATGGCTGGCAGCATCGGCGGCGGCCGCACCGGCATGCGAATGCTTCATGCCGTAGTGCTGGTTGTCGCCCATGTGCTTGGCAATGACCCAGTCGAACAGGCCTTCTTCGGTCTTGCCGAAGTAGGTGACCGGGTACCACTCGGAATTCTTCGCATCACCCAGGGCCTTGAAGCTGGTCTTGTCCAGGGTCTGCTCGCCCGCACGCACCTGGTCCAGCCACTGGCGGTACTCGGCATCGGTCACCGAATAGGCGGTGAAGTGCATCTTGGCGAAGCCCGCGCCGCTGTAGTGCGAGGACATGCCCGGGAATTCACCGGTTTCGTTGGCGATCAGGTGCAGCTTGGTTTCCATCGCCGCCATCGAATAGATCATGCTGCCCAGGTGCGGAATGAAGAACGCATTCATCACCGTGTCCGACGTGATCTTGAAGTTCAGCGGGGTGTTCACCGGGAACTTGATCTCGTTGACGACCGCAACCTTCTCTTCCGGATAGATGAACAGCCACTTCCAGTCCAGCGAGATCGCCTCGATGGTGACCGGCTTGACGTCCGATTCCAGCGGCTTGTACGGGTCCAGTGCGTGTGACGAACGCCAGGTCAGGACCGCCAGCACCAGCACGATCATGCAGGGGATCGACCACACCACCACCTCGATCGCCGTGGAATGCGACCACTTCGGCTCGTAACGGGCCTTGGTGTTGGAAGCGCGGTACTTCCACGCGAAGGTCAGGGTCATGACGATGACCGGGACGACGACCAGCAGCATGAGCACGACAGCCGTGATCAGCAGGGTCTTCTCGTCCTGGCCGATCTGGCCCTTCGGACTGAGGATGGCCACGGCATCGCAGCCGGTGAGCATCACCAGCAGTGCAAGCAGCAGGCCCGGGCGCAACCAGCGCCCAAGGGTTTTCAACGGAATCATCGGTCGATCCAATTGCGAGGGAATGCCGTTCCCCGTCCTGCCCGCTCCGGCAAAAGCCGGTCCCGCCTGTGGTTGAGACAGGCAGTGAGGTGGGGTCGAGTCAGCCTTTCAATTTTAGGCCGTCACGCATCATTTAAGAAAGGCATTGACAATGATCCAGCGCAGGAATCGGCCGGATATCGCTGCGACACGTTGTCGCACCGCGCGCAGAGGGCCGGATTCGGCATAGTTGGCTGAACGTGTTCAGCGTACTTGAACCGAGCCGCTGCCGTACCAAGACTGCGTAACACACGCCCCTCTTCGCAAGGATGCCTGATGACTGCCCTGCTCCGCTGGCTCAGCACACCCGCCATGCGGCGCACGCTTGCCCTGCTGGGCGCAGCCCTGGTGGTGCTGCTGGCCTGCAACCCGGAACTGGCGCCGCTGCTGGGGCTGGTGGATGTACTGGGGCTGGATGTGCTGGCGCTGCTGCTGGGCGCGCAACTGCTGGCCACCCTGCCCTGGCTGTGGCTGCACGCCGGGCGCGGGCTGCGGGTCGTCGGGCGCCTGGCCTGCGGCGCACTGGCCGGGGCGGCGGGCGGCTATCTGCGGCAACTGGCACCGTTTTGTCGTGATCGCCTCGGGCTGGAGCTTCGGATTGGCCGGGCGGGCTGACCTGTTCGATACTGGCTGGGTGGCCCTTTGAACCGGGCCTGATGGCGACCCGGCCTTGCCGGGCGGGCGTTTCGGGCTGCGGGCCGGCGTGCCAAAATGCCGCCGAAGCGTAAAGCACCCCTGCATTGACGCAATCTGCCCTTGGCAGCGGCTCGCGGGCTGTGCACACCATGGCATGCCACTGAAAACGAGTGGCCGGGTCGGCAAACCCGATGTCTGACGAGTGTTTACGCTTGCCAGTCGGCGCCACCTCTGCGTGGCGCCGGCTGGCAATCCGTCCGCGTTCTTTGGCGGGCGGTGCGTGGGGGTGCGTGTTCGCATGCACCCGCCGGATTCGTCAGACCCGGTTTTTGCCGCCACGCACCGTCCGCCACCCCTGCGGTGGCGCTTTGTGTTTTGCACGGAGCATCTGCCATGAACCCATCAGAATTTCCTGATCTGAACGCCCGCCGCGCGGCGCCCGCTGGCGACGCCGGCGGCGAACCCGGCACCGACCCCAGCACCTTCATTCCCACGCTGCGGCGGATCCAACGGGGCGCGGCCGCCGATGGCCAGCCCTGGCCCGAACGCGCGATGCCACCCGGTCGGCGCCTGCAACTGGCCGACGCCGATTGCGCCCTGGCCGGTCTGGTCACCGTGCAGCAGATGCTGTTGGCGGCCGAGCGCACCCGCCAGACCGCCCAGCCCGAAGACACCCTGGGCGATCGCAGCACGGAAGGGCTGCTGCTGGCCTGCATCGCCCTGACCGCGCATGCGGCCAACTGCCTGCAGGTGCAACCGTAGCCCGCGCCGCGGCGGCGTCCATTCCCTCCACGGTGGTGATGCTGCTGGGCCTGCTTGCCGGCCATCTCTATCTGCCGGAACCCGCACTCAGCGTAAACAGCTACAGCAAACAGACCGTGCCGGACTTTCTGTTGATGTGGCAGCAGGCCGCGCAGTTTGCACGGGAACGGGATGCCGACGGACTGCGGGTCAGCCCTGCCGCGCGCGGGGCGCGGCATTTCGAAATGTATGTGGGGGATACGCCGGTATTATTGGTCGATAATTCGCCCAAGCGCATGGTGATTATCGTGTTTGATGATTCACGGCAGCAGGTACCGGACCTGTGGGAGCTGGAACAGCAATGGTGGCGGGCGATGCGCCAGCGCGGTCAATTCGTGCGGCGCGGCGCGGACGGGTGGGGATAGGTGGCGAGCAGGGAGAGCAGCAGGTGCTGCTCTTCGGCCTCGCGCCCCTCTTCCACAGCGTGCAACGCCAGCCAGGCAATCTCCTGGCCCTGCGTATCAAGCGCGTGCTGCGCCGGCTGCAGCGCCAACAGAGGAATGGCCTGCAGCGGCTGCAGCCGGCCTTCATCCAACAACCGCTTCACCCACGCCAGATGCAGCGCAGGGAACGTCTCGGCCAGTGCATATCCCTGCACCAACCACTGCGCCGCGCGCAGCAACGCCGCAGGGTCGGCATGGCCCAGCCACGCGTCGAGGTCGGCCTCGATGGGGCGCGGCACGGACATCTGGCCGCTGTAGTACCGCTGCAGGTGCGCCGCGTGTTCAACTGCGTTGCTGCCACTGCCCCCGTCAGAGAGCAGGTACGCCAGGAACTGCTGGGTTTCTGCATCCATCGCGCGCGTCTCTGCAACCTGTGGCCGGAGGCCTTACTGGCCATTGGCCTCACGCGGCGGCGCGTACTCGAAACGCATTTCCCGATGCCCCTCACCCACCACCGGCAGTACCGGATCGGCGCCGGTGCAGCCCAGACGCAGTTGGTCGCGCGCGGCCGCCGGCACCGTGCCGCAGCCGCCGGAGTTGCTGATCCCCAACTGCGGCAGCAGCACCGACGCGAAAGTTTCTACCTCGCCGCGCGCCGCATTGCGGTCCGCTGTTGCCGCCAGCACGCTGTAGCGCAGCTTGATGGCATACAAGCGGTCGATGGCGAGCAGCATCACCGAACTGTAGTCCTTGCCATCACGCACGAAACCGAAATCCATCACGTTGGCTTCGACGGTGGCTGCCGTACCCGGTTGCGCCTCGGCCGCCTTCAACGGCACGGTACGCACGCGCGACATATCATCGCGCCCGGCCACGGATGCTTCGCGCGCTTCCAGCAAGCCCTTGCGCTCGCCTTCCAGCAGGGCCGACCGCTGTTCCTGCTGCAGCACCCCCACCGGATAGAAGTACACGTCAATCCAACCGTCCTCGCGGCCGGCCTGCTGGTAGCGCACCGATGCACCGCCCGCGACATCGTCGTAGCGACGCTCGCCCAGCGCTTGCCATTGGCCTACCTGCAGCGGGTAGACCACGCTGGTCGCACGCAGGAAACCGCCCAGGAACGGCGACGGCGCACGCGTGCCCTGCCCCACCGCTTCCGGATTGAGCATGGCCGTATTGTCGCTGGCGCTGCATTCGGCCTTCACCACGGGCGCCAGATGCGCCCGCAACGTGCCGGCGTTCTGCTGCGCAGCCAGCGCATCCATGGCCGCAATCCGCAATGCGGGATCGGCCGCGACGAAGGACGCATAGGCGCGCAGCGCGCTCTGCACGCCGGCCACCTGCTGGCTCAGCTGATCGTCGTCGCCGTGCGGGTCCATCTGAAACGCCAGGTTGCCGAAGCTCTGCTGCATCAGCAGGTCCACGCCAATCTTCCTGGCGGCTGGATCCTGCTCAGGCAGGTCCATCACCGGGCAGATGGTGACGGTGTAATCCGGCGTTTCCGCCAACCACCGCAGCATCGACACGCGCAGTTCCTGCGCGCCCGGCTGCTGGGGGGTTGCTTCCAGCGACTGGGTGAGGCGCACGAAGTTGGCCGCGTTGATCGGCTGCGCGGGGGTGACCTGCGCCGGCGGAGAATCGGGTGCGGCCCAGGCCGGCACGGCGAGTGCCGAAGCCACGCCGATGATGGAGTATGCGGCCAGGCGGCGCAGTGCGTGGGTTGATGCCATGGTCTACGGTCCCTGTAACCGCGCGGCGCGGTGTCAGGGGCAAGCGTAGCAGGCGGTGGCGGTGGGTGGTGTCTGGCGCCCACGGGATGATGGGGCCGCCGACGATTCCCAGCCGGCAACCCGTGCGGATGAAGATCGAATACGGTGCTCATCCCCTACACTCACAAACGCGCCTTGCGGGTGCTTGCTGCCCGCCCCGTTCACCCACGGAAGAACCCCCATGCCCGGATTACACATGAACGCAAAGAACCTGATGGCGGCTGTACTACTGACGACGGGCCTTGGCCCTGTGCCCGCCGACGCTGCCAGCCCCAAGACCGAGCCCCCGGCAGATGTCAGCGGCACCTGGTCGGTGGAATGGTGCGACCGCACCAACCCCAAGCTGGACTGCGGCGGCTTCAACGTAACCCTGGTCCAGGAAGGCGCCCGCCTGTGCGGTGACTTCGGTGGCGCCTTGGTCAATCTGCGGCAGATCGACGACGGGCAGGTGGTGGGGACCGTCGTTGGCAACACGGCCGTGTTGGCCGTGGAAAGCGGCCGGAACGGATCCATCAGCCTGGTACGCGCGGAGCGGCACGGCGACACGCTGAAATGGCGCGTTGTGGACAACATCCGCAAAGGTGACAACGGCGATACCGACGTCATCGCGCTCAACGATGACTTGAAACGGAAATCAGGACCGGCGCCTGAAGGCACGAGAACGTGCGGTGGTGCTACGGACAATCTCGACGAGTGACGGTGTCCGTCGGCCGAGGAACGGGCCATGCGGCGCATCAGACGATCAGCATCGTGCGCCCAAAGCAAGGGACGCATTCCCCAAGGAAGCCGATATTCATCGTCCAGATGACCGAAGAGCCCGCATAAGCAGCATTCCGCCGGGCATGGCCCGGCGCTACTGATCTGGCCCCCTGAAAACGGACGCCATGAAGCCATGTCCAGGCGGCAGGCTCAAGCTGCAGGGCATAGTCATTGGGCGATTTGTAGCCCAGCGTCGAGTGTAGCCGGGTTGGGTTGTAGAAGCCGTGGATGTAGGCCGCGATGGATTGGCGGGCTTCCTTGCGGGTCTGGTAGGTCTTATCAGCCTCGTCGTTTATGAAGGAGGCAAAGAAGCTTTGAGCCACCGCGTTGTCCCAGCAGTTTCCTGGTCGGCTCATGCTTTCGACCACGCCGTGCGACTGCAGAAGCTGGCAATACTCGTTGCCCCAGTATTGTCCACCCCGATCTGAATGGAAGATCAGGCCGGGCTTCTGTGGATTTAGCGACCAAGCGTTGGCAAAGGCCTTCACCACCAGCTCTTCGGTCATCCGTTCGGGCACGCTGCAGCCCATCACTTGACGGGCCTGGACGCTGATGACCGTGGCCAGATACGGACAGCTCCGACGCGTTGGGATGTAGGTGATGTCTCCAACCCAGACGTTAGGTCCGGCGCCTAGTGCGAACTGTCGATCCAGGAAATTTGCGGCCAGTTGATCTGAGCCGCCGGTTGTTTTGCGCCGGAAACCGCCTTTGCATTTGCCCTGCAGGCGCTCCGCTGCCATCAGTCGCGCCACGCGATTGGGTCCCACCTCGTGGTTTGCTGAGCGCATTGCCTTGACCATCCGGCGCCGCCCATAGATCCTCCTGCTGGCCTTGTGGATGGCCCGGATCTCAGTACGAAGGTAGGCATCAGCATCGTTTGATTCAGCAGACATTCGACTCAGGTAGGCATGAAGTCCTGACACAGAAACGCCCAGAACGCGACAAAGAAGCCTGACGGGATAGAGAGTCCCCTGGCCGGAAACGAAGGCGTATCTTACTCGGACTGAGGCGGCGCCCTAATCAAAAATCACAGAAAACCAGCTCATACGGAGAGTCGGCATCATTATTTACATACTTGCCAACAGAAGCATTATCAGATATTACAAAATACTCCCTGATCGGCCGCATAAATACATCATCAGCAATCGGACTCGAACGGACCATATCCGCCCATGACACATCCAAAGGATAAACAAACCTAAAAAACGCCCTACCCCCTTCACCCCACCTTTTCTGACCTATGAATTCAACGACGGAGAACTCTTTTGCGCCGGATGCAATCGACAGCGACGTAAACTCAATAAAATCACGCTTCTCGAATAGCACCCCTCCAGGCCGAAGATGACTGACCGCACCCTTCACTACCGCAGAATCTTGAGCCTCCGTGTTGAACCGCTTATTGAGAGCGCCCACCCACCCCCGCATAAGGCCATCAATGCTGAGCCAGTATTTCTCCACATACCGTTTGCTGCGCTCATCAAGCACACGAGAACCATAACCATTGATATTACTTGAATAAAAATCACTCATTGAATCACTCCGGCGCATTCTTTGGCGGATCAACTCTAACCTTATAAACTTGGCCCGCCTTATTGATATCAATCGTTGCAACGCCAGTTCTTGAGGATGTATGGCTTCCTATGATCGTTCCGTCAGGCATTGTCACTCGCCCTCCATCACCCTTAACCCCCCCTCTGTTACTGCATCAAATAGCTTCCCTGCATCACCTTCCACACGTCCTTGGCGTGCTCCGCCTTTAATTCTCTCCATCTTTCCTGCAGCACTGATGAGATGATCTGCATTCTTGATTGCCTTGCCTGCCGCATCCCCAACAATTGGAATGAATCCCACCCCAGCGGCCACGACGTTTCTCGCCGTTGGCTCAGCAACCGCTTCAGCAATTCCTTTCACATCACCGACGACAGGAGTAAAGTCCGCAACGACAGAGGCTGCCCCCTTAAATTCCTGCCTAGTCTCTGGCTTGGTCCAATCCGTGTCGTAAACAAAGCGTGGCAGGGTCTGCCGTCCATCTGGATCTATGAACCTATACGGATTCCCGTTCGCATACCGATACCGGTTGAACTGCCCAACCGGCTGGTCATACGAAGTCACCGGATCCACTGACAGGAACACACTCAACTGCGGATCCATGTAGCGCTGCTGCATGTAGCTCAGCCCGGTAGCCGAGTCGCTCACATGCCCGGTGTACCCCGGCCCGTCCGTGACCTGGCCGCCTACCACGGCACCGTAAGGCTCGTAGTCATAGCGCTTGATCACGTTGCCGTTGGCATCGCTCTCAGCCACAACTGAGCCCAGCGCGTCCGTGTGGATGTACGTGACCGTCGTCTGTGCCATTGCGGCTGGCGACAGGCCAAGGCCAATGAGCAGCACACAGCACAGCCAGGAGCCTAATGCTCCCGACTTCCGGATTCGATCTTCAATTCCCCTGAAGCGGGACGACACACCGCCTGCAGTTCCCCTTAGCCTGCGCATCCTTCCAATCCCTGAAAGAGCCTTGAAGCAAGGCTGGGTATTCATAGCACAGGAATGACCGGCTGCGGTTGCCAAGTCAGGAACAGGGCGAGGAGCTAAGCGCCTGGGAAGCCGGGCTGGCCGCGAGATTCGGAAATTGGATGCTGCCAGCCATGGGCTGGCACTACTGGG
This sequence comes from Stenotrophomonas sp., assembly GCF_032056425.1. Lineage (GTDB taxonomy): Bacteria > Pseudomonadota > Gammaproteobacteria > Xanthomonadales > Xanthomonadaceae > Stenotrophomonas. The sequence goes on from NZ_DAMBCN010000001.1 coordinate 185,804, forward strand.
GCCGGCATTCCGCCGGGCATGGCCCGGCGCTATCAGAGCACAAAAAAGCCCCGGCCAAGGCCGGGGCTTTTCATACAACTGGTGCCGGAAACAGGAGTCGAACCTGCGACCTACGCATTACGAATGCGCCGCTCTACCAACTGAGCTATTCCGGCTGAGCAGGCGATTTTACGGGCAGCCCAGCCCTCCGGTCAATCCGCCCGCACCTGGTTGGCACAGTCCCGCCTTGCGGCGAAGTCGGCCAGGTTGCCCAGGGTGATCGCCGAGATCTCCTGCAGCGCCTCTACGGTGAAGAAGCCCTGGTGGCCGGTCACCAGCACGTTGGGGAAGGTCATCAGGCGCTGGAAGGCCTCGTCGTCGATGATCTCGCCGGACAGGTCCTGGAAGAACAGCGCGCTCTCCTGTTCGTACACGTCGATGGCCAGCTGCCCCAGCCGCCGCGACTTCAGCGCGCGGATCACCGCGTGGGTGTCCACCAGGGCGCCGCGCGAGGTGTTCACCAGCATCGCGCCGGGCTTCATGCGCGCCAGCGAGGCATCGTTTATCAGGTGGTGGGTGTCCGGCGTCAGCGGGCAATGCAGCGACACGATATCGGCGCGCGCCAGCAGCTCATCCAGCGCCACCCTGTCGCCCAGGTCGGCGAACGCTGCGGAAGGATACGGGTCGTGCCCCAGCACCGTGCAGCCCATGCCGCGGAAAATACGGGCGGTGGCCAGGCCGATCTTGCCGGTGCCGACGATGCCCACCGTGCGGCCATGCAGGGTGCGGCCCAGCAGGCCATCCAGCATGAAATTGCCTTCGCGCACGCGGTTGTAGGCGCGGTGGGTCTGCCGGTTGAGGGTCATCACCAAGGCCAGCGCGTGTTCGGCCACGGCTTCGGGCGAATAGGCCGGCACCCGCGCCACGAACAGGCCCAGCCGCTGCGCTTCGGCCACGTCCACGTTGTTGAAGCCGGCGCAGCGCAGCAGTACCGCGCGCACGCCGCCGGCGTGCAGCGCCTGCAGCACCGGCGCATCCAGCTGGTCGTTCACGAACACGCAGACCGCCGCGCAGCCCTGCGCCAGGGGCGCGGTGTGCAGGTCCAGCGCGGCATCGAAGTAGACCAACTCATGGCCCTGCCCCGCGCCGTGCTGCGCGTTGGCTTCGTCCAGGAAGCGGCGATCGTAGGGGCGGGCGCTGAATACGGCGATCTGCATGGGCGGGCCTGAAGGGAATCCTGCCCCTGACCATAGCGCGCCTGCGCCGCGACCGCAGCGCCGTTCACGGCCGCATGACCGCCGGCACTTCAACCGCCCCGCGCGCTCAGGCAGAATCCGCACTGTGCCCGTGCGCTGCGCGGGCTACGCAAGGAGCTGGGCAGCAATCCTCTCCACCACCATGGAGACTGCGAATGATTCGCAACGAGAACAAGGAAGGGACGTTGGTACAGCAACAGCCGCCACGCGCCGCACCGCGCGACAGCGCTCAGGCAGCGGGCTCCCCCGCTCGGCGCCGCTGGCTGCCGATGGCGGTGGCCGCCGGCATCGGCCTGGCCGCAACGGCAGGCTGGCTGCTGTACATGGACGGCAATCCGTCCACCCGTGTGTACGCCAACGCCACCCATGCCGTGCAGCGGCAGATTCTGGCCGATGGCAGCGTGGCCACGCTCGATGCCGGCAGCGCGCTCAGCGCCCGCTTCGGTTGGCGCACGCGTGAACTGCAGCTGGACCAGGGCCGCGTGCAGCTGGAAGTGGCACCGTCGTCGCGGGCCCTGCGCCTGCAGGCCGGCAACAGCAGCATCCGCGATATCGGCACCACCTTCCAGGTGGAACGGCTGAACGATGGCCGGGTAGAAGTGGCGCTGCTGGAAGGCGCGGTGGAAGTGACCAGCGGCAGTGCCCAGCACACGCTGGCGCCGGGCCAGCAGTTGCAGGTGCTGGCCTCTGGCCGCATCCAGCCGGGCCCGCAGTTGTCCACCACCGCCGCCGCCGAAGGCTGGCCGCAGGGCGATCTGGTGTTCGATGCCACGCCGCTGTCGGTGGTGGTGGAGCGCATGAACCGTTACGGCACGACGCCGCTGGTGATTGCCGACCCGGACATTGCCGATCTGGCTGTCAGCGGCAGCTTCCGCGCAGGGGATGCGCATGAACTGCTGTCCGCCCTGCAGCTGGGGTGGTCCATCGCTGGCCAGCCGCGCAAGGATGGCGCGCTGGAACTGCGCCGCGTGTACTGAGGCCGCGCCGCATGCCGGCCGCGCAGGCGCTGCGCGCGGGGCTGCTGCTGGCCCTGCTGTGCCTGGCCGTAGTGCCGGGCCAGGCAGGCATGGCGCACGCCGGCGAACCGGCCGCCAGCAGCGAGTACCGCATTGGCGCCGGCCCGCTGGTACCGGCACTGCAGGCCTGGGCACGGCACAGCGGCGTATCGCTGATCTTCGATGCGCGTGAACTGGCTGACCTGCGTACTACCGGCGTGCAGGGCCGGCAGAGCCCTGCCGCGGCGCTGAAGCAACTGGTGGCCGGCATGCCGGTGAACATCATGCAGACCCCGGCCGGCGGCTACGTGCTGCGCCGGCATGCCGTGGCACCGGCACCCCCCGTGGTGAAAGCGCCCTCGCCTGCGCCGGCCCCGCCGCCCCCGGCAGCGCCGCAGGTGGAACTGGCACCGGTGCAGGTGACCGGCAGCCGCCTGCCGCGCACCTCGGTGCAGACCACGTTGCCGGTGACCGTTGTCGACCGCGACGACATTCTGCGCAGCGGCTACGGCACGCTGTTCGACCTGCTGCGCCATCTGCCCGGCATGAACGGCCACACCCCGCTGAGCACCGCACGCGGCGGTGATTCGCTGTACCTGCCGGTGGGCGCGGCGGCCACCACCAGCCTGGACGGCATGGGCCCGCGCGCGACCCTGTTCCTGGTCAATGGCCGGCGCCTGCCGCGCTACCCGATGGTGTCGTTGGCCGACGGCGCGCTGACCGATCTGGGCGGCCTGCCACTGAGCTTCATCGAACGCATCGAACTGGTGCGCGGGGGTGCGTCGGCCATCTACGGCGCCGATGCCATGTCCGGCGTGGTCAACATCATCCTGCGCGACCAGGCCGAGGGCAGCGAGGCCATGCTGCAGACCGGCGCCAGTGGCCACGGCGATGGCCAGCAGTACCGCGTGCAGGGCGCCACCGGCGGCGTGCGCAGCAATGGCGACCGCTGGTTTGCCGGCCTCGATCTGCACCGCATGCAGCACGTGGCCGGCGATCGCCGCGACTGGCATGCCGATACGTCGCTGTATCCGATCGGCCTGCTGATGGCCAATGGCGATTACTACCCGGCCAGCGAGTGCCACCCGCCCCTGCGCGAAGACGACCAGGGCTGCTGGTTCGACAGCGTGCGCCCGCGCTCGCTGCAGCCGGCGTCGGACACCGTGGCCGGCTACCTGCGCTACCGCCACGAACGCGGCGAAGGGCGCTACGCGTATGTAGAAGCGCGCGGCAGCTACAACCGCCAGCGTTTTGAATTGGGCCCCACCGCCGTGGCGCTGAACTTCAATCGCACGGCCATCCTCAACGTAGTGCTGCAGGAAGGCGGCAGCGTGCGGCCGCGCGTGCACGCCAGCGAAGGCGATGTGACCGTGGGCATGGGCCGCCAGCAGGCGGGCCGCAGCTGGGAAGCCGGCGTGAGCGCGCAGCGCAGCGAAGTCAGCCTGACCACGGATGGCGTGGTGCGCAGCGAAAAGCTGCTGGAAGCCGCGCGCGATTTCGATTTCCTGCCGGGCTTTTCCACGCTGCCGCCCGGTCTGGCCGACGAATTGTTTCCGACCATCCACAGCCGTGGCCGCACCGAACAGTGGCAGGGCTGGTGGGGCCTGCAGCGCAACCTGATGACGCTGCCCGGCGGCGCGGCGCAGTTGGCCACCGGCATCGACCTGCGCCAGGAGCGCTGGACCTCGCAGCCGGACCCGCTGCTGGGCAAGGGCGAGCTGGCGCTGGGCCTGCCGATGGAACAACGCCGGCTGTCGCGCAACAGCAGTGCCGCCTATGCCGAACTGGGGCTGCCGCTGGCCCACAGCCTGCGCGTGGACCTGGCCGCGCGCGTGGACCGCGATGCCGGGCAGACCGCATTTTCACCGCGCGCCGGCCTGCGCTGGAGCCCCAGCGAGCACTGGTCGTTCCTGCTGGCCAGTGGCCGCGGGTTCCGCGCACCCAGCCTGTTCGAGCGGCGCCGGCCACCGGGCTACTTCGGCCTGGTCGCCCTGCCCGCTTCGGACACGCTGCCGCCCTGTGCGCGTCCGCTGCGTGGCGGCGGCTGCGCGGTGCAGGTAGACGTGGTGGAGAACGATGCGCTGAAGGCCGAGACGTCGCGCAGCCATTCGCTGGCGGCCAGCTGGACGCCCAGCGATGTATTCGCGATCACGCTGACGCACAACATCGTGGAACTGCACAACGAGATCCTGGCCCTGCAGCCGGGTGATGCGCTGTGGAACCGCGATACCTGGGTACTGGACGAACAAGGCCGGCTGCGTGATCTGCGCCTGTCTTTCGACAACATCGGCCGCACCACCTCGCGCAACTGGGTGCTGCGCGGTGAATACCGCATCGACAGCGGTGCCAACGGGCAATGGCAGTTCGCGTTGGATGCGCTGAAGCAACAGGAACTGAAGCGCGAACGCAGCCATGAAGCCACGGTGGATCTACGCGGCCATGCCACGCCGGAACGGGCGGCGATCCTGACCGTGCAATGGCAGAACCCGAATTGGGATATCGCCCTGCGCGGCAACCGCGTGGGCCGCATGCGCGCCTGGCTGGCCGGCCCGGACGAACAGCGTGGCGAGGGGCATTGCACGAACCCGGCGCAGCTGCGCTGGAACCTGCACGTAGCGCGCCGGCTGAGCCCGCGCCTGGTGGCCGCCCTGGACGTGCACAACGTGCTGGATACCGAACCGGTGAACTACCTGCCGGGCAGTGGCGGCCAGGTGGCCGGGCTGGATGACCCACTAGGCCGGTATTTCCTGCTTACCCTGCAGTTCCGCTGACCCGCCTTTTGTAGAGTCGAGCCATGCTCGACTGCCCTTTGTAGAGTCGAGCTTGCTCGACTGCTGTTGGCAGAAGCAGTCGAGCAAGCTCGACTCTACTGGGCGTAGTACCCTTACGCCCCCTGCTCCATCATGCATACCCCCATGAAGTTCCAACTCTGGTTCTGGGGCGCGTTCCTGTTGTTCTTCGCGTTGCCTTTCCCCTGCATTCTCTACTTCAACACCGATTACCCCGTCGCGTTCTCCAATCGCAGCGCACCGTGGCTGGCACTGTTGCTGCTCGGCGCTTCCGTCTCGCTCTGGCTGGGCGTGCTCTACGCTTACCTGCACTACCTGCTGCTGGCGCCGCCGCGCGCCCTGTTCCGTGTGCGCAGCATCCTGACCGATGGCGAGCCGCGCGAAGTGCGCATCGAAGAGGCCGAACAGACCGGCGTGCATGTGCGTGGCTTCGCTCAATGGAAGCTGAAAGTTGCCCTGCAGAACCTGTCAGGCACCGCGATTACCGAACAGCTGGTCGTGGTCGACAGTCAGCCACAACGGCAGCGTTTCGTGGTGGGCAACGTGCTTCCGGCGCGCCTGAGCCGTGATCCCGGCGTATTTCCGAACATGGTGCTGGACGGCGCGCAGCCCGAGATCAACACAGCCAGTCTGTGGCGGCGTGGCGTGGCCGGCGCGATCGGTGTGGCGTTGGTGTTCGGCGCCTACGTGCTGGCCTACCGTGCACAGCATGAGGGCATGGGCTGGACATTCCTGTCCTTTGGCCACCCCCTGCTGGTCTGCCCGCTGGTGCTGTGCGGCTATGTGGCAGTGGTGCGCGTGCTGGCACGCATGCTGCACGCCGATGCGCGCGGTGAAGCACTGAAGTTCCGTGGCATCGGCGTGCAGGCCACCGTGCTGGATGTACGCCAGACCGGCACCTACATCAACGAACAACCGCAGGTGGAATTCAGCCTGCAGTACACCGATCGCGAGGGCGTGGTGCAGCACACCAAGCTGCGCCGCATCGTGGCGCTCATCGATCTGGCCCAGCTGCCACGTGACAACGTGAAGCTGCTCTACGACCCGGATGACCGCGCCAATGTGCGCATGGAGGACGCATGAACCGCCCGCCGTCGACCCCGGGCATCTTCGCGTTGGTGGTGCTGGCCCTGGTTGCCGGTGCGGCAGCCTGTGGCGGACTGCAGACGCTGCGTGAGACAGTGGCCGGTTACGCGCTCATGCATGCGCCGGCGACGCCCCAGCGCCATGACGCCGCAGCGCTGGAGCCCCTGTCTGCGCTTGCGGCGCCCGCTGCGGAACCCGAGCCCATTGCACCGCCTTCCAACCTGGTGCGGGACAGCGCGCGATTGCAGGCGGCACGCGACGCACTGCAGGCCATGCCAGGCCTGTCCGGCAAGCCACTGACCGTGTTCCGCAGCATCAATGTCTATGGCGATGGGCGCATCAATCTGGAACTGGTGGACCCGGACGTGCCCAGCCACGTGGACAGCTACCACTTCCAGCACGGCTACTGGCGCAAGGGCGACCCGGTGAACCCGCAGCGCATGGCGCCCACCTATACGCTGCGCAACAGCAGCGCGCCATTGCAGGACATCGATTTCACCGCCGTGGCCCGCGTAGCCCAGGCGCTGCAGGAGCAACGCAATGTGTTGATGCGCCAGCCCGGCGAGGTCGACTACGTGTATCTGATCATCCGCAAGGGCGCGCGCCTGTCGTGGCGGCCGGACGAAGTGGACGGCGACCGTGAAACGGTTCGCCTGCACTTTGATGCCGGCGGGAATCTGCTGGACGTGGCGACCAAGCGTTGAAGTGCCGGCGCCCATTTCGGGCGCCGGTTTCATTGCAGCCGAGCAAGCGCGGCGCTACATGCGGGCTACCGAGCGGGCGATGGCGTACTGCGCGCCGTAATACGTTGCCAACACCAGCAAACCGGCCAGCGGCAGGCCGCCGCCAAAGCGATCCCACGCCAGCAGCGAATCGCTGGCCACGAACAGCACGCCACCTGCTGCAGCCCAACGCGCGCTTTCCGCCTGCATCAGCGGGCGCTGCCAACACCGCGCCAGCGCCAACACGGCCATCGAAGCCAGCACCGCCACGTAGGCCAACACCGGAACGCGCAGCGGCACCGGCAGGTGCGGCCACAACGCCAGAACGTTGCCGATGGCGAACGCACCCAGCAGCAGTGCGGCCGCCCGCAATCCGCGCCCTGCGTGCAGCCCATCGCGGAACGCGGCGATGTAGCACAGGTGCGCCAGCAGGAACGCGACCAGGCCCGGCACGAACGCATCCACCGGCAGCATCAGCGCGATATCACCCACGCACGACAACCCCATACCCGCCAGCACCGCACGGCGATAGAACGGTGATGCCGCCGGGCGCGCCTGCCAGGCGATGCCGGCGATCAGCAGCGTGGTAGCCGGCTTGGCAAACCAGTGCAGCCACCGCCCCTCGCCCTGCAGGAACGCGCCGATGATGGCCAGTACGGCAACCACCAGGATCAGGCCATCGCGGCGGCCGAAGCTCATCGCGCCTTCCAAAGATCCGCAAGGCGATCAGGCGCGCCAGCAATTCGCTCCAGCACCGGGTACTGCAGGCCGCCGTGGTAATCGATGGTCATGCTGTCGATGCGGTCGAACTGCTTCACCAGCAGCACGATCGGCGCCTTGTCCTTGGCGGCGGCCGCCACCGCGTCCTTCAGGCGCTCGCTGCTGTATTCGCGCCCGCCCACGGCCATCACCCGCATGCCCGGTGCCAGCCCTGCATTGAACGCCGGGCTGTCCCAGATCACATCGCCCACCACGCCGGTGTCCATCACGGTGGCGCCCAGCGAATAGGTCAGCAACGCGGCCTTGGCGCGCTTCTCCTGCGCCTTGTACGCCTCATTGGGCGTATCGCGGTAGACCAGTTTCCAACCGGCCAGAGCCAGGCCGCCGGTGAGCGAACCCTGGCCATCCAGGCGCTGGCGCAGGAAGCGGGCCCAGTCATACGGCGCAATGCCGTTCAAGGTCGCCACCACGTCATCGAAGGTGTACGGGTTGACGTTCCAGTCGCCGTTGCCGACGCCGAAGAAGGCACGCGCGAAATCGTCCAGGCTGCGGCGGTTGCCGCTGAGCGTGCGCAGCTTGCCGTCCACTTCCAGCCACAGCATCTGCCCGCCGGAGTAGTAGTCCTCGCTCATCTGGTAGTTGCGGTACGGCAGCGTGCGGCGCTGGGCGATGGTCGGATCGTTGGTGGTGTCCTGCAGCGGGCGCCAGGCCAGGCCGGGGCGTCCGCGATCATAGGTGGCGGCCACGTTGGCCAGCATGTCGCGGGCCTGCTCGACCGACCACAGGCCCGAGCGCGCGGCCAGCACCTGGCCCCAGAACTGGGTCTGGCCTTCGTACACCCACAACAGGCTGTCGCCCATCGGCGTATTGAAATTGGCGGTGGCCAGGTCCGCGCCGCGGCGGTACTTGCCGTTCCAGGAATGGGTGTACTCGTGCGGCAGCAGGTCGCGCATCCACGCATTGCTGTCCCATTCGGTGAAGTACCCGGGAGCCGCACTGTTCTCGCTGGAACGGTGGTGTTCCAGACCGATGCCGCCCAGGCGGTCGGTCAGCGCCAGCAGGAATTCGTAGTGATCGTAATGGCGCGCGCCGTAGAGCTTGTCGGCCTGTTGCACCAGCGCGCGGTGCAGCTTGATCTGTGCCTCGGTGGGCTTGAGTGACTTGGCATCGTCGGCGAACACGTTCAGGTGCACGGGCACCTTGGCGCCCGGGTCCAGATCGATGCGCTGGTGGTGCTCGCCGGCAAACAGCGGTGAATCGACCAGGTGATCGTAGGCAATCGGCTTGAACACCACGGTGTCGCCGTCGCGGCGCGCGGTTTCCAGTGCCGTGGCGTAACCCCAGCCCTTGGGCAGGGTCACGCTGGCCTGCGCCTGCAGGTTGCGCGCGTCGACGCCGGCCGGGTACAGCGAATTGGCGTTCCATTGCAGGTTCAGCATTTCCGGGGTCATCACCACCCGGCCCTGGCTGCCGCCCTGCGAGGACAGGAAATCGAAGTGGGCCACGATTTCGCTCACGCCTTCGGGCACGTCCACCTTGAACGCGTAGACGTTGTACTGGTCGCGCTGCCACGCCAGCGGTTTGCCGTTGGCGGTCACCCGCAGGCCGGCCAACTTGTCGATGGGGCCGGTGGGCGAATGGTTGCCGGGAATCCACTGCGGGTACAGCAGGGTCATCGGGCCCGGCTTGGCCGGCACGGTGGCGGTCACCTTGAAGATGCGGCGGGCCAGGTCGCGCGCGTCCACATCGATGCGCAGCAGGCCGGGGGCGGCGGCATCGCCCGGCGGCGAGGTCTGCGCCAGCGCAGGCGCAGCGCCCAGCGCGAACAGCACGGACATCACCAGGGCACGGGTCTTCATCAGGCAGGTTCCAGCAACGGTAGAGGTACCGATGCTAGGCCTGTCGCGCGTGTGGCCCCATGGCCGAAGGTCATGGGTAGGTGGTGGTATCCACGCGTGGCGTGGATGGAGGTCATGGCAGAAGCGTGCGAACCAAGGTTCGCACCCACCAGATCAGTTTCGGTTCGCACCCACCGCCGGGGTTGCAGATCAGTCGACCAACCGCAGCCGCAGTTCCTTCGGCAGCGCGAACACCATCGATTCCGGCTCGCCATCCAGTTCGCCCACGCCGGTGGCGCCCAGTTCAGCCAAGCGCGCCAGCACGCCATCCACCAGCACCTGTGGTGCCGATGCGCCGGCGGTCACGCCGATGTGCTGCTTGCCTTCCACCCAGCGCGGGTCGATCTCGTGCGCGCCGTCGATCAGGTACGACTCCACGCCTTCACGGCGCGCCAGTTCGCTCAGGCGATTGGAATTGGAGCTGTTCGGCGAACCGACCACCAGCACCAGGTCGCAGCGCTTGGCCAGGTCGCGCACGGCGTCCTGGCGGTTCTGCGTGGCGTAGCAGATGTCGTCGTTCTTCGGCCCCTGCATTTCCGGGAAACGCTCGCGCAGGGCATCGATGATGCCGCGCGTGTCATCCACCGACAGCGTGGTCTGCGTGGTGTAGGCGAAGTTCTGCGGCTGGTTGATCTGCAGCGTCGCCACCTGCTCTACGTCTTCCACCAGGTAGATCTGGCCGGTGCCCGCTTCGCGGTTCCACTGGCCCATGGTGCCTTCCACTTCCGGGTGGCCGGCATGGCCGATCAGCACCACGTCACGGCCGGCGCGGCAGTGGCGGGCCACTTCGAAATGCACCTTGGTGACCAGCGGGCAGGTGGCATCGAACACCTTCAGGCCACGGCGCTCGGCTTCCTGGCGCACGGCCTGGGAGACGCCGTGCGCGCTGAAGATGACCGTGTTGTTGTCCGGCACTTCGTCCAGTTCCTCGACGAAGATTGCGCCGCGCTGCTTCAGGTCATCGACCACGAAGCGGTTGTGCACCACTTCATGGCGGACGTAGATGGGCGCGCCCAGCGTTTCGATCGCGCGCTTGACGATCTCGATCGCACGATCGACACCGGCACAGAAACCACGCGGGTTGGCGAGCAGCACATCCATCAGTTCAGTCTCCCGGCAGCGGCCGGCTTACGGTTTCGGGGTGGCATTATCCGCCTTTTTGGCGGACTTGCCGTCGAACAGGCCAAACAGGGCAATGCCGATGGCACCGACCACGATGGCCGAATCGGCGATGTTGAAGGCCGGCCAGGTGTAGCTGCCCACGTACCACTGGATGAAATCGACCACGTGGCCGTGCACCTGGCGGTCGATCACGTTGCCGATGGCACCGCCGATGATCAGCGCGTACGGCACGGCGGCCTTCCAGTTGCCGCGGGCGGTGCCGCGCAGCCACCAGGCCATCAGCGCACTGATGGCAATGGCCAGCAGGGTGAAGAAGTGCTTCTGCCAACCGCCGGCGTCGCTCAGGAAGCTGAAGGCCGCGCCGGTGTTGTAGGTGCGGTACCAGTTCCAGAAGCCGTCGATGACCACCACCGGCTGGAACTCGGGCAGGCTGGACAGCACCCAGGCCTTGGACCACTGGTCCAGGCCGATGATGGCTGCCGACAGCAGCAGCCAGACCAGGGCGTTGGGGTGCGGGCGGGCGGCGGCCATCAGAACCAGCTCCGCACTTCACCGGCACCGGTGATGTTGCTCACGCAGCGGCCGCACAGTTCCGGATGGTCGGCATTGCTGCCCACATCGGCGCGGTGGTGCCAGCAGCGCACGCACTTGGCCTTCCCGGTGGGCTGGGCACTGACGAACACTTCGTCGGTGGTCGCCGGGCGCACCTGCACGTCGCCGCTGATGAACAGGAAGCGCAGTTCATCGGCCAGTGGCTGCCACTTCGCCGCCTGTTCTTCGTTGGCGGCAATGGTGATTTCCGCTTCCAGCGCGGCACCGATCGCGCCGTTGGCACGCATCGGCTCCAGCACCTTGGCCACCTGCTCGCGCACGGCCAGCAGCTGGTCGAAATCGGCGGCGGTGAGCTGCGCATCGGCCGGCAGCGGGGCCAGGCCCTCGTACCAGGTGGTGAACAGCACGTGGCCGGCACGGTCGCCCGGCAGGTAGCCCCACAGCTCGTCGGCGGTGAAGGTGAGGATGGGCGCGATCCAGCGGGTGAACGCTTCGGCGATGTGGTACATGGCGCTCTGCGCCGAACGACGGCCGTGCGAATCGGTCGGCATGGTGTACAGCCGGTCCTTGGTCACGTCCAGGTACAGCGACCCCAGATCGACGCTGCAGAAGTTCAGCAGCAGCTGCACGATCTCGGCCATGTTGTAGTTGTCGAACGCGGCCTTGATCTTTTCCTGCAGTTCCCAGGCGCGGTGCACGATCCAGCGGTCCAGCGCGACCATTTCGTTCAGCGGGCGCAGGTGCTGGGCCGGATCGAAGCCGTCCAGGTTGCCCAGCAGGAAGCGCGCGGTGTTGCGCAGGCGGCGGTAGGCATCGGCGTTGCGCTTGAGGATTTCCTGCGACAGCGACATTTCATTGCTGTAGTCGGCCGAGGCGATCCACAGGCGCAGGATGTCCGCGCCCAGCTTGTCCATGATGTCCTGCGGCTCGATGCCGTTGCCCAGCGACTTGGACATCTTGCGGCCGTGCTCGTCCACGGTGAAGCCGTGGGTGAGGCACTGCTTGTATGGGGCACGCTGGTCGATGGCCACGCCGGTCAGCAGCGAGGACTGGAACCAGCCGCGGTGCTGGTCGGAACCTTCCAGGTACAGGTCGGCTGGCTTGCCGAAGCCACGCGCGGCCAGCACGCCTTCATGGGTCACGCCCGAATCGAACCAGACATCGAGGATGTCGGTGACCTTCTCGTAGTCGGCCGCTTCGGCGCCCAGCAGTTCGCTGGCATCCAGCGAATACCACACGTCGATGCCTTCGGCTTCCACGCGGTCGGCCACCTGCTGCATCAGCTCCACCGTGCGCGGGTGGATCTCGCCGGTCTGGCGATGGGTGAACAGCGCGATGGGCACGCCCCAGGTGCGCTGGCGCGAGATGGTCCAGTCCGGACGACCGTCGACCATGCTCTGGATGCGTGCCTTGCCCCAGCTCGGGAACCAGCCGACGGTGTCGATGGCGGCCAGCGCATCGTTGCGCAGGTTGGCCTTGTCCATCGAGATGAACCACTGCGGGGTGGCGCGGAACACCACCGGCGTCTTGTGGCGCCAGCAGTGCGGGTAGCTGTGGCGGATCTGGTGGAAGGCCAACAGCGCGCCGTTGTCGCGCAGCACGCCGACGATGGCCTCCTGCGCCTTCCATAGATGCTGGCCCGCCAGCACCACGTCACCGGCCGGCGGGGTCGATTCCAGGTACACGCCACGGCCATCGACCGGGGTGATCTGGCCGGCGTTGTACTTGTCCAGCAGGCCGTACTTCTGGCTGACCACGTAGTCTTCCTGGCCGTGGCCGGGGGCGGTGTGCACCGCACCGGTACCGTCCTCGTCGGACACGTGTTCGCCGTTGAGGACCAGGATTTCGCGCTGCGGGTAGAACGGGTGCACCAGCAGCTGGTTTTCCAGCGCCGCGCCAGTGGTTTCACCGTGCAGCACCACGTTTTCCACGCCATAGCGCTGCAGTGCGCGCTCGGCCAGCGCGGCGGCCAGCACCAGCCAACGGCGCTTGCCGTTGTGCGCCGGGCCCTCGGCCAGCACGTAGTTGATCTCCGCGCCCAGCGATACGGCCAGCGAGGCCGGCAGCGTCCACGGCGTGGTGGTCCAGATCGGCACGGCCACTTCAACGTCGGCCGGCAGGCTCACGCCAAAGGCCTGCGCCACGGCCTGCGCATCGCGCGCGGCGTAGGCCACGTCGATCGCCGGCGATTCCTTTTCCTGGTATTCGATTTCCGCCTCGGCCAGCGCCGAGCCGCAGTCGAAGCACCAGTACACCGGCTTGGCGCCGCGCACCAGGTGGCCGTTGGCCACGACCTTGGCCAGCGCGCGGATCTCGTTGGCTTCGAAATCGAAGCTGAGGGTCTTGTACGGGTTGTCCCAGTCGCCGGTCACGCCCAGACGCTTGAAATCGGCGCGCTGGATGTTGATCTGCTCTTCGGCGAATTCACGGCACTTCTGCCGGAATGCAACGGCGTCGAGCTTGGTGCCGACCTTGCCCCACTTCTTTTCCACGGCTATTTCGATCGGCAGGCCGTGGCAGTCCCAGCCCGGCACGTAGGGCGCATCGAAGCCGGCCAGGTAGCGCGACTTGACGATGATGTCCTTCAGGATCTTGTTGACCGCGTGGCCCAGGTGGATGCGGCCGTTGGCATACGGCGGGCCGTCATGCAGCACGAACAGCGGGCGGCCGGCAGCGTTGTCGCGCAGCTGCTGGTAGAGCCCCTGCGCTTCCCACCGCGCCAGAATGCCCGGCTCGCGCTTGGGCAGGTCGCCGCGCATCGGGAATTCGGTGGCTGGCAGGTTCAGGGTGGTCTTGTAGTCCTGGCTCACGCAGTGGCTCGCAATCTATGTTCGGAAAGAAGGGCGCGCGCCTGCTCGGCGTCGCGGTGCATCTGGTCGGTCAGCGCCGCCAGATCGTTGAATTTCTCTTCGTCGCGCAGCTTGGCGACGAATTCGACTTCGATATGACGACCGTACAGGTCGCCCTGGAAATCGAACAGGTGGGCTTCCAGCAGCGGCTCCACGCCTTCCACGGTGGGCCGGGTGCCGAAGCTGGACACCGACGGCCATGGCTGGTCGAACACCCCGTGCACCCAGGTGGCGTAGATGCCCGACAGCGCCCGGGTCTTGGGGAAGCGCAGGTTGGCGGTGGGGAAGCCCAGGGTGCGGCCGAGCTGGCGCCCGCGCACCACCCGCCCGCTGATCGAATACGGGCGACCCAGCAGATCGCCGGCGCGGGTGAAGTCGCCGGCCTGCAGCAACTGGCGGATGCGCGTGCTGGAAATGCGTTCGCCGTGCAGGTCCACCGCTTCGATTTCGCCGGCGCTGAAGCCCAGCTCGCGGCCCATGGCCTGCAGCAGGGCCAGGTCGCCGCGGCGGCGGTTGCCGAAGCAGAACTCGGGGCCGATCCAGACTTCGCGCGCGCCCAGGCGATGGGCCAGCAGCTGGCGCACGAAGGTTTCGGCCGGCATGGCCGCCATGGCCGCGTCGAAGCGCAGCAGGCCCACGGCATCCACGCCCAGTTCCTGCAGCATCTCGACCTTGCTGCGGGCCAGGGTCAGCCGCGGCGGCGGCGTGCCCTGTGCAAAGAATTCACGCGGCAGCGGCTCGAAGGCCACGGCCACAGCGGGTACGCCCACGGCGCGCGCGCGGGCGACCGCGTGGCGGACCAGCGCACGATGGCCCAGATGGAGGCCGTCGAATGCGCCGATACAGACCACGCTTCCGTTGGGGAACAGCTCCCCGCCCTCGACGCTTCTGAACAGCCTGCTCATCAACTCTCGTTCCGGCCCACCCGGGGCCGTCGCTTCAATGGTGTAACCCTGAAGTATAGCCGCCATGGGCGGCGATCAATGGCCGCGCAGGTCGCGCGGGCGGAAGCCCATGGCCACCATGGCCACCGCATAGGTGGCGCCACCGCCGCCGACCAGCAGGCCCAGCGCGCCGATCCGCTGCCACACGCCCATGTTGCCGAAGGCCGGCAGCCAGTGCAGCAGGGCCAGCAGCACGGCCACCATGGCCACGCAGGCCAGCAGCAGGCGGGTCAGGTAGCCGCCCCAGCCCGGCCGGCGCTGGTAGACATCGGTCTTGCCCAGCCAGTACCAGAGCAGGCCCAGGTTCAGGTAGCTGGACAGCGCGCTGGCAATGCCCAGCGCCAGGTGCAGGCCCGGCTGCTTGCCGATGGCGGCCATCACCCCCTGCGCCTTCAGTTCGTCGGGCACCATCATCTGGTACAGCACGGCCAGCAGGGCGAAGTTGAACACCATGTTGGCCACCAGCGCGGCCACGCCGGCGCGCACCGGGGTCTTGGTGTCCTGGCGGGCGTAGAAGGCCGGCAGCACCACCTTCAGCAGGGCGAAGGCCGGCAGGCCGAAGCTCAGGCCGTACACCGACAGCGCGGTCATGCGGGTGTCGAAGGCGCTGAACTGGCCGTGCTGGAAGATGGTGGCGATCAGCGGTTCGGCCAGGAACAGCAGGCCCAGCATGGCCGGCACCGAGATCAGCAGGGTCATGCGCAGGCCCCAGTCCAGCGAGCGCGAGAAGCCTTCGCGGTCGGTGCTGACGTGGTGGCGGGCCAGGGCGGGCAGGATGACCGTACCCAGCGCCACGCCGAATACGCCCAGCGGCAGTTCCAGGAAGCGGTCGGCCAGCGACAGCCAGGACTGCGAGCCATCGGTCAGCTTGGCTGCGATCACGGTGTCCAGCAGCAGGTTGATCTGCGCCACCGACGAACCGAACAGGGTCGGCACCATCAGGGTCATCACCTTGCGCACGCCCGGGTGGCTCCAGCCCCAGCGCGGCAGGGTGAGCAGGTTGATGCCCTTCAGCGAGGGCAGCTGGAACAGCAGCTGCAGGATGCCGGCGGCCAGCACCGCCCAGCCCAGCGCCAGGATCTGCTTTTCCGGGGTGCCGCCCAGCCGCGGCGCCAGCCACAGCGCGCCAGCGATCATGCACAGGTTGAGGATGACCGGGGTCAGCGCCGGCATGGCGAAGCGCTGGAAGCTGTTCAGGGCACCACCGGCCAGAGCGGTGAGCGAGACGAACAGCAGGAAGGGGAAGGTCAGGCGGAACAGGTCGACCAGCAGGCCCTGCTTGACCGGGTCGGTATCCACGCCGCTGGAGAAGACCGAGGCCAGCTGCGGCGCGAAGATCAGCGCCAGCGCGGTGACCAGCATCAGCACCCCACCCAGGGTGCCGGCGGTGCGCGCCATCAGTTCGCGCAGCTCGGCGTGGCTGCGCGTTTCCTTCACTTCCGTGAACACCGGCACGAAAGCGGTGGCGAAGGAGCCCTCGGCGAACAGCCGGCGCAGGAAATTGGGTATCCTGAAGGCGACCCAGAAAGCATCAGTGATGGCGTTGGTGCCGAACGTGGTGGTCACCACGAAGTCCCGGACAAGTCCGAGAACGCGCGAGACCATGGTCATGCTGCTGAACGACAGCAGGCCCCGCAACAACTTGGGTGAACTCACTCAGCGTCCCTCTTGACAATCGACTTGACGTGCATTTCTTACGCCATCATACTAGCTAGCTTGCTGTTCCCATAACACCGATTTTTTCAGGAAACCACCACCGTGGCCAATATCAAGTCCGCCAAGAAGCGCGCCAAGCAGACCGTCGTGCGCAACGCGCGCAACGTGGCTCAGCGCTCGATGCTGCGCACCGCTGTCAAGAAAGTGATCAAGGCGCTGGACGCCAACGATGCCGCCGGCGCCGAAGCCGCCTTCGCCGTTGCCCAGCCGATCCTGGATCGCTTCAGCGCGCGTGGCCTGATCCACAAGAACAAGGCTGCTCGTCATAAGAGCCGCCTGAACGACCGCATCAAGGCCCTCAAGGCCGCCTGATCCGGCGTTGCCGCCCTGCCCTTCGGGGTTGGGCAGCAGACAAAAGCCCGGCCCCGGCCGGGTTTTTTGTTGCCTGCGATTCGACAGCGACGACGGGACACCCTGGGGTCAAATCCCTTTTCCTGCGCAAAAGGGATCTGACCCCAGCGTGCGCAGCCAAAAAAAAACCCGGCCGTAGCCGGGTTTTTCGCGCTGGACCAGATCGGCAACGTTACGCGTTGCGGGCCGCTTCCAGTTCATCTTCCTTCTGCCGATCGAAGAACGCCATGATGCGGCTCATGATCGGGAAGGTACCTTCGCGGCCCAGCGCGGAGACCAGGAACCACGGCTCCTTCCAGCCCAGCTCGGCCACGATCTGCTCGGCGGCCGCCTGCGCTTCGTCTTCGAACATCAGGTCGGCCTTGTTCAGCACCAGCCAGCGCGGCTTCTGCAGCAGCTCCGGATCGTGCTTTTCCAGTTCGCGCTCGATGGCACGCACCTGCTCGACCGGGGAAATGCCTTCCACGCCACCTTCCATGGGGGAAATGTCCACCAGGTGCAGCAGCAGGCGGGTGCGCTGCAGGTGGCGCAGGAACTGCGCGCCCAGGCCGGCGCCATCAGCCGCACCCTCGATCAGGCCGGGAATGTCGGCGATGACGAAGCTGCGGTAGTTTTCCACCTTCACCACACCCAGGTTCGGGTACAGCGTGGTGAACGGGTAATCGGCCACCTTCGGCGTCGCCGCCGAGACGGCGCGGATCAGGGTGCTCTTGCCGGCGTTGGGGAAGCCCAGCAGGCCCACGTCGGCCAGCAGCTTCAGCTCCAGCTTCAGCGTGCGCTCTTCACCCGGCTCGCCCGGCAGCGCCTGGCGCGGCGAGCGGTTGGTCGAGCTCTTGAAGTGCATGTTGCCCAGGCCACCGCGGCCGCCCTTGGCCACCAGCAGGCGGTCGCCGTGCTGGGTCAGGTCGCCGATGATTTCATCGGTCGCCACGTTGATGATCACGGTACCGACCGGCACGGTGATGGTCAGGTCTTCGCCGCCCTTGCCATAGGCCTGGCGGCCCATGCCGTTCTCGCCGCGCTGCGCCTTGAAGATGCGGTCGTGGCGGAAGTCGACCAGGGTGTTCAGGTTTTCGTCGGCACGGATGTACACGCTGCCACCCGCACCGCCGTCGCCGCCGTCCGGGCCGCCGAGCGGAATGAACTTCTCGCGACGGAAGCCAATGCAGCCGTTGCCGCCGTTGCCGGCGAACACTTCGATTTCTGCTTCGTCTACCAGTTTCATTGTTTCGATGCCTGCGATGGGCGCGGCCTGCGTGCCGCCGCCTTGAATGTCGTGCCAGGTACCACCCGGCAATCGGGCCATGCCCGTTTTACCACTGATTCCAACGAAAAGCCCCGCCGAAGCGGGGCTCTTCATGCAGCGTGCTCTTCATCCAGCACGGCCACGCCAAAGCATGGCCGGCGGATACAGCCTGATCAGGCTTCGACCGAGACGACGCTGACGGTGCGACGCTTCTTCGGGCCCTTCACCGAGAACTCCACCTTGCCGTCCGTCAGGGCGAACAGGGTGTGGTCACGGCCCAGGCCAACGCCGGTACCCGGGTGGAACTGGGTGCCGCGCTGACGCACGATGATGTTGCCGGCTTCGATGGCCTGGCCGCCAAAGATCTTGACGCCGAGGTACTTCGGGTTGGAGTCGCGACCGTTGCGCGAGGAGCCTACGCCCTTTTTATGTGCCATGACTGCTTCTCCTGATGCTTAGCCGGCGATGCCGGTGATCTCGATTTCGGTGTAGTACTGACGGTGACCCTGGCGCTTCATGTGGTGCTTGCGGCGACGGAACTTGATGATCCGGACCTTGTCAGCACGACCCTGGGACACGACCTTGGCGGTGACCGAAGCGCCGCTCAGGGCGTCGCCGATCTTGATACCGTCGCTGTCGCCCAGCAGCAGGATGTTGTCAAACTTGATCTCGCTGCCGACTTCGACTTCGAGCTTTTCGACGCGGAGCTTTTCGCCCTGCGCCACGCGGTATTGCTTACCGCCGGTGACCAGTACTGCGTACATGACCAGACTTCCTCTGTAGTTATTGTGGTCTATGGACTGCCGCCATCGAGGGCGGACAGGAGCGGGATTGTACGCAGATCAATGGGCACCGGTCAAGTCAACCCCCGGGGGACGGGGTCAGATCCCTTTTCACGGCGTGAAAAGGGATCTGACCCCTTCATAAAGCGTGGTCTCACAGGGTGAGACTCCCGGCTGGCATTGTCGCCCATTGCCCCCATCTGGTCACCTCGGTAGGCTGATTGATTGCCGCCGCATTCGACCTGCCCCCACAAACCGGATCCCCCATGGCGATGGATTTCATCCGCATCCGCGGTGCGCGGACGCACAACCTGAAGAACCTCGACCTCGACCTGCCCCGCGACAAGCTGATCGTGATCACCGGCCTGTCCGGCTCGGGCAAGTCCTCGCTGGCGTTCGACACGATCTATGCCGAAGGCCAGCGCCGCTACGTGGAATCGCTGTCGGCCTACGCCCGCCAGTTCCTGAGCGTGATGGAAAAGCCGGACCTGGACCACATCGAAGGTCTGTCCCCGGCCATTTCCATCGAGCAGAAGTCGACCTCGCACAACCCGCGTTCGACGGTCGGCACGATCACCGAAATCTACGACTACCTGCGCCTGCTGTATGCGCGGGTGGGCACCCCGCGCTGCCCCGACCACGGATATCCGCTGGAGGCACAGACAGTCAGCCAGATGGTGGACCAGGTGCTGACCCTGGACCCGGAGCAGCGCTACATGCTGCTGGCCCCGGTCATCCGCGACCGCAAGGGTGAGCATGCGCAGGTGTTCGACCAGCTGCGCGCGCAGGGCTTCGTGCGTGTGCGGGTGGACGGAGAACTGTACGAAATCGACGCGGTGCCGCCGTTGGCGCTGCGCCAGAAGCACACCATCGAAGCGGTGATCGATCGTTTCCGCCCGCGCGAGGACATCAAGCAACGCCTGGCCGAAAGCTTCGAAACCGCGCTGAAGCTGGGCGACGGCATGGCCTCGGTGCAGTCGCTGGACGCCGCCGACGCCATCCCGACCCTGTTCTCGTCCAAGTATTCCTGCCCGGTCTGCGATTACTCGCTGCCCGAACTGGAACCGCGCCTGTTCTCGTTCAACGCACCGATGGGCGCCTGCCCCGGCTGCGACGGCCTGGGCATGGCTGAATTCTTCGACCCGGCGCGCGTGGTGGTGCACCCGGAACTGTCGCTGGCCGCAGGCGCCGTGCGTGGCTGGGACCGCCGCAATGCGTACTACTTCCAGCTGATCGCCTCGCTGGCCAAGCACTACAAGTTCGACGTGGATGCGGCCTGGAACTCGCTGCCGGCCAAGGTGCAGCAGGCCGTGCTGTTCGGCAGTGGCGATGAGGCCATCACCTTCACCTACTTCACCGAAGCCGGTGGCCGCACCCAGCGCAAGCACCGCTTCGAGGGCATCATTCCCAACCTGGAACGCCGCTACAAGGAAACCGAATCGGCGGCGGTGCAGGAAGAGCTGGGCAAGTACATCAGCGAACACGCCTGCCCCGAATGCAACGGTGCGCGCCTGAACAAGGCCGCGCGCAACGTGTTCGTGGCCGACCGTCCGCTGCCGGAACTGGTGGTGCTGCCAATCGATGAAGCCCTGAAGTTCTTCAGCGAACTGAGCCTGCCGGGCTGGCGCGGCGAGATCGCGGCCAAGATCGTCAAGGAGATCGGCGAGCGCCTGGGCTTCCTGGTCGATGTGGGCCTGGATTACCTGACCCTGGAACGCAAGGCCGACACCCTGTCCGGCGGCGAAGCCCAGCGCATCCGCCTGGCCAGCCAGATCGGCGCCGGGCTGGTGGGCGTGATGTACGTGCTGGACGAGCCGTCCATCGGTCTGCACCAGCGCGACAACGAGCGCCTGCTGGGCACCCTCACCCGCCTGCGCGACCTGGGCAATACGGTGATCGTGGTCGAGCACGATGAGGATGCCATCCGCCTGGCCGACTACGTGCTGGATATCGGCCCGGGTGCGGGCGTGCATGGTGGCGAGATCGTCGGCCAGGGCACCCTGCAGGACATCCTGGACGCACCGCGTTCGCTGACCGGGCAGTACCTGTCGGGCAAGCGCGCGATCGAGATTCCGACACGCCGCCACGCGCCCAACCCGAAGACCACCCTGCACCTGCGCGGGGCCAGCGGCAACAACCTGAAGGGCGTAGACCTGGCCATTCCCGCCGGCCTGCTGACCTGCGTGACCGGTGTGTCCGGCTCGGGCAAGTCGACCCTGATCAACGACACCCTGTTCTCGCTGGCGGCCAACGAGATCAACGGCGCCTCGCATGCCGTGGCGCCGTACAAGGAAGTCGAGGGCCTGGACCTGTTCGACAAGGTGGTGGACATCGACCAGTCGCCGATCGGCCGCACCCCGCGCTCGAACCCGGCCACCTACACCGGTCTGTTCACCCCCCTGCGCGAACTGTTCGCCCAGGTGCCCGAAGCACGTGCGCGCGGCTATTCGCCGGGCCGTTTCAGCTTCAACGTGCGCGGCGGCCGCTGCGAGGCCTGCCAGGGCGATGGCCTGATCAAGGTGGAAATGCACTTCCTGCCGGACGTGTACGTGCCCTGCGATGTCTGCCACGGCAAGCGCTACAACCGCGAAACGCTGGAGATCGTCTACAAGGGCTACAACATCAACGACGTGCTGGAAATGACCGTCGAAGATGCCTTGAAGCTGTTCGAACCGGTGCCGTCGATCGCGCGCAAGCTGGAAACGCTGGTGGACGTGGGCCTGAGCTACATCAAGCTGGGCCAGAGCGCGACCACGCTGTCCGGCGGTGAAGCGCAGCGCGTGAAGCTGTCCAAGGAACTGTCGCGCCGCGATACCGGGCGCACCCTGTACATCCTGGACGAGCCGACCACCGGCCTGCACTTCCACGATATCGAAGCGCTGCTGGGCGTGCTGCACAAGCTGCGCGACGAGGGCAACACGGTGGTGGTGATCGAACACAACCTGGACGTGATCAAGACCGCCGACTGGATCGTCGATCTGGGCCCGGAAGGCGGCCACCGTGGCGGCACCATCCTGGTGACCGGCACGCCGGAAGACGTGGCGGCCTGCCCGCAGTCCTACACCGGCCACTTCCTGGAACGCATGCTGCCGTCCACCCGCGCACGGCCGCAGCAACCGGCGGCCGTGGCCAACAAGCCCGATGCGCGCCCGCCGCGCAAGGTGAAGCCCGAACCGCCGGCGAAGAAGGCCGCCGCCGCCAAGAGCAGCGGCAAGGCCAGCAAGACCGCCACTGCCAGCAAGAAGAAGAAGGACGCCTGATGAGCAGCGAACACAAGATCCTGGCCCGTATTCCGATCAGCGTGCGCTGGCGTGACATGGACAGCATGGGCCATGTGAACAACGCCAAGTACATTTCCTATCTGGAAGAGGCGCGCGTGCGCTGGATGCTGGGCGTGGACGGCGTGTCGATGACCGACCGCATCGCACCGGTGGTGGCCGCCACCAACGTGAACTACCGGCTGCCGATCGTGTGGCCCAACGACATCCTGGTGGAGCTGTTCGTGGAACGGCTGGGCAACAGCAGCGTGACCATCGGCCACCGCATCGTGGACCAGCAGGACGAATCGAAGCTGTATTCAGACGGCAACGTGGTGGTGGTGTGGATGGACACCCAGACCGGCAAGAGCGCCCCGCTACCGGACGCTATCCGCAGCGCATCGAGCTGATCCGCTGCTGTCAGATGCCGACCCTGGTCGGCGTTTGGCTCGCCGGGCATGGCCCGGCGCTACCGGATGCTGCGCTTCGTAGAGTCGAGCTTGCTCGACTGCTCTTGCCTGAATCAGTCGAGCAAGCTCGACTCTACGGTCTCACATCAAAGGACTGACATGATCCACCACACCGACCTGCACGACCTGCTGCCTGGCCTGGTGCCATTCCCCACCGAGGTGTTCGCCCGCGAACAGCCGTGGCTGGCCGGACACCTGCTGCCGTTGCTGCAGATCGACCTGGGCGTGCTGCGCCCTGAACTGGCCGGCCAGGCCGCCACCCTGCTGTGCCCGATCGAGCCGTATGAAGGCTGCATCGGTGACGACACCACCGCGCACCACAACGCCTTCACCGGCATCAACTGGATCGCCTTCGAACTGACGGCGGACAACCGCATGCGCTTCCTTGGCACCCAGGAATACTTCCTTGGTGAAACCGTCGAGGGTGAAGAGGCCCGCGCCCATAGTGTGGAAATGCGCGAGAGCCATGCCAAGGCGCATGCGCACTTCCTGCAGCACGGGCGCCTGGCCAGCTGCTCGCGCTACGGCAACGGCGAGCTGGACGAGCAGGCCTGGCTGCAGCAACTGGGCGGCCCGATCTGGTTCGGCAACTGGTCCGACTACGCCCCGCTGCCGGCGGCGTTCCAGCTGCAGGATCTGGCCGGTTACCGGCAGCGCGGCAGCCTGCGTTTCCGCAACGACAGCAGCCAGCTCCCCGACGATGGCCTGCTACTGACCCGCGACGGGAATCCGTTCTTCCATGTGGCCAGCGTACCTGCCAGCCACTGGTGCGCCGCCGGCGCCGATGCGATCGTGATGTTCTACGAACCGGCAAGCCGCACGGTGCTGTTCACGTTCGACTGGTCGTAGAACCCCGCCGGGCATGGCCCGGCGCAACGAGCGACGCGTTACGGCGCAGTCTTGCGCACGGTCAACGCCACACTGGCTTCGCCACCGCCCTGCAGCTGCAGCTGCAGCGGTACGACCTGGCCCTCTTTCAACGCACCCTTGCCCTGCATCAGCATCAGGTGCAGGCCACCGGGCTTGAGTTCGGCGCGCGCACCGGGGGCCAGCGCCAGGTGCTCGATTGCGCGCATGCGGCTGACGCCCTCCACGATCGTGGTTTCATGCATCGATACATCGGCAAACGCCGCGCTGCGCGCACCCACGATCACCACCGGCGTGCTGCAGCCGTTGTGGACTACGCCATAGCCGGCGGTCATGGCCATGGCCGGGGCGGGCGGCAGCCGCGCCCAGCCCTGTTCGACCGTCACGCAACCGGCCGCCGATGCTGCGCCCGCACACAGCCACAACAATACGCCAACGAATGGTTTGGTTATCATCGCCTCAGATTCCTGTCCGCAACGAGACCGCAGCATGACGACGCTCATCGAGGTGATCAACCATGGCCCCATCCGCGAACTGCGCCTGGCGCGGCCGCCGGTCAATGCGCTGGACACCGACCTGTGCCGGCAGTTGATCCATGCCATCGAGCAGGCCATGGCCGACGACGCGCACGGCATCGTGCTGTCAGGCAGCGAGCGTATCTTCACCGGCGGCATGGACGTGCCGCACCTGCTGTCCCATGGCGATGACAAGCACAAGCTGCTGGACAGCTGGAATGCCTTCTTCGGCGCGGTGCGCACGCTGGCCGAAAGCCGCATTCCGGTGGTGGCGGCCATTACCGGGCACGCCCCGGCCGGTGGCTGCGTGCTGGCGCTGTGCTGCGATTACCGGGTGATGGCACGCAGCGCCGATCCGGCGCGTCCCTACGCCATCGGCCTGAACGAGGTGCAGGTGGGCCTGGTGGCGCCGGAAGGCATCCAGCGCCTGCTGCGGCGCGCGGTGGGCCTGCACCGTTCGGCCATCCTGCTGAGCACCGGTGCCCTGGTGCCGGCCGAACAGGCACTGCAGATCGGCCTGGTGGACGAGCTGGCCGACGGCGATCTGGTGGTGGCCCGCGCCATTGCCTGGCTGCAGAACCTGCTGAAGCAGCCGCGCCAGCCGATGCTGCTGACCCGTGCCATCGCCCGCGCCGAACTGCACGAGGCCCTGCACCCGGATCTGATCCAGCTGGACCGCTTCGTCGAGGCCTGGTTCGCCGCCGATGCGCAGAACGCCCTGCAGGCGCTGGTGGCCCGGCTGGGCAAGTAACGCGCCGGGCTGCCGCCCGGCACCCGCAGACGCAACGTCAACGTCAACGTCAAAAGCCACTCTGCGCAGGGAGGCGAGGTGGGGCCGGTTGCGGGGGACGGCGCAAGTACGTCCATGTAGCCTCGGTCGCGCCATCCATGGCGCTCACGCCCCCGCAACCGGCCCCACCCCGCCTTCGACGATTGGCTGGTTGCCTGTGGTGTGCCCCGGCGTCAGAGCCCTTTCGCGGGGCGAAAGGGATCTGACCCCTGACCGGTATAATCAGCCCCTTCTTCACTGCTGTGGCCGCCCCCTTGAACGACACGCCCGAACCCGTCGTCTCCGAGCTGATCGACCTGCTCACCCTGGAGCGGCTGGAGGACAACCTGTTCCGCGGCCAGAGCCGCGACATCGGCACCAAGTACGTGTTCGGTGGGCAGGTGCTGGGCCAGGCACTGGCTGCGGCCCAGGCCACGGTGGACAACGGCCGCCACGTGCACTCCCTGCACGCCTACTTCCTGCGCGCCGGCAACATCGACCACCCCATCGTCTACGACGTGGACCGCACCCGCGACGGCGGCAGCTTCTCCGTGCGCAGGGTCACGGCCATCCAGCATGGCAAGGTGATCTTCTTCTGCGCGGCCTCGTTCCAGCAGGCCGAACAGGGTGCCGAACACCAGCACAAGATGCCCGAAGTGCCGCAGCCGGAAGACATCGAACCGAACCGCCCGCTGCCGCCGGAAGTGTTGGCGCGGCTGCCGATCAAGGTGCAGCGCTGGCTCTCGCGTGGCGGTCCGTTCGAGTTCCGCCATGTGTATCCGCGCGATGAACTGAACCCGCCCAAGCGCCCGCCCTACCACCAGGTGTGGCTGCGCCTGAGCGAACCGGTGGGCGATGCGCCGGAACTGCACCAGGCCCTGCTGGCCTATGCCTCCGATTTCCACCTGCTGGGCACGGCCACCTTCCCGCACGGCATCAGCTACTACCACCCGCACGTGCAGATGGCTTCGCTGGACCATGCCATCTGGTTCCACCGCCCGTTCCGCGCCGACGACTGGCTGCTGTATTCGCTGGACAGCCCCAGCGCGCAGGATTCGCGCGGGCTGGCGCGTGGCCAGTTCTTCACCCGCGATGGCGTGCTGGTGGCCAGCACCGCACAGGAAGGCCTGATCCGCGTGGTGCCCGACCAGGCTGCCGTTGCTGCCGTGCCGGCCAAGGAGTAAGACGATGCGTCAGATTTTCAGCAGCCAGCGCGTGGAAACCGTCGAAGGCGTGGCCGAGCTGCTGCGCAGCCACGGCATTGAAGTGAAGGTGACCAACGGCCGGTCGTACAAGACGCGCCGCCGTGGCCAGTTCAGCTATACCGACCTGGGCAATGCCCAGGCCTACCCGGCGGTGTGGATCGTGCGCGCCGACGACCAGCCGCGTGCGCGCGACATCCTGCGCGAGGCACGCCTGCTCGACACCACCCGCCGCGACCACCCCACCGCCGAATTCGCCTTCCGCGACGCGCCGCAGGAAGGCGGCAGCGGCCGTGGCTGGGCCTGGCGCATCCGCATCGGCCTGCTGGTGGTGATTGCCGCCGTGGCCCTGGTGATCGGCCTGCGCCACCGTGGCGCCCCCGCCCCCTCAACCCCTGCACCGGCTCCGCAGGCCCAGCCGCAGCCGGCCCCGCAGGCCGCGCCGGAAGAGGAAGAAGTGCGGGTCCGCATCCAGCCGTCAACGTAACGCGCGGGTAGCGCCGGGCCATGCCTGGCGAGCGCGGCGGCCTGACAGAAAAGCCGCCGGGCCACCCCCGGTCACACTTCGCGCGCGGCGGCGTCTTGGGACACAATCCCTGCAGGAGCCGCCGCCATGACGACGTTCGCCGCATCGATCGACCAGACCCTGGAACGCGAGCTGCCCGCCGCTGCCGGCGGCTGCCAGCACGCCTATGGCCGCATCGTGCTGGCCTGCCAGAACACCATCACTGCCATCGCCCTGGCCATCACCCGCGACCGCCAGGCCAGCGAGGACATCGCCCAGGAAGCGTTCGTGAAGGGCTGGCAGCAGCTGCACCAGCTGCGCAGCAGCACAAGTTTCCTGCCCTGGCTGCGGCAGATCACCCGCAACCTGGCGCGTGACTGGCTGCGCTCGCAGCGCGGCCGGCCGCTCACCGGCGAAGCCGCCGAAGTGGCACTGGGCATGGCCGCCGACCCCACCCCGGGCGCATCGGACCGGCTGCAGCGGCTGGAAGAAGAGATCGCCGCCGAAGACATCATTTCCGCCCTGCCCACCGACAGCCGTGAAGTGCTGCTGCTGTACTACCGCGAAGGACAGCGTACGCAGCAGGTGGCCGACCTGCTGGGACTGAGCGATGCGGCCGTGCGCAAGCGCCTGTCGCGCGCACGCGGCCAGGTACGCGACGGCCTGCTGCAGCGCTTCGGCGAATTCGCCCGCAGTAGTGCGCCCAGTGCGGCGTTCGCCACGGCCGTGGTGTCGATGGCGCTGGTGGCGGCCCCCGGTACCGCCAGCGCGGCGATCCTGCTGAGCGCCGGCGTCGGCATGGGGGGCAGCAAGCTGGGCCTGGGCGGGGCCAGCGTGGCCGGCGGCACTGCCATGGGCTCGGTCACCGCGGCGCTGGGCTACCTGCACATGATTCCGGCCAGCACCTGGGGCGCCTTCGCCGGTGGCGTGGCCGGCGGCGTGATCGGCAGCTACCTGGGCGGTCGTTTCCTGCTGTCCTACGCCAAGACCGATGCCGAGCGTGCGCAGGTCTGGCGCTTCGTGCGCATGAACACCTGGACCGCCATGGCCTGCTGCCTGTCGGTGCTGGCGGTGGTGCTGCTGCAGACCCCGACCTGGGTGCATCTGCTGGTGCTGGTGCTCGGCCTGGGCCTGGTGAACTACCAGTGCCTGGGGCCGCTGCAGCGGATCATGGCACCGCTGATCGCGCGCGATGCGGCGCGGCGTGGGCGCACTGGCACCAACTGGGTGTACGAATCGATGTACGGGCGTACCGGGGTCATCGCCATGAACATCATGGTGCTGGGCGTCGTGCTGTATGCCGTAGTCCATACCGGCGGCCGCTAGGCCCGTAACGCACGACGCCGGCAGTGCGCCGGCGTCGTGGTCGATCCGAACGCGGTGACTCAGCGCTGCGGCTTCGGTGCGTTGCCATCACGCGGGCCGCCGTGGCGCGGGCCATCGTGCATCGGGCCCTTGGCGGCATCGAACTCGGCCTTGCTCAGCTGGCCGTCCTTGTTGGTGTCGGCGGCGGCGAACCAGGCGTCACGATGCTGCTTCATGCGCAGCTCGCGGTCGGCCTTGTCCAGGTAGCCGTCCTTGTTCACGTCCATCTGGTCGAAGCGCGCGGCCAGGCGCGGGTCGGCTTTGGCTTCCTCGCGGCTGATGCGGCCATCCTTGTTCACGTCAAGCTTGGCCATCCAGTCGCCGTGGCCCCCACGACGGCCATGCTTCCAGCGCGGCAGCTCGTCACGCGACAGCTTGCCGTCCTTGTTCCTGTCCAGTTCGTCGAACTTCGCGGCCAGGCGCGGGTTGGCGGCGGCTTCACTGCGGTCGATGACGCCATCGCCATTGGTGTCCAGCTTGGCATGACGCTGCGCCGGGGCGTTCGGGTTGGCGGGGGTATCGGCGGCCAGGGCGATGCCGGTGGCGGAAGTGCCCAGCAGCAGGGCCAGCAGCAGGGGGGTACGGGTCATGGAGTCACTCCTGGTATGGGGATTGCGTCATTGCGTCGAGGTGATCACTTCACCCTCGGGAGACAACAACGCCCGGACGCACCATCGGTTGACGCAGCGACCGGCTCCGTTCATCCCGCGGACAGTCGCGGCCATTGCGACACACTGGGGCTATGCTGTGCCCATGGCGATACACGGCGACAGAGACGACGAACTGCGGCTGTTCCAGACCGGTGAGCACCCGTGTGGGTACTGGCCGGACCGGGTGGCGCGCGATCTGGTGCTCGATCCGCAGGACCGCCGCCTGGGCGGGCTGTACCCGCTGGCGCTGAGCTGGGGCTTCCGCCGCAGCGGCGATCTGGTCTACCGCCCGCATTGCGCCCAGTGCCATGCCTGCGTGGCCGTGCGCATTCCCGTGGCGCGCTTCGCCGCCGACCGCAGCCAACGGCGCTGCGCGGCGCGCAACGCCGACCTGGAAGTCCGCATCACTGCGGCCATGCCGCGCGAGGACCTGTTCGAGCTGTACCACCGCTACCTGGTGCACCGGCATGCCAATGGCGGCATGGACGACCACGGTCCGCACGAATTCGAGCAGTTCCTGATCGGCACCTGGTCGCATACCCGCTTCATGGAAATGCGCCTGCCCGGCCACGATGGCCAGCCCAGCCAGTTGCTGGGCGTGGCGGTGACAGACGTGACCGAACATGGCCTGTCGGCGGTCTACACCTTCTTCGACCCCGCGCACGCCGCGCGCGGGCTGGGCACCTTCGCCATCCTGCAGCAGATTGAATGGGCCCGCCGCGAGGGCCTGCCGCACGTGTACCTGGGTTACTGGATACGCGAGCACCAGAAGATGGACTACAAGCGCCGGTTCCGCCCGCTGGAGGCCTACGACGGCCGCCGCTGGCACGATTTCGACAAGGAACTGGACGGCCGCTGACAAACCGCTGACACCGGGCCGGGTGCACAATACGGCCCATGAACATGACCCGCCGCCATCCCCTGCTCCTCGCCCTGGCCCTGCTCTGCGGCGCCAGCGCCCCCGCCTTCGCCAAGTCCCCTGCGATGACCGACAAGCCGTCCTCGACGCTGCGCCTGGCCACCTACAACACCTCGCTGTATTCGGACGATGCCGGTGGCCTGATCAAGGAACTGGAAGGCGACAGCGAACACGCCCGCAAGATCGCCGCCGTGCTGCAGCAGGTGCGCCCGGACCTGGTGCTGCTGAACGAATTCGACTTCGACGATGCGCACCGCGCCGCCGACCTGTTCCAGCAACGCTACCTGGACGTGGCCCAGCCCGGCGGCGGCAAGCCGCTGCACTTCGCCTACCGCTACCTGGCCCCGGTCAACACCGGCGTGCCCAGCGGCCTGGACCTGGACGGCAACGGCGTGGTCGGCGGCGAAGGCCGCAGCCGCGGCAACGATGCCTGGGGCTACGGCCTGCATCCCGGCCAGTACGGCATGCTTGTGCTGTCGCGCTACCCGATCGACGAGGCCAAGGTGCGCAGCTTCCAGCTGCTGAAGTGGAGCGCGATGCCCGGCGCGATCCGTCCGGTCGACCCGCGCACCGGCAAGAGCTTCTACAACGACCAGGTGTGGTCGCAGCTGCGCCTGTCCTCGAAGTCGCATTGGGACGTGCCGGTGAAGACCCCGGCCGGCGTGGTCCACGCGCTGGTCTCGCACCCGACGCCGCCGGTGTTCGACGGCCCGGAAAAGCGCAATGCCGCGCGCAACCACGACGAACTGCGCCTGTGGCAGGAATACCTGTCGGCCGGCGACAAACCGTGGCTGTGCGATGACAAGGGCCACTGTGGCGGCCTGGGCCAGGACGCGCGCTTTGTGATCTTCGGCGATCTGAACAACGACCCGGCTGACGGCGATGGCCGCCACGATGCCATCGTCAACCTGATCGAGAACCCGCGCGTGCTGCGCTACCCCACCCCGCGCAGCGTCGGTGGCGAGCAGACCAGCCTGGCCTATGCGGCCAAGGGCATCGTGCGCAAGGGCGCACCGTTCCACGCCACCGGCGATTTCGGCCCGAAGTCGGGCACCATGCGCCTGGACTACGTGCTGCCGTCGACCGGCTTCGAGTACGTGGGCAGCGGCGTGTTCTGGCCGGCCAACGAAAGCCCCGAAGCGAAGATTGCCGACGGCAGCGACCACCACCTGGTGTGGGTGGATGTGCGGTAAAAAAACGTACCGACCAACGGTCGGTACCCACCGGGATGCGGCCGCCGGGCATGGCCCGGCGCTACCGTTTTACGGGCGCAGTTCCACGCCGATAGCCTCGGCGGCATCACGCGCGATGGCGCGTGCTTCGTCGATGGTCTGCGCACGCGCCAGGGTCACGCCCACGCGGCGGTGGCCATGCACGGTGGGCTTGCCGAACAGACGCACGGCGGTGTCCGGCACCTGCAGCGCGGCGGCCACGTTGTTGAAGTACGGCACCCCTTCGCCATGGGCCAGCAGCGCGCACGAGGCCGACGGACCGCTCTGGCGGATGACCGGAATCGGCAGCCCCAGGATCGCGCGCGCATGCAGCGCGAACTCGCTCAGTTCCTGCGAGACCAGGGTGACCAGACCGGTGTCGTGCGGGCGCGGCGACACTTCGCTGAACCACACTTCGTCGCCCTTCACGAACAGCTCGACGCCGAACAGGCCCCAGCCACCCAGGTCGTCGGTGATCGCGCGCGAGATTTCTTCGGCACGCGCCAGGGCCTTGTCCGTCATCGGCTGCGGCTGCCAGCTTTCGCGGTAGTCGCCGTCCTTCTGCAGGTGGCCGATAGGCGCGCAGAACGCGGTGCCGCCGGCATGGCGCACGGTCAGCAGGGTGATCTCGTAATCGAAGTCGATGAAACCTTCGACAATGCAGCGACCGGCACCGGCGCGGCCGCCAGTCTGCGCGTAATCCCAGGCCGGGGCGATGTCGGCCTCGCTGCGCAGGGTGCTCTGGCCCTTGCCCGAGGATGACATCACCGGCTTGACCACGCAGGGCAGGCCGATGGCGGCCACCGCGGCGCGGTATTCGGCTTCGGTATCCACGAAGCGGTACGGCGAGGTCGGCAGACCCAGGGTTTCGGCGGCCAGGCGGCGGATGCCCTCGCGGTCCATGGTCAGGCGGGCGGCGCGCGCGGTCGGAATCACCCGCAGGCCCTGCTCCTGTTCCAGCTGCACCAGGGTCTCGGTGTGGATGGCCTCGATTTCCGGCACCACCAGGTGCGGCTGTTCCTGGGCGATCAGCGCGCGCAGGGCCATGGCGTCGAGCATGTCGATCACGTGCGAACGGTGCGCTACCTGCATCGCCGGGGCATCGGCATAGCGGTCGGCGGCAATCACTTCCACGCCCAGGCGCTGCAGTTCAATGGCCACTTCCTTGCCAAGTTCGCCCGAGCCCAGCAGCAGCACACGGGTGGCGGAGGGGGACAGCGGGGTTCCAAGCTTGGCCATGGGGGTTCCAGCAGCGATGTGAAGGCGGGTGGGCATTCTAGCCGGTCCGGCCGGGTTGGCCGACGAACGGCACTTGCGGTCTGATATCAATTTGATATCGTTCAATCGAACCCTCAAGGACGTACTGCCATGAAAGAGAAGTCGCTTTCCTCCCTCAACGGTCTGGGTACGCTGGCCGTCTCGCTGCTGGCCGCGCTGGCCGGTGCCGCGCTGTTCGTGCTGGGGGTGGCAGCCAAAGCCAGCACCGGCGCACCGAACCTGCTGATGATGCTGGGCGGCCTGCTGTTGGTCGTCGCCGCGGTGTTGGTGCTGGCCGGCCTGTACACGGTGCAGCCCAACCAGGCGGCGGTGCTGAGCCTGTTCGGCAAGTACGTGGGCACGGTGAAGGACAACGGCCTGCGCTGGAACAACCCCTTCTATTCCAAGCGCCGGGTCAGCCAGCGCGTGCGCAACTTCGAAAGCGGCAAACTGAAGGTGAACGAGCTGGATGGCAGTCCGATCGAGATTGCCGCGGTGATCGTCTGGCAGGTGGTCGATGCCTCCGAAGCGGTCTACAACGTGGATGACTACGAAAGCTTCGTGCACATCCAGTCCGAATCGGCGCTGCGCGCGATGGCCACCAGCTATCCCTACGACCAGCACGAAGATGGCCAGCTCGCCCTGCGCAGCCACGCCAGCGAGATTTCCCAGCACCTGAAGAACGAGCTGGCCGAGCGCCTGGCCGATGCCGGTGTGCAGGTGATCGACGCACGTATCAGCCACCTGGCCTACGCCGCCGAAATCGCCCAGGCGATGCTGCAGCGCCAGCAGGCCAATGCAGTGATCGCCGCGCGCACGCGCATCGTGGCCGGTGCGGTGGGCATGGTGGAAATGGCCCTGGCCGAACTGCAGAAGAACGGCGTGGTGCAGCTGGATGAGGAACGCAAGGCGCACATGGTCAGCAACCTGCTGACAGTGCTGTGTTCGGACCGCGGCACCCAGCCGATCGTCAACGCCGGTTCGCTGTACTGAGCCACCCTCGCAACGGGGCGCCACCGCGCCCCGCCAGGAGTTCGCATGAGTGAGAAGAAAGCCTATCCGCTGCGCATCAACGCCGACGTGCTGGCTGCGGCGCAACGCTGGGCTGACGACGAGCTGCGCAGCCTGAACGCACAGATCGAATACGTGCTGCGCGATGCATTGCGCAAGGCAGGACGTCTGCCTAAACCCACGCCATCCGCCGAGGACAAGGAATGAGCAAGCGCTGGAGCTACCTCACTGTTGAAGTCAAAACGTCGTTGATGGGCCTGCAGAAGCCGGAGGACATCCAGGCTGAACTCAGCCGCCAGGGCCAGCTCGGCTGGGAACTGGTCAACATCATCATCCCGGCGCCGATGCGCCCGGCCATGCTGGTCTTCAAGAAGGAAATCTGACCATGCGCGCCGCGCAAGGGAGCACCGCAATGAATGGCAGCGACCCGCGTTCGTTCGATATTGCCGAGAGTTCGCCACTGCGCGTGCTGTGGATCCTGCTGCCGCTGCTGATCGTGTTCGCGCTGTGCGTGTGGGCTGAACTGAAGCACGCGACGGCCGGTGCGCCGTGGATCGAGATCACCCTGGCGCCGCCCTTCTTCCGCCTGTGGGGCAGCGCGGCATGGAGCCTGGTGGTGCTGGCGCTGATCGGCGTGGGCCTCGGCACGGCGTTCTTCCGCCGCCGGGTGGTGATCGATGGCAATGTGCTGGACGTGCGCTCCACGCTGTACCGGCGCCGCACCCCGGTGGCGCAGCTGCAGCTGGAGCAGGCCGAGGTGGTGGACCTGGGCCGCGACCGCCGCTACGGCCTGCGCTACAAGACCAATGGCTATTCGATGCCGGGCTTCTATTCGGGCCACTTCCGCCTGCAGGGCGGCAACAAGGGGTTTGCCCTGGTTACCGACCGCCAGCGCACGCTGGTGATTCCCGTGCGCGGCGGGAGCACCCTGCTGCTCAGCCTGGACCGGCCGCAGGCCTTGCTGGACGCGCTGCACAAGGTGGCCGCCACCGCGCCACGGCAGTAAGCTGCGGGCATGCACCGTCGCGCCCCCCTGCTGATCAATACCGAGGCCGTGGAACTGTGGCCGGCCGCCCTGCTGCGCGCGCGCAGCAACCTGGATGCACGCCTGCTGGCCCGCGCGCAGTGGGTACTGCGGCGCAAGCACGATGGCCGCTACCTGGCCGTGGTCCTGGACCACGGCATACATTCCCTGGTGGCGCGACTGCCGCGCGAACCCGGCGTGGAAGCGGCCCTTGCGCTGCTGGCGCAAGCCCGCGCCCGCCCCTTCGCCGCGCCGCTGGAAGAGCGCTGGCTGCCGTTGGCCGGCCTGCAGCAGCGGCTGCAGCAGCTGGGCCTGGATGTGGACGCCTATGCACGGGACAGCGGGCTGCCGCTGGAAGCCGAGCCGTGCGTGCTGCACTTCGCCGGTCGCGACCGCTTCGCCCGCCCGCTATGGCTGCGCCGTGGCGCCGCACAGGGCTGGCGCCGCATGCGCCTGCACGCCGCACGCGATGGGGTGGCGCTGGATGCGATTTCCGGTTTCCGCAGCCACGCTTACCAGCTGGGCATTTTCGAGCGCAAGCGGGCGCGTGGGCTGAGCGTGGCCGAGATCCTGAAGGTCAACGCGGCGCCGGGCTTCAGCGAGCACCACAGCGGGCATGCGCTGGATATCGGCACGCCGGGCGATGCGCCGGCGGAAGAAACGTTCGAGGCAACCGAGGCGTTTGCGTGGCTGCAGGCGCACGCAGGCAGGCATGGGTTCCGGTTGAGCTACCCGCGCGACAACCCGCACGGGATTGTCTACGAGCCGTGGCATTGGTGCTGGGCAGCGGCCACGGACTGAGGTAGAGCCGAGCCATGCTCGGCTGGTTTTGCCGAAGTCGAGCATGGCTCGACTCTACAAATGCGCGCTGCGGCGCTGGCTCAGCGCCGCAGCGCGTTGATCGCCAGCAGCACCCAGGCGGCCATCAGGGTGGTGCCGCCCACCGGCGCCAGCCGGGTTGGCCACTGCCACAGGGCGCCGCCCACCAGGCTGCCGGAAAACAGCAGCACGCCCAGCAGCAGCAGATACAGGCCCAGGTGCGCGATCGCGCCCTGCGCGCGCGGCCCCAGCGCCAGCAGCACCGCGCCGTGGGCGAAGGCGTACAGCGCCGCCATGTTCAGGTGCTGCTGCGCCAAGGGATCGGCCACGCCATGGGCGGCATAGGCCGACAGGCCAATCGAGGCTGCGGCCAGCAGCGCGCCCAGGCAGGCCAACAGTGAAGGTTTACGCGCGCGACGTTCGGTAGTGAACATGATCTTTCCCTGCGCAGGACCCGATGGCCGGGCCCGGATGAAAAAAAACGCGCCGCAGTATGCGGCGCGTTTTCGTGTCCAACACTACATGGGTCAGCCGAAGCTTACTTGACGGCCCAGTAGATGTCGTAGGTCGCTTCCGGGGTGAACGACTTGTCCACGCCGTCCTTCCACGATTCGTACGGACGATCGACCACTTCCGAACCGTTGGTCACAGCCCAGGCACGCAGTGCGTTGCGGGCGATGTCCAGACCCGCCATGTGGCCGGTGTAGGCCGCGTGGGCCGAACGGTGCGGGGCAGCACGGACGTACTTCACCGGAGCGCCGCCGTCGATCTTGACGGTCAGTTCTTCGGCAGCCGCGCCTTCAACGCCCTTCTTCTTCACCGGCTGGGCGATGTCGAAGGCGTACTTCTCAGCACCGAAATCGGTGGTGATGATGCGGAACGGGCCGGCGGCTTCAAGGCCATTGGCCTCCATCACGCGCTTGATCCACTCCTGGTTGTCCTTGATGGACTTGGTGATCGAATCCTGGCCGCGATCAACGTTACCGGCATTGACGACCAGCAGGTCTTCGGCCGGCACGTCCACGATGCCCAGATCGGTCAGCGGGGCTTCGGCGGTGCGGTAGTCAACGTTCGGCACGGTGGCCAGCATGTTGGCCATGCGCGACAGACCC
Source organism: Stenotrophomonas sp. (assembly GCF_032056425.1). GTDB lineage: Bacteria > Pseudomonadota > Gammaproteobacteria > Xanthomonadales > Xanthomonadaceae > Stenotrophomonas. The sequence continues at coordinate 221,764 of NZ_DAMBCN010000001.1, forward strand.
ATCTTGATGTCGTCGCCGATCTGGCGGCTGACATACAGGCCGGCGTAGCGGCCGAACAGGTCGAAGCCGTACTTCACCGAGTAATCCTGGGTGATCTTGACGTTACGACCGCCCTTGCCGGTCGGCTCGAGGGTGAAGGTGGTGACCTTGTCGTGGCCCTTGGTCGGGTCTTCGACGGCGATCACAACACGCTTGTTCTCTTCCGATTCGGTGATCTTCCAGGAACCGTTGCCCAGGTCCTTGGAGGCGAAATCGAGGGTGGCACCCACGCCCGAGGCCGGGCCGGACAGCTTCAGGTCAACGGCGGGATCACGCAGTACCAGCGGGTTCCAGTCCTTGAAGCGGCGCAGGCTGTTGACCGTGTCGTACACGATCGTCATCTTGCGGTTGGTCTCGATGCTTTCGGTGATGTGACGCTCGCCCGGCAGACAGACGCCAATAATGACGAACAGGCCAGCCACGATCCCCAAGGCGATCAGGAACTCGATAATACGGGTCATTCAGAGAGTCTCCGGGGCCGATCCCACGGCCGGGTTGATTGAAGCGAAGCGCCAATCCTAGCAGGCTTCGCAGGCATTGTTTATCGGGATTGGCGCACCGGTTTCCGTGCCGGCTGCGTATTTGTATGGACAAAGATTTTGAAGGGTAACGCATCTGGGGCCCCGGCAAGTAGGGGGGCACCCCGACCCAGGCCCGCAGATGCCGGCCAAGCCCTTGTCCTGCAAGGATTTTTCTCAGACCAACTGGAGTTCAAAGGCCTTCAGGACGGCACGCGTTCGGTCGCGCACCCCCAGTTTGGAGAGAATGTTGGACACATGGTTCTTGATCGTGCCCTCGGCCACGCCCAGCGAATTGGCAATCTCCTTGTTGGAAAAGCCGCTGGCCATCAGCCGCAGGATCTCCGTCTCACGGTCGGTGAGCGGGTCCGGGCGGTCCAGGCTGACGAAGTCGTTGCGCATGTGTTCCAGGCCGGACAGCAGGCGCTGGGTCACCGCCGGCTGTACCAGCGAGCCGCCTTCGGCCACGGTGCGGATGGCGCCCACCAGCTGTTCCAGGGTCACATCCTTCAGCAGGTAGCCCTTGGCGCCGGCCTTCAGCCCGGCCAGCACCAGCTGGTCGTCGTCGAAGGTGGTCAGGATGATGGTCGGCGGCAGCTGTTCCTGCCGCGACAGCACCTGCAGGGCTTCCAGCCCGGACATCACCGGCATGCGCATGTCCATCAGCACCACGTCCGGGCGCACCTGCGGCACCAGCTCGACCGCCTGCCGGCCGTCGGCCGCCTCGGCCACCACTTCGATGCCATCGTCGAGCGCCAGCAGGGAGCGGATTCCCTGCCGCACCAGGGTTTGGTCATCGACCAGGCAGACGCGAATCATCACCGTACTCCTTCAGGAACCTGGGTAAGTGCGGCCAGCACCGTGGCCGGTACCGTGGCGCGCAGGCGGAAGCCGTCGCCAGGGCGGGTCTCCACCTGCAGCTGGCCACCACATTGTTGCAGGCGCTCGCGCATGCCGCGCAAGCCATTGCCCGCATTGACCATTTCCGCCCCGACGCCGTCGTCGCGGGCCTCTACCACCACCTGCCCCGGGACGTCGTGGTACACCCGGATCCACAGATGGCGGGCATGGGCGTGACGCACCGTATTGGTGATGATTTCCTGGGTGCAGCGCAACAGCACATGGGCCCGCTGCGGGTCTTCCACGTTCAGCGGCTCCTCCACCTCCAGCTGGATGTCCAGTGAGGGCACGTTCTCGGTCAGCGGGCGCAGGGCGGCGGCCAGGTCGATCGCCCCGGTCTCGCGCAGCTGGCTGACCACTTCGCGCACGTTGCCCAGCAGCAGCTTGGCCAGGGTGTGCGAGCGCTTCACGTGTTCCAGCGCCTTGCCATCGGCCAGGTGGCCGGCCACTTCCAGGTTCAGGGTGAGCGCGGTCAGCTGGTGGCCCAGCACGTCGTGCAGTTCGCGGGAAATGCGCGTGCGCTCGTTCACCCGCGCGCTTTCGGCCAGCAGGGCGCGGGTGGCGCGCAGTTCGGCATTCAGGCGGCGCTGCTCGTCGCGCGCCTCGGCCTGGCGCCGCGCCACCAGGGCAATGACGAACACGAAGCTGGAAAAGCCCATGTATCCCATCGCCTGCAACACGGCGATGACCGGCGGGAAGCCCAGTGGCTTGATGTACACCGGCAGCACGGCCAGGTTGCTGGCCACCAGCCAGACCACGCCGATGCGCGGGCCCAGCAGCCACGGCAGCAGCCCGGCCACCACCATCAGCAGGATGCTGCCCAGCGCGGTGCCTGAGAAATAGCTGACGCCGATGGCGCAGGCGGTGAGCAGGATCAGCGCGGCATGGTCGAAGAAGCCGGGGCCACTTTCGCCCAGGTCGCGGGTCAGGCCCCAGTACACCACACCGAACGCCAGGTAGGCCGAGGCCCACGGAATGACCCGGTAGCCCGCTTCGCCATCGAGGCTTTCCAGGGTGAGCGAGACTGGATCGATCAGGTAGATCGCCAGCCACAGGCCAACGGTGCCCCAGGTGAACAACCCGGAGTAGCGCAGCATCGCATTGTGGTTCAGTCGGGCCAGCATGACCCATCGTAGCCTGTGCGCGGTCTGCCCCAAGGGCATAAAGTCATGCTTGCCCCTGCCCCCTGTTCATGCCGCAGCCCACCCCGGGCATGCAATAATCGTGCGCAGGGTCCGTTCGCAGGACCAACCGCGTTACCCCACGGAGTCACAATGTCGATTGTCATCCGCGACGTGCGCGAGCACGAGCTCGATTCCGTCCTGGCGTTGAACAACAATGCTGGCCTGGCCATCCTTCCGCTGGATGCGGCCCGGCTGCACCTGTTCTACGAAACCGCTGAGTATTTCCGCGTCGCCGAGCGCGACGGCAACCTGGCCGGCTTCCTGATCGGCTTCGGCAGCGACAGCCAGCACGACAGCAGCAATTTCGCCTGGTTCAAGCAGCAGCTGGACACCCCCTTCTTCTATATCGACCGCATCGTGGTCGCCAGCCGCCGCCGCGGCGGTGGCGTCGGCCGTGCGTTCTATGCCGATGCGCAGAGCTTTGCCGAACTGCGCTACCCGCAGATGACCTGCGAAGTATTCCTGGACCACGGCGCCGACGCCGCCCTGCTCTTCCACGGCAGCTTCGGCTTCCGCGAGCTGGGCCAGAACACCATGCCGCACGTGGACGTGCGCGCCAGCATGCTGGCCAAGGAACTGTGCAGCTATCCGTGGGTGCAGGACACCTATGGCGGCAAACTGCCCGACCTGGCGTGGGCGCGTGACCGGCAGCTGCCGGCGCAGGCACAGCGACCGACGGGGACTTGAGGGTGGCGGTGAATTTCGATTACGAACAGGCCGGTGAACTGAAGATCGGCCAGGTGGGCATTGCCAACCTGCGCATCCGTACCCTTGATGTCGAACGCCTCGTGCAGGAAATGCAGGAGCGGGTGACCCGCGCGCCGAAACTGTTCGGCCGCGCCGCCGTCATCCTCGATTTCGGCGGCCTGAGCCAGGTGCCGGACGTGGCCACCGCGCAGGCACTGGTGGATGGCCTGCGCAGCGCCGGCGTGCTGCCGGTGGCGCTGGCCTACGGCACCACGGCCATCGATCTGCTGTCGCAGCAGCTGGGCCTGCCGCTGCTGGCCAAGTTCCGCGCGCAGTACGAACGCGCCGAGGCTGAACCGGCCCCGCCGCCGCCGGCCGAACCGCGCCGCGCCGCCAAGGCCGAAGCCAAGCCGGTGCCGGCCACGCCGGTCGGCAAGGCTGCCGATGCCGCCGCGCCGCAGCCGGGCCGCATGCAGCTGGGCAACGTGCGTTCGGGCCAGCAGCTGTACGCGGAAAACTGCGACCTGACCGTGATGGCCACCGTCGGCGCAGGCGCCGAGGTGATCGCCGACGGCAGCATCCATATCTACGGCACCCTGCGCGGCCGCGCGCTGGCAGGGGCCCAGGGCAACACCGCGGCGCGCATCTTCTGCCGCGATTTCCATGCAGAACTGGTCGCCATTGCGGGCCATTACAAGGTACTGGACGATGTGCCGGACAACCTGCGCGGCAAGGCCGTGCAGGTGTGGCTGGAACAGGACCAGATCAAGATCGCTGCGCTGGACTGACGCAGCACCCAAACAGAATCATCAGGAGAAGTCCTTTGGCTGAAATCATCGTAGTCACCTCCGGCAAGGGCGGCGTCGGCAAGACCACTTCCAGCGCGAGCCTGGCCTGCGGCCTGGCACGGCGCGGCAAGAAGGTGGCCGTGATCGACTTCGACGTCGGCCTGCGCAACCTCGACCTGATCATGGGTTGCGAACGCCGCGTGGTGTACGACTTCGTGAACGTCGTGCACGGCGAAGCCACCCTGAAGCAGGCCCTGATCAAGGACAAGCGCTTTGACAACCTGTACGTGCTGGCCGCTTCGCAGACCCGCGACAAGGATGCGCTGACCCAGGAAGGCGTGGGCAAGGTGCTGAAGGACCTGGCCGCCGACGGCTTCGACTATGTCATCTGCGATTCCCCGGCCGGCATCGAAAAGGGCGCATTCCTGGCCATGTACTTCGCCGACCGCGCCGTGGTGGTGGTGAACCCGGAAGTGTCCTCGGTGCGCGACTCCGACCGCATCATCGGCCTGCTGGATTCGAAGACCCACAAGGCCGAATCCGGCCAGAACGTTCCGGCCTTCCTGCTGCTGACCCGTTACACCCCGGTGCGGGTGGAAAGCGGTGAAATGCTCAGCATTGCCGACGTGGAAGAGGTGCTGGGCCTGAAGGCGATCGGCGTGATCCCCGAATCGGGCGACGTGCTCAATGCCTCCAACAAGGGCGAGCCGGTGATCCTGGACGTCGAGTCCGCTGCCGGCCAGGCCTACGACGATGCCGTCGCGCGCATCCTGGGCGAAGAACGCCCGATGCGCTTCACCAGCGTCGAGAAGAAGGGCTTCTTCAGCAAGCTGTTCGGAGGGTAAGCATGGGCCTGTTTGATTTCCTCAAAGCGAAGAAGACCACCGCCGAAACCGCCAAGAACCGCCTGCAGATCATCATCGCGCAGGAACGCAGCCACCGCGGTGGCCCGGACTACCTGCCGCTGCTGCAGCGCGAGCTGCTGGAAGTGATCAAGAAGTACGTGAACATCGACGTCGATGCGGTGAAGGTCGACCTGGTCAAGGATGGCCAGCACGACGTACTGGATATTTCCGTGGCGTTGCCCGAAGGCCCGGACAAGCCCTGACCCCCTGCCCCGCCCGTGCCTGCATGGGCGGGGCCGCGTGACCCCGCATGACCGACACTGCCCCCGAACCCATCGTGACCCGCGTTGGCGATATCGCCTTCGCCGATGCGCAGCAGCTGCTGTCCGCGCATGGCCTGCGGCTGCACCACGTTGCCGCTGGCCAAGCCATTCCCGGCAGCTATTGGGGCGAGCCCGAGGCCGGCATCATTGCCAGCAACGTGTATGTGCGTGACGACACGCCGGTGCACTCGATGCTGCACGAAGCCTGCCACCTGATCGTGCTGCCGCCGGAACGGCGCGCGCAGGTGCATACCGACGCCACCGATTCGGTGCCCGAGGAAGACGCCACCTGCTACCTGCAGATCGTGCTGGCCGGGTACCTGCCCGGAGTGGGCAGCGCCCGGCTGATGGCCGACATGGATGCGTGGGGGTATACGTACCGGTTGGGGTCTACGAAAGCGTGGTTCGAGCAGGACGCCGAAGACGCGAAAGCGTGGTTGATCGAACGCGGGTTGCCGGTGGCGTAAGTAACCGGTGGGTGCGGACCTTGGTCCGCACCATCCACGCATGGCGTGGATCTACTGTAGTGCCGGCCAGCGGCCGGCAACCCGGATCAGCCCTGCCCGGCCAGCGCGCGCAGGGTGATGCCGACCACATAGGCCAGATAGGTGCCGGTGGCATACCCCATCGTGCCCAGCAGCACGCCCACCGGCGCCAGCGCCGGATGGAACGCGGCCGCCACCACTGGCGCCGAGGCCGGGCCGCCGATGTTCGACTGCGAACCGATGGCGAAGTAGAAGAACGGCACCTTCAGCAGCTTGCCCAGGCACCACAGCAGGCCGATGTGCACGGCGATCCAGATCAGCCCCAGCAGGAACAGCCACGGCCGGTCCAGCAGCGCCAGCAGGTCCATCTGCATGCCGATGCACGCGATCAGGAAGTACAGCAGCAGCGAGCCCAACCGCGACGCGCCCGCGCCTTCCAGCGTGCGTGCGCGGGTGAAGCTGAGCCCCAGGCCCAACGTGGTGGACAGCACCACTACCCACACGAACGGCGCATCAAGGCTGAACTGCGCTGCCCAGCTGACGTGGGCCTTGAACCAGGCTGCCAACGGCGCGCCGATGGCATGGGCCAGGCCCACGCCGCCGAAGGCCACCGCCACGATCAGCATCAGGTCGGTCAGGCTGGGAATGCGCTCGTGCTCGGCCTGGAAGCGCGCGATGCGCTCCTTCAGTTCATCGATGGCCGAGGTATCGGCGCCACTGCGCGCATCGATCTTCGCCGCGCGCCCGGCCAGGAAGATCAGCGCGGCCATCCATACATAGCCCACGCCCACATCGACCACGGCGAACTGGCCGAAGGTGGTGGCGTTGACGTCGAATACTTCGCGCATGGCCAGCATGTTGGCGCCGCCGCCAATCCAGCTGCCCGCCAGTGCGGCCATGCCAGCCCAGGTATCGCCGGCCACCGTGTCGGGGTGGATCGCGCGCATCACCAGGAAGGCCACCACCGCGCCCAGCATGATGCTGGCCGAGGCGCCCAGGTACATCAGCACCAGCTTCGGGCCCAGCCGCAGGATGCCCTTGATGTCCACCGCCAGGGTGAGCAGGATCAGCGCCGCCGGCAGCAGGATGTCGCGCGCCACCGGGTTGTAGAGCTTGGTGTTCTGCCCGTCGATCAGGCCGACGGTGTTGTAGATGCCGGGAATGAGGTAGCACAGCAGCAGCGCCGGCACGAAGGTGTAGAAGCGCTTCCACGCACCCTGTTCACGCGAGGCGGTCCAGAACACGGCGCCGAGGGTGGCGGCGATCAAACCGAAGACGACGATGTCGTTCTGGATCATGCAGGTGCTCTGGGTGCGGGGTCGGATCCCTTTCGCGCTGCGAAAGGGCTCTGACCCCAGGAACAGTCGATGGATGGGGTCGGATCCCATCCGCGATGCGGATGGGATCCGACCCCTTGGACCGGCTTATTCGCCGATGTGCTGCTTCAGCCAGGCATTGACGGTGTCATGCCACAGGATGCTGTTTTCCGGCTTCAGCACCCAGTGGTTTTCGTCCGGGAAGTACAGGAACTTCGATTCGATGCCTTGGCGCTGGGCGGCGGTGAACGCGGCCAGGCCCTGTTCCACCGGAATGCGGAAATCCTGCTGGCCGTGGATCACCAGGATCGGCTTCTTCCAATCGGCCACGTGGTTGACCGGATTGAACTTCTCGTAGTTGGCCGCCTTCTGGTACGGGGTACCGCCCTGCTCCCATTCGGTGAACCACAGTTCTTCGGTGGCGTAGCCCATCATGCGCTGGTCGAACACACCATCGTGGTTCACCAGGCACTTGAACGGGCCGTTCCAGTTGCCGGCGATCCAGTTGACCATGAAGCCGCCGTAGCTGGCGCCCAGCGCACAGGCCTTGTCACCGTTGAGGAAGGAATACTTCTTCAGCGCTGCGTCCCAGCCCTTCTGCAGATCTTCCAGCGGGCGGTCGCCCCAGTGCTGGCTGATCGCATCGGTGAAGGCCTGGCCGTAGCCGGTGGAACCGTGGAAGTCGATCATGACCACGGCGTAGCCCTGGCCGGTGTAGGTCTGCGGGTTCCAGCGGTAGCTCCAGCCGTTGCCGAAGCTGCCCTGCGGGCCGCCGTGGATCAGGAACGCGACCGGGTAGGACTTGCCTTCCTGGTAGTTGTGCGGCTTGACCACGTAGCCGTGCACAGTCTCGTTGTTCCAGCCCTTGAACTCGAACTGTTCGTAGTCGCCGAAGCTGACATCCTTCAGCACTTCACCGGCGGCCGGGGTCAGCGCGCGCAGCGGGCCCATGGCTTCGCCGGCGGCCGGCAGCAGGCCGACCAGCACCTGGTCGTTGCTCTTCAGGCTGTTGCGGGTGATGGCCACGCTGTTGCCGGCCACGCTGACCGAGGACACGGTGCCATCGCCGATGACCTTGGTCGCCTTGCCGGTGGCCACATCGATCTGGAACAGCGGGTGTTCGCCCAGGTCGTCGGTGGTGGTGTAGATGCTGGCGCCATCGGCGGACAGGTTGATCTCACCGGCCGAGCGGTCCCACTGCGGGGCGATTTCGCGGGTCTTGCCGCTGGCCAGGTCCATCGCCATCAGGCCGAAGCGGTCGGCTTCGAAGCCCGGGCGCTTCATGGCGCGGTAGAACAGGGTCTTGCCGTCGGCGCTGAACACCGGGCCGGCATCCCAGGCCGGGTTGGAGGCGGTCAGGTTGACCGGCGCCTGCTTGCCGGCGGCATCGAAGCGGTACAGGTCGAAGTTGGTCGACCACGGTTCCTGCTTGCCGGCCACGCGGATGCTGGCGACCACGCTGCTGCCATCGGGCGACCAGGCGAAATCGTCATTGCCGCCGAACGGCTTGGACGGTGCGTCGCCATCGATGGTGGCGCTCAGCGCCGAAGCGCCCTTCACCGGGCCGCCCTTGGCGACCGGCAGCGGGGCCACGAACAAGGTGTTGCGGCGGCCGTCGTTCCAGGTATCCCAATGGCGCACGAACAGCGAATCGAAGACCTTGCCGCTGGCCTTGGCGCCGGTCACGTCCTTCAGCTTCTTTTCGGTGCAGGCCAGATCCGAGGCACAGGCCTGGAACACGCCGGCGCTGAACAGCACGCGGTCGTCCTGCGGCGAGACGTGGTAGCTGTCCACGTCCACCGGGAAGTCGGTCAGCTGGCGCGGGGTGCCGCCGCTGATCGGCTGCGCGTACAGCTGCTGGCTGCCGTTCTTGGCGCTGAGGAAGTACACGGTCTGGCCATCGGCCGACAGCGAGGCCGAATTGACGTTCCAGCCGGCCGGGGTGATCTGCTTCGGCGGGGCCGCATCACGCGTGCGCAGGTTGCGCGCGAACAGGGCGGTGCTGGACTTCAGCGCGGCATCGGTGCTGCGCTTGGCGAACACCACGGTGCTGCCGTCAGCGGTGAGGACCGGGGCGGAGACGCGATCCATGGCCACCATGTCGCGGACCTCCAGGCCACGGGCAGCGGCAACGCTGGGCAGGGCGGCCAGCAGGCTCAGTGGCAGCAGGGCATGACGCAGTTTCATCGGGGTCTCCGCAGGACGGCAAAAAACCGATGGTAGGCCCGCGCGGGCGGGGCTGCCAAGGCCATCGGTCATGCCTGCCGGCCAGCGCGGTTCCCGCCGCCAGAAACAGCAAACAGCACAGGGGTCGGATCCGATTCCGCAGGAATCGGCTCTGACCCCATACGCTGCCAGCCGGGGTCAGAGCCCTTCCCTGCGGGAAGGGATCCGACCCCTTGCACAGGAATCGGCTCTGCCCCCTACGCTGCCAGCCGGGGTCAGAGCCCTTCCCTGCGGGAAGGGATCCGACCCTTGGGGTGTTACACCTGTGCGCGCTTGCCCGTGCGGTAGATCAGCAGGCCCACCAGGAACAGCACTGCCAGGCCGAACCACTGCGCGGCCGGCAGGTGGAACGGCAGGGCCAGCACGTCGGCGCGGCTGCTGACCACGATCGGCACGGCGATGGCGATACCCATCAGCGCCTCACCGGTGATCAGGCCGGCGGCGAACAGCACGCCCGGCTTGTGGACGCGGTCGCGGCCTTCTTCATCATCGCCACGCACCTTGTGGAAGCGCTCGACCAGGTAGGCGATCAGGCCGCCCAGGAAGATCGGCACCATCAGTTCCAGCGGCAGGTAGATACCGATGGCGGCGGCCAGCACCGGCACGCGGAAGCGCGAATTGCGCGACTTCAGCCAGCTGTCGAAGGCGATGATGACCGCACCGACCACGGCACCGATGCCGATGAAGGTCCACGGCAGTTCGCCACCGAACAGGCCCTTGGCCACCGAGGCCATCAGGTTCGCCTGCGGGGCGGCCAGGGCGTTCGGGTGCAGCTCGGACTTCACGCCGATGCCGTAGGCGGTGGCCAGCAGGTTCAGCACCGGGGCCATGATCAGCGCGCACGAGAACGCACCGATGCCCAGCATCAGCTGCTGCTTCCACGGGGTGGCACCGACGATGTAACCCGCCTTCAGATCCTGCAGGTTGTCACCGCCCACGGCGGCGGCACAGCACACCACCGCACCGATCATGATGGCGGCCACCGCACCCAGCGGCGCACCACCGGCGCCGACCGGCTTCAGGCCATCGGCGCCCAGCAGCACCACCAGCACCGCCGAGGCGAACAGGATGGTGGAGATGGTGATGCCCGAGACCGGGTTGTTGGACGAACCGATCAGGCCGGCCAGATAGGCCGACACCGACACGAACAGGAAGCCGGCGACGATCATGATGATGGTCATCGGAATGGACACGTGCCACTGGCCGACGATGGCCTGGTACAGGGCCAGCAGCGGCAGCACGAAGGCCACCAGGGCGACCAGCATCCACTTCATCGGCAGGTCGCGTTCGGTATGGGCCAGCACCGGGCCGCCACTTTTGCGCGCGGCAGCGAAGCCACTCTTGACGCCGTTCAGCAGCGACTTGCGCAGCGAGATCAGGGTCCAGATGCCGCCGATCAGCATCGCGCCGACGCCCAGGTAACGCATCTTTGCGCCCCAGATGGCGAACGCGGCTTCGGTGGACGAGGCGGTGGCCACCGACGCGGCCAGGGCCGGATCGGTGTTCATGAAGAACGCCTGGTAGATCGGGATGGCGATGTGCCAGGTCAGGATCGAGCCGGACACCACCACGATGCCGACATTCAGACCGACGATGTAGCCCACGCCCAGCAGGGCCGGCGACAGGTTGGTGCCGATGAAGGCAGTGATCTTGGAGCTGCCGACGTAGGCCGAGGTCGACCAGGCATCCGGGATCAGGCGCAGGCCGCTTTCGGCGGCGAGCTTGACGAAGGCGCCGATCACGGCCGACAGGCCGAGGATCTTCAGGCCCGGGCCGGGGTTTTCACCGGCCTTGAGTACCTCGGCCGCGGCCTTGCCTTCCGGGAACGGCAGCGGGTCTTCGACGATCATCGAACGGCGCAGCGGCACCGAGAACAGCACGCCCAGCAGGCCGCCCAGACCGGCGATGCCCAGCACCCACCAGTACTTGAAGTCCGGCCAGTAGCCCATGATGACCAGCGCCGGGATGGTGAAGATGACACCGGCGGCGATGGACGAACCGGCCGAGGCGCCGGTCTGCACGATGTTGTTTTCGAGGATGGAACCACCGCCCAGCAGGCGCAGTACGCCCATGGAAATGACCGCGGCGGGAATGGCGGTGGCGATGGTCAGGCCTGCGAACAGACCGAGATAGGCGTTGGCCGCTGACAGCACCACCGCCAGCACGATGGCCAGGGCCACTGCGCGGAAGGTGAGCTGCTTGGGCGCAGCGTCGTGGTTCATGGAAGCCCCTGCTGGCAAAAAATCCCTTGCACGCTAGCGTTCAGGGGGCGGCAAGTCCAGCGTGCCAAAGGATGGGGGCGCCAGCTGCAGTGGCGGGCGCGCCTGCCCGAACCGCCAACCGGCTGAACCGGCAAAACGTGGCTGGGGTCTGCGCAAACGATATGTTATATCCTATCCAATTCGCCGGTTTCCTTTGCTTGCATGGCCCCTTCCCCCTCCCCCCGCCTGGCCTCCATCGACCAGCTTCGCGGCACCGTGATGCTGCTGATGCTGCTGGATCACGTGCGCGAGACCTTCTTCCTGCAGTACCAGGTGAGCGACCCGATGGATGCGGCCAGCGTATCCCCTGCCCTGTTCGCCTGCCGCCTGCTGGCCCATCTGTGCGCCCCTGTATTCGTGCTGCTGACCGGCCTGTCGGCCTGGTTGTACGGCCAGCGCCAGGCCGACCCGCGCCGGGCCACGGCCGCCTTCCTGCTCAAGCGCGGCCTGTTCCTGGTGGTGCTGGAACTGACCCTGGTGAGCTTCGCCTGGACCTTCCAGTTCCCGCCGGACACGCTGTACCTGCAGGTGATCTGGGCGATCGGACTGAGCATGATCGCGCTGGCCGGCCTGCTGTGGCTGCCGCGCCCGGCCCTGCTGGTGCTGGGCGTGCTGCTGGTGGCTGGCCACAACCTGTTCGATGGCGTGCGGGTGGACGGCAACGGCGTGCTGGCGGTGCTGTGGAAGGTGCTGCACCAACGCGACTGGATCGACGCCGGGGTGATGCGCCTGCGCACCTCCTACCCGGTGCTGCCGTGGATCGGGGTGATTGCACTGGGCTATCTGATGGGGCCGTGGTTCGCCCGCGACCGCGACCCGGCGCAGCGCCAGCGTTGGCTGCTGTGGGCCGGCCTGGGTGCGCTGGCGGCCTTCGCCCTGCTGCGTCTGGCCAACGGTTATGGCGAAGCGCCGTGGCAGTACCAGGACAGCGCGCTGCGCACCTGGATGAGCGTGTTCAACGTGACCAAGTACCCACCGTCGCTGCAGTTCCTGCTGCTGACCCTGGGCATCGGTCTGGTGCTGCTGCGCCTGTATGAGTGGGCGCCGCTGGCCCGCGTCCTGCAACCGCTGGCCGATATCGGCGCGGCACCGATGTTCTTCTACCTGCTGCACCTGTACGTGCTGAAGCTGATGTACGTGGCCGCGCTGGCGATATGGGGGCCGACCCACGGCCGCCTGTACGCGCTGGATTCGGTGGCGGGCCTGCTGCTGGTGGCCTGTGCGCTGGCGGTGGCGCTGTACCCGGCCACGCGCGCGTTCGGGCGGTTCAAGGCGCGCCGGCGCGATCTGGCCTGGCTGCGCTACCTGTAAACGGTAGCGCCGGGCATGGCCCGGCGCTACCCGGCGCGTGCCTGCGGCACGCGCCTATAATCCGCCGATGAATTCCACCGCGATTGCTTCCGACGATTTCCTGGGCCACCCCAAGGGCGTCTACGTCTGCTTCTTCACCGAAATGTGGGAGCGCTTCTCCTTCTACGGCATGAAGGCGCTGCTGCTGCTGTACCTGACCAAGTACCACCTGTTCGGTGACAAGGCCGGTCTGGACCTGTTGGGTGCCTACGGCGGCCTGGTCTACTGCATCCCCGTGTTCGGCGGCATGCTGGCCGACCGCTGGCTGGGCATGCGCCGGGCGGTGCTGTTCGGCGGCATTTTGCTGGTGCTGGGCCATCTGGGCATGGCCTTTGAAGGCCACGCGGCGTACCGGGTGAACGGCGAAGTGGTGCGCGATACCTCGGCCCTGGCGGTGACCTATCTGTCGCTGGCGCTGATCATCATGGGCGTCGGCTTCCTCAAGCCGAACATTTCCACCATCGTCGGCAAGCTCTATCCCAAGGACGACCCGCGCCGCGATTCAGGCTTCTCGCTGTTCTACGCCGGCATCAACCTGGGCGCGCTGTTCTCGTCGCTGGTCTGCGGCTTCCTCGGCGAGGCCTACGGCTGGAAGTACGGCTTCGGCGCCGCCGGCATCGGCATGCTGGCCGGCCTGGCCATGTTCCTGTGGGGGCAGAAATACCTGCACGGCCACGCCGAGCCGCCGCAGCCGGCCGCACTGAAGGAAAAAGTGCTTGGCCTGCCGCGCGAATGGCTGATCTATCTGTGTGCGGTGGTCGGCGTGCTGCCGGTCGCCTGGCTGATGTGGGCCGCCGGCAATGGCGCCTTCGCGCTGGGCGGTGAAATCAGCCTGGCGCTGATGCTGATGCTGGTGGTGCTGGGCGGCGTGCTGGTCTGGTTCGCCTGGTTCACCGGCACGAAATGCACGCCGGTGCAGCGCCAGCAGATGATCGCGCTGATGGTGCTGATCTTCATGGCGCTGGTGTTCTTCACGATGTACGAGCAGTCTTACGGCTCATGGGTCACCTTCACCGACCGGCTGCTGACCAAGGACATCGTGCCGGCGCTGGTGATCACCGATGGCACGCCGCTGCCGTGGTCGATCCTGTCGCTGCTGCTGGCGCCGTTGGGCTTTGTGGTCAGCGCGCGCCTGGCCGAACGCCGCCCCGGTTCCAACGCACCGCGGGCGTTCTTCATCGCCATCGTGGCGCTGATGCTGGTGCTGCTGGTGCGCGACTGCCTGGTGATTCCGCAGACCGCCGGTTCGCTCACCTATCTGGGCGGGCTGTTCCTGGTGCTGCTGGCGCCGGCCTTTGCCGCGCTGTGGACCTGGATGGACCGCCGCGGCTGGGAACCGGGCAAGCCGGTGAAATCGGCCTGGGGCCTGGTGATCGGTGCGCTGTCGTTCGTGCCGCTGGCGCTGGCCGCGCAGCAGGTGGGCGCTACCGGTGAGATGGCCAGCGTGTGGTGGCTGGTGTTGGCCTACTTCCTGCTGGCCAGTGGCGAGATGTGCCTGTCGCCGGTGGGTCTGTCGGCGGTGACCCAGCTGGCCGTGCCGCGGGTGATGAGCCTGATGATGGGCACCTGGTTCCTGGCGACTGCGTTTTCGGAAACGCTGGCCGCACTGTTCGGCAAGCTGGCCGCGATCGAGGTACCCGAAGGCGAATCGCTGGACATGGCCGCCGCCGCCGGTGCCTATGCGCACCTGTTCTGGCTGCTGATGTGGATCGGCCTGGGCTGTGCGGTGGCGGCCTTCATCGCCGCGCCGCTGCTGAAGCGGATGATGCACGGGGTCAAATGACCCCGTGCGCAGGCGCCGCACGCAGGCGGACACCCTGTCCACGCCGCGATTACAGGTGCGGCCGCTGCGCCGCTGCCAGCGTGGGGCGCGTGCATGGAAAAACGGCACCGTTGCCGGTGCCGTCGTAGCCACTACCTGGGAGAGAGTCAGGACGTGGATGCAGGGGGCGTGCGCGGTGGGTCAGTGGACCCCGCGCACCGCCAGGGTCAGGGCCAGGATGCTGAGGATCACGGCGATGGTGCCGTCCAGTACGCGCCAGGTGCTGGGCTTGGTGAACAACGGCGCCAGCAGGCGCGCGCCCAGGCCCTGCGCGGTCAGCCACAGGCAGCTGGCGGTCACCACGCCGGCGGCGAAGGCCATGCGTGCATTGCCGAAGTTCTCGGCAATCGAACCGATCACCATCATGTCCAGCCAGAAGTGCGGGTTGATCAGCGAGAAGCCCACGGCGGCCATCAGCACCGCGCGGCGGCTGCCGTCATCGCTGTCGGCCTCGCCCATGCCACCGCCGCCGGCAATCGCGCGGCGCGCCGACTTCATCGCATACCAGGCCAGGAAGGCCACGCCGGTCCACAGCACCGCCGTGGTCAGCCACGGCAGCGCCGAGGTGAGCGTGCGCAGGCCGGCCACGCTGGCGAAGATGAAGATCGCATCGATGGCCGCGCAGGTGGCCACCACCGGCACGATGTGCTTGCGCAGGATGCCCTGGCGCAGGATGAAGGCGCTCTGGGCACCAACCACGGCGAACAGGCCGATGCCGGTGGCTGCACCAGAGAACCAGGCACCGAGGCCGGTGCTGGCGGAGATGACCGAGAACATGGGATTCACTGCCTTGTCTTGCTGGGGGGACGGTGCCTCGCGAAGGCGGACAGCACCGGAACGAGCGCCATTGTCGCGCCGCAACATGAAAAAGACGAGCTAAACTTACTAAACCAACATTAGCGGAGCTTAATTGGATGCGCATCGACCACGCCCAGCTGCGGGCCTTGGCCGCGGTGATCCGCGAAGGCAGCTTCGACCGCGCCGCGCAGGCACTCAACGTCACCCCATCGGCCATCTCGCAGCGGGTAAAGGCACTGGAAGACCGCATCGGCCGCCTGCTGGTGAAGCGCGGCACCCCGGCCACCGCCACCGCCGAAGGCCAGTTGCTGGTGCAGTTGGCCGAGCAGACCGCCCTGCTGGAGCACGACGCGCTGCACCGCATGGGCCTGGCCGACGAGGACCTGCCCCAGGCCAGCATCCCGGTGGCGGTGAACCATGACAGCCTGGAAACCTGGTTCCCGCAGGCCGCGCATGCCTTTGCGCAGGGCACCGGCACCACCCTGGACCTGCGCGTGGAAGACCAGGACCACACCGTGGAACTGCTGCGCCAGGGCACCGTGCTGGGTGCGGTGACGACCCTGGACGAGCCGGTGCAGGGCTGCCAGATCCATGCGCTGGGCAGCATCCGCTACGCCGCCACCTGCACCCCGGAATTCCGCGACCAGCATTTCGCCAAGGGCGTGACCGCGCAGGCGCTGGCGCAGGCGCCGGTGCTGGTGTTCAACCGCAAGGACGACATGCAGGCGCGCTTCGCCCGGCGCATGGCCGGCGACGAGCTGCCCGGCACCGCACCCACCTGGTGGATTCCTTCCACCCGCGCGTTCGTGCAGGCCAACCTGGGCGGCCTGGGCTGGACCATGAACCCGCTGCCGCTGGTGAAACGGCATCTGGATGCCGGTCGGCTGGTCTATGTGCGCCAGCGCGCCTGGGAAGACGTGCCGCTGTACTGGCAGCACTGGAAGGGCGATGTGCAGACCATGGCACTGCTGACCCGCGCCGTGCTCGATGCATCAACCGCATTGGTGCGGCGGAAGCGCTGAGGCGGCCCGGGGGCGTATCCACCCATGGGGTGGATCTACCACCGGGTTGAGCCACCCGATGTGCGGATGCGCGCGTACCCAGTAGATCCACCCCATGGGTGGATACGCGGCCACGGAAAACACGACGAATCTGTGCCAGCATCGCCGCAACCGACCTTGAGGGGCTGGGCGATGGGGACCGATCCGCTGTTCCTGCATATCCGCGTGGTGATGGGCATCATCCTGGGCCTGTCGATCACCACCCTGCTGAAAGGGCTGGCGCAGATCATCGAGCACCCGCAGCGGCGCGGCTGTTCGGCGCTGCACCTGTGCTGGGTGGCATGGACCCTGGTGTCGCTGGTGACATTCTGGTGGTGGGAATTCCGCCTGATCGAGGTGCACCGCTGGACGTTTGAAACCTATCTGTTCGTGATCGCCTACAGCGCGACGTGGTTCCTGCTGTGCGCGCTGCTGTTCCCCGATGACCTGCGCGACTACGGCAGCTACGGGCATTACCTGCTGCAGCGGCGGCGCTGGATCTTCGGCGTGATTGCGGTGCTGACCCTGCTCGACCTGGTGGATACGGCGATCAAGGGGCGCAGCCGCTGGCAGTTGCTGGGCGAGGCCTATCCGCTGCACTCGGCGCTGATGCTGGTGGTCTGCGTGCTGGGATGGAACCTGCGCAGCACCCGTGCGCAGTTGCTGCTGGCGGCGGTGGCGCTGGTCTACCAGATTGGCTATTTCGCGGCGGAATACTTCACTATTGGCAGCGATTGAAGGGGCCCGCCAGGCATGGCCTGGCGCTACCAAAGGAACATGCATGACGATCCACTTCCGCCCCGCCCTGCCCGATGACGCGGCTGCCTGCATCGAACTGCGTGGGCGCACCCGTGAAAATGCCTTCAGTGCCGCGCAGCTGGCCGAGCTGGGCATCACCACCGAGAGCTGGGCCGCCGGCATCGCCGGGGGCGACTTCATCGGCCGCATCGCCGAGGACGAGGGCAGTGTGATCGGCTACGGCTTTGCCGACCGCGACAGTGATGAGGTGCTGGTGCTGGCCCTGCTGCCGGACTACGAAGGCCGCGGCATCGGCCAGCGGCTGCTGCGGGAGGTCGTCGAACTGGCACGCGCTGCGGGGCACGAGCGCCTGTTCCTGGCGTGCTCGGCCGATCCGCGCTCACGCTCGCATGGGTTCTACCGCCACCTGGGGTGGCGGCCGACCGGTGAGGTGGACGAGGCCGGGGACGAGATCCTGGAGCTGGTCTGAGCCCGGACCGCCGGGCAGGGTCCGGCGCGACCGACGCCGGGCGGCCGGATGCTGCGTTGCACCAAATCCGGACCCGAAAGGGTTAGAATCCGCCCCGTGGATGCTGCAAGGCGTTGTTTCTTCACGCCCTTTCCCTACCCGGCGCGCATCCTGAACCCCTTCCCCACGCCATAAGTCACCCCCATGAAGAAATTTGGCAAGGCCCTTCTCGCCCTGCTCGTGCTGCTGTTGCTGGTGGCCGCGCTGTTCCTGTACTGGCCGCTGACCCAGCGCTCGGTGCCGGCTGCGAGCAACGACAAGCCCGTCGACGTTGTCCTGGTCGGCGGCGGCATCATGAGCATCACCCTGGCCACCTACCTGCAGGAACTGCAGCCGGACTGGAACATCCAGGTCTATGAACGCCTGGACGGCGTGGCCAACGAGAGTTCGGACGGCTGGAACAATGCCGGCACCGGCCATTCGGCCTTCGCCGAACTGAACTACACCCCGGAACTGCCCGATGGCAGCATCGAGACCAAGCGCGCGGTCGGCATTGCCGAAAGCTTCGAGGTCTCGCGCCAGTTCTGGTCGCACCAGGTGAAGGAAGGGCGGCTGAGCCAGCCCAGCGACTTCATCAACCCGACCCCGCACATGAGCTTCGTCTGGGGCGATGACAACATTGCCTACCTGCACAAGCGCCAGCAGGCGCTGGTGAAGAACCCGCTGTTCTACGGCATGCAGTACTCGGAAGATCCGGCACAGATCAAGCAGTGGGCGCCGCTGCTGATGGAAGGCCGCGACCCGAAGCAGAAGGTGGCCGCCACCTGGATGCCGCTGGGCACCGACGTCAACTTCGGCGTGATTACCCGCCAGCTGACCGCCGGCCTGCAGCGCAGCCCGAACTTCAAGCTGCACCTGAACCATGAAGTGAGCGCGCTGCGGCAGAACGCCGACAAGAGCTGGAACGTGACGGTGAAGGACCTGAAGGCCAACACTGAAACCACCACCCACGCGCGCTTCGTCTTCATCGGTGCCGGTGGCGCCGCGCTGAAGCTGCTGCAGATGTCCGGCATCCCCGAATCGAAGGATTACGCTGGCTTCCCGGTGGGTGGCCAGTTCCTGGCCTTCCAGGGCCAGGACGTGACCTCACGCCATGGCGTGAAGGCCTACGGCATGGCCGAAACCGGTTCGCCGCCGATGTCGGTGCCGCACCTGGATGCGCGCAAGCTGGATGGCAAGCCGGTGGTGCTGTTTGGACCGTTCGCGCTGTACAGCACCAAGTTCCTGAAGCACGGCTCGTGGTGGGACCTGTATTCGTCGGTGAACCACAACAACGTTGGCCCGATGCTGGAAGTGGGCAAGGACAACCTGGACCTGGTGCAGTACCTGATGGCGCAGGCGCGCCTGAACGATGCCGATCGCCAGGCCGAGCTGGTGAAGTACTTCCCCAACGCCAAGCCGGGTGACTGGAAGCTGATCACCGCTGGCCAGCGCGTGCAGATCATCAAGCGCGACCCGTTGAAGGGGCCGGTGCTGCAGTTCGGCACCGAGATCGTGACCGACAAGGACCACACCATCGCCGCGCTGCTGGGTGCGTCGCCGGGGGCGTCGACCTCGCCGCCGATCATGCTGGACCTGATGGCCAAGGCCTTCCCGGAACAGATGAAGGCCGGCTGGGAAACCCGTCTGCGCGAGATCGTGCCCTCCTACGGCCGCAAATTGAATGAAAGCGCGGCGTTGACCAACGAGATCCGCACGCTGACCAGCCAGGCCCTGCACCTGCCGTACCTGGAAGTGCCGGCCGATGCGGCGGCGGCCCCGGCGGTCGTGCCGGCGGCCCCGCCTGCCCCGGCAGCGGCGAAGGAAAAGCGCAACGCCAACGAGGAGCTGCAGGCGCTGTAAGCCTGCCAGTTCCCTTGCGGTAAAGACGGACGGCCACCTTCGGGTGGCCGTCCGCGTTTGTGGGCTGGAATGGGGTCAGAGCCATTTGCCCGCGGCAAAGGGATCTGACCCCGCCGAGGCCCCGATCATTGTCACGAATTGTAATGTTGTTAAGAACGATTTACATTTGCACCCCGCGCAACTGACCTGCGCCCTCCCGCAGATGGACCTGACCCCGCCCGACGCCGCCGCTCGGGTGCCGGATGACTGTTGCGCCCGCCATTCCCCTTCACCCTCGAGCCCCTCATGTCCCTCTACGCTTCCCGCCTGCCCCGCCGCGCGCCGCTGTCGGCCGCGCTGCTGTCCGTCCTGATCCTGTCGGCTCCCTCGGCGTTCGCTGCCGAAGCTGCCGCCGATGCGTCCGACGCCAAGACCCTGGACAAGGTGAGCGTGCGCGCCGACAAGGCCGCGCCGGCCAGCACCACGCGCCTGCCGATCACCCTGCAGGAAACCCCGCAGTCGTCCACCGTGATCGGCCTGCAGCGCCTGCAGGACGAATCGCTGTTCAGCATCAACGACGTGATGCGCAACGTGACCGGCGTCAGTGTGTCCTTCTATGACACCCAGCGCCCGCTGTACTACGCGCGCGGTTTCGCCATCACCGACTTCCAGGTCGATGGTATTCCCACCTACAGCGGCTCGACCAACCAGGAATACGACACTGCCTTCTACGACCGCGTGGAAGTGATCCGCGGTGCCAACGGCCTGCTCAGCGGCGCCGGCGTGCCCTCGGCCACGGTGAACCTGCTGCGCAAGCGCCCGGGCAAGGAATTCGATGCCTCCTTCGCGGTCAGTACCGGCAGCTGGGACTACCGTCGCATGGAAGCCGACGTGAGCGCGCCGCTGACCAGCGACGGCCGCTTCCGCAGCCGCGTGGTGGCTGCCTATACCGATCGTGATTTCTATTACGACCGCTACAAAGAAAACAAGATGGCCGGCATGGCCGTGCTGGAAGGCGACGTGACCGACAGCACCACGGTCACCCTGGGCTACCAGACCCAGGACAACAACCCGGTGGGCTCCACCTGGGGCACCGTGCCGTTCTTCGACAGCCAGGGCAACTTCGCCCACCTGCCGCGCTCGACCAACCTGTCGCCGAAGTGGAGCTACTGGCAGCGCGAAACCAGCACCGTGTTCGCCAACCTGGAACAGCGTTTCGGCGACGACTGGCTGCTGAAGATCAACACCGCCTACACCCGTGGCAACGTGCAGAACGTGCGCCTGTACGGTACCGGCAACCCGAACCCGGCGAACGGCTCGGGCATCTTCCTGCGCGCCGCCGCCGGCGATGCTGAAGACACCCGTCGCAATGTCGATGCCTACCTGACCGGCACGTTCGAACTGTTCAACCAGCAGCATGACCTGACCTTCGGCGCGCAGTGGGCCGACCTGGAATCGACCACCAACACCACCACGCTGAACTTCCCGAGCGACTGGGCGCGCTGCGGCAGCGACCGCTGCTACTACATTCCCAACGTCTACGACTGGAACGGTGACATTTCCGAGGTGACCTACACCCGCACCGGCGCGCGCCGCGTGGCCAAGACCACACAGAGCGGTGTGTACCTGGCTGCGCGCCTGCATCTGGCCGACCCGCTTTCGCTGATCGCCGGCGCACGCCTGAGCCGCTGGGAAACCCGTACCCGCGCCTTCAATGCGGCCGGCACGTACACCGGCACCAGCGGCGCCTACAAGGTGACCGACGAAGTGACCCCGTACGTGGGTCTGGTCTACGACATCACCCCGAACATCTCTGCGTATGCCAGCTACACCGAAATCTTCAATCCGCAGAACTACAAGGACAAGAACGAGAACCTGCTGGCACCGGTGCAGGGTTCGAACCTGGAAGCGGGCCTGAAGACCCAGTGGTTCGACGGACGCCTGACCGCCAACGCCGCCGTGTTCGAGGCCAAGCAGGACAATTACGCGGTGCGCGACATGAGCGTGCCGGACAACTCGCTCAGCGATGGCACCTCGGCCTACATCGGTGTGAACGGCACCAAGGCACGTGGCTGGGAAATGGACGTGAACGGCGAGATCCTGCCGGGCTGGACGGTCAACGCCGGCTTTACCCACGTAAAGGTGACCCGCGCCGCGACCGACCTGCTGTATGCCAACCCTGCCGAGGACCTGCTGCAGATCAACACCCAGCTGCGCCTGCGCGGCGCCCTGGAACGCCTGAGCGTGGGTGCTGGCGTGCAGTGGCAGAGCAAGGTGCAGGGCTACAACGTGCCGTACCCGGTACCGGTTGGAGCAGGTGCCACGGTCACGGTGAACCAGCCGGCTTATGCGCTGGTGCAGTTCAACGCCAACTACCGCATCAGCGACAACTGGACGGCCACGCTGAGCGTGCGCAACGCGCTGGACAAGACCTACTGGGCCAACCTGGACTACAACAACTACGGCGAACCGCGCTTCGTGGCCGCCAGCCTGCGCTGGAAGTTCTAAGCCAGGCACCGGGGTCGGATCCCTTTCCGCAGGAAAGGGCTCTGACCCCGCCATGTAGAGACCCATGGTCTGGGTCAAGACCAGAGGTAGCGCCGGGCCATGCCCGGCGGAAATTCACCGCCGCCAGCGGCGGACGAGCAGGAATCCGGCGCAGTAGGCCCAGGTCATGAACGCACTGACGAACAGCCACAGCCAGGTCCACGCCACCGCACGCGGGTAATCGGCGGGAATGAGCAGCAATGTGGCGACGCTGGCTGCAACTGAAACACCGCCGATCAGTATCCGGCGCTTCAGTCGCGACAGGCGTGCGGCACGCGCATCGGTGTCCAGCGATGACAACGTCTGCAGGACCTGATCGACACGCGCACGCGAGCGCACCTCATCATGGCGGGCCAGCAGACGGCGGGCATTGAACCCGGCGATGCCTGCGAACAGCACCGGCAGGCCCCAGGCCCACAGCACGGGCGGCTCGCCACTGACCGCCTCGCCAACCAGCAGAACCAGCGCGTACAGCGACAGCAGGCCGAAGGCGAATGTGCGGACCACCCAGCGCGTGCGTGCCATGCCGGCAACCAGATTCCCGATATCCATGCGTGTGTCTCCCCGTGGACGGCCGGTCGATGCCGGTGAAGAAGCCCGAGCGTACAAGGGATGCGGGGAAGATGAATACGCCTGGCGGTCCGCCGCCCCCGGATTTGCTGCACTGCGAGTTGCAGCCCCGTCCATAATTATGTCGTAATTATTCCAACGCCAATCGGAAGCCGGTCGATGAACCCGAGCTGGGACACGTTGGAACGCAGCCGCCAGGCCCGCCTGGAACGGGCCGCACCCTGGGCCAGGGGCCGCGAGGTCGCCGCCGCGGATGTGGCCGAACTGCTGCACGCCCTGCTGGAACCGGGCGACAAGGTCTGCCTGGAGGGCAACAACCAGAAACAGGCCGACTTCCTCGCCCAGGCGCTGGCCGACCTGGACCCGGCGCGGGTGCACGACCTGCACATGGTGCAGTCGGTGCTGTCCCTGCCCTCGCACCTGGATGTGTTCGAGCGCGGCATCGCCTCGAAACTGGACTTCTCGTTCTCCGGCCCGCAGTCGGTGCGGCTGGCCAACCTGGTGGCCGAAGGGCGCATCCAGATCGGTGCCATCCACACCTACCTGGAACTGTTCGGCCGCTACTTCATCGACCTGACCCCGCGCGTGGCCCTGGTGGCCGCGCAGGCCGCCGACCGCCAGGGCAACCTGTACACCGGCCCGAACACCGAAGACACCCCGGTGATCGTCGAAGCCACCGCATTCGGCGGCGGCATCGTGATCGCCCAGGTCAATGAGATCGTCGACACCCTCCCCCGCGTCGATATTCCCGCTGACTGGGTGAACTTCGTGGTGCAGGCACCGCGGCCGAACCATATCGAGCCGCTGTTCACCCGCGATCCGGCGCAGATTTCCGAAATCCAGGTGCTGATGGCGATGATGGCCATCAAGGGCATCTACGCCGAGTACGGAGTGAACCGCCTCAACCACGGCATCGGCTTCGATACCGCCGCCATCGAACTGCTGCTGCCCACCTATGCCGAATCACTGGGCCTGAAAGGAAAGATCTGCCAGCACTGGGCGCTGAACCCGCACCCGGCACTGATTCCCGCCATTGAATCGGGCTTCGTGAAATCGGTGCATTCCTTCGGTTCGGAACTGGGCATGGAGAAGTACATCGCCGCGCGTGGCGATGTGTTCTTCACCGGCGCGGACGGTTCGATGCGCTCCAATCGCGCGTTCTCGCAGACCGCCGGCCTGTATGCCTGCGACATGTTCATCGGCTCGACCCTGCAGATCGACCTGCAGGGCAACAGCTCCACCGCCACCCGCGACCGCATCGCCGGCTTCGGTGGCGCACCCAACATGGGCTCGGACGCACGCGGCCGCCGCCACGCCAGCGACGCCTGGATCAAGGCGGGCCAGCAGGCCGCGCGGCCCGGCGAGATGCCGCGCGGGCGCAAGCTGGTGGTGCAGATGGTGGAAACCTTCCGCGAGCACATGGCGCCGGCCTTCGTCGAACGACTGGACGCCTGGGAACTGGCCGAGCGCGCGGACATGCCGCTGCCGCCGGTGATGATCTACGGCGACGACGTCAGCCACGTGCTGACCGAGGAAGGCATCGCCAACCTGCTGCTGTGCCGCACGCCGGAGGAACGCGAACAGGCGATCCGCGGCGTCTCCGGCTACACCGCCGTCGGCCTCGGCCGCGACCGCACGATGGTGGAAAACCTGCGCGACCGTGGCGTGATCCGTCGCCCCGAAGATCTCGGCATCTCACCGCGTGATGCCAGCCGTGACCTGCTGGCCGCGCGCTCGGTGAAAGACCTGGTGCGCTGGTCCGGCGGCCTGTACGACCCGCCCAAGCGCTTCCGCAACTGGTAAGGGACTGAGCATGGAAACCCTCGACTATCGATTCGACGGCCGCACCCCCGTGCAGTTCCCGCGCGATGCGGTGCTGGTGGGCGTGCTCGCCTCGGGCAATCTGGAAATCCTGCTGGAGCCCGCCGCGCAGAACGGGGCGATGACGGTGCGCATCATCACCGCCGCGCAGGGCTTCGGCACCATCTGGCAGGCGGTCATCGCCGATTTCGCCCAGCGCCATCCCCTGCGCGACGTGCGCGTCTCGATCAACGATGCCGGTGCGACCCCGGCCGTGGTCAGCCTGCGCCTGGACCAGGCGGTGGAAACCCTGCTGGCCGGAGGCACGCCATGAGCCACGTGCAACGCCACAGCTATTACGAAGCCGATGCACGCGAACGCATCGCCGGCCTGGTCGATGCGGGTTCGTTCCGCGAATTCCTCGGCCCCGCACGGCGGGTCATGAGCCCGCACCTTGCCCAGCTCGACCAGCCGGCCGCCTTCGATGATGGCATCGTCGTCGGCGAAGCCACGCTGCAGGGCAAGCGCGTGCTACTGGCCGCGCAGCAGGGTGAATTCATGGGCGGTGGCGTCGGCGAAGTGCACGGCGCCAAGCTGACCGGCCTGCTGCGCCGCGCAGCCGAAACACGGCCCGAGGGTGTGCTGTTGCTGCTCGATACCGGCGGCGTGCGCCTGCACGAAGCCAATGCCGGCCTGATCGCAATTTCCGAAATCATGCGCGCCACCCTGGGCGCCCGCGCCGCGGGCGTACCGGTCGTGGCGCTGATCGGCAGCGGCAACGGCGCGTTCGGCGGCATGGGCATCGTCGCCCGCTGCTGCACCACCGTCATCATGTCCGAGGAAGGCCGGCTGTCGCTGTCCGGGCCGGAAGTGATCGAGACCGTGCGCGGCGTGGAGGAGTTCGATTCGCGCGACCGCGCACTGGTCTGGCGCGTGACCGGCGGCAAGCACCGTTACCTGATCGACCAGGCGCAGGTGCTGGTGCCCGACGCCATCGAAGCCTTCGCCCGCGCCGCTGCGGATGCATTGCAGGCCGACACCGTCAGCGCAGATACCGACGCTGCGCTGGCCGCCCTGCAGGCCCGCCACGCCGCGTTGAAGGCACGCGTGCAGGCCTGGGGCGACTGCCGCGATGGACTGGAGATCTGGGCCCGCCAGGGCATCGCCGAGCCCGAGCGCCTGCCGCTGCTGGACACCGACGCCTTCCTTGCCGCCACCGCCGACCGGAGCCTGCCATGAGCGCCCCGCTGCAGACCCTGCTCGACGCCCTGTTCCCGCACGGCCACCGCATCGACATCGACGATTCGGTGCTGACCGGCACGGCAACCACCGACGACGGCGAAGTGACGGTGATCGGCACCACCGACCGCATCGAGGTCGGCGTCGACCATGCGCTGGCACTGGCCGAAACCGTGCTGGCCAGTACCGCCGCACACCCGCAGCGAGCGATCGTGATGCTGGCCGACACCGCCGGCCAGCGCCTGGCCCGTCGCGATGAACTGCTGGGCATCAACGGTTACTTCGGCCACCTCGCGCAGACGATCGACCTGGCCCGCCGTCGTGGCGCGCGCCTGGTCACCCTGGTCTACGGCGAATCGGTGAGCGGCGGCTTCCTGTCCTTCGGCCTGATGGCCGACCACATCCATGCCCTGCCCGATGCACAGGTGCGGGTGATGGACCTGCGCGCGATGGCGCGGGTGACCAAGCAACCGCTGGAAAAACTGCAGGCGCTCAGCCAGAGCTCGCCGGTGTTCGCACCGGGCGTGGCCAACTACGTGTCGATGGGCGCGGTCGAATCGCTGTGGGACGGTGACCTCGCCCAGCACCTGCTGCAGGCGCTGCGCACGCCCAGCGACGGCGACCTGCGTGCCGCACGCGGCGCCAAGCGTGGTGGCCGTGCGTTGGCGGCCGATGTCTGCACTGCGGTGGCCCGCGGCGATGCCTGACCGGCCCGCCCGCCACACGCTGGTCTGGCTGTCGGCCAATGCCGACTGGCGGGCCGACGTGGCCGCGTGCGAGCCGCGCCTGGCGGCGTGGTTCGCGCAGGGGCTGCCGGCGATGGTGGCGCGGCGCGCCGTGGATGATCCCGACCCGCGCCTGCGGCTGGGTGTACCGCTGCCGCCCAGCGAAGGCAAGCAGCGGCTGGCGCTGCGCGTACCGGTGCAGGACGTGCTGCACCAGCAGCCGCCGCCGATGCTGGAAGCCATCCTTACCACCGGCGTTGCCAACGACTGGCAGGCCGCACTGCACGCACTGGCGCGCCTTGCGCCGGCCCGTGTGTTCGGCGCCTTCGCCTGGCAGCACCTGAGCGGCCTGCCCTATGTGCACGCCGCATCGGACATCGACCTGCTGTGGCAGGTTGGCGCCACGGCGCAGGCCGATGCGCTGGTGGCACGCCTGCAGCAATGGGAAGCCGAGCACGGCCGTAGGGTGGATGGCGAACTGTGCCTGGCCGACGGCGGCGCGGTGAACTGGCGCGAATACGCCGGCGGTAGCCGCCAGGTGCTGGTCAAACGCCTGGAAGGTGCCGCGCTGGAAGCCCGTGACCGGCTGTTGGTGGCCACCGGGGTGGCTGCATGAGCGCCCGCGCCCATGCTGACTTCCACGTCGCGCGCCGCGTCGACAGCGCGCGGCTCGGCCGCCTGGCCATCGCCAGTCTGCATGCGGAGCTGGCCTGCGCACCCAAGCCGGGCCTGGTCACTCCGTTCGATACCGGCAGCCATGACGACATGGATGCCGGTACGTTCCTGCGCAGCCTGTTCGCGCTGCGCCACTATTTCACCGCGATTGCCGACGCCGGTGCCGCTGATGCGCCGTTTGCCAGCCTGCGCGCGCACGGCATCGCCGCCGAGCACGCGATGCTGCGCGCCACCGGCGGCGTCAACACCCATCGCGGCGCCATCTTCAGCCTGGGCCTGCTGGTGGCTGCTGCCGCACGCTGCTGCCGCCAGCAGGGCCAGCCCGCGCCGGCAGCGCAGGTCTGCCTGGCCGTGCAGCACTGGGCCGATGCGTTCGCCGCTGCGCCGCTGGATGCGAACAGCCCCGGCCAGCGTGCGCGCCGTCGCCATGGCGTGCCGGGCGTGCGCGAACAGGCCGCCGCCGGTTACCCCGTGCTGCGCGAGCTGGCCGTACCGACCCTGCGCCATGCCCTGCACAACGGCCTGCCGCGTAATGCGGCGATGTGCCAGACCCTGATGCAGCTCATCGCGCAGGTCGATGATCTCAACCTGCTGCATCGTGGCGGCGCCGACGGCCTGGCCTGGGCGCAGCAGCAGGCGCGCCGCTTCATCGAGGCGGGCGGTGCCTTCGCACTCGGCTGGCAGGCACGCCTGCACGATATCGGCGAGGGCTTCGTCGCGCGCCGCCTGAGCCCGGGTGGCAGCGCCGACCTGCTGGCCTGTAGCTGGTTCCTGCTGCAGCAGGAGCGCGCATGAGCCTGGCCCTACTCTGCCCCGGACAAGGTGCGCAGCACGCGGCGATGTTCGACCGCGTGCGCAAGCTGCCCGCGGCCAGCGACGTACTGGCGTCGGCCAGCGCTGTGCTCGGCCGTGACGTGTTCGCGGCCGCCGCCGACCAGGCACGCTTTGACAACGCGCTGGCGCAGCCGCTGCTGTGTGCCGCGACGCTGGCGCACTGGCAGGGCCTGCGCGACGCGTTGCCGGCACCGCTGCTGGTAGCCGGCTACAGCATCGGTGAACTGGCCGCCCATACGGTCGCCGGCAGCGTTGATGCGAACACCTGCCTGGGCCTGGCCGCGCAGCGCGCGCGGTTGATGGATGCCGCCAGCCCTGCCGATGCGGGCATGCAGGCCATGCTGGGGCTGGAGCGCCACACCCTGCAGCCGCTGTGTGATGCACACGGTGCACATGTAGCCATCGCCAACGGCCGCGATCACTTCATCGTCGGCGGCACGCAGGCCTCCCTGCAGGCCTTGGCCGATGCCGCGCGCGCGCAGGGTGCGGAGGTCCGCCCGCTGCCCGTGCATGTGCCGGCCCACACGCCACTGCTGGCCAGCGCGGTGGCACCGTTTGCCACCGCGCTTGTTGCCTCGTCGCTGCAGGCCCCGCGCCTGCCGCTGCTGGCCGGCATCGATGCGCGCCCGGTGCGGGATCGCGCAGCGGCGGTGCACACGCTGTCAGCGCAGCTGGCCCAGACCATCGAGTGGGCGCAGGTGATGCGCCAAGCCTTCGAGCGCGGCGCGCGGGTATTCCTGCAGCTGGGCCCGGGCAATGCACTGGCGCGCATGGTGGCCGCGTCCTACCCCTGCTGCCAGGTGCGCGCGGTGGAAGAGTTCCAGGGCCTCGACGGCGCAGCGGCATGGGTCCGCAGCGCGCTGGAGCGGCTGCAGTAACGGGTTCGAGCAGTACGTATCACGCATCACGCAGTACGACGCCTTACCCCGGGATGGCGGGTCTCCATCCGAGCTGTACCCGAGTCACGTGTCTGGGAGGGCGCATGAGTCCACAAATCGCAACGATCATCGGTCTGGTGATCATGTTCATCGTCGCCACCGCGATGCCCATCAACATGGGTGCGGTGGCCTTCGCCCTCGCCTTCATCATCGGCGGAATCTTCGTCGACATGGGTGGCAAGGACGTGCTCGCCGGCTTCCCCGGTGACCTGTTCCTGACCCTGGTCGGCATCACCTACCTGTTCGCCATCGCACAGAAGAACGGCACCATCGACCTGCTGGTGCACTGGGCGGTGAAAGCCGTGCGTGGCCACATCGTGGCCATTCCGTGGGTGATGTTCGTCATCACGGCCGTGCTGACCGCGTTCGGCGCGCTGGGCCCGGCCGCGGTGGCGATCATCGGCCCGGTCGCGCTGCGCTTTGCCAAGCAGTACAACATCAACCCGCTGATGATGGGCCTGCTGGTGATCCATGGTGCGCAGGCCGGTGGTTTCTCGCCGATCAGCGTGTACGGCAGCATCACCAACGGCGTCGTGCAGAAGGCCGGCCTGGAAGTGACCGAAATGGCGGTGTTCCTGACCAGCCTCGGCTTCAACTTCATGATGGCGATCATCTGCTTCCTGGCCTTCGGTGGCATCGCGCTGATGCGTCGCGGTTCGATCACCGCCACCGGTGGCGTGGGCAACGCCGAGCTCGCCATGGCCGGTGGCCCGCAGGCGTCGTCGCGGCAGTTCGCCATCGAAGGCCACGGTGCGCTGGTCGCCGCCGGTGGTGGCACGCTGTCCAATGACCCGGCCGCGCTGGATGCGGTGGGCTTCACCCGCGAGCGTCTGTTCACCCTGATCGGCCTGCTCGGCCTGGGCGTGGCCGCGCTGATCTACAACCTCAATGTCGGCCTGGTGTCGATCACCGTGGCGGTGGCGCTGGCCCTGCTGTCGCCGCAGAGCCAGAAGGGTGCGGTCGATGGCATCAGCTGGTCCACCGTGCTGCTGATCTGCGGTGTGGTGACCTACATCGGCGTGCTCGAACATGCCGGCGCGGTGGACTTCATCGGCCATGGGGTTTCCAGCATCGGCATTCCGCTGCTGGGTGCGCTGCTGGTCTGCTACGTAGGCGGTATCGTGTCCGCCTTCGCCTCGTCGGCGGCGGTGCTGGGTGCGACCATTCCGCTGGCCGTGCCGTTCCTGATGCAGGGCCACCTGGGTGCGGCCGGCGTGATCTGCGCGCTGGCAGTGTCGTCCACCATCGTCGACGTCAGCCCGTTCTCGACCAACGGCGCGCTGGTGGTGGCCTCGGCCGCGAAGGAAGAGCGCGAGACGCTGTTCCGTCGCTTCCTGGTGTACAGCGGCCTGGTGGTGGCGTTCGGCCCGCTGCTGGCCTGGCTGGTGTTCGTGGTTCCCGGCTGGATGTAAGTGCGCAGGCCGTGCCGGACAACCACCGGCACGGCCTGGCGTTACACTCTGCACATGGCCATCGCCCCTGCTCCGCGTTCACCGAAGAAGCGCGCACCTCTGTACGAAGAGGTGGCCGAGCATGTGCGCGAGCGGATCTACGATTACCGGCTTCCGCCGGGCGAATGGATCGACGAACCCGCGCTGTGCGAGGAACTGGGCATCAGCCGTACGCCGCTGCGCGAGGCGTTGAAGCTGCTGGCCGCCGAAGGCCTGGTGCAGATCGATGCCGGCCGCGGTGCGCGGGTCACCCGGCTGACTCTGGAAGACCTCAACCAGCTGTTCCCGGTGATGGCGATGCTGGAGGGCCGCTGCGCGCATGAGGCGGTCAAGCACATCGATGACGCCGGCGTGCAGCAGCTGGAAGACCTGCATGCGGCGATGGAAGCGGCTGCCGCCAACGGCAACATCGCCGAGTACTACCGCAACAACTACCTCATCCACGAAACCGTGCAGCACTACGCCGGCAACCCGTGGCTGATCCGCATCACCCACGACCTGCACCGCATCCTGAAGATGCACCGTGGCCGCCAGCTGCTGGCCCCCGGCCGCACCGCGCAGTCGCTGGCCGAACACCGCGAGCTGATGGACTGCTTCCGCAACCGCGATGCCGCGGCCGCCGAGCGCACCATGGAACGCCACCTGCTGAGCCAGGGCCAGGCGCTGGCCGCGTACGTGGCCGATGGCGGGTTGTTGAACGTGCCCGCACCGCTACCGACCGAAGGCGGCGGCTGACGGCGGCTGACCGCTGTTCCGTGGCCCGCCACCACAAACCACCGCTGACCGCTGTTCTGTCGCCCTCCACGACAAACCACGGCTGACCGCTGTTCTGTAGAGTCGAGCCATGCTCGACTGCTCCTGAAAAGCAGTCGAGCATGGCTCGACTCTACAGAATGCCTGCGCCTCAATCGCCGCAGCTGCCACCATCGCCCCCACCACTGTCACTGCTGCAGTCCGATCCTCCATGGCTGTGGCTGCTGTGGCTGTCACTGGAATAACTGCCCGAGGAATCGTAGCTGCCACCGCCACTGCCATCGGCCCGGCTGCTGGACCCTTCGGCCGTGGCCGCGGCCATGCACAGGATCGCCCCGACCAGTGGCAGCAGCCAGACCAGCAGCAGCTGCACCATCCGTCCCACCACCGACACGTCGTCGCGCCGTACCACCACATACGTGGCGACCACGTTCAGGCCCAGCACCAGAGCGATAAGGACCAGGGTGACAACCAGCATGGCGCAGCTCCTTGCGCAGGGGGTGGCGGCATTATGCCCCCCGCCGCGGCCCCGGTTCGCCCTGCCTGTCATGAAGATGGGACAATGTAGGGCGCGCCGGCCCAGCCCCGTGGGTCCGCCGGTCCCTTGCACCACACGGAAGAAGAAGAAGAACAACAACATGCTGAAAGTCATTTTCGATACGGATCCGGGCGTCGACGACGCGCTGGCCCTGCTGTACCTGCACAAGCACCCGCAGATCGACCTGGTGGGCGTGACCACCACCTTCGGCAACGCCTCGGTGGAATCGACCACGCACAACGCGCTGTTCCTGAAGCAGGCCTGGGGCTTTGCGGCCCCGGTCGCGCGCGGCGCTGCCGGCCCGCTGCAGCCCGAAGCCACCCCGGAAGCCTGGCCGGTGCACATCCATGGCCACAACGGCCTGGGCAACCACCCGGTGCCGGCTGCGCTGGATGTGGCCGCCGATGCGCGCCCGGCCCACCAGCTGATCATCGACCTGGTCCGCGCCCACCCGGGCGAAGTGACCCTGATCGCGGTCGGCCGCATGACCAACCTGGCCCTGGCCCTGCAGCAGGCCCCGGACATCGCCGGCCTGGTGCGCGGCGTAGTCCTGATGGGCGGCGCCTTCCACGTCAACGGCAACATCACCCCGGCCGCCGAGGCCAACATCTGGGGCGACGCCGAAGCGGCCGACATCGTGTTCACCGCGCGGTGGCCGGTCACCGCCATCGGCTTGGACGTCACCACCCGCGTGGAAATGGACCGTGACGGCCTGGACAAGCTGGCCGCCATCGGCGGTGCCGATGCCGAGCTGGTGCGTGCGCTGTCGCAGGATTACGTGGACTTCTACATGCAGGCCGGGCACAAGGGCATGGTCGTGCACGACTGCTGCGCCTGCATCGCCCTGACCCGCCCGGAGCTGTTCCAGTTCGAGCGCGCCAGCGTGCGCGTGGCCACCGACGGCGTGGCCCGCGGCATGACCATCCCCAAGCCGGAAGGCTTGGCCTTCGGCCCCAGCGTCTGGGATGGCCACGTGCTGCAGTCGATCGCCATCGGCGTGGATGCACCGGCCGTGCTGGCCGACATCGAGCAGACCCTGGCGGTCTGATCGCCTAGCGCTTGGCCCTGCCCGGGGTCGTCTCGGGCAGGGTCCACAGCACCGGCAGCACCAGCACCGCCACCAGCGCGATCATCGCGCCCGGCGCCGCCGCCCAGCCGCTGCGTTCCACCCACCACTGCGCCAGCCACGGTGTGGCACCGCCGAACACCGCCGTGGCCATGGTCACACCCAGTGCCAGCCCGCTCACCCGGCCCTCGCCCGGGAACTGCTCGGCCGTGGCCGGTGCCGCCACCGCGCTCACGCCGCCCGCCACGCAGGCCAGCACCACCGCCGCCAGCGCGATGCCCAGCGGCGCGGCTTGGGCCATCCAGCCGAACATCGACAGCGGCAGCAACGCCGCCAGCACGGTCAGCCCCAGCAGCAGCGGGCGCCGCCCGAAGCGATCGGACAGCAGTCCGCACAGTGGCGTGATGGCGATGACCGCCACGGCCGCGACTGTCGACAACCACAGCGCATCGCCTTCATCGTGCCCCTGCGCATGCAGGAAGGCCGGCACATACGTGATACCCACGTAGTAGGTGATCGAACCGAGTGCGGAGATCGCGAAGGTGCGCGCCACCGCGCCGGGATGGTTGCGCAGCACGTGGCGCAGCGGCGTCGCCGGAATGCTGCCCTCGCGACGCTGGCGCTCGAACTCGGGCGATTCGTGCATGCCCGAGCGCGCGATCAGGATCACCAGCGCCAGCGCGGCACCCACGAAGAACGGAATACGCCAGCCCCAGCCATCCAGCTGCGCCGGCGTGAGCAGCACCACCGTCACCGCGGAAATCGCCACCGCCAGCAGCGCGCCCACTTCACTGGCGGCCGACGCCAGCGAGGTGACCAGACCGCGCCGCCGCGCCGGTGCGCTTTCCAGCAGGTAGGCCACCACGCCGGTGTATTCGCCACCCACGGAAAATGCCATCACACAACGCAGCACCAGCAACAACACACCGGCAGTGGTACCTGCCGTCGCTGCGGTCGGCAGCAGTGCCGTGGCCAGCATCGCCGCCGCCATCAGGGCCATCGAGGCCAGCAGCATCCAGCGCCGACCAAGGCGATCGCCGAGGTGGCCGAAGCACAACGCGCCCAGCGGACGCATCAGATAGGAGACCGCGAACCCGGCCAGGGTGACCAGCATGGCCTGCTCGCCGCCACCGAAGAACACCCGCGACAACACGGTGGCGAAATACAGGTACAGGGTGAAGTCGTACCACTCCACCACGGTGGACAGGCCGGCCACCCAGATCGAGCGCTGCCGCGCCGCCGTCATTTCATTCATGGCCGGAGGGTGTCACGCGCGGGGTGACGGCGCGGTGCATCTGCAGCCGGGGTCGGATCCCGTTCGGCAGGGATAGGCTCCCTGACCCCATCAGGCGCCACGTGCAGCGCGATAAGCGCTGTAGGCGTCCACGATCGTCTGCATCCGGGCCCGCTGCTTCGCGCCCATCGGCACCCGCTGCACACGCTTGTACAGGGTTTTCCACATGTACCCGGAACGGAAGAAGTACGGCCGCACTTCCAGGAAGGTCAGTACCACATCCACGATGTTCGGCTCGTGCCGGGCCAACTCCTGCAGGGCATGGTCGTAGCCACCGGGAAACGCCAGCTGCGGGTAGCGCTGGTTGAACTCCGCGCACGCATCCGCATGTCGCAGCTTCTCTTCGGGCCCTCGCCAGCGCAGTGCGGCCGTCTCGCGGATGAGCTGCTGCAGCCGGTTGATTTCATCCGCGTTGGCGCGGATCAGCTGGTCCATGGGTGCGCGGGTATGGGACATGGTTCCTCACCTGGAGTGCGTAGGGGTCAGAGCCCTTTGCCGGTGGCAAAGGGATCCGACCCATCAGAGTTCAGGGCGCGCGACGCAGGGTGAACAGGGTGATTTCCGAAGGCACGCCGATGCGCGCGGGGAAACCGGCCCACAGGCCAGCGCCGTTGCTCACGTACAGGGTCATGCCATCCACCTCGTAGCGGCCGGAGACAAAACCACCGTTGGCCCGCTTCACCAGCTGGTCCATGCCGATGATCTGCCCGCCATGGGTATGGCCGGACAGCTGCAGCTTCACCCCGCGCGCGGCCGCATCGGCGGCATTGCGCGGGCGATGGTCGAGCAGGATCACCGGTGCGGCCGGATCGGCACCGGCCAGCGCCGCCTGCAGGTCGGGCAGCGGCAGGCCGTAGCGCGCCGCCACCGGGTCGGTGACGCCGGCAATGGTCAGCGCAGCATCGCCGCGCCGCACCTGGGTGTGGCTATTTTCCAGCACCTGCATGTGCAGCGCGCGGAAGGCCTGCATCCAGTCGCTGTACTGCGCGTAGTACTCGTGGTTGCCGGTGATCGCGATCACCCCGTCCGGCGCCTGCAGTTCACCCAGCGGCTGGAAATCATGGCGACGCGCGGCCACGGTGCCATCGATCAGGTCGCCGGTGATCACGATCAGGTCCGGCTTCAGCGCATTGCTTTCGGCCACAACCTGGCGTACCCAGTCGCCGGTCAACAGGCGGCTGGCGTGGATGTCGGTGAGCTGCAGTACGCGGTAACCGTCGAAGGCAGCCGGCAGACCGGCGATGTTCACCTCGACCTGCCGCACATTCGGCACCGCCATGCCCTGACTGACACCGTAACCGCTCAGCAGCAGCGCCAAGCCGGCCGCCAGTGGCCGCAGCATGCGGGCGCGCAGTACTGTCACCACGCGCGGCCAGCGCAGCAGGCGCGGCCAGCGCAGCAGGCGCGACAGCAGCAGGCCCGCATCCATCACCAGCAGGGCCAGCGCCAGCAGCAGCACGGCGGTGGAACCGGTGGCCAGCACAGCGATTGCCAGCTTCGGAATTTCCGGCGAGGCCATCGTGCCCCAGAAGGTGGCGACAATGCGCAGCTGCACCGCCAACGCCACCAGCAGCAGCGACAACAGCGCCTTGGCCCAGAGCGGCAGCCGCAGCGGCCAGAACAGGCGCCAGGCCACGTACAGGCCCATCAACAATCCAACAGTACTCAGCACTACGTGAATCCAGAACGTGGGGGCGGCCATGGTGACCGACCCAGGTGGCAAAAGGTAGCGTCGCGCTTGCTCGACGCTACAGCCGCTGCACGCGCAGGCGGGCGATGCGGCGGGTTTCCATGGCCAGCACGGTGATGCGGAAACCGGCCACGTCCACGCTGTCGCCCACGTCGGGCAGACGCCCCAACTGGTCCAGCACCAGGCCGGAAATGGTCATGTAGTCGGCGCTGCGCGGCAGTGCCGCGCCGGTCAGGCGCTGCAGGTCATCCAGGGTCAGCGCGCCATCGGCCTCCCATTCGTCCTCGCCCTGCGCCACCACGCCGTAGCGCTCGTCCTGGGTATCGGCCAGATCGCCGGCGATGGCCGCCAGCAGATCATTGGCGGTCACCAGTCCCTCCACGCTGCCGTACTCATCCACCGCCACCGCCAGCGGCACCGGATGCTGGCGGATCAGCTCCAGTGCCTGCAATGCGCTGGCGCTGGACAGCACGTACTGCGGCGCGCGCAGATTGCTCTCCAGCTGCAACGGCCGGCCCTGCAGCAGGTCGGCCAGCAGGTCGCGGCTCTGCACCACGCCACGCAGGCTGTCCAGGTCGCCCTCGCCCACCAGCAGTCGTGTATGCGGCGACGCCACCAGCCGCGCCACCACATCCTCGTGGCCCCGGGCCAGGTCGATCCACTGCACGTCGGCGCGCACGGTCATCACGCTGGACACCGGGCGATCGGCCAGGCCCAGCACGCTGCGGATCATCTCGTGCTCGGCCGGTTGCAGACGCTCCTCATCCGCATGTTCCTCCTCCCCGTGACCGTCGTCGTGGCCATTGGCCGGTCGCGCGCCCAGCATGCGCAGCACGGCGTCGGCGGTGCGCTGGCGGAACGGCTGGCGGCGCTCGTTGCGCTCACGGTTGAAGCGCACCCACTGGTTGAAGGCCTCCACCAGGATCGAGAAGGCAATGGCCGCGTACAGATAGCCCTTCGGAATCTTGTAGCCCAGGCCTTCGGCCACCAGGCTGAAGCCGATCATCAGCAGGAAGCCCAGGCACAGCACCACCACCGTGGGATGCTTGTTGACGAAGCGGGTAAGCGGCTTGCTGGCCAGCAGCATCAGCGCCATGGCGATGGTCACCGCGGCGTACATCACGCCCAGATTGTCGACCATGCCGACGGCAGTAATCACCGAATCCAGCGAGAACACCGCATCAAGCACCACGATCTGCGCCACCACCATGGCGAAACTGGCGTAGACCTTCTTGCCATCGTCGTGGTGCTGGCGGCCTTCCAGCCGTTCGTGCAGTTCCATGGTGCCCTTGAACAGCAGGAACAGGCCACCGCCCAGCAGAATCAGATCACGCCCGGAGAAGCTGTGCTCGAACAGCACCAGCAGCGGCTCGGTCAGCTTCATGATCCACGACAGTGCCGCCAGCAGCACCAGGCGCATCAGCAAGGCCAGGGCCAGGCCGATCACGCGTGCGCGATCGCGCTGGTGCGGGGGCAGCTTGTCGGCCAAGATCGCGATGAACACCAGATTGTCGATGCCCAGCACGATTTCCAGCACGATCAGGGTTGCAAGGCCCATCCAGATCGAGGGGTCAGCCAACCATTCCATTTCAGTTCCGTTTGTTCAGTAGTAGGGGAAGAAACATCAGTGCTCAGTCGTCCTGCTGGGCATGGCTGGGGTCGTGCCCCAGCAGATCACCCGGCGTGCACTGCAGCTCGCGGCAGATCGCATCCAGGGTGGAGAAGCGGATGGCGCGCGCCTTGCCGGTCTTCAGGATGGACAGGTTGGCCAGGGTGATGTCGATGCGCCCGGCCAGCTCGGACAGGGTCATGCCACGTGCCTGCAGCATGCGGTCCAGGGTGATGATGATCGCCATCAGCGCGCGCCCATCAGATCACGCTGTCCAGGTCATCGCGCATGGCCGCACCCACGGCGAACACGCGCGCCAGCACGAACAGCATCAGCACCGCCAGCAGACCGGTAATGGACATGCCACCGCCCACTTCCATCCAGGCGAAATCGGGCCCCATCCAGCTGGCGTAGACGCCGATGATGATCGACAGGGTTTCCATGGCCAGCATCAGCCACGCCATGCGGTGCAGGCGCAGCGCGTTGGCGTGGTTGAACGGGCGCTCACGGGCGGCCGAGCGCAGCAGGCGCGCCAGGTGGCGCAGGAACACCAGGCACAGCACCAGCAGGGCGACGATCGTGGCCAGGCCCAGGCAGAAATGCAGGAACAGGTCATTGCCATGCAGGGCGGCAGCCGTGGCGTCGTGCACGGTATCCATCAGCCAGCGGCGGTCGTAGGCCACCAGCGGCACGGCCAGCAGCGCGGCCAGGATGCCCAGCCAGCACATCGCCCGCACCGCCTGCACGGCGGTCTGGGCCAGGGTGAACACACCGCGCGCAGGTCGGGCGCGGGCAGAACGAGCGGTCAAGCAGCCTCCGACATGGGGCAGCGGATCTGCCCGGTGGATTTATCGATAAACGATATACCACATCCGGACCGGAATGGCTGAACCGCGCACCCGAACCGTGAAGGGCTACTTCGACACGGGCTGCGGCGCCGCGTCCTGGCGCATGGCCTCGCCGGGCGTGGCCGAGGCCATGGCCTGCACGCCCGCCTCTGCCGCCTGCCGGGTGACCAGGCGGAAGCGCACGCGCAACGCGCTGTCACCGGGCGTTGCCCAGCCGTACTGGATCGCCACCTGATCGGCCGCCAGCGGGCCGCGGCCGGGCAGCGAGCGCACCTGCAGCGGCTTCGGCGCCGCCTGCATCAGCCGCGCAAAGCCCTTCTGCACGACCGCCGGTTCGGCCTTCTCCGCGTACACCGTGCAGGTGCCATCGTCGGCCCAGCTGACCGCATAGCGACCACTGGCCAGTGGCACCATCCACGCGACGCCCGCCTGCCCCTGCAGCAGCGTGGCAGCCTCGGCCGCAGGAAGAGGGCTCAGCCCGTTGGCGTCCATCAGTGCCTGTAGTCGGGCCGGCGCGCCGATGTGCTGCATGCAGGCCGTATCAAACAGTTCGCTGAAGGGGTCCTGCGCAACCGGCGCCGCCTTCGGCGCGCGCGCCGGCTGCGCGGCGGCCAACGCGGGCAGCAGCAGGCCCACCATCCACCAGGGCACCGGGCGCATCACAACTCCATCATGGGGAAAACTGCGGGGAGGATGGCAAAAGCCAGGGGCGCAGTGCAATGCTGCCCGCGTGTACCGGTGGCGGGCAGCGCCGGCGCTACCGGCAGGCGTTCAGACCACCAGCTCGCCCTGGTCTTCGCCATCCCAGTAGTGGATGCGCTGCGCACGCACGTGGATCAGCACCAGCCCCGGGGTATCCACGCCCTGCTCGAACCAGCGCTCCAGGTCTTTCACCCAGTGGTCGGCCAGCACCGCGCGCTCGCGGATGAGGGAGGCGCGGCCCTTCACGTGCACGAACAACGGCGGCTTTCCCAGCAGTGACTTGCTGCCGGTGAACCCCAGCGCCACCTTCGGGTCCGCCTCGATCTGGCGCACCATGTCCGTGCTGTCCAGCGCGAAGAACCAGCTGTCACCGTCGTAGTCCACGTCGCCGTTGTTGCTCATCGGGCGGCCGTCGATCTCACCGGCTGCGTGGGTCTGCAGCATCGCAAAATCGATGCCGGCCATCTTCTTCGCCAGTTCGGGCAGGGTGAGCGTGGTCATGGTCGGTTCTCCGTGGGCGTGCAGCCAGCCTCCGCCCGCGCAGGTAAGGCGGGCGTGCAGGTCCGTCGTGGCCGATTTCACGCGTGTGCCAGTCCAGGATCAGATCCAGCGCTGGTCCAGCAGCTCGCGCTTCACATAGGCGTAGAACACCGGTGCCGCCACCAGCCCAGCCAGGCCGAAGGCCGCTTCCATCACCAGCATGGCCAGCAGCAGCTCCCACGCGCGTGCCTGGATCTCACCGCCGACGATGCGCGCGTTGAGGAAATACTCCAGCTTGTGGATGACGATCAGGTACAGCAGCGCCGCCACCGCCACGTAGAACGACACCGACAGCGCCACGATGGTGATGACGGTATTGGAGATGATGTTGCCCACCACCGGCAGCAGGCCGGCCAGGAAGGTGATCAGCACCAGCGTCTTGGACAGCGGCAGGTGCACACCGAACAGCGGCAGCACGCCCAGCAGGAACACCGCGGTGAACACCGTGTTGAGCATCGAGATCTTCACCTGGGCGAACACCACCTGGCGGAAGGCTACGGCCAGGCGCGTGGTGCGGCCCACCAGCTCCTGCGCCAGCGGGCCCATCTTCGGCAGCGGCAGCTCGTCGTACAGGGCGATCATCGCGCCCAGCACCATGCCGATCAGCACGCGAACGCCCACCTGCACCACCGACGTACCGGCCACGCCCAGCTGCCGCTGGTGCTCGGCGGCCCATTCGTTCAGCGCCTCGCGCAGCCGCGTCAGGTCTTCGGGGATATAGGGCTGCAGCAGCGCCGGCACCTGGTGGCGCGAGGTGTTGAGGATGTCCATCAGCCGCGCCAGCAGCACGTCCGGGCCGCCGGTCTCGTTGCGGAAGAACGAAGCCACGCCGATGCCGGCCATCACCAGCGCGCCGATGATGACCGCCGACAGCAGGATGACCGCGAATGCACGCGCGCGACCGGGCGGCAGCTTGCCTTCCACGGTGTTGGCCAGCACATGGGTCAGCTGGAACACCAGCAGGCCCGACAGCAGGGTGACTACCAAACCCAGCTTCAGCGCCAGCCACATGCCCAGCAGCATCAGCAGCCAGGCAGCGATGCGCGCGGCAGGTGGCCTGGGCGGGGCAAGGATCACGTCGGTCATGGCAGGACATCCACTGGGGTGGCCCATGGTAGTGGATTGCCATGGCGGTTCCGGGGCAGTGCGCGGCGTTCCGTTCAGCCCTCTGGCGGCCGCGCCCACGCCGGCGCACACTGGCGCCCCGCCTGCCCGCATGGATGCCCGATGCCCCGCCTGCTGCCCGCCGCCCTGCTGATGATGCTATGCCCACTGCCGACGCTGGCCGCAGGCGGCGATTCCGACACGACGCCGCTGCCGCCGCAGGTCAAGGCCGATGCCGAGGCCATCGCCGCCTCGCTGCTGGAGGTGCAGCGCACCGATGTCGAACTGTCCTGCCCCAAGGCCGTCGAGAACGCGCGCTACGGGCTGGAAACCATGCTGGAAGTCGGCGCGAAGAACGTGGCCGGCGGCTACATGGATGCCGCGAAGTTCGAGGCCATGGCCACGCCGATGCGTGACCTGCTGCCGCAGATCACCGATGCCGACTGCGAAGGTGCGACCGACGCCAAGCGCGACTTCTACCAGTGCATGTCCAGCGACTACAACCACGTGCTGGCCTGCGCCAAGGCCCACCTGAAGTAACCCCGCGCCCTGCCAGGCGCCTGCTGCTCAGCCGGCGGCAGGCGCGGCCGTCGAGCCCCGAACCATCAAGCTGAAATCCAGCGTCTGCTGCAACGGTACATCGACGCGTTCGATGATGGCCAGCAGCAGGTTGACCGCACGCGCACCGATATCCCGCATCGGCTGGCGGATGGTAGTCAGCGGCGGTGTCAGGAAGCGGGACGAAGCCAGATCGTCGAAGCCGACGATGGACAGCTGGTCCGGCACGCAGATGCCCAGGTCGCGGCAGGCGGCCAGCGCGCCCAGCGCCATCTGGTCGCTGAAGCAGAACACCGCGGTCGGCGCGAGTGGAAGCGCGAGCAGCGCCTTTGCCGCTGCATGGCCGGACTCCAGCGAGAAATCACCCGGTACGACGCTCAGGCCACGCAAGCGGCCGCGCGCCTTGGCGGCCGCGCGCACCCCTTCCAGCCGCTGCTGATGCAACGGGTTGTCGGGCGGCCCGCCGACCACGGCGATGCGCTCATGGCCCAGCGCATACAGGTGCCCCATCACCGCGCGCGCTGCGGCGGCGTTATCGATGTGCACGCTGGGAATGCCCAGCGCGGGATCGAACTCACAGCCGTTGACCACCGGCGCGGCCGCGCCCAGCGCCTGCACGATCCCGCGCGCGGTCGGCGGCAGCCGGTGCCCGAGCACGATCAGGCCATCGGCCTCGTTGCGCCGGAGCATCTGCGCGTAGCGTTCCTCGCGGTCGGGCTGGTGCTGGGTATCGCCCAGCAGCACCGCGTAGCCGACTGCCTGCGCCGCCTCTTCTGCGCCCTGCAGGATCTGCGCGAAGAACGGGTTGGCGATGTCCGGCACGGTCACCAGGATCTTGCCGCTGCGCTGGGTCTTCAGCGTACGGGCCACCGTATTGGGCACATAGCCCAGCGTGGCGGCCGCCTGTTCGATGCGCGCGCGGGTGGCCGGCAGCACTTTTTCCGGGCGCGACAACGCCCGCGACACCGTCCCTGGGGAGACGCCTACGTGCTTTGCGATGTCGTAGATGGTTGCCATGGTCCTACCTCCTGTTGCCGCTGTGCACTGCACAACGGACCTGCGGATAGCCCATGCTAGGGTAATGCAATCGATTGCATCGAGGGCGAATCAACGTGAGGACGCTCAAGGGTCCGGCGCTTTTCCTGGCGCAGTTCATCGGCGACAAGGCTCCTTTTGATCGGCTGGACACGCTGGCCGGATGGGCCGCGGGGCTGGGCTATTCTGGCGTACAAGTGCCCACCACGGCGCCTCACCTGTTCGACCTGGCCGAGGCGGCCCGCAGCCAGACGTACTGCGACGACGTGGCCGGGATGCTGGCCGGGCACGGCGTGCAGATCACCGAACTGTCGACCCACCTGCAGGGACAGCTGGTTGCCGTGCACCCCGCCTATGACAGCCTGTTTGACGGTTTCGCCCCGGCAGGCAAGCGCGGCGATCCTGCCGCCCGCCAGGCCTGGGCCGTGGATCAGCTGATGCTGGCCGCCAAGGCCAGCCAGCGCCTGGGGCTGACTGCACACGCCACCTTCTCCGGCGCGCTGGCCTGGCCCTACCTGTACCCCTGGCCGCAGCGCCCGCCGGGCCTGGTGGACGAAGCCTTCGCCGAACTGGGCCGCCGCTGGCGCCCGATCCTCGATGCGTTCGACGATTGCGGCGTCGACCTGTGCTTCGAGATCCACCCCGGCGAAGACCTGCACGACGGCGCGACCTTCGAGCGCTTCCTCGAGGTGGTCGACCACCATCCACGCGCGAAGATCCTGTACGACCCCAGCCACCTGCTGCTGCAGCAGATGGACTACCTCGGCTTCATCGACCGCTACCACGCGCGCATCGGCATCTTCCACGTGAAGGACGCCGAATACCACGCCAGTGCCCGCAGCGGTGTGTATGGCGGCTACCAGGATTGGATCGATCGCCCGGGCCGTTTCCGTTCGCTCGGCGATGGCCAGGTCGACTTCAAGGGCATCTTCTCGAAGTTCGCGCAGTACGACTTCCCCGGCTGGGCGGTACTGGAATGGGAGTGCTGCCTGAAGCACCCCGAGGACGGCGCACGGGAGGGCGCCGCCTTCATCCGCGACCACATCATCCGGGTCACCGAGCGCGCCTTCGACGACTTCGCCGACAGCGGCACCGACGCCGCATCACTGCACCGCATGCTGGGACTCTGAGCTGACACCGCCCCGGGAGGGCAAGCCATGACGCACGCCATGTCGCGCTTGGGCGCGATGATGTTTCTGCAGTTCTTCATCTGGGGGGCGTGGTTCGTCACCCTCGGCACCTACCTGGTGCAGGGCCCGCTGCAGGCCAGCGCCAGCCAGGTGGCCACGGCCTTCCTCAGCCAGTCCATCGGCGCGATCGTCGCGCCGTTCCTGGTCGGCCTGATTGCCGACCGCTACTTCGCCGCGCAGCGCATCCTGGCGGTGCTGCATCTGGCCGGCGCGGTGCTGATGTGGCTGGCCTCCACGGCCACCAGCTTCAGCATGTTCTCCGCCTGCGTGATGGGCTACATGCTGCTGTTCATGCCGACGCTGGCGCTGGCCAACAGCGTGGCGATGCGGCACATGCAATCGCCCGAGAAACAGTTCCCACTGGTGCGGGTGGCCGGCAGCATCGGCTGGATCATCGCCGGCGTGCTGATCGGCTGGTTGGGCTGGGAACAGACCCACCGCCTCGAACTCACCTTCCGGATGGCCGCCGTGGCCTCGCTGCTGCTGGGCCTGTACGCGTTCACCCTGCCGCACACACCGCCACTGGCGAAACAGCGCGATGCTGGGCTCGGGCAGATCCTCGGCCTGGATTCGCTGCGCCTGCTGAAGTCGCGCGCCTACCTGGTGTTCTTCCTGGCCTCCATCGCCATCTGCATCCCGCTGTCGTTCTACTACAACTTCACCAACCCGTATCTCAACGACCTGGGCGTGCGCGGCGCGGCCGGCCTGCAGTCGCTGGGCCAGGTGTCCGAAGTGCTGCTGATGCTGGCCATGCCGTTCCTGTTCGTGCGGCTGGGGGTGAAGACCATGCTGGCGGTGGGCATGGCCGCCTGGGTGCTGCGCTATGCGCTGTTCGCCTTCGGCGATGCCGGCGGCGGCTTCTCGCTGCTGGTGATCGGCATCGTGCTGCACGGCATCTGCTACGACTTCTTCTTCGTCACCGGGCAGATC
Source organism: Stenotrophomonas sp. (assembly GCF_032056425.1). Taxonomy (GTDB): domain Bacteria; phylum Pseudomonadota; class Gammaproteobacteria; order Xanthomonadales; family Xanthomonadaceae; genus Stenotrophomonas. Next base: position 266,070 of record NZ_DAMBCN010000001.1, read on the forward strand.
TACACCGATGCACACGCAGGGCCCGACGCACGCAGCAGCGCGCAGGGCTTCATCACCCTGGCCACCTACGGCGTGGGCATGCTGATCGGCACGTTCCTGTCGGGCGCGGTGGTGGAGCACTACACCACGGCTGCGGGCCCGGACTGGCAGCAGATCTGGCTGTTCCCGGCCGGCGTTGCGCTGGTCGTGCTGATCGCCTTCCTGCTGCTGTTCCGCGACCGCCCCACCGCTGCGGCCGCAGCCACTACCCGCTGAGAACAACGCTGATGCCAAAGCCTGGAATCGCCATTGTCGGCACGGGGATGATCGCCGCGGTGCACCGCCGCGCCGCCCTGCTCGCCGGTGCCGAAGTACGTGGCGTGGCCGCGTCTTCACTGCAGCGTGCGCAGGAAGTAGCACAGGCGTGGAACGTGCCGCGCGCTTACCGCGATATCGATGAAGTCGTCGCCGACCCGCAGGTGCAGGTGGTGCATGTGTGCACGCCCAACCACCTGCACCGGCCGATGGCGCAGGCCGCGCTGGAAGCCGGCAAGCACGTGATCTGCGAGAAACCGCTGGCCACGACCCTGGGCGATGCGCAGGCGCTGGCGTCGCTCGCCGCATCCAGCGGCCTCGTCGCCACGGTACCCTTCGTCTACCGCTACCACCCGGTGGTCCGTGAGGCCCGCGCACGCATCGCGGCCGGCGACCTTGGGCCCCTGCACCTCATCCACGGCAGCTACCTGCAGGATTGGCTGCTGGACCCGGCCAGCAACAACTGGCGCGTCGACCCGGTACTGGGCGGCACCTCGCGCGTGTTCGCCGACATCGGCTCGCACTGGTGCGACCTGGTGGAATGGGTCAGCGGCGAGCGCTTCGCCGAGGTCAGCGCAGCCTTCGCCACGGTGATCGCCGAGCGCAGCGCAGAGGGCGCGCAGAGTTTCAGCACACCCGCCGCGGGCGGCGCAACGCAGGCAGTGTCCAGCGAGGACGTGGCCATGGCGATGTTCCGCACCGGCGCCGGCACACTGGCATCGCTGACCGCCAGCCAGGTCTCGGCGGGGCGGCACAACCGCCTCTGGTTCGAGATCGACGGTGCGAAGGCCAGCGTGGCCTTCAACCAGGAAGATCCCGAGCGGCTGTGGATCGGCCGGCCCGACCAGCGCGAAGAATCCTTCGTGCGCGGCCCCGGCGTCGGCAGTGCCGAACAGCGTCGTCTGTCGACATTGCCGCCAGGCCATGCGCAGGGCTACGCACAGTGCTTCGAGGCCTTCGTCGCCGACACCTATCGCGCCATCGACGGCGAGACGCCGCAGGGCCTGCCTACCTTCGAAGACGGCCTGCGCTCGGCGCGGATCGTCGACCGCGTCATCGCATCGGCCAGGTCGCGCGCCTGGGCCACCCTCGAATGAATCCCCGGAGGATGTACGGATGAAGGCTCCAACACGCAGGATCGCCACCGCCGCACTGCTGCTGCTCGCCACCCTGCCCGTCTTCGCTGCGGAAACCGGCGGCGCTGCAAAGCCCATCGCGGTGCAGATGTACACGCTGCGCAACGCCGGCACGCTCGAGCAGCAGCTGAAGATCGTCCACGACGCAGGCGTGCATGCGGTGGAAACGGTCGGCACGCAGAACGCCAGCGCGGCCGAGCTCAAGCAGCTGCTCGACAAGTACGGCATCAAGGCGATTTCCTCGCACACCGCGCTGGCCGACCTGCGCAATGACCTGGACAAGGTGGTGGCTTTCAACCGTGCCATCGGCAACACCACGCTGGTGGTGCCCTACCTGGATAGCAAGGACCGGCCGAGCGATGCCGCTGGCTGGGTGGCACTGGGCAAGGAACTGGGCGGCATTTCCGAGCGGGTGCGCGCCAAGGGCATGCGTCTGGCCTACCACAACCATGACTTCGAGCTGGTCGACTTCGATGGCCGCACCGGCCTGGAGCTGCTGTTCGAAGCCGCCGGCCCGAACCTGCAGACGGAGCTGGATCTGGCCTGGGTGGCCCGCTCCGGCCACGACCCGGTGGTGATGCTGGGCAAGTTCCGCGGCCGCCTGTTCGCGGTGCATGCCAAGGACAACGCGCCCAAGGGCCAGGCCGAAGACGAAGGTGGCTTCGCCGCCGTCGGCCAGGGCGTGCTCGACTGGAACGCGATCCTGCCGGCTGCCGCCAGTGCCGGCGTGACGTGGTACATCGTCGAGCATGACCAGCCGCGTGACCCGGCCAAGGTCATCCAGACCGGCGCCGACTACCTGCGTGAACACCTGTCCGTCAGCCTGCCCGCCCGCGCTTCGCGCTAGCCCGCCAAGGAGCTTCGTTTGAAAACTGTCCTGACCCTGGCCCTGACCCTGTGCGCGACAGCCCATGCGCTGCCGGCGTGGTCCAAGGAAGATCCTGCTGCCGGTGCCAAGCTGTACGCGGCGAACTGCGTCGCCTGCCACGGCGCTGATCGTGCCGGCATGCCCGGCGCATTCCCCGCGCTCACCGACATCGGCAAGCGCCTGCCGCCGGCACAGATCAAGGAAAAGATCAGCAAGGGCGGCGGGCTGATGCCGCCCTTCTCCCAGCTGTCCGCGCAGGAGATCGATGACCTCGCCAGCTACCTGGCGAAGTAGGCGCGGGCGTTACAGCTCGCGCACCCAGATGTTGCGGTAGCTGACCTTGGAGGCGTGCTCCTGCAGGTACAGCGGCGCGCAGCCATGTGGCGAATACGACGGCGCGCCGATGTACTCGGTCCTGCCCGCCAGCACGGTGTCGTTCTGCACCAGCACGCCGTTGTGCAGCACGGTGATGCGCGCCGGCGAGGTCAGCCCGCCACCGGCGGAGAACCGCGGCGCCTTCCAGATGATGTCGTAGGCCTGCCACTGGCCGGGCGCACGCGAGGCATTCACCAGCGGCATGGCCTGCTTGTAGATCGAACCGGCCTGGCCGTTGGCGTAGGTCGGGTTGCCGTGGCTGTCGAGCACCTGCAGCTCATACAGCTCCTGCAGGAAAATGCCGCTGTTGCCGCGGTTCTGGCCGTCGAAGCCCTTGGTATCGCTCGGCGTGCGCCACTCGACGTGCAGCTGCATGTCGCAGAAACGCTTTCGGGTGCGGATGCCTTTGCTGCCCGGCACCACGGTCATCGCGCCGTCGGCCACCGTCCACGGCACCCGCCCGCCCTGCTCCGCCTCCCAGGCGGACGCGTCCTTGCCGTCAAACAGCACGATGGCGTCCGACGGCGCAGCGCCGGCCGGCGTGGCGACCTCGGCCACCGGCGCCCATACCTCGGTCTTCGCCGGATCACGCTCCGCACCGGCCTGCGCGAACGCCGGCGCTGCCGCCAGCACGCCCGCAGCCATCAAGAAAGGTCTGATCATCCTGTCATGCTCCATCAGCTGGTGGCCCAGGCCGGCGTACCTGGCGCGTAGGCCATGTCGCCATCGTAGCGTCCGGGCACGGCGACGTACGTCAGCACTTCGGTCGCGCCCTGTTTCGAGGTGAAGAAGCCGAAGATGGCCAACTGCTTGATCATGGTGAACGGATGCGGCATCGCCTTCGCGGATTCCCCGGTGCCGGTCTCGCTCACCTCCACCACACGCTTGCGGGCCTCGGCATCCAGCGTGCGCAGCAGCGTGCTGCGCGCATCGGGCGCAAGGGCTACGAAGCTTCCGCCGGCGCGTTTGTCGATGTCGGCCAGGCCGGCGCGGAACGTCGCCTGCTGCCGCGCGGTGTAGCAGTCGGTCACGAACCTCGCCATGAAGGCGCCGGTGGCCGCGTCCTTGGCGCCGGGTGAGCGGGTGCGCGGCAGGATGGTCTCGGCGATTTCATCCAGCGTGGCGATCTCGGCCTCGGAGAAGCCAGCGCCTGGCGGCGCAGCCGGCAGCTTGGCACTGGCCAGCGCCGGCAGGCCGATCATCGCCGCACCGGTGGCAGCGAAGATCATCTTCAACAGTTCACGACGATCCATCACAGGTTCCCCGCTTTCAGTTCTCGTACGGCATGGTCGGCGGCACGTGCGGTCAGCGCCATGTAGGTCAGCGACGGATTCACGCAGGCACTGGAGGTCATGCACGCGCCGTCGGTGACATAGACGTTGGGCGCATCCCAGACCTGGTTGTTGGCATTGAGGACCGAGGTCTTGCGATCACGGCCCATGCGCGCGGTGCCCATCTCGTGGATGCCCTTGCCCGGCGCATAGTCGTTGTCGTGCATCTCCACGTCCTTGACGCCGGCCGCTTCCAGCATCTCCGCCGCATCGGCCGCCATGTCCTTGCGCATCGCCTTCTCGTTCTCGCGCATGGCAACGTCCATGGCCAGCACCGGCAGCCCCCACTTGTCCTTGCGTTCGTGGTCCAGGCGGATGGTGTTGTCGTGGTGCGGCAGCATCTCGCCGAAGCCGGTCATGCCGATGCGCCAGTCACCCGGCAGGCTCAGCGCCTGCTTCAGGTCGGCACCGATGTCCAGCTCGGCGATCTCGCGCGACCAGCCATTGCGACTGGCGCCACCCTGGTAGCCGAACCCGCGCAGATAGCCGCGCTTGTCCGCCGCCACGTTGCGGAAGCGCGGTATGTAGAAGCCGCAGGGGCGGCGACCGAAGTAGTACTTGTCGTCGTAGCCTTCCACGCGCCCCGATGCGCCCGCGCCGAAGTGATGGTCCATCACGTTGTGCCCCAGCTCGCCGGACGACGAGCCCAGTCCACCCTCCCAGACATCAGTGGCCGAGTTCATCAGCAGCCAGGTCGAATTGAACGACGATGCGTTGAGGAAGATGACCTTGGCCGTGTACTCGTAGGTCTGGCCGGTCTCGGCGTCGATCACCTCCACGCCGCGCGCGCGCTTGCGGTCCTTGTCGTAGAGCACTTCCTTGACGATCGAGAACGGCCTCAGCGTCAGGTTGCCGGTCTTCATCGCCGCCGGCAGCGTCGCCGCCTGGGTCGAGAAGTAGGCGCCAAAGGGGCAGCCGAGAATGCATTTGTTGCGGTACTGGCAGTTCACCCGGCCCTGCTCGGGCATCGGCTGGGTGATGTTGGCGGTGCGCGAATGGATCATGTGGCGCGTGCCGCCGAAGGCTTTCTGGATCCGCGCGGCCACGTCCTTCTCGACGATGTTCAGCGGGATCGGCGGCAGGAACTCGCCATCGGGCAGCACGTCCAGCCCCTCGCGCGTTCCGGCGATGCCGGCGAACTTCTCCACGTGGTCGTACCACGGCGCGATGTCGGCGTAACGGATCGGCCAGTCGGTGGCGATGCCTTCCTTGAGGTTCGCTTCGAAATCCAGATCGGAGAAGCGGTAGCTCTGCCGCCCCCACATCAGCGAACGGCCACCGACGTGGTAGCCGCGGAACCAGTCGAAGCGCTTCGTTTCGATGTAGGGCGAGTCCTGTTCGTCGGCCCACATGCCCTCCAGGTTCTCGGCCAGGGCGTAGTCGCGCATCAGCACCGGGAACGCAGCCTTCATCGCCTGGGTTGGCCGGTTGCGGTGCGGGAAGTCCCACGGCTCCTTCATCGCATTGACGTAGTCTTTCACGTGCTCGATGTTGCGCCCGCGTTCCAGCATCAGGACCTTCAGACCTTTTTCGGTCAGTTCCTTCGCCGCCCAACCGCCACTGATTCCCGAGCCAACAACGATGGCGTCGTAATGATTATCTGCCATGGGTCTATCACCTGGGTGGATATCGTTTCAGACGTCGCAGAGACGGATCGCCTCGCGCAATGAGCCGACGGGATCGGGCGCTGCAGGCGTGAACTCCTGCGCCAGATACCCCTCGAAACCGGTGTCGCGGATCGCGCGACAGATGGCCGGATAGTTCAGTTCCTGCTGGGCACCGATCTCGTGCCGGCCAGGCACGCCCGCGGTGTGGTAGTGCTTGAAGCAGGCATGGTCCCGACCGATGGTGGCGATGATGTCGCCCTCCATGATCTGCATGTGGTAGATGTCGTAGAGCAGGCCGAAATTGTCCGAGCCGAGCCGCTGGCACAGCGCCACGCCCCAGGCCGAGTGGTCGCACAGATAGTCGGGATGGTCGACGCGGGAGTTCAGCAGCTCCATCACCAGTACGACGCCGCGCTTTTCGGCATGGCCGAGGATGCGCTTGAGGCCGGCTTCGGCGTTGGCCATGCCCTGCTGGGGGTCCATGCCGTTGCGGTTGCCGGAGAAGCAGATGAGGTTGCGATAGCCGGCATCGGCGACCCGGTCGATGTGCTGGGTGTAGCGCGCCACCAGCTCATCGTGGAACTCGCGGCCGGCGAAACCCTTGGTCAGGCCCAGCTCGGCGCCGTTGCACATCGAGCTGTATACGCCATGGGCCTTCAGGGTGGGCCAGTCTTCCGGGCCGACCAGGTCGATGGCGGCAAAGCCGAGGCCCTTCACGGTCTGGCAGAGCTGGGCGACTGACAACTGCGGGAAGGTCCAGCGGGCGACGGAATGCTTCAGCCGGCCCTTCAGGGGTGAGTCCGACGCACGCGCCGGGATCACGCCTGCCATACCGAGGCCAACGCCCCCAGCCAGCGCAAACCGCAATGCCTCCCGTCGGCTGAAACCCGGTGCCGGTACCGGTCCGCTTGAATGAATGGCCATCCACTTCCCGGCCTCCCAACCGGTAGCAAACGCAAACGATTCACCGCAATGCAATCGATTGCACCATACGGGAGGAAGTATTTTTTTTGCAAGACGCGGTGCACGAAAGCGCATGCTGCGGGGCAGCACATCGGCGACCCATGCGCAAAAAAAAAGAGCCCCACGAATGGGGCTCCCTTCTCGATTCACGTCTGTGCCTGTCGCCAGGCGCGCATCAGAACGGAATATCGTCGTCAGCGAAGTCGTCCATCGGCGGTGCCTGCTGCGGCTGCGGGCGCTGGTTGCCGCCTTGGTTGCCATAGCTGCCACCCTGGTTGCCGCCCTGGTTGCCGTAGCCGCCGCCCTGGTTGCCACCGCCCTGGTTGCCGTAACCACCGCCCTGGCCGCCACGCTGGCCGCCGCCACCGCCGCCGTACTCCTGGCGCGGGGCCTGCTGGCGCTGCGGACGGTCGCCGCCGTAGTTGCCACCACCGCCGCCGCCGTCACCGCGGCCGCCCAGCATCTGCATTTCATCGGCGATGATGTCGGTGGAGTACTTTTCCACGCCATCCTGACCGGTGTACTTGTCATAGCGCAGGCTGCCTTCGACGTAGACCGAGCTGCCCTTGCGCAGGTATTCGCCAGCGATCTCGCCCAGCTTGCCGAAGAACACCACGCGGTGCCATTCGGTGCGCTCCTGCTGGTTGCCGTCCTTGTCCTTGCGGACGCTGGTGGTGGCCAGGCTGATGCGGGTGATCGCCATGCCGCCCTGGGTGTACTTCACGTCCGGGTCGTTGCCGAGGTTGCCGACCAGGATGACTTTGTTGATGCCGCGCGCCATAGGTACCTTCGTCCGTTGTCCAAGGGCAGGCCGCCAGTGATAGCACGCCGTGACCGGGCATGCCGTGGCCGGGGCCACCCTTGGTGAAATTTGGGGGATGCAAGAACGGTACATCTTAACATCGCCACCGGCCAGCGCCCGCCCTGCGACAACGGGCGCGGCCCAGCGGAAACGGCGAAAGTCGTTGCAGGGCAATGGCTTGCGGCGAGTGAGCGGGCGATCTGCGGGCCACCGTGACGTGCCCACCGCGCAATCGGGCCGGTTCGATGCAGACAGCGATGCGGCACGCGACCTGCGCCACGCTCAAGGCAGATGCGGCACGGTCAGGACCGGGCCAACGCCTGTCTCGGCCGGGGCCCACGCATGGCATCATGCGTCCTGCACCGCCCGTTCTTCCCCACTCGGACCATGACGATCAAAGGCAAAGCCACTTCCCTGGACATCGCCCACCTGGCCGGGGTGTCCCAGCCCACGGTGTCGCGTGCCCTGCGCGGCAGCCCGATGGTCAATGCCGAGACCCGCGAGCGCATCCTGCGCATCGCTCGCGAGCTGAACTACAAGGTCGACAAGAACGCCTCCAGCCTGCGCCTGCGCAATGCCGGCACCCTGGCCCTGCTGTTCTTCGAGGACCCGACCAACGACGACTCGCTGATCAACCCGTTCTTCCATTCCATGCTGGGCTCGATCACCCGCGCCTGCGCGCTGCACGGGCAGGACCTGCTGGTCTCGTTCCAGCAGCTGTCCACCGACTGGCAGGCCGACTACGAGGACAGCAACAAGGCCGACGGCATCATCCTGCTGGGCTACGGCGATTACCACCAGTCGCGCGACCGCCTGCAGCGGCTGGTCGAACAGGGCACGCACTTCGTGCGCTGGGGCGCGGCCCTGCCCGGCCAGCCCGGCGTCTCGATCGGAAGCGACAACTTCCAGGGCGGGCATGACATCACCGCCCATCTGCTGGACCAGGGCTGCCGCCGCATCGCCTTCCTCGGCCACGCGTCCAGCCATTACCCCGAATTCGAAGAGCGTTATCGCGGCCACGTGGCGGCACTGCAGGCACGTGGCCTGACTGCCCAGCCCGGTCTGCAGCACGATGCGATCACCACCGAAGCGTCCGGCTACGAGGCCTGCCTGCAGCTGCTGGGCAGCGGCGGCGCGATCGATGCCATCTGCGCGGCCAGCGACCTGATCGCCATTGGCGCGCTGCGTGCCCTGCGCGAACGCGGCCTGCGCGTGCCGCAGGATGTGGCGGTCACCGGCTTCGACGATATTCCCCTGGCGGCCTCGGTGTCGCCGCCGCTGACCACCGTGCAGCAGGACACCAAGCAGGCCGGCCAGCTGCTGGTGGAGAAACTGCTGGCACTCATCAACGGCCAACCGGTCGATGGCCTGAGCATTCCAGTGAAGCTGGTCGCCCGCGAGTCGTCACTGCACCGGTAACCCGTAGAGTCGAGCCTGCTCGACTCTACGAGACCCAAGGCAAACAAGTGGCGCAGGCTTGAAGCGCCCCGGCTGGCAGTAACCATGACCAACGGGGGATTCCCCCGGCACCCATTCAGCGCGATAAACAGCGTTCATACACAAGGAATGGGTGTACGTCGCATGCTGAAGATCGATTCGCTGTCCAAGACGTACGCCAACGGCGTGCACGCGCTCAACGCGGTGTCCCTGGACATCCCGCGCGGCATGTTTGGCCTGCTCGGCCCCAACGGCGCCGGCAAATCCTCGCTGATGCGTACCCTGTCCACGCTGCAGGAAGCCGACAGCGGATCGGCCACGCTCAGCATTCCTGGCGAGTCGCCCATTGATGTGCTGCGCGACAAGGACGCCGTACGCCGCCGCCTGGGCTACCTGCCGCAGGATTTCGGGGTCTACCCCAAGGTCAGTGCGCTCGATCTGCTGGAGCACTTCGCCGTGCTGAAGGGCCTGACCCAGCGCGCGCAGCGCCGCGAGGTGGTGGACGGTCTCCTGCAGCAGGTGAACCTGTGGGACGCACGCAAGCGCAAGCTGGGCACCTATTCCGGCGGCATGCGCCAGCGCTTCGGCATCGCCCAGGCCCTGCTCGGCGATCCGCGCCTGGTCATCGTCGATGAGCCCACCGCGGGCCTCGACCCGGAGGAACGCAACCGCTTCCTCAACCTGCTGGCCGCCATCGGCGAGAACGTCGCGGTGCTCCTGTCCACCCACATCGTGGAGGACGTGACCGACCTGTGCCCGAGCATGGCCATCATGAACAAGGGCCAGGTGCTGCTGACGGGCCGGCCGACCGATGCCATCCAAGCGCTGGCAAACCAGGTCTGGCGCAAGCAGGTGGACCCGTCCGAGCTGGCCGACCACGAGGCCCGCTACGTGGTGCTGTCCACGCGCCTGGTCGGTGGCCGCCCGGTCATCCATATCCACAGTGCCAGCGATCCCGGCGATGGCTTCCGTGCCGTGGCTCCGGATCTCGAGGACGTCTACTTCCAGCGCCTGCGCCTGCAGGCGCGTGCCCGCGCGGCAGCCTGAGCGGAGCACGCCATGATCCTCAATTTCTTCCGGTTCGAGCTGCGCGAGCAGCTGCGTTCTCCGCTGCTGTGGCTGCTGGCCGGGCTGTTCGCCCTGCTCGCCTTCGCCGCCGCCTCCAGCGATGCAGTACAGATTGGTGGTGGCAGCGGCAACGTGCACAGCAATGCGCCGACAGTGATCGCGCAGATGCTGGGCATCTTCACCCTGCTCGGAATGCTGGTCAACGCGCTGTTCGTCAGCAACGCGTTGCTGCGTGACTTCGAGCTGGGCACCGCCGAACTGATCTTCGCCAGCCCGGTGAAACGTCGCGACTACCTGGCCGGGCGCATCGCCGCAGCGCTGGCAGCGGGCCTGCTGGTCTACGTCGTGATCGCGTTCGGCCTGTGGCTGGCTCCGTTCATGCCGTGGGTCGATCCCGAACGCATGGGCCCTGTCAGCTGGCGTGGCTTCGCGTGGACCTTCGCGATCTTCGTCATTCCCAACCTGCTGTTCACCACCGCACTGCTGTCGCTGCTGGCGGCAGTGACCCGCTCGATTCTCTGGGTGTACATCGGCCTGGTCGCCTACCTGGTGCTGTACGGTGCCAGCGCGGCACTGCTGCGTGACATCGACAACACCTGGATTGCCGTGCTGAGCGAGCCGTTGGGGATGCGTGCGCTGGGCCGTACCATCCGCTACTGGTCCACGGCCGAACGCAACAGCGGCATTCCCGAACTGGCCGGTTATCTGCTGGCCAACCGCGCCCTGTGGCTGGGCGTGGCAGCAGCGCTGTTCGCCGCCACCTTCGCGTTGTTCCGCACCGAGCGCAGTGGCAGCGGACGCCGTCGCTGGGGCCGCACGCATGCGTCGCCGGCTGCCGATGCTGCTGCCGCCCGCCCCACCCGCGCAGCACTACCGCGCGTGGTACCTGCGTTCAGCGCTGGAACGGCATGGCAGCAGTTCCTGCGCCAGGTCCGCTTCGACACACGCGGCGTGCTGCGCAGCGTGCCGTTCATCGTGTTGCTGGTGCTGGGCCTGGCCAACTTCCTGCCCAGCGCACTGTTCCGGCAGACGCTGTACGGCACCTCCATCTGGCCGGTCACCTCGCAGATGATCGTGGCCCTGCAGGGGGCCTTCAGCTGGCTGCTGGTGATCATCGTGCTGTTCTTTGCCGGCGAGCTGGTCTGGAAGGAACGCAGCGCCCGCATCAATGAAGTGACCGATGCCTTGCCCGTGCCGAACTGGGTACCGCTGCTGGCCAAGTTCACGGCGCTGCTGGCGGTGATCGCCTGCTTCCAGGCGGCCGGCGCGCTCGCCGCGATGGGCGTGCAGCTGGCCAAGGGCTACACCCACCTGGAGCCACTGCTGTACCTGCGCAGCCTGGCGCTGGATTCAGTGGCCTACATCCTGATGGGGGGCCTGGCGCTGGTGCTGCAGGTCCTTACCAACAACAAGTTCGTCGGCTATGCACTGCTGATCGTGGTGATGATCGGCCAGGGCGTGCTGGGCATGCTCGACTACACGCAGAACCTCTACAACTTCGGCAGCTGGCCGAATGCCCCCTATTCGGACATGAACGGCTACGGCCACTTCCTGACCGGACAGCTGGCGTTCCAGAGCTACTGGGTGCTGTTCCTGCTCGCGTCGATGTGCCTGGCCTCGGCGTTCTGGGTACGCGGCGTCAGCCAAGGCCTGCGCCAGCGCCTGGCCCTGGCAGGCCGCCGCCTGCGGGGCCCAACCGGCGCCTTCGCGGCCGTGGCTGCACTGGCGTTCGTCGCGGTGGGCGGCTGGCTGTACTGGAACACCAACGTCCGTAACGAGTTCCTGTCACCGGACCAGCAGCTGGATCTGCAGGCTCGTTACGAACGCGAGCTGTCGAAGTACCGCAGCCTGCCGCAGCCGCGCATCGTGGCCGTGGACAACCGCGTGGACCTGTTCCCGGAATCGCAGTCCATGGTGATCGACGCGAACTGGACGGTGCGCAACACCCACGCCGTGCCGATCCAGGAAGTGCATGTCTCGATGGGGGATGACAAGCAGCTGCTTGCGGTCGACCTGGGTGGGCAGACGCTGTCGATGCGTGACGCCGATCTCGGCTACCGCATCTACCGCCTGCAGACGCCGCTGCAACCGGGTGAAAGCCGCAGCGTGCATTTCCGGGTGGTGCAGAAGCCCAACGGCATCACCGCCGGCCAGGCACCGAGCAACATCGTGGACAACGGCACCTTCATCAACAGCCGCGCACTGCCTTCCTTTGGCTACAACGAACGCGTCGAGATCAGCGACCGCAACGAACGGCGCAAGCGTGGCCTGGGCGAACCGACCCGCATGCCGAAACTGGAGGACGAAGCGGCGCGGGCCAACACCTACGTCTCCGACGATGCCGACTGGCTGGACTTCCGCACCACGGTCTGCACCGCACCGGACCAGGTCGCACTGGCGCCGGGCTACCTGCAGCATGAAACCACGGTCAATGGCCGTCGCTGCTTCAGCTATGCCATGGACCGGCCGATGCTGAACTTCTATGCCTACCTGTCGGCACGCTGGGAGATACGCAAGGCGACGTACAAGGACATCCCGATCGAGGTCTACTTCGACCCGGCGCACGGCTACAACGTGGACCGGATGATCGAAGCGGTGCAGAAATCGCTGGCCTACTACGAAGCGAACTTCACGCCCTACCAGCATCGCCAGGTACGCATCATCGAGTTCCCCGGCTATGCCCGCTTCGCGCAGTCCTTCGCCAACACCATCCCCTACTCCGAAGCCATCGGCTTCATCGCTGACCTGCGCGATCCGGACAAGGTGGACTACGTGTTCTACGTGACCGCCCATGAGGTCGCCCACCAGTGGTGGGCGCACCAGGTGATCGGTGCCAACGTACAGGGCGCAACGGTGCTGTCCGAGTCGCTGTCGCAGTACTCGGCGCTGATGGTGATGGAGCAGGAGTACGGTCGCCAGCACATGCGCCAGTTCCTAAAGCGTGAACTGGATGGCTACCTTTCGGGGCGCGGCGGCGAGGCCATCGAGGAACTGCCGCTGGAACGCGTGGAGAACCAGCAGTACATCCACTACGAAAAGGGTTCGCTGGTGTTCTACCGGCTGCGGGAGGAAATCGGCGAACAGGCGCTGAACCGCGCATTGAAACGTTTCCTGCAGGACAAGGGCTACCAGCCGCCGCCTTACACCACCTCACGCGAACTGCTCGAGTACATCCGCGCCGAAACGCCGGCCGATCGCCAGCAGCTGGTCACCGATCTGTTCGAGAAGATCAGCTTCTACGACAATCGCCTGATCTCCGCCAGCGCCCGCAAACGCGACGATGGCCGCTACGACGTGACGCTGGTCCTGCACGCCGCCAAGCAGTACGCCGACGGCAAGGGCGAAGAGAGCGACGGCAGCATGGATGACTGGATCGAGATCGGCGTCTTCGCTAACGGGCCGTCGGGCAAGGAGCGCGACCAGAAGGTGCTGTACCTGCAACGCCACCATGTCACCACCGCCCAACCCACCATCACGGTGACGGTGGACAGCAAGCCGGACGAAGCCGGATTCGATCCGTACAACAAGCTGATCGACCGCGTCAGCAGTGACAACCGGAAGAAGGTGTCCATGTGATGCCGGCGGAGGTGTCGGCGTGGCGCCGACACCTCCCCTCCCGTCCTTCCACGTCTGCAGAGTCGAGCTTGCTCGACTGCCGTTTACAGGAAAAGTCGAGCAAGCTCGACTCTACAGATGCGTCAGCCCTGCGCGAAATCCTTCAGGATCTCGCCCACGCCGCTGGCGGAAATCTCGAAGCCCAACGTCGTGCCGGGGTTGACCACTACACCGTAGCCGCCGGGCACGCGGCGCAGCACGTCCAGCATCAGCCAGCGGATCTGGTGTGGGGCCTGCTGGCTGTGGATGCCCACCCGCGCCGGATCGGTGAACACCGCCACGTGCAGGGTGCCCTGCTTGTCGAACAGCAACGGGTCGAAACCGCTGCCGTCGGGGGTGACCAGACTGCCGGTCACCAGCACCACCTCGGAGGCCACGAACGCTTCCATGAAGGCGCGGATCGGCACGGCTCCATCCATGGCGGCCTTCAGCAGGGTTTCGATCGGGGTCTGCGGGGCGAGGTCGGTCATGGCGGTACGGCTGGTTTCGGGGGATGCGTATTGTAGAGGCGAGCTTGCTCGACTGCTTGCACGGGGCTCCCGCCGGGCATGGCCCGGCGCTACCGGAATTCAGCCAGGCATGGCCTGGCTCTACTGGGGCTGGGCGTTCAGCGCGGCGGACGACCGCCAGAAACCGTGCACCAGCGCAGCCAGCAGCATGCCCACAGCCCACGCCAGCAGCACGCTGGCGCCTGCGTACAGCGCGTCCATCACCTTCAGGGCGACCACCAGCGCGAGCAGGGCCGACACCAGCAGGGTCGCCACATCGGTGCCACGCACCCGGGTCAGGCGCAGCCCCAGCAGCGTGAGCGGCAGCGCCACCATGCTGGCGCCCAGGCCGAATACCACCAGTGCATCCCACAGATGGACGTTGAACGTGCGCGGCATGGCAATGGCGGCAGTGCGCGCCAGCCACGGGAAGGTCACTACCGCGATCAGGGCACCGGTGACCACACCACTGCCCATCGAAACCAGCAGACGTCGCATCATTCAACCCATCCTTGTCGTAGTGCCGGCCGCTGGCCGGCACCTGAATATGCCATCCATGCGGGGCTGCCGGCCAGCGGCCGGCACTACCGCCCCAGCCGCTGGTCGCGCGCCTGCTGGTCGGCCACGGCCTTGTCCAGCTCGGCCTGCAGCGCCGGCTGCTGCACCGGTGCATCCAGCACGAAGACCTTCACGCCATGCGCCGGCACCTCGACCTTCAGCGAGCGCTTCACCTTCAGCTCGCCGCCGCCCAGCGCGTCGCGCCAGGTGCCGGGCTGCAGATAGCGATCGACCTCGAAACCACGGGCGGCTTCGCCCTTGTTCAGCAGCACCAGCGCGGTCTGTGCCACGCCCCCATGCTGCAGCACGCGGAAGAACACCGCTTCATCGCCCTGCAGGCGTTCGTTCACCTGCAGGCCGCGCTGCAGCGCGGGGGTCGCCTCGCGCAGCTTGGCGATGCGCTGCAGCGGCGCGAAGATCGGGCTCCGCGGTGCGTCGTCCACGCGCTGCTGGCCGAAGTAGGCGCGGTTGCCGGCATGTTCGGCGCGACCACGCATGAAGCCGGTCTCCGAACCGTAATAGACCACCGGGATGCCGCGTGCGGTGAACAGCCAGTTGTGCGCATCAATGAAGCCGTTGTCGCTGGCCTGCAGGCGCGGCATGTCATGGTTGTCGTAGAAGCTCATCAGCTCGTACGGGTTGGCGTACGGGCCACCGGTCAGGTGCAGCGGTTCGGCCAGCGTTTCAAAGCCCTTGCCGGTGGTGCCGAAGGTCTGTTCCAGCGCGCCACGCAGCGGGAAATCCAGCACGCTGACGTTGGCATTGGCCGGCCAGGTATGTTCGGCGATGCTGGCGGCGTTGTAGTCGAATGCTTCGCCAAACATGAACATGCCCGGATGCGCGGCACGGATGCGGTTGACGAACTCGTGCCACCACGGGTGCGGCAGCCAGCCGATGGTGTCGATGCGCAGCGCGTCCACGCCCTGCGCCGTCCACTGCAGGTAGGCGCCGACCAGGTAGTCCATCACCGCCGGATTGTCCTGGTTGAAATCGGACAGCTCGGCCAGGTTGCCGTCGAAGATCGAACCGTCCTTGCTGTCGACCGGGCCGATGTTGTTGTAAAACGCGTGCAGCGGGTTGTGCTTTGGGTCCAGCTTCTGCGGCGGCAGGTTCTGGTGGTCGGCAATCAGCGTGCCGTCCTTGTCGAAGATCTGGCCGAACTGCGGCTGCCGCTTCGGCATGGTCCATGCCGGCGAACCATGGTTGCCGACGATGTCCAGCACCACCTTCAGGCCAGCATCTTGCAGGCCCTTGTTGAGGCCGGCGAAATCCAGATCCTTGCTCGGCAGGTGCTCGTCGAGCTTGTAGAAGTTGATGCCCCAGTAGCCGTGGTAGCCGGTCTTGCCGCGGTCGGTCAGCGTGCTGGTGCAGCTGATCGGCTTGCTGCCGGTGAAGGCTTCATCGGGGTTGTCGACGATGGGCGTGATCCACACCGCGCCGAAGCCCAGGTTGCGGATGTACTGCGCGTTGTCCAGCACGCCGCGGAAGTCGCCCCCTAGGTAACCGATGTTGCCGTCCACCTTGTCCGGGCACGGCACCGGGATGTCGAACGTGCGGTGCTTGCCGCCCTGGTCACGGTGGTCGTTGGACGGATCGCCGTTGACGAAGCGGTCGGTGACCACGAAGTACACCGCATCGCTGGCGAACGGTTCGGTAGTGCCGACGTAGTCCGGGCGCGGCCCGGCCACGGCCTGGCCGGCGAACAGGGCAAGGGAAACAGCAACAGCCAGCACACCACGCATTACACCACCTCCGGACGGGACGGAACCCGCAGCACGCACAGGCCCGCGACGAGCAGGCTGCAGCCGCCCAGCATCAGCACGTGGATCGGCTGGTCACCCAGCCACGCACGCAGGGCAAAACCGAGCGCACTGGCCGCGACCAGCTGCGGGATCACGATGAAGAAATTGAAGATGCCCATGTACACACCCATCTTCGCCGCCGGCACGCTGTCCGACAGCAGGGCATATGGCAGGGACAGGATCGAGGCCCAGGCGAAGCCGACGCCGACCATCGACAGCAGCAGCCAGCGCGGATCGTCGATGAACATCATCGAGATCAGCCCTGCCCCGCCCAGCCACAGGTTGACCAGGTGGCTCCAGCGCAGGCCGAGTGCTCGCACCATCGGCGGGATCAGCAGCGCGGCCAGCGCGGCAAACCCGTTGTAGGCACCGAACAGCACGCCCACCCAGTTGGCACCTTCGTTATAGGCGGCCGACTGCGGATCGGTGGAACCAAAGTGGGTACCGGCCACCGCCGCGGTGGTGAAGATCCACATGGCAAACAACGCGAACCACGAGAAGAACTGCACCCACGCCAGGCGCCGCATGGTCACCGGCATCGCGCGTAGATCGCCGACGATGGCGGCCAGCATGTGCGTGCCGGGCAGCGCACGGGCCAGTGCCAGCAGCAGGCCGTAGCCCGCGCACAGGCCTGCCAGCACGTACAGCATCTTGTCGCCCTGCCGCCAGCCGATCAGCGCCGCCAGCAGCACGCCCACGCCCAGCCACAGCGTCACCTGGCCCCAGGACGCCGGCCCGGTGATGGTGGCGCCGGCATGGTGCGCCGGCGGTTCGGCATCGTCGAAGGAGGCCAGTTCAGTAGGCGAATACTCGCGCGTGCTGAAGACCGTCCAGCTGATCGCCGCCAGCAGCACCACCGCACCAAAGTAGAACGCGTAGCGCACCGAATCGGGCACTTCACCCGGCGCCGCCGTGTTGCTGACCCCGACGTGGGTGAGAATGAAGGGCAGGAAGCTGGCGACGATGGCGCCGACGCCGATGAAGAAGCTCTGCATCGCATAGCCAGTGGGCCGCTGGCGGGGCGCCAGCTGGTCACCGACGAAGGCGCGGAACGGTTCCATGGACACATTGATGGAGGCATCGAGCACCCACAGCGTGCCGGCGGCGATCCACAGCGTGGGCGAGTTCGGCATCACCAGCAGGGCCAGCGTGGTCAGCACCGCGCCGATCATGAAGAACGGGCGGCGTCGGCCCCAGCGCGTCCACGTGCGGTCGGACAGGTAGCCCACCACCGGCTGCACCAGCAAACCAGTCAGCGGCGCGGCGATCCACAGCCCCGGCACCGCGTCCTGCGATGCGCCCAGCGTTTCGAAGATGCGGCTGGCGTTGGCGTTCTGCAGGGCGAACCCGAACTGGATGCCGAGGAAGCCGAAGCACATGTTCCAGATCTGCCAGAACGACAGCTGCGGTTTGGCAGGACGGCTCATCGTGCGCCCTCGACGGCCGCGACCGGTGCCACCTTCAGCGCCTGCACCTGGGCCTGGTTGAGCACGCCCTCGCGCCCGCCCTTGCCACCGGTGTAGTGCGCGAAGTGCTGCAGTGCACTCATGTTGAAGCCCTCTTCCAGCTTCACGCTGCAGCGCCCCTTGGGCACGCTGAAGGTTGCGGCGGTGGATTCCTGCGCGGCCACGCTGTGCGGCAGCGTCACCGTCAAGCGCTGCACGGGCTGGCTGCCGCACTGCACCGCCAGCTGCTTCACCGCGGCGGTCACCCCGGTGTTGATCGGGCCGTTGGGGTTGCGGTACTGCAGGCGCAGGCGCACCGGCCCGGCCTTGGCGGCGGTGAACTGCCACTGGCGTGCACCGCGCAGCACCTGCTGCGGGCCCACGCACAGCATCGGGCTGTGCAGCGATTCCAGCGTGCCCTCGCGACGGGTCAGACTCAGGCAATGCTGCAGGCCGTCCTCGCCGATGCGTGCCACGCCCTTGGCTGGCTGCACGGCCTTGCCGTCCTGCCACAGCACCTGGTCGGCGGCCACGGCCACGGTCCAGCCCTTGCCACTGCGCTTGGCCTGCGGCGTAGCCGGCGTGGCCGGTGCACGCGCATTGGCATCAGCGCCGGCCATTGCAGCGCGCGGCGCGGCAGCGGCCGGCACCAGCTGCACCGTGGTGGTGGTGCCGCGCGTCTTGACCTTGCCGGCCACCAGCAGGCCCTCGCCCAGCTGCTTCGGCCGCTCCAGCACGTAACGCTTGCCGTTGGCGTCCAGGCTGATGCGCCGCTGCTTTCCGAACAGGTCCGGTACCAGGCTGGCCGGCAGCTTGGGCTGCACGCTGCCATCATCCTGCACACCGAACACGCCTTCGCTGACCATGGCCAGGTAACCGGCCACGGACCACAGCTGGCGCTCGGAATTGACCACCGGCCCACTCAGCGCGCCTTCGTCCACGTGCACGGCCTGGCTGACCAGTTCGTAGTTTTCCATGTTGGAACCGGCCAGCGCCGCGCCCTGCATCAGCGAACGGATCTCGGCGGCGATGCGCGGCGCATCGTCCAGCTTGCGCGCGGCGCGCAGCGAATAGGCGCTGACGAACGGCCAGATGGCGCGGTTGTGGTAGATCGGCTGCTGCGCTTCCTGCGGCCACACTACCGGGCTGCCGGCCGGCCCCATCGGGTACGCGGCCAGCGCACGCTGCGCGCGTTCGGCGGGCAGCACGTCGGCCAGGATGCCCAGCGACAGGCCCAGCAGGTCCACCTTGGCGTAGGGCACCGGGTGCGCCGCTTCGCCGATGTAGCTCATGTACTGGCCCATGTCCTGCCGCCAGAAACGTGCATCGATCTGCAGCGCCAGCGCATCGGCCCAGGCCTTGTACTGCTCGGCGCGCTCGTCACCCAGCTGCGCGGCCATCTGCTGGCCCAGGCGCAGAGCCTGGTAATGCAGCACGTTGGTGGACAGCGCATAGGAATCGCCGATGAAGCGCACATTCTCGCGCGTCCAGTCCGGGTAGGTCTGCTCGCGCCAGTCCAGGAACGAGGTCTCGCCGCGGTACAGGCCCATCTGCGGGTCGAACACCATTGCCCGGTCCTGCGCCAACGTGCCCTGCAGCGCCTGCCAGACCTGGTCGGCGAAGGCCGCATCATCCAGCAGATGGCGCGCGGCCAGGAACCACACCACGCGGTCGCTGCTGATCGGCCAGCTGCCGCCCGAGCCGGTGTCCTGGGCCACGAACAGGCCGGGGGTATGGCCATCGCGCGCGGCCGACAGCTTGAACTGCAGCGACTGCCGGGTGCGCTGCGGGTCCAGCTTCGCCAGCGCCAGATCTGCGGCAAAGCTGAGATCACGGGTCCACACATAGGGCCAGCGCGCGCCGGTCTGGAAGCACTCGCACGGCACCGGGCGGCCTTCGTCGAAGGACGGATCGCGGATCGCATCCACGCGGTCCTGGTCCATTTCCTGCTGGGCCATGGCGAACAGCGCATCGAACATCACGCTGCCGGTCTGGCTGCGCATGGGCGCGGCGGCAATGCGCACCTCGCCCGTGGGCGCGTGCAGCACGAAGCTGCCCTTGGCAGCGGCTTCGGCGCGCGCATGGCGGCCGTTGAATTCCAGGTCGGCCGCGTGCGCGGTCGTTCCCAGCGCTGCCCCCAGGGCAGCCGTCAGGCAAATCATCTTCAGCATCGAAGCGGCAGACCGGCTTGCGCCCGTCGACCTCCCTCCCTCTCTGCACCGTTGTGGGTCCGCGCCACCGGAACCGGTGCGCGGGCGCGGCGCCTCCCTCAAGGTGCCTTGCCCCATGGTAGACGCGGCGCCGTGGCCTGCGTCCACTTGCATACGTATTCATGGCCATTGCGTGAAGACCGGGCGCCGTGCTGGCTTATGGTCCGGGTCTGCCAATGGCGCCTTGGGAGGGGAAATGCCGGCTTTTTCTGTTGCAGTCCGCGCGATGTTCGCGCCGGTGTTCGGCATGGCCCTGCTGGGTCTGGCGGCGGTGGCCCAGGCCGCGCCGCAGGTCACCCGGGTGGAATCGCCGGGCAAGGTGCTGGCGGTCAGCCTGGTGCTCGATGGCGGTACCGCGCGCTACCGGGTGGAACGCCTGGGCGCGCCCGTGGTGGACGATTCCAAGCTGGGCTTCGTGCTGCGCGACGGCCGCCTGGACCGTGATTTCGTCCAGCTGGGCGAACAGCGGCGCAGCGTGGACGAGACTTGGGAACAGCCCTGGGGCGAGCGCCGCGTCACCCGCAATCACTTCAATGAACTGACCGTGCAGCTGGCCGAGAGCACCGGCAGCAAGCGTCGCGTGGACGTGGTGTTCCGCGTCTACGACGACGGCCTCGGCTTCCGTTATGCGTTCCCCGAACAGCCCAACCTGCGCGAGGCGATCATCGATGACGAACTGACCGAGTTCGCCATCGCGCCCGAGTCCACCGCGTGGTGGATTCCGGCCGGCGAGCCGATCCATTACGAGTACCTGTACCAGCGCACGCCGCTGCGCGAGGTGCCGCTGGTGCACACGCCGATGACCCTGCGCAGCGTGGATGGCCTGCACGTGGCCATCCACGAGGCCGCGCTGGTGGACTACGCCGGCATGTGGCTGCGCCGCACCGAAGGCCAGCGCCTGCGTGCGCAGCTTTCGCCGTCGGCTGAAGGCTGGAAAGTGCGCCGCACCCTGCCCTTCAGCACCCCGTGGCGCACGCTGCAGATTGCCGACCGCGCCGGCGGTCTGGTCGAATCGGACCTGATCCTCAACCTCAACGAACCCAACGCGCTGGGCGACGTGAGCTGGGTGAAGCCGGCCAAGTACCTGGGCGTGTGGTGGTCGATGCACCTGGACAACGAAAGCTGGGCCACCGGCCCGATGCATGCGGCCACCACCGCCAAGACGAAGAAGGTGATCGACTTCGCCGCCGCGCATGGCTTCCGCGGCGTGCTGGTGGAAGGCTGGAATCCCGGCTGGGACGGCATGTGGGTGGGCAACGGCTACGACTTCGACTTCACCCGCGCCACGGCCGATTTCGATATCGAGGCGCTGTCTGCCTATGGCCTGAAGAAGGGCGTGCACCTGATCGGCCACCACGAAACCGGCTGCGCCATCGAGCATTACGAGGACCAGCTGGACGCCGCGTTGGACCTGTATGCGCGCCTGGGCGTGGACCAGTTCAAGACCGGCTACGTCTGCGATGACGGCCAGGTGGACCGTCGCAACCCGGCCGGCGGCCCGCTCTGGCGCGAGTGGCATGACGGCCAGTTCATGGCGCGCCACCACCTGAAGGTGGTGCAGGAAGCCGCGCGCCGGCGCCTGTCGGTGAACCCGCACGAGCCGATCAAGGACACCGGCCTGCGCCGCACCTACCCCAACTGGATCTCGCGCGAAGGCGCGCGCGGCATGGAATACAACGCGTGGGGCCAGCCGCCGAACCCGCCCGAGCATGAAGTGAACCTGGTATTCACCCGCATGCTGTCCGGACCGATGGATTACACCCCCGGCATCCTCAGCCTGAAGGGCCGCCACGGCCAGGCCATTCCCAGCACGCTGGCCCGCCAGCTGGCGCTGTACGTGGTGCTGTACAGCCCGATCCAGATGGCCGCCGACCTGCCCGAACACTACCTGCAGCATCGCGAAGCGTTCCGGTTCATCGAAGACGTGGCAGTGGACTGGGAACAGAGCCGCGTGCTCGATGGCGAAGTGGGCGACTACGTGACCATCGTGCGACGCGAGCGCAACAGCCGCGACTGGTTCCTGGGCAGCATCACCGACGAACACGGCCGCGTGCTGCCGGTGTCGCTGGGCTTCCTGGAACCAGGCGTGCGCTACCGCGCCGAGATCTACCGCGACGGCGAGGGCGCCGACTTCCGCAGCAAACCGTTCGCGTTCAAGCGCGAGACGCGTGAAGTGACCAGCGCCGATGCCCTGACCCTGGTGCTGGCACCGGGCGGTGGCCAGGCGATCCGCTTCACGCCGATCCACTGAACCACCGTGGCCTGCGCACGCCGGGCGCGTCCCGGCGCTGCCGGGACGGGATCATGGAACCGTTTACAACGCTGCAAACGCCATTGAATACGTATGCAGGGTGATTCCGCCGAACAACGCGCTGCCTACCATAGCGGCGACGACAGCGGCCACCGCGTCGCACGTTTCCGGCCCCGCCGGGACGACCACAAAATGCTCTACAACATTGCCTGGGAGGGGAAAATGTTGAACCACAAGCGCAGCGCGCTGAGTCTGGCGCTGGCCGTCGTACTGGTGCCGTCGCTGGCATCGGCGCAGTCCACCGAAGCCACCGCCACCGATCCGTCGGCCACCAACCTGGACACCGTGCAGGTGACCGGCATCCGCCGCGGCATCGAAAACGCCATTGCGGTGAAGCAGAGCGCCACCTCGGTGGTCGAAGCGATTTCCGCCGAAGACATCGGCAAGCTGCCCGATGTCAGCATCGCCGAATCGCTGGGCCGCCTGCCCGGCCTGGCCGCCCAGCGCGTGGCCGGCCGTGCCCAGGTCATCAGCGTGCGCGGCCTGTCGCCCGACTTCGCCACCACCCTGCTCAACGGCCGCGAAGTGGTCAGTACCGGCGACAACCGCAGCGTTGAATTCGACCAGTACCCGTCGGAACTGGTGAACGGCGTGACCGTGTACAAGACCCCGGACGCGGCACTGGTCGGCCAGGGCCTGTCGGGCACCATCGACATGCAGACCGTGCGCCCGCTCAGCTTCCCCGAGCGCGTGATCGCCGTCAGCGGCCGCCTGCAGAAAAGCTCGCTGGGTGATGCGGCCAACGTCGATGAATTCGGCAACCGCTTCAGCGCCAGCTACATCGACCAGTTCTTCGACAAGACCCTGGGCATCTCGATCGGTTACGCGCACAGCGACAACCCGATCCAGGAAAACCAGGTAGGCCTGTACGAGCCGTGGACCACCGAACAGACCACCAACGGCAACCGCCCGGGTCTGGCGGCAGGCACCTACTTCTCCGATGGCATCAAGGCCCTGCGCCGCACCGGCAACAACAAGCGCGACGGCGTGATGGCCACCATCCAGTTCCGGCCGAACAACGCCTGGACCAGCACCTTCGATGCGTTCCACACCGAAGCCGAGCAGATCGACACCGCGAACCAGTTCGAGGTCAACCTCAGCAACTACAACGGCGGCTACACCCCGGGCCTGCTGATCAGCAACCCGCAGGTCAATGCCGATGGCACCTTCACCGGGGGCACCGCCAGCGGCGTGTACCCGCTGGTGCGCGGCATGTACAACAAGCGCAAGGACAAGATCGATGCGTTTGGCTGGAACAACGAGTTCACCTTCGGCAGCGTGAAGCTGGTGGCCGACCTGAACTACTCCAAGGCCACCCGTGACGAGCTGAACCTGGAAAACAACCTGCAGCTGACCCCGATGCCGCAGCTGGACACCATCGGCCTGGTGGTGAACCCGAACGGCTTCTCGCAGATCTCGCCGGGCCTGGATTACTCCAACCCCGATGCGCTGTTCCTGACCAACACCATCTACGGTTCCGGCTACGGCAAGGTGCCGCAGGTGGAAGACCGCCTGAAGGGCGGCAAGCTGGCGGCCACCATCAGCCTGCCTGAAGCGATGGCGTCGTGGGCACCGGACCTGGACATCGGCGTGAACTACGCCGACCGCCGCAAGACCAAGACCCAGTCCGAAGGCAACATCCTGCTGGGCGCCCAGGGCGATGCCAACATTGCCTCGGACCTGCAGTATTCGCCGGTGAACCTGGGCTTTGCCGGCATCGGCAGCATTCCGGCCTGGAACGTGCCGGCCGCCGTGGCCCGCTACATGACCTTCGATCCGGTCGACAACCTGGATTACCTGATTCCGAAGTCGTGGGTGGTGCAGGAAAAAATCACCACCGCCTGGGCGCGCCTGAACATCAACACCGACATCGGCGTGGTGGGCGTGCGAGGCAACATCGGCGTGCAGATGCAGCACACCGACCAGAGTTCGGATTCACGGTACTGGGACAGCTCGCAGCCGGCCGGCAGCAACATCCAGCCGTATTCCAACGGCAAGACCTACAACGACTGGCTGCCCAGCTTGAACCTGGCCTTCATGTTCCCGCATGAGCAGACGCTGCGCTTTGCGGTGGCCAAGCAGGTCGCCCGCCCGCGCGTGGACCAGATGCGCGCCGGCCTGGAATTCGGCGTGGATACCGCCACCGGCAAGCCCGGCGGCAGCGGCGGCAACCCGCTGCTGGATCCGTGGCGCGCCACCGCCATCGATCTGTCCTACGAGAAGTACTTCGGTGAAAAGGCCTACGTGGCCGCCGCCGTCTTCTACAAGGATCTGAAGAGTTACGTGTACACCCAGTCGGTGGACAACTACGACTTCACCGACCTGCTGGGCAGCTATGTGCCGCCGCCGGGCATGACCGTGCCGGTGCTCACCACCGGTACGTTCTCCTCGCCGCAGAACGGCAAGGGCGGCACCCTGAAGGGCCTGGAACTGACCGCATCGTTCCCGCTGGACATGCTGACCGACAGCCTGCGTGGCTTCGGCGTGCAGGCCAGCGCCACCTTCAACAAGAGCGACATCGAGATCCTGGACCCGGAAAGCGCCTCCAGCGTGGGTACCGATCCGATCAGCCTGCCGGGCCTGTCCGACCGCGTGTACAACTTCACCGCCTACTTCGAGCGCAATGGCTTCGAAGCGCGCGTGAGCCAGCGCCGCCGTTCGGACTTCATCGGTGAAATCGGCAACTTCAACGGCAACCGCACGCTGCGCTATGTGGTGGGCGAGAACGTGACCGATGCGCAGATCAGCTACACCTTCAGCGACAGCAGCGCCCTGCGTGGCCTGACCCTGCTGCTGCAGGGAAGCAACCTGACCAACGAGCCGTACCGCACCTATGCCGGCACCAAGGATCGCCCGCTGGAATACATCGAGTGGGGCCGCACCTACGTGCTGGGCGTGAACTACAAGTTCTGACCCACGCCAGGTAACCCATGGGTAGCGCCGGGCCATGCCCGGCGGCGACCACGGCGACCTGGACCGGAAAATCCGCTGCGCAGGCAGCGGGTTTTCTTTTTGCGCCCCGCGCGGACCAACGGTCCGCACCCACCAAGACCAAACTCCTCCAGTAGATCCACGCCATGCGTGGATGCGCCAGGCAGAAGATCACCGGATGAGAAAGGCGCAGCTGATCGCAATGACCAGCATCAGCGCCAGCAAGACACGACCACTGAACCCGCCAAGCGCGTGGCCCACATTGTTGAGGACAACGGAAACAATCTGGCCCAGCAGTTCCCACATGATGTCGTCGCTCCGTGCTCAGAACCCGCCCGAGGCTAACTCGATGAACGAGCGCTGGCGACTGGCGGTAGCAATGACACAGGATCGGTAGACCCTATGCGCCGACGCACCCGTGACATAGGCGACGATCTGGACCGATGTCTGCGTAACATACGCCCAACCTGGCACCCAGCCCGCAGGCTTTGGCACGAGGCTGAAGGCGGCAGAGCAGTCCATGATCTGCTAGGTGGCCTCACCGAGAACGCGCCCCACTTCGGTATTCATGTTCCAACCCGAGGCCAGCTCGGCAGACCAGATCGCGGCGGCCACCGATCGCATGGCTGCCTGCTCTTCCAAGCTCGGCACTGCCAGCACGGATGCTCTGGGAGTGTCTTCCACAGAACGGTGAGGGGAAGGCGATTGATCCAGAGGCAGGTCAAATCGCTTTGCCCAGACCAGCAGTGCGCGGTGCTGAAGTCCAGCCGATGTGGAGAAGTACCGCACCGCTCGATCTTCAGCGTTGTAGTAGGCCGCATGCAGCGTGCCATCGGGGTAGACCACCACGGCAGCTGCGTGATGTGAGGGAAATCCCAATCGCCACCCATCAAGCAGCAGCCCCCCATCCTTCAACGGCACCGGCACCGCCGACTCATCGAAATTGCGTCGGAACGCCAGGTACTCCGGTCCGAGCAACTGCTTCAGGCCAGGTACCACGTCAGCCCCCTCAAAGGCATCCTCCAGCGCGGGCCCCACGATCACGATGGGTGTGGCGGAGAGGGGGCATGCAGCGGAAAGCGCCACTGCCAGCAACAACACTCGGGTCAGGGAAGCAAAGGAACGCATCGGAGGTCCACCATGTAGGGGCCGCCAGTGTCCACGCCCATCCCGGCCGACTCCATTCCACTAGTTGGAAAGTGACGGCCAACAGCCACCCACAAAAAAGGGACGGGGCGCTTCGGCCCCGTCCCCGCAAGTACCGCCACCGGAGAAATCGGTCAGCTGCGTCGGGCGCAATACAGCGCGCGCGGCGGCAGCCGCAGTTCATTGCCTTCCACCGTGCCCGCATCCGGGCCCGGCACGGCTACCTGTTCCCAACGGCCGGCTGGCAGCGGATGGCTGACCGGCGCTGCCGACAGGTTGAAGGCCAGCAGGAGAGTTTCATCTGCAAGCATACGCTGGAAAAGCAGCACCGGCTCGGCGCTGTCCAGGAACTGGATGTCGCCGTGCAGCAGGGCCGGCTGGGTACGCCGCCAGGCCAGGAAATCGCCGAAGGCGCTCAGTACCGAGTGCGGGTCGGCCTGCTGCACCGCCACCGCGGCGGCACGGTGCTCGACCGGAATGGGCAGCCACGGCTTGCCGGTGGTGAAGCCGGCCAGCGGGGCATCGGTCCACGGCAGCGGCGTGCGGCAGCCGTCACGGCCCTTGAAGTTGGGCCAGAAGGTGATGCCATACGGATCCTGCAGGTCCTCGAACGGCACCTCGGCCTCGGCCAGGCCCAGCTCCTCGCCCTGGTACAGGCAGACCGAGCCGCGCAGCGAGCACAGCATGGCCACCAGCATGCGGGCCAGGCGCGGGTCGGCCGGGTGCCCGCCCCAGCGGCTGACCGCCCGCTCCACGTCATGGTTGGACACTGCCCAGCACGGCCAGCCCTCGGTCATCACCGCTTCCAGGCGCGAGACCGTATCGCGGATGTAGGCCACGCTGTAGTCGTCCACCAGCAGCTCGAAGCTGTAGCCCATGTGCAGGCGGCCGTCCTGGGTGTACTCGGCAGTGGTGGCCAGCGAATCTTCCGACGAGATCTCGCCCAGGCTGACCGCGCCCGGGTACTGGTCCAGCAGCGCGCGCAGCTGCTCCAGGAACGGCAGGTTTTCCGGCTGGGTGTTGTTGTAGTAGTGGTACTGGTAGGCGTAGGGGTTGTCCGGGCTGAAGCCGCGGCCCACCCGCTTGTCCGCCGGCTTGGGCGGGTTGTCGCGCAGCTGCGCGTCGTGGAAGCAGAAATTGATGGCATCCAGGCGGAACCCATCCACGCCGCGGTCCAGCCAGAAGCGCACGTTGTCCAGCGTGGCCTGCTGCACCGCCGGGTTATGGAAGTTCAGGTCCGGCTGGTCGACCAGGAAGTTGTGCAGGTAGTACTGCTCGCGGCGCGGTTCCCACTGCCAGGCGCCGCCGCCGAACAGCGACAGCCAGTTGTTGGGCGGGGTGCCGTCTTCGCGCGGGTCGGCCCAGACATACCAGTCCGCCTTCGGGTTGCTGCGGTCCTGGCGGCTTTCACGGAACCAGGCGTGCTCGATCGACGTATGGCTCAACACCTGGTCGATCATCACCTTCAGGCCCAGGCCGTGTGCCTTGGCCAGCAGGCGGTCGAAGTCGTCCAGGTTGCCGAACAACGGGTCCACATCGCGGTAATCGGCGATGTCATAGCCGAAATCGGCCATGGGCGATCTGAAGAACGGCGAGATCCAGATCGCATCCGCGCCCAGCGCGGCAATGTAGTCCAGACGCTCGATGATGCCCGGCAGGTCGCCTACCCCGTCGCCGTTGGCGTCGAGGAAACTGCGCGGGTAGATCTGGTAGATGACGGCTCCGCGCCACCATGGATTGTGCGACATCGACAGCCCCCCTCCGGGCATGCGGGACCCGCCGGCAGCGGGCCGAAAAGCAACTCCGGCAAGCTTAGCGGCGGCCTCCCGGCGATGGCGCTGGCTGCATACGTATTCACGCCGCAGGGCCGGCCAGCGGCCCACGAAAACGCCGGTCGGGTCGGTTTCCGCCCGAATTCACGGCCAGCGCCTATAATCGGGGGGAGCCTGAAAGCCTGATCGCATGACCATCACTGAAGACACCCGTCCCGCCCTGGGCCTGCCCCAGATCCAGTCGCTTGCTGCGGCCGACATGGCCGCCGTCGATGCCCTGATCCGGCGCCGGCTGTCCTCGGACGTGGTGCTGATCAACCAGATCGCCGACCACATCATTTCCGCCGGCGGCAAGCGCCTGCGGCCGATGCTGGTCATGCTGGCCGGCCATGCGGTCGGCCAGGCCGGCCCGGATCACCACCAGCTGGCGGCAATCATCGAGTTCATCCACACCTCCACCCTGCTGCACGACGATGTGGTGGACGAATCCAGCCTGCGCCGTGGCCGCAGCACCGCCAACGCCTTGTGGGGCAATGCGCCCAGCGTGCTGGTGGGCGATTTCCTGTACTCGCGCAGCTTCCAGCTGATGGTGGAACTGGACCGCATGCCGGTCATGCAGATCCTGGCCGACACCACCAACCGCATCGCCGAAGGCGAAGTGCTGCAGCTGCTGCACGTGCACAACCCGGACACCGACGAAGCGGCCTACCTGCGCGTGATCGAGCGCAAGACCGCGGTGCTGTTCGCCGCCGGCACCCGCCTGGGCGCGCTGGCCAGCGGCGTGGACGAAGCCACCCAGCAGGCCCTGTACGACTACGGCATGCATCTGGGCTACGCCTTCCAGATTGCCGATGATGTGCTGGATTACTCGGCCAATGCCGACGAGCTGGGCAAGAACCTGGGCGACGACCTGGCCGAAGGCAAGGCCACGCTGCCGCTGATCCATGCCATGGCCCATTCGGACGCCGCCACCCGCGAGCGCCTGCGCAGCATCGTGCAGGACGGCGACGCCTCGGCCATGCCGGAGGTGCTGGCCGCCATCCACGCCACCGGTGGCCTGGACTACAGCCGCCGCCGCGCCGAGGAATACGCCGAAGCCGCCGAGCGCGCGCTTGATGGCCTGGGCGACAACGATGCGGTGGCGGCCCTGCGCGGCCTGGCCCGCTACGCGGTGCAGCGCTCGCATTGATCGGTGAAGGTGTGCCGACCGTTGGTCGGCACGCCCTCAGCAGTCGAGCATGGCTCGACTCTACAAAAACCGTTCCTCGAAGAACTCATCCAGCGCCTTCCACGCGCGCTTGGCCGCCCGTTCGTTGTACTGGCAGCCCGGCGGGCTGTTGGCATCACGCTCGGCAAAGCAGTGCACCGCGCCGCTGTAGTTGGTGAATTCCCAGTCGATCTTGGCCGCGTCCATTTCCTTCTGGAAACTGCCGATATCCTCGGCCGTCACGCTGGTATCGTCGGCGCCATTGAGCACCAGCACCGAGGGATGCGTGCCACCGGCCTGTGCCGGCAGTGGTGAGCCCAGGCCGCCGTGCAGGCTGACCACACCGGCCAGCGGCGCACCCGCGCGAGCCAGCTCCAGCACCGTGGTGCCGCCGAAGCAGAAGCCCACCGCACCGATCCGGCTGGCATCCAGCGGCGCCTTGCCGGCCTGCGCCTTGAGCACGTTCACCGCTTCCAGCGCGCGTGCGCGCAGCAGCGGCCGGTCGTTGCGCAGCTTGGTCGCGACCGGGCCAGCCTCGGCATCGCTCTTCGGCCGCACGCCCTTGCCGTACACATCGGCCACCAGCACCACGTAGTCATCGCCGGCCAACTGCTTGGCCTTTTCAATCGCCGATGCGTTCACGCCCTTCCAGTTGGGCACCATCACCAGGCCGGGGCGCTTGTCATTGTCGCCGTCGTCGTAGACCAGCACACCACTGAAGGTCGTGCCCTGGTGCGTCCATTCCACCGGCTGGGTCTTCATCGCCGCCCACGCCGGCATCGCCGCCAGCCCCAGCACCATCGCCACACCAAACCGCCAGCTGTTCATGCGCCTGCTCCAGAAAGAAGGGAAGCAGGCTGCACAGCGTCCACGCCTGCCAGTGCGCATTCTGCATTGGCGGCGTGACGCAGGTGTGGTTGGATACCCCCCTGTTCCTGCTTCCCTGCCATTGAATGAACCTGGTAGACCGTTTCCTGTCCGGCCTTGTTGCCCGCTTGCCGGAAGATGACGCCCCGCAATGGGCCCACGTGCAGGGCGCCAGCGCCGATGACCTGCAGCGCCTGCGCACGCAGTGGCCGCAGGTGCCCGACAGCCTGCTGCAGCTGCTGTCGCGCGTGGATGGCACGCACTACCGTGAGTACCCCGGCGGCGAGGTCTGCGTGCTGGTGCTGGGCTCGGACGTGGGGGACTACCCGTACTTCCTGCGCTCGGTCGAACAGATCTTCGAAGACCGGCGGCAGTGGGACGACAGCATCCGTTCCATCTACGAAGAATGGCTGGACGACGAGCCGGACATCCTCGGCGCCGGCATCGACGGCGATCTGCCGATGAACCGTCGCCTGTGCTTCTCGCACTGCATGAACAACGGCGGCACCTCGATGCTGTACCTGGATTTCGACCCGGCGCCGGGCGGCACCGTCGGCCAGGTGGTGCGCTACCTGCACGATCCGGACAGCTACGCGGTGATCGCCCCCAGCTTCGATGCCTACCTGCAGGACCTGATCGACCGCGATTACAGCTTCATCGAGTAGATCCACGCCATGCGTGGATGGGGGGCACGCGCTCTCACCCGCGCTCGATCCACTGCAACGTGCCCGGTTCGAACGCCAGCAGATCCGCCTCCGCCAGGCGCGCGCGCGACCAACGACGCTCCGGCGGCGTCGGTTGCCGGGCACCCACCGAACCGTCGTAGTCGCGCACCAGCAAGCCAATACGCGCAGCTCCCGCGCCCAGCAACGCATCAATGCGCTGCAGCCATTGGCCGGCATCACCCAGCGCCTGCTCGCGAACCCTCTGCTGATCCTGCGCATGCCGCGCCAACTGCTCGGCCAGCGCGCGGGCGATCTTCGCCTCGCTCCAGCCCTTCTTCCGCCAGCGCTCGGCATCGCCCGCCCACGCCGGCTCGGCCCGCAGCGAAGCCAGCGCCGTCCCGCAATCGCAGTGCGCCGCACTCAGCCACGGCTGCCAGCCGGGCCCGACCGCCGCCTGCAGGCTCGGCGAGGCCTGCGCGAGCAGGCACCGGCCGCTGCGGGTGAAGACTGCGGCAGCCGTGTCGTGGGCCAGCGTGGTGGGCAGGAACACTGTGATGAAGGTGCACATGCGGGCGTCCGGGTCCGTCCGGGAATGCACCGATGGTAACGCGCCCTTGGAGTAGATCCACGCCATGCGTGGATGGGGTCAGAGCCCTTTCCTGCGGAAAGGGATCTGACCCCTGGGCCTGCCCTACCCGATGCCCAGCCCCGGAATCGCGCTGATGCTGTCCGGGTTAAACCCGGCCAGTTCGGCGAAATGGCGGCCGCGGGCCACGTAATCGCGGTAGGCACCAAAACTCGGCGCGCCCGGCGACAGCAGCACCACCCCGCCCTGCGTACCCAGCGCCGCGCGTGCCAGCGCCATCGCCTCGGGCAGGTCGCCCGCCGCGTGCAGGCCGAAGCGGCCGGCATCGGCCAGCGGCTGCAGCATCGCGTGGATGCGCGGGCCGTTGCTGCCCATCGTCACGATCTCCACCGGCGGCACGTCGTGCGCCATGTGCTGCATGAAATCGGTCCAGTCCAGGCCACGGTCGTGCCCGCCCACCAGCAGCGCGATGCGCTGGCCGGCGAAACATTCCAGCGCGGCCAGGCTGGCGTGCGGCGTGGTGCTGATCGAATCGTTGACGTAGGTCAGGCCACCGGCCGCGCCGATGCGCTGCAGGCGATTGGGCAGCGGGCGGAAATCCTGCACCGCCGGTGCCAGCGCTACGGCATCCAGACCCAGTGCTTCCAGCGCCGCCAGCACCGCACACAGGTTGCCGCGGTTGTGGCGGCCGGGCAGCGGCGTGTTGCGGGTATCGAACACCGCCTGCTCGCCGCGGTGCACGATCTCGCCACGCATGTGCCAGCCCTGCGGCTGGTTGAACCAGACCACGTCGCTGTCCGGCAGCGACAGCGCGGCCAGATGCGGATCAGCCGCGTTGAGCACGGCGATGCGCGGCGCCGCTTCGGTCACCAGCCGCAGCTTGTCTTCAATGTAGCGCTGCTCGCTGCCGTGCCAGTCCAGGTGTTCGGGGAACAGGTTCAGCACCACCGCCACCTGCGGGCGGGCGCCACTGCGCGCCACTTCGCCGGTCTGGTAGCTGGACAGTTCCACCGCCCAGTACGCAGGCGCGGGCTGCGGGTCCAGCACCTCCAGCAGCGGCAGGCCGATGTTGCCGACCAGGCCGGTGCGATGGCCGGCGGCGCGCAGCAAGTGCGCGACCAGCGCGGTGGTGGTGCTCTTGCCCTTGGTGCCGGTCACGCACACGGTGTCGTGCACGATGCCATCGGCACCGGCGTGTTCGGCGAACCACAGCGCGGTGCCGCCGATGAAGGCGGTGCCCTGCGCGGCCGCCGCCAGCGCGATCGGCTGGTACGGGCTGATGCCGGGCGACTTGATGACCACGTCGAACGCAGCCAACGCCTCGGCGGTGGGTTCACCGCGCACGTCCAGCAACCCCTGCGTTTCCGCACGCGCCGCCTCGGCCTCGGCGGCCGGGCAGAACAGGCTCAGGGCCAGCGCGGGCAGGCGCGCGCGCAGCACGGAAAATGCCGCGCGGCCCTCACGTCCCCAGCCCCACAGCGCAACGCGCTTTCCCTCAAGCTGCGAAATCTTCACGCACCTGTTCCCACAACGCGGCCGGAATGCGGTGCTCGCCCTGCAACAGCAGCAGCGGCGCCAGTTCCAGTTCAGCGGCGTCCAGCTGCGGCTGGATATCGTTGCAGAAGCGCTTCACCAGCACGTCTTCCTTCCATTCCGGACGCTGCGCCAGGGTCGCCATCGCCGCACGCGATTCGCGGCCTTCGCCCACGCATTCGAACGGCTTGTGGTCCTGGAATTCCAGCAGCGCATCGAAGCCACCGGCCTGCTCGGCATCGTCCAGCAGGTTGCGGCCGAAGATGCGCACCAGGCGGGTCTTGGGCATGAACGGGGCAAGTGCCAGGAACACGAAATGGCACTTCGGGCAGACGCCGCACCAGCGGTTCACCGGGCGCTCGCCCAGGATGTGGAAATTGCGATTGCAGCTGGAGAAGTGCGCGTCGTAGAAATCGGTCTTGGCGAACTGGCGGGCCACCGCCAGCTCGGACATCGGGCGCAGCAGCGAGTAGTACTGCAGATCGGCGGCCACCTGCTGCTGCACGTGGTTGCCGAAGGCCTGCTCGAATGCCCAGCCTTTGGACCACTGGTGGTTCACTTCGCCGGTGCCCGGAATCTGGCTGCCGTAGCTGGCCGAACGCTCGTTGGAGAACACCACCTGGTCCACGCCCTGCAGCAGCGCGGCCAGCACCATGATCGCCGAGTTCACCGCAGTGACCGGGATATGCCCGTTCCACGCGCCCTGGCGGTTCAGCTCGAACAGCTCCGGCGCCAGCGCGCGGCCCAGGTTCAGGGTCGGCAGGCCTGTGCGCTCGGCACAGGCGCGGATCAGCTGCGAACCGCCGATC
Organism: Stenotrophomonas sp.; assembly: GCF_032056425.1. Lineage (GTDB taxonomy): Bacteria > Pseudomonadota > Gammaproteobacteria > Xanthomonadales > Xanthomonadaceae > Stenotrophomonas. The sequence goes on from NZ_DAMBCN010000001.1 coordinate 299,896, forward strand.
CAGGTCACCGTTTCGTCCACGCCGGCACGGCGCAGCGCTTCGATGCTGACCAGCGAATCCTTGCCGCCGCCGATGGCCACCAGCGCATGCGGCTGCAGGCCCAGCATCGGCGCCTGCACCGCGTCGCCCTGCACCGGCAGGCGGAAACGCCCGCGCAGGTTCAGGCCGTTGCGGTAAGCGAATTCGCCCAGTCCGTTGAGGTAGACCGTCTCCACCAGCGCCGCGGTCTCGGCATCGATGGCATAGCTGTCGATGCTGACCGTCTCCGGCACGGCCGCCTTGTAGTAGCTGACGCCGGCGATCAGGTGCAGCAGCTGCAGCGCACGCTGCACCGCGGCCGCGCGCGCCTCGTCCAGCACGAACGGAGCGCCCGGCACGGTGATGGTTTCCACCATCTCCGGGCCGACGTCGAAGGCGTAGACCAGCTTGGCCACGCCGGTATCCGCGGCGAACTCGCAGCGGACGAAGCGGAAGCGGGAAACCTGGTGTTTATCGAAAGCAGTCATGGTGGATCCAGTTCAAGCGCGGTCAGGCACGGGCCCGCGCGCGAGCGCGGGTCGTGTCGGTGGGCGGGTGCAGGGTGCGAAGGCTGGCGATCACTCGATCACGTCTTCGCGCGGCATCGCCCGCTGGTTGTAGGTGTTGGCCATCACATAGCCGTAGGCACCGGCGTCGGCGATCAGCATCACGTCGTCCGGCGCGGTCGACACCGGCAGCTTGCGGCGCTTGCCGAACACATCGCTGGACTCGCAGATCGGGCCGACCACATCGAACGCCGCTTCGGCGTAACCGCCCTGGCGGCTGAGATTCTCGATGTCATGCCAGGCGTCGTACAGGGCCGGGCGCATCAGCGTGTTCATGCCGGCATCCAGGCCGACGCGGCGCACGCCGTCCTTTTCCACCACCTGGGTGGCGTGGGTCAGCAGCACGCCCGATTCGGCCACCAGATAGCGGCCCGGCTCGATCGCCAGACGGAACGCCGGGTGCAGCGCCTTCACTTCGGCCAGGCCCTCGGCCCAGGCGTCCAGGTCGAACGGCTCGTCTTCCTCGCTGTACGGAATCGGCAGGCCACCGCCGATGTCGATGGTCTGCACGCTGCCGATGCGGCGGGCGAAACCGGCCAGCTCATCGCACATCAGGCGCCAGTGCTGCGCCGTTTCCACGCCGCTGCCCAGGTGCGCATGCAGGCCGACCACGCGGGTGCCCAGCTCGGTGGCCGCGCGCACGAATTCGTCCACGCGGGCAATCGGCAGGCCGAACTTCGACTCCTTGCCGCCGGTGCGCACCTTGGCGTGGTGGCCTTCGCCACGGCCCAGGTCCACGCGCAGCCACAGTTCGCGGTTGCGGAACAGGTCCGGCCAGCGCTGCAGCGCCTCCACGTTGTCCACGGTCACGGTCACACCGAGTGCGAACGCGGCTTCGTATTCGCTGCGCGGGCAGAAGCTGGGGGTGAACAGCACGCGCTTGGGCGACAGTTCCGGCAGGTGCTGGAACACGTGCTTCAGCTCACCGTGCGAAACGCATTCCAGGCCGAAGCCTTCGGCTTCCAGCAGCTGCAGGATGGCCGGGTGGCTGTTGGCCTTGATCGCGTAGTAGCGCTGGTCGATCGGCTTGATCGCGGCCAGCGCGCGGGCGCGGGCGCGCACAGTGGGCAGGTGGTAGACGTAGCGCGGCGTGCCGGCGTCGGCCAGCTGCAGCAGGTGCGCACGCTGGCCACGCCACCACGGCGTGCCGCGCGGGCGCACGGTGCCGGCAATCTCGCGCCAGCGCGGGCCGAACACTTCGGTTTCTTCCACCGGCATGGCGCCGCTGTCGATCAGCTCGGCATGCAGGATCGGCAGCAGGCCATCGGCATCGGCCTCGTCGATCACGAAGGTCAGGTTCAGGTCGTTGGACGACTGCGAGATCATGTGCACGCGCTCGCGGCCGAAGGTGGCCCACACATCCGACAGCTTGTGCAGCAGCGAACGCATGCCACGGCCGACCAGGGTGATGGCCGCGCACGGCACGATCACCTTCACCTTGCAGATCTGCGACAGATCGGCCGACAGCGCGGCCAGCACATCGGTATTGACCAGGTTCTCGGACGGGTCCAGCGACACGGTCACGTTGGTCTCGGCCGAACCGATCAGGTCCACCGACAGGCCGTGCTTCTTGAACAGGCCGAACACATCGGCCAGGAAGCCGACCTGCTGCCACATGCCGATGCCTTCCATCGACACCAGCACGATGCCGTTGCGGCGGCTGATCGCCTTCACCCCCGGCACCGGCGCGGCATTGCCGTCGATGCTGGTGCCCGGCAGTTCCGGGCGCTCGGTATCAAGGATGGCCATCGGCACGCCGGCGTCGCGGCAGGGCTTGATCGAGCGCGGGTGCAGCACCTTGGCGCCGGTGGTGGCGATTTCCTGCGCCTCGTAATAGTCCAGGCGGGTCAGCAGGCGCGCGTCGGGCACGTCCTTCGGGTTGGCGCTGAACATGCCCGGCACGTCGGTCCAGATTTCCACGCGGCTGGCGCCCAGCAGCGCACCGAAGTACGCCGCCGAGGTATCCGAGCCACCGCGGCCGAGGATGGCGGTACCGCCGTCGGCGTGGCGGGAAATGAAGCCCTGGGTGATCAGCAGGCGGGTCGGCTGCGCGCGGAAGCGCTGCATCCAGTCCGCGTCGGCGCGCCACTGGCAGTTCACCGACAGGCGCTGCGACCAGTCGCTCTGGTTCGGCTGCGGCGGCATCGCGTCCAGCCACTGGCGGGCGTCCATCCAGCCCATGTCCAGGCCCGAAGCATGCAGGTAGGCCGCGCCCAGGGTCGAGGACAGCAGTTCGCCCTGGCCCAGCACTTCGGCCTGCCAGTCCAGCGGGCGGGTGGTTGCGCGCGGGTCATCCAGCAGGCCCTGCAGGGCGGCCAGGCGTTCGCCCAGCACCTCGCGGCCCAGGCCGAGCTCGACCAGGAAGCCCTCATGGCGTTCGACCAGAGCAGCCACGCGGTCGCGGCTGTCGGGCGCGCCATCGGCGATCGCGGTCAGTTCGTTGGTGACCCCGGACAGCGCCGAGACCACCACCAGCACGCGCGAGCCGGTCTCTTCCGCGCGTTTTTTCGCCAGCTTCCCGATCGTGTCCCAGCGGTGGCGACGCGACACCGAGGTGCCGCCGAACTTCAGTACGATCCAACGATCGACAAGGGGGGAAGCTGACATGGATAGGCTATGTGTAATGTGGGGAAGCCGCCCGAGGGGGCGGAACCTTCGATTCTAAGCCCAATGGACCCACCGATGGCCGCCTTCCGCTACCTGCAGCTTGATGTCTTCGCCCACCAGCCCGGCAGCGGCAACCCGCTGGGCGTGGTGCTGGGCGCCGACGTGCTGTCCGCCGGGCGCATGCAGGCGCTGGCGGCGTGGCTGAACCTGTCCGAGACAGTGTTCTTCCTGCAGCCCAGCGCCGCCGGTGCCGATTACCACATCCGCATCTTCACCCCGGGCAGCGAGCTGCCGTTCGCCGGCCACCCCAGCGTCGGCGCGGCCTGGGCAGCGGTCACCTGTGGCCTGGCCACGCCGGGAGACGGCGGCGCCCTGGTCCAGCAATGCGCCGCCGGCCTGCTGCCGGTGCGGGTGAGTGGCCCGGCCGACGCGCCGACCATCGAACTGGCCAGCCCGCCGGCCCGCCACCTGCTCACCGCGCCCGGCCAGGTACCGGAACCGCTGCTGGCCCTGGCCGCCGACGGCCATGCCCCCGAGCTGTGGGACAACGGCCCGCGCTGGTGGCTGCTGCCGCTGCGCGATGCCGCCGCCGTGCGCGGCCTGGCCCCGGACATGGCCGCCCTGCGCGACTGGACCAATGCCACCGGCGCGACCGGTGTGGCGGTGTTCGCCGATGAACCCGCCGCGGGGCACAGCCGCGTGGTGCGCGCGTTCTGCCCGGGCGATGCGGTGAACGTACCCGAAGATCCGGTGACGGGCAGCGCCAACGCGCTGATCGGCGCCTGGCTGCGCGAACGTGGTGCCCTGCCCGGCGGCGCGGGTGCTTACGTGGCCAGCCAGGGCCGCGAAGTCGGCCGCGACGGCCATGTCCATGTGCGTGTCGATGCCGAAGGCACGGTATGGATCGGTGGCCAGGTGCAGCCGGTGATTGACGGGCACATCCGCTGGTAGCGCGGGGCCATGCCCGGCGGCATCACCGCACCGCGCTGCACGCTCGCGGGGCATGGCCCCGCGCTACCATTTCCCCATTTCGCTGGAGTTTTCCCTGATGTCCGCACGCCGTTTCCTGCAACTGGATGTATTCTCGCCGCGCGCCGGCGCCGGCAATCCGCTGGCCGTGGTGCTCGATGCCGAGGGCCTGGACGACACCGCCATGCAGGCCATCGCGCGCTGGACCCGGCTGCCGGAAACCACCTTCGTGTTCGCGCCGCAGACCGCTGGCAGCAGCTACCGGCTGCGCATGTTCAGCCCGCAGAAGGAAGTCCCGTTCGCCGGCCACCCCAGCGTCGGTACCGCGCATGCGGTGCTGCTGGCCGGGCTGGCCACGCCGGTGGACGGCGTGCTGGTGCAGGACGGCATTGCTGGCGCGCTGCCGTTGCAGGTGATGGGCGAAGGCGCGCAGCAGCGCATTGCCATCCGCACCCCGCGCGCGCAGCTGGCCGAGACTGCGCCGGCCGATGACCCGCGCCTGGCCGCTGCGCTGCAGGGCTGGCCGCTGGGCACCCTGCCCCCTGCACGCATGCAGGGCGGCCGCAGCTGGTGGGTGGTGCAGGTGGCCGATGAAGCACAGCTGCGCGCACTGCAGCCGGACTGGGACGCGATCGCAACCCTGGCCGAATCCACCGACAGCATGGGCGTGTTCGCGTATGCGTTCAGCGATGGCAGCGAAGGCTACGACCTGGCGGTGCGCGCCTTCGTCGGCAACGGGCGGCGCTTCGAAGATGCGGCGTCGGGCGCGGCGAATGCCGTGCTGGCCGCCTGGCTGGACCAGCGCGGGGTGTTGCCGCGCGGCCGCGAACCGTATGAAGTCAGCCAAGGCCGCGAGGTCGGCCACGATGCGCGCCTGACCCTGCGGGTCGATGCGGACGGCGAAGTGTGGTCCGGCGGCCAGGTGCAGACGGTGATCGCCGGCACCCTCGATTGGTGATCGCCGTAGGCGGGTAGCGCCGGGCCGTGCCCGGCGGCTTTCCGCTTCGCTCGCCGGGCATGGCCCGGCGCTACCGCCCTCAGCCCAGCTCTGCTTCCAGGCTGATCGGCACCGCACTCAACGCCTTGGACACCGGGCAGTTCTGCTTGGCGTCATCGGCAATGGCGCGGAACTGGGTGGCGTCGATGCCCGGCACCACCGCTTTCACTTTCAAGCGGATCTGCGAAAGCTGCGGACCGCCTTCCATCGACAGGTCGACCTTCGCCTCGGTATCCAGCGACGTCGGTGTAAACCCGGCCTCGCCCAGTTTGGCCGACAGCGCCATGGTGAAGCAGCCCGCATGCGCGGCAGCGATCAGCTCTTCCGGGCTGGTGCCTTTTTCCTCGCCGAAGCGGCTGTTGAAGCCATAGCGGGTCTTGTCCAAAAGACCGCTCTGCGGGGTGCTCAACTGGCCCTTGCCCGACTTCAGATCCCCTTCCCAGTGCGCGGTGGCGTGTCGCGAGATTCCCATGTGCTGCTCCTGCGTGGCGTTGGTGAACGCTCACCCTGCCACGGCTGGCGTTAGCCCTGCGTCGCTCCGCCGCAGTGGCAGGTGCTGTCCCGGGCCATCGGCGTGGACACTTCTTCGCCACCCCATCGGGCATTTCCCCCTTGTTTTCAGTGCTTTCGCGCAGAATCTGCGGGTTCCGCAGTGCACCAGAGCCGCGCAATCCGCTGCCGCGCGCCATGTACTGAATCGGTCTGGATATGAAAAAACCTGCACTTTCAGCACTGCGGGCTATTGGCGGCGCCCACGAGTTGCCCTACATTGCGCTTGCCGACGGGGTTCGGCGCCGACCAAACAACCAACCGTTCACGGAACAGGAAACCATGGCAAAGACCGCTAAGAAGGCTGCCCCGAAAAAGGCAGTGAAGAAAGTCGCGACGAAGGCTGCCGCCAAGCCGGCCGCTCCGAAGCCGATCAAGGAAGTGCTGACCAAGTCCGGCCTGGTTGCACACATCGCTGAAGCATCCGGCGTTGTCGCCAAGGATGTGCGCGCTGTGCTGGCCTCGCTGGAAAGCGCTGTCGCTTCCTCGGTGCACAAGAAGGGCGCTGGCTCCTTCACCCTGCCGGGCCTGCTGAAGATCTCCACCGTCAATGTGCCGGCCAAGCCGAAGCGCAAGGGCATCAACCCGTTCACCAAGGAAGAACAGTGGTTCGCCGCCAAGCCGGCCACCACCAAGCTCAAGGTTCGCCCGCTGAAGAAGCTCAAGGACGCCGCGCTGTAAGCGCGCGCCCCACGGCGATCTTCCGACGGGACGGCTCAGGCCGTCCCGTTTTTTTTGCTTGATCCACGCCATGCGTGGATGCCCCCAGGCCAATCCGTCAGTAGATCCACGCCATGCGTGGATACGGCCCCAGGGCCAATCCGCAACACAGCGTTTCCCTGCGCAGACCGTGCCCGCCCACCGCCGCGCCAGCATTGGCCGCAGCGGCTGTTTTCCGCCGCAGGAACGGACCGGGTGGAACACTGCGTGCAGCCCGGGCCGTCGTCGCCGGTCACCGCCTTGCCTATGGTGGACACATCCCAACGACAGGCGAGCACACCTCCCATGGCCAGCCCCTCCACCCGCTACCGGATCTCGGTGACCCCGATCGAAAAGGACGGGCACCAGTGCACCGGGCGCTGCACCATCGAACTGGAACACCGCGCCAGCCGCGACCTGATGCGCCTGCTTGAAGCCGCCCCGCGCACGCCCGGGCTGAGCGGTGACGAGCGCGCCACTCTGGTGGTCGCCGCGCAGTTGCTGCGCGATATCGTGCAGCGCCATGCCGACAGCGAAGGCCACGCCCTGGCGGCGGTGGCGCCCGAACTGCAGGCCGCGCTGGATGCGCTGGAGCAACGCGTCTCTTCGCGCTGACTGCCACGCAGCCGATACACTGCCGCCTCCCATTGGCCTCGGGGAGGAGGCAGACATGCGCAGTAACGTGGTTTGGTGCCTGGCCGTTGCATTGATGGGGTGCTCGCGCGCCCCCGCCGATGCCCCCGCCTCGCCCGACACCGCTGCGGGCGAGGCAGAGGCGCCTTTCGCGACCGCCCCGGCGGACGACGCCAAGGCAGGAACGCTCGCAGCACCGGCGGTCGACCCGCTGTTCGGCGCCGTTGCAGCAGGCAGCGAAGCGCCCGCGCACATGCTCAACCGCTACATGCTGGCCCTGCTCAACGGCAATCGCAGCGACAGTGATGCGGCCTGGACCTTCGCCCCGGCAGATCCGCGCCATGCCGACGACGCGCTGCTGCGGGCATTGCCGGACGTGCGCACCCTGCGCCTGGACAGCGAACCACCCCTGCCCCGCGACAAGAAACGCCCCAGCCGGCTGCTGGAAGTACCGGTACGGGTGCGTGCCAGCACCGGCCAAGGCACCTTCCGCTTCCACGGCTGGTACCGCGTGCAGCCACGCGCCGACGGCCAGGGCTGGCAGATCCAGTCGGCAAAGCTGGAACCCACGCTGGACTGAATCCCTTTCGCAGCGTGCACCCGCGATTCAGCGGCCACCGCTACTCTGTGAGCCACCCCAACACCTGCCCGGTCACCGCCATGCACCTGCGTTCCCTGCTGACCCGTGTTGCTGCATCCACTGTGCTGATCGCCGCGGCGATCGGCGCACAGGCAGCCCCCTCGATTTCCGGCCGCGAACTGTCGGTCGGTGCCAGTGACGTCCAGCAATACCTGGATGGCAGCTTCCCACGCACGCAGGACGCGCTGGGGGGGCTGATCGCCCTGACCATGAGCCACCCGCAACTGAGCCTGCCGGCCGGCGAGCGGTTGAACCTGGGCATGGACCTGGCGCTGGCCACCGCGGGCGGCAACCCGACCAACCTGGGCAAGGTCAAGCTCAGCAGCGGCCTGCGTTATGACGCCCAGACCCAGGGCTTCCACCTGCAGGAACCGACCGTGGACGATTTCACCCCGGCCAGCCAGGGCGGGCGCCTGGATTCGCGCACCCGCGCCCTGCTCAACGCCGCACTGAGCGACTACGCGCGCCGCGAACCGATCTACAAGCTGGACCCGACCATGGCCGGCGTGCTGGGCGCCCTGCAGGTGCAGTCGGCGCAGGTGAAGAACGGCAAGCTGGTGGTCACCTTCAACCAGAACCTGGGCAGTCTGGTGCCCGCCGGCCTGCTGGGCAAATAAGGTAGCGCCGGGTCATGCCCGGCGGCTTCTGCATTTCCCACGCGTCCCGTTCGCCGGGCATGGCCCGGCGCTACCGCTCACGCCGCCAGTGCGTTCACCACCGCTTCGCTGAACGCCGGGATATCGTCCGGCTTGCGGCTGGTGATCAGATTGCCGTCCACCACCACTTCGGCATCGCGCCAGCGTGCACCGGCGTTGGCAAGATCCTGTCGCAGCGACGGCCAGGATGTCACCTCGCGGCCTTCAGCCAGCCCACTGTTGATCAGCAGCCAGGGGCCATGGCAGATCGCGGCCACCGGTTTCCCCGCCGCCGCCACGCTGCGGATGAAGCCCAACGCGGCCTCATCGGTGCGCAGCGAATCGGGATTGATCACCCCACCCGGCAGCACCAGTGCGTCGAAATGCCCGGCATCGGCCTCAGCCAGCGGCAGGTCCACGGCCACCACGCCACCCCAGTCCTTGTCCTTCCACCCTTTGATACTGGCTTCCCTCGCGGGGGAGACCACGGTGACCGTGGCGCCCTGCGCTTCCAGCAGGCGCTTGGGTTCGGTCAGTTCGGACTGTTCAAAGCCGTGGGTCGCGAGGATGGCGACCTGCTTGCCGGCGATACGCTGTGCCATGTCGTGTGCTCCAGTGAGGGAGCACACAGGGTCGGCGAACGGCCATTGCAGGGCGGTGACCCGGTCGTGCACGGCAGGTGGAGACGGCCCTTGTAGAGTCGAGCCATGCTCGACTGTGCCTCACCCGTAGAGTCGAGCTTGCTCGACTGCGCCTTACCCGCAGAGTCGAGCATGGCTCGACTCTACATTCCGGCCCGCTCAGCGCTTGGGCTGCAGCATCGTGCCGGTGCACTTGGGCGAACCGCAGCGGCACTCCCAGATCTTCTTCAGCTTGGCGGTGTGGCGCTCGGCCAGCACGATGCCGTAGTTGTAGGTCAGCTCTTCGCCGGCCTTGATATCGCGCAGCGCCTCGATGAAGACCTTGTCGCCGCGACTGTCGCCGTCTTCGTCTTCCTCGATCACCGCTTCGCAGTTCGGGTCGCAGCTGTGGTTGATCCAGCGCGCGTCGTTGCCCTTGTAGTTGGCGTCGATCACCCAGTCATCGTTCAGCGTGAACAGGAAGGTGTGGCCGCTTTCCACATCGCCGCTGTCATCGGCATCGACATCGCCATGGCTGCGCAGCAGGCCCTTGTACTGGATCACGCGCTCGCCCTGCTTGATCGGGGCCACGGCGAACACGCCGTTGCCATGGATGGCGGACTTGCGGGCTTGGATCTTCTTGGGCATCGGCAAGGGGGATGGCAGCGATAGGAATGTTGATTCTCACCCATTCACAGTGATTGCGAAAATCACCCCCATGCCGCAGCATGTCGCCCCACCCCGCGCTGGGGTGCCCCGCCGCCGGCCCAGCGCCGGCTGAATGGCCGGGTTGGATGCCGGGGAAGAAAAGCGTACAATTTCAGTCCGCTTTAAGAACCACTCGCATCCGCATGTTGCGCGTCACCAAACTCACCGATTACGCCACCGTGGTGCTGACCGTGCTCGCCGCCCGCCCGGGCGAAGTGCTCAGTGCCACCGAACTGGCTGAATTCACTGGTCTGGAACCGCCCACCGTCAGCAAGGTGCTCAAGCCGCTGGCGCAGGCCGGCCTGGTGGAAGGCCTGCGCGGCGTGCGCGGCGGCTACCGGCTGACCCGCGCACCCGGGCAGATCACCCTGTTCGAGGTTGTCGAAGCGATGGAGGGGCCGCTGGCCCTGACCGAATGCAGCCACGACCACCACCAGTGCAACATGGCGCCCAAGTGCGGCGCGCGCAGCAGCTGGCGGCTGATCAACGACGTGGTTTGCGAGGCCCTGCGCGATGTCAGCCTGGCCCAGATCCTGCCCCCTCTCCCCCTTGTCGATGACGAACAGCGCCGCACCATCGCTGTCGACGTCGTCTCCTGATCCGTAGGCAGCCCCCCCATGGCCACCGAAACCATCGAAACCGTCACCCACGACGACACCCCCAACCGCGAGATCCACGAGCAGCTGGGCCGCAAGTATTCGGCCGGCTTCATCACCGAGATCGAATCGGACTCGCTTCCGGCCGGCCTGGACGAGGACACCATCCGTGCCCTGTCGGCCAAGAAGGAAGAGCCAGAATGGATGACGCAGTGGCGCCTGGACGCCTACCGCCACTTCCTGACCATGCCGATGCCGAACTGGGCCAAGCTGCAGATCGCCCCGATCGACCTGCAGGCGCTCAGCTACTACTCCGCGCCGAAGGGCCCGAAGTACGCCTCGCTGGATGACGTGCCGAAGGAACTGCTGGACACCTACGACAAGCTGGGCGTGCCGCTGCACGAGCGCGCCAAGCTGGCCGGCGTGGCGGTGGACGCGGTATTCGACTCGGTGTCCGTCGGTACCACCTTCCGCAAGGAACTGGCCGAAAAGGGCATCATCTTCTGCTCCATGTCCGAGGCCATCAAGGAACACCCGGAGCTGGTGCGCCAGTACCTGGGCACCGTGGTGCCGGTGGGCGACAACTACTTCGCCGCGCTCAACTCGGCGGTGTTCTCCGATGGCAGCTTCGTGTTCATTCCCAAGGGCGTGCGTTGCCCGATGGAACTGAGCACCTATTTCCGCATCAACGCCGGCCACACCGGTCAGTTCGAGCGCACCCTGATCGTGTGCGAGGACAAGGCCTACGTGTCCTATCTGGAAGGCTGCACCGCGCCCATGCGCGACGAGAACCAGCTGCACGCCGCGGTGGTCGAGCTGGTCGCGCTGGAAGATGCGGAGATCAAGTACTCCACGGTGCAGAACTGGTACCCGGGCGACGAGAACGGCGTCGGCGGCATCTACAACTTCGTCACCAAGCGTGCCGAATGCCGTGGCGCGCGTAGCAAGGTCACCTGGACCCAGGTCGAGACCGGTTCGGCGATCACCTGGAAGTACCCGTCCTGCGTGCTGCTGGGCGACGATTCGGTGGGCGAGTTCCACTCCGTGGCGCTGACCCACCACCGCCAGCAGGCCGACACCGGCACCAAGATGATCCACGTCGGCAAGCGCACCAAGAGCAAGATCGTCAGCAAGGGCATCAGCGCCGGCCGCGGCCAGAACACCTACCGCGGCCTGGTCAAGGTCGACCGCAACGCCGATGGCGCGCGCAATTACACCCAGTGCGATTCGCTGCTGATCGGCAAGCAGTGTGGTGCCCACACCTTCCCCTACATCGAGGTGAAGAACCCGGGCGCCACCGTCGAACACGAGGCCACCACCTCGAAGATCTCCGACGACCAGCTGTTCTACTGCCGCGCCCGTGGCATCAGCCAGGAAGACGCCGTGTCGATGATCGTCGACGGCTTCTGCAAGCAGGTGTTCCGCGAACTGCCGATGGAATTCGCAGTGGAAGCCAAGAAGCTGCTGGAAGTCTCGCTGGAAGGGTCGGTGGGATGAAGACCCTGTTCGCCCTGGCCCTGCTGCTCGGCACCGCCGCGCCGGCATGGGCAGCCAGCGCCGACGCCGACGGCTGCAATCCGGAAGGCACGCAGATGGAGCTCAACGCCTGCGCCGACCGCGATTTCCGCAAGGCCGACGCCGAGCTCAACACGGTCTACCGGCAGGTGCTGGCCAAGCTTGCCGGGCAGCCGGTGGCACTGGCCCGGCTGAAGGACGCGCAGCGCCTGTGGGTGCAGCTGCGTGATGCCGATCTGGAGGCGCGCTACCCGGTCGGCAAGGATGAGAATCCGCGCGTCCTGTACGGCTCGATGTACCCGATGCTGTATCTGCACGCCAAGTCCAGCCTGACCGATACACGCACCGCCTACCTGCGCAGCGAATTCCTGGAGCGCAGCGAATACGACCTGTAAGTCGCGCTGCCTGCCATCCCCCATTCGACAAGACGACCATCCCAATGCTGAAGATCGACAACCTCCACGCCCGCATCGGCGACAAGGAAATCCTCAAGGGCCTGTCGCTGGACGTGAAGCCCGGCCAGGTGCACGCCATCATGGGCCCCAACGGCGCCGGCAAGTCCACCCTGGGCAATGTGCTGGCCGGCCGTGACGGCTACGAAGTCACCGAAGGCAGCGTGCAGTTCGACGGTGTGGACCTGCTCGACCAGGACCCGGAAGCGCGCGCCGCCGCCGGCCTGTTCCTGGCCTTCCAGTACCCGGTGGAAATCCCCGGCGTGAACAACACCTACTTCCTGCGCGCCGCACTGAATGCCCAGCGCAAGGCGCGCGGCCAGGACGAGCTGGATTCCATGCAGTTCCTGAAGCTGGTGCGGCAGAAACTGGCCGTGCTGCACCTGAAGGACGAGCTGCTGCACCGTGGCGTGAACGAAGGCTTCTCCGGTGGTGAGAAGAAGCGCAACGAGATCTTCCAGCTGGCCGTGCTGGAGCCGAAGCTGGCGATCCTGGACGAAACCGATTCGGGCCTGGACATCGACGCGCTGAAGAGCGTGGCCGACGGCGTGAACGCGCTGCGCGCGGCCGACCGTTCGTTCCTGGTCATCACCCACTACCAGCGCCTGCTGGATTACATCAAGCCGGACGTGGTGCACGTGCTGGCCGATGGCCGCATCGTCAAGACCGGCGGCCCGGAACTGGCGCTGGAACTGGAAGCCCACGGCTACGACTTCCTGAAGGATCGCGTGGTGCGCGAGGCGGCCGTCTGATGAGCGCCCTGCTCGACTCGATGGCCCAGGCCTTCTGCGGCAGCGATGCGCGCCGCGAAGTGCTCGACACGGTGCTGCGCGATGGCCTGCCGGCCGCCCGCAGTGAAGCCTGGAAGTACACCTCGCTGCGCCAGCTGGAGCGCCGCGCCTTCGCACCCGCACCGCAGGCCCCGGCCGCGCTGGATGCCGAGGCGCTGGCCGACATCCCCGCGCCGCGCCTGGTGTTCGTCAACGGCCGCCTCAGCGACGCGCTGAGCGACACCCACGGCCTGCCGGCCGGTGTACAGCTGGAACCGCTATCCTCGGCGCTGGCCGCCGGTGAGGATGCCGCGCGTTTCCTCGGCCGCCGCTACGAGCGAAGCGACGAGGTGTTCGCCCGCCTGAATGCCGCACTGGCCGATGAAGGCGTGGTGCTGCGCGTGGATGAAGGCGTGCAGGTCGAGGTGCCGCTGCAGCTGGTGTTCGCCAGCGTCGCCGGCGACACCGACCTGGCCTGGCACCACCGCCACCTGATCGAACTGCGTGCCGGCGCCAGCCTCGGCGTGGTCGAGCAACGCTTCAGCGTGGGCGATTCGGCGCACCTGGACAACACCGTGCTGCATGCCCACGTCGCCCGCGATGCCGTGCTCAAGCACGCCCGCGTGCAGGCCGGCAGCGCACGCCAGACCAGCTTCCTGCGTACCGATGCGGTGCTGGCACGCGATGCCCAGTACCACCGCGTGGACCTGGAACTGGGTGCCGCACTCAGCCGCCACGAACTGAACGTGCGCCTGGAAGGTGACAACGCCCAGCTGACCGCCAACGGCGTGCTGCTTGGCAATGGCCGCCGCCACGTCGATACCCGCCTGGGCATCGACCACATCGCCCGCGATACCAGCAGCGAACTGCTGTGGCGCGGCGTGGCCGCCAACCGCAGCCGCGTGGTGTTCCATGGTGGCATCCAGATCCGCGAAGGCGCCGACGGCACCGACGCGAACCTGTCCAACAAGAACCTGCTGCTGTCGGCCGACGCCGAGATCGACACCCAGCCGGTGCTGGTGATCGACGCCGACGAAGTGAAGGCGGCCCACGGTGCCACCGTCGGCCAGCTCGATGCCAACGCGCTGTTCTACCTGCGCTCGCGCGGCCTGCCGCAGGCCCAGGCGCAGGCGCTGTTGAGTGCCGCGTTCTGCCACGAACCGCTGAAGGTGCTGCCCGAGGCCCTGCGCGAGCAGCTGGCGCGCCGCCTGGACAAGGCCCTGGCCGAGGCAGGTGTGGCATGAACCTGTCCACGCCGCGCCCGATCGAAAGCCCTGCCGGCACGCCGGACTGGGACCGCGTCCGCCTCGACTTCCCGCTGCTGATGCGCGAAGTGCACGGCAAGCCGCTGGTGTACTTCGACAACGCCAACACCGGCCAGAAGCCGGTACAGGTGATCGGCGCGGTGGACGAGTTCTACCGCCGCTACAACGCCAACGTCAGCCGTGCCGTGCATGCGCTGGGCACCGAGGCCACCGACGCCTATGAGGGCGCGCGCAACAAGCTTGCGCGCTTCCTCAATGTGCGCAGCAATGAGCTGGTGCTGTGCAGCGGCACCACCTTCGCCATCAACCTGGTGGCGTATTCGTGGGCGCTGCCGCGGCTGAAGGCCGGTGATGTCATCCTGGTCTCGCGCATGGAGCACCACGCCAACATCGTGCCGTGGCAGCTGGTGGCCCAGCGCAGCGGCGCGACCATCCGCGTGGCCGAGATCACTCCCGAGGGTGCGCTGGACCTGGACGCGCTGCGCAAGGCGATGACCCCCGAGGTCAAGCTGCTGGCCGTGGCCCACGTCTCCAACGTGCTGGGCACGGTCAACCCGGTGCGCGAGATCTGCCGTGAAGCGCGCAAGCGCGGCATCGTCACCGTCGTCGATGGTTCGCAGGCGGTGCCGCACCGCAAGGTCGACGTGGCCGCGATCGGCTGCGACTTCTACGCCATCACCGGCCACAAGATGTGCGGCCCGACCGGCACCGGTGTGCTGTGGGCACGCCGCGAGCACCTCGACGCGATGCCGCCGTTCCTCGGCGGTGGCGAGATGATCAAGGAAGTCAGCTTCGACGGCACCGTGTTCAACGACGCCCCGCACAAGTTCGAAGCCGGCACCCCGAACATCGCCGGCTTCATCGGCCTGGGCGTGGCCGTGGATTACCTGCAGGGCCTGGGCCTGGAGCACGTGGAAGCGCGCGAGGCCGAACTGCTGGCGCACTTCACCGAAGAGCTGCGCAAGGTCGATGGCCTGCGCATCCTCGGCGAAGCGCCGGAGAAGGCCGCCGTGGTGTCCTTCCTGATCGACGGCGCGCACGCCCACGATCTGGCCACCCTGCTCGACCTGGAAGGTGTGGCCGTGCGTTCCGGCCAGCACTGCGCGCACCCGCTGCTGCAGTACTACGGCGTCGCCGCCACCTGCCGCGCCTCGCTGGCGTTCTACAACACCCACGCCGAGATCGAGCGCTTCATGACCGCACTGACCAAGGTGCGCAAGCTGCTGGGTTGAGCCCGCGCAGCGGGTTCAGATCCCTTCGCGCAGCGAAGGGCTCTGACCCCAACGCCCTACCCACCGTTGCGTAGTCGACCGACTGTCACGCACGCCGCGTTGGCGGATGCTCGGGGTCAGATCCCTTCGCACAGCGAAGGGCTCTGACCCCTTGGCTTCCGGAGACCCCCATGCCACGGCCACGTCGTATTGATGCCCCCGGCTACCCGCAACACGTCGTCCAGCGTGGCAACAATCGCCAAGCCGTTTTCTTCAGCAACCGTGACCCCGCGCTTTATCTGGGCCTGCTTCGCGATTGCGCGAACGAACACTGCTGCAGCATTCACGCCTATGTGCTGATGGGCAACCACGTCCACCTGCTGGTGACGCCCGACGCCCCCGGCGGGATGTCACGGATGATGCAGGCAGTGAACCGCATCTACGTGCGCCATGTAAATGAGCGCGAACGCCGCACTGGCAGCCTCTGGGAAGGGCGTTTCCATTCCACGGTGATTGATACGGATCGGTATCTGCTCGCCTGCCAGCGCTACATCGAGCTCAACCCGGTGCGGGCGGGGATGGTTGCGCATCCCGGGGACTATCGCTGGTCGAGCTATCGTGCCAATGCGCAAGGCCGGGCAAATGCGTTGCTCGTGCCGCATTCTGCGTTTGAGCTCATTGCCGCTGACGTGGAATCGCGGCGTTGCCGCTATGCGGAGTTCATCGATCAGGGCGTCCCTGCGGGTGACCTGGCGGTGATGCGGCGGGCGCTGCAGTCGCAGCGGCGGTTGACGGAGCCGCTGGTGGGGTCAGAGCCCTTTCGCGCTGCGAAAGGGATCTGACCCCGCGACCATTTGCGGGCGCCCCTGCCCCACCTAGAATGGCGGCATGAGCACCCTGACCTTCCGTGCCGCCACGCCGGCCGACATCCCCGCCCTGATCACCCTGGTCACCTCCGCTTACCGCGGCGACGCCAGCCGCGTGGGCTGGACCACCGAAGCCGACCTGCTGGACGGCGCCCGCATCGACGCCGAAGGCATCCAGGCCGACCTGGACCGCCCGCGCTCGACCATCCTGCTGGCCGAACGCGAGGGCCGCCTGGTGGCCTGCGCCCACGTCGCCGATGTCGATGGCAAGGGCTACTTCGGTATGTTCTCGGTCGACCCGGCCCAGCAGGGCGGTGGCGTCGGCAAGCAGCTGATGGAAGCGGCCGAAGCCCACGCGGCGCGTGAGTGGCAGCTGCCGGTCATGCAGATGACCGTGATCGACGTGCGCGAGGAACTGATCGCCTTCTACGAGCGCCGCGGCTACCAGCGCACCGGCATCAAGAAGCCGTTCCCCTATGGCGACGAGCGCTTCGGCATTCCCAAGCGCGACGACCTGCGTTTTGAGATCCTGGAAAAGCCGCTGGCCGGGGCATCGGCATGAGCGAGGCCTGGACCTTCGTCTGCGCCGGCGCGGAACTGCTGCCGGGTGAAATGAAGAGCGTGTTCGACGAGGTGACCGGCACGCCCATTGTCGTGTTCAACCTGGACGGCGAGCTGTATGCGCTGGAAGACCAGTGCACCCACGAGGAATTCGAACTGTCCTCGGGTGAGTTCAATACCAGCGAGGGCAGCATCGAATGCGTGCTGCATGGCGCGCGCTTCGACGTGCGCGATGGTCGCGCCCTGTGCGCCCCGGCCTATACCGCGGTGCCGAAGTTTCCGGTGAAACGCGAGCACGACGCGATCTGGACCCGCGACGACCGCGACTGACCCAGCAAGGGCGTTGCGCGCCCCGCCGCGCGCCCGCTCACCAGGTAGCGGATCCGGTGCATAGCGGCCGCCACGGGCCTGCCAGGCCGCCCCAGGCCCGTTCACGAACACCCGCCGACCTCGCAGATGCGAATCATTATCGTTGGTGTTATCCTGCGCGCCTCGTTCGTAACGGTTTGTAACGCAACCGCGCCATGGCTTCGCCTGCGGCCACCGCCACGCTGTGCCAGCTTGCCCGTCGGGGGTGGCCGCTGCTTGCCGCAGCGCTGCTGACCCTGCTGCTGGGCTGGTCGGCCCTGCATGAGGGCCGCGGGACGACCGCTGCACACTGGGTGGCAGCCGCTCCGGCGGCAACGCTGGACAGCGCGCCGCACGCCCCCGAAGGCGGAACGCCGCCGAACGAACGGCTGCAACGCAGCGAAACACCGGCCGAAGGCGGCCACGAAGACCCGCCCGCGCCGCCTGCGCAGCTCTGCCAGCGCACGCCGCCGATCGCGCCGCCACACACCTTGGTCGCCCCGGCAGTCACCACGGCGGTTGCCACCCGCAACCGGCGCCAGCCGCCCTCGCACGCGCCTCCGGCCGCCGTGGCCTGACCGCAGCGCGCTCGCGCGCACTGCGCTGCATCCCCGTTTCCCGCCCGCGTCCGCGGTGCGCGCGTTCCTGTACCCGCTCTCGTTCCCGCCCCTGTCGCGCACGCGCCGATGGCCCATTCCTGTCTTTCATTCCCATGCCCATGAGCCCCATCAAGAGCCGCAAGCACGCCACCCCGCTTCGTTCCCTGCCGCTGGCCACCTTGGCCGCCGGTCTCGGCCTGGCCACCCTGCCCGCGCTGGCCCACGCCGAAGCGGCCGACAACGCACGCACTCTGGACAAGATCGACGTGCATGCCACGCGCGGCTACAAAGCCGACAAGGTCGCCTCGCCGAAGTTCACCCAGCGCCTGCAGGACACGCCGCAGACCATCCAGGTCATCACCAGCGACCTGTTCAACCAGCAGGGCGCGACCACCCTGACTGAAGCGCTGCGCAACAGCCCGGGCGTAGGCACCTTCTATGCGGGCGAGAACGGCAACACCACCACCGGCGACGCGCTGTTCATGCGCGGCTTCGACACCTCCAACAGCCTGTACGTGGACGGCGTGCGCGACCTGGGCTCGATCTCCCGCGATGTGTTCAACATCGAACAGGTTGAAGTGACCAAGGGCCCGGCCGGCACCGACAACGGTCGTTCGGCACCCACCGGTGCGATCAATCTGGTCAGCAAGCAGGCCAACCTGCAGGACGCCACCTCGGCCAGCATTTCGCTGGGCAGCGACCAGCAGCGCCGCACCACGGCCGACTGGAACCAGTCGCTGGGCGCCAGCAGCGCGCTGCGCATCAACGGCATGTGGCAGGACAGCGACCAGCCCGGCCGCGACCACGTGCAGAACAAGCGCTGGGGCATCGCACCGTCGCTGGCCTTCGGCCTGGGCACCGCCACCCGTTACTACCTCAACCTGCTGTACGTGAAGCAGGACAACGTGCCCGATGGCGGCGTGCCCACCCTGGGCCTGCCGGGCTGGACCCCGCAGCCGACCCTGGAAGCGCTGGCCGGCCACCCGGTCGATCCGGAAAACTTCTACGGCACCCGCGCCGACCACGATGACGTGACCGCGCAGATGGCCACCTTCCGTTTCGAGCACGACTTCAACGACAGCGTGCGCCTGACCAACACCGCGCGCTGGGGCCGCACCGAACAGGACTACCTGCTCACCGCCTTCATGGGCACCGGCGTGCGCGGCGCGGGCGGCCGCCCGACCGGCAACATCACCTATACCAACCCGGCCGACCTCTCCAGCTACGCGATCGCGCGCAGCCTGCCGACCTTCAAGGACCAGCGCAACACGATCCTCACCGATCAGCTGAACCTGCGTGCGGACTTCGCCACCGGCGCCGTCGGCCACGCCCTCAGCGCCGGTCTGGAATTCACCCGCGAAGAACTGGACAGCTACGGCCAGGCCGCCACCGCCGGCACCAGCTGGCCGGCCGCCAACCTGTACGACCCGGACTGGAACGTCAGCGGTCTGAACTGGGCGCACAACGGTGCCGACGCGCACGGCAAGACCACCACGTCCTCGGTCTACCTGTTCGACACCCTGTCCTTCGGTGAAAGCTTCCTGCTGACCGCCGGCGTGCGCGCCGACCACTACAGGACCGAGTACGCCAGCGCGTCGGTGTGTGGCGGTCGTGGCGGCCCGGTGTGCGGCAGCAACCCCACCGGCACCGTGCTGCGCAACCCCGCCCTGGAAGCCAGCGACACCCTGCTGAACTGGAAGCTGGGCGCGCTGTACAAGGTGGGCGACACGGTCAGCCTGTACGCCAACTACGCCATTTCCCAGCAGCCGCCGGGCGGCGCGAACTTCCAGCTGAGCAGCTCGGCCAGCAGCGCCGACAACCCCAAGCTGGACCCGCAGAAGGCCAAGACCTTCGAAGTGGGCAGCAAGTGGGGCTTCATGGATGACGCGCTGGCAGTGAACCTGGCGCTGTTCCAGACCGACGTGGACAACGAGATCAACACCACCGTGCTGGACGATGCCGGCAATCCCACCCAGACCGGCAGCAAGCGGGTGAAGGGCGTGGAACTGTCGGCGGTCGGCCGGGTGACCGAGAACTGGTCGGTCAGCGCCGGCTTCAGCCATCTGGACACCGAAGTGAAGGAAGGCGCCAAGGTGGCCGCCGATGGCACCACCAACCTGACCTACACCCCGGACGATACGTTCACCGGCTGGACCAGCTACGTGCTGCCCTACGGCATCAGCGTGGGCGGTGGCGTACGCTACGCCGCCGGCATGCACCGCGGCACCGACGGCGCGGTGGGCACCCCGTCGTTCACCAAGTCCTATGCGGTGTACGACGCCATGGTCTCGTGGGAAGTGAACGAGCACGTGTCGCTGCGCTTGAACGGCTACAACCTGTTCGACAAGCAGTACGTGGCCAGCATCAACAAGAGCGGCTACCGTTACACCCCGGGTGCACCGCGCACCTTCCTGCTCAGCGCGGACATCCGCTTCTGATGCAGCGCGCGGGGGAGCCCGTCTCCCCCGCGCCTTTCGAGGAACCGCCATGCTGCTGCACATTCCGCAGGTCCTGTCTTCCGACGATGTCGCCCAGCTGCGGCAGTGCCTGGATGCGGCCGACTGGGCCGATGGCCGCGAAACGGTGGGCGTGCAGGGCGCGCGGGTAAAGCACAACCAGCAGTTGCCCGATGCATCGCCGTTGAAAGCCGAACTGGGCAGCATCGTGCTGGCCGCGCTGCAGCGCCACCCGCTGTTCTTCGCCGCGGCCCTGCCGCTGAAGATCCTGCCGCCACGTTTCAACCGCTACACCGGTGGCGGCACCTACGGTTTCCATGTGGATGGCGCGGTGATGAACCTGGCCCACGGCGAACAGCTGCGCTCGGACATTTCCTGCACCCTGTTCCTGTCCGCCCCCGAGGACTACGACGGCGGCGAGCTGGTGATCAGCGATACCTACGGCGAACACGAAGTGAAACTGCCCGCCGGTGACCTGATCGTCTACCCGTCCAGCAGCCTGCACCAGGTCACCCCGGTCACCCGCGGCGCGCGCGTGGCCTCGTTCTTCTGGGTGCAGAGCATGATCCGCGACGACGCCCAGCGCCGCCTGCTGTGGGAAATGGACACCTCCATCGAGCGCCTGCGGCAGACCAGCGCCGACCCCGGTGCCGTGCTGCAGTTGACCGGCGTTTACCACAATCTGCTGCGGCGCTGGAGCGAGGTCTGAGCGCTCTACACGGCGCGCAGCGTCACATGACAATCGTTCTCATTTGCAACTGCTAACCGCTCTCATTACAATCACGCCCCGTTGACGCCGGTGGTTCCGGCCGTTCCCAGGGTTGCCCATCTTGCTTGGCCCGCTTCGCCCCCGCCCGCTTCGGCACGTGCAGCTCGGTACCGCCATGCGCGGCCGCCGGCCTGCGCTGGCCAGCCTGTTGGCGTGGGTCGCGATGCTGGCGTTGCTGCTGGGCACCCTGCCGCTGCTGCCGGCGGCGCATGCCAGCCTTGCCCAGGCGCAGCAGCATCCGCTGGAAGAGCGTGGCGGTGAGCGCGGCGCGCACGAAGAGGCCCCGGCCAAGCTGCGCCGCTGCACCTCGACACCGCTGAAGACAACCGACACAGCGCCGCCCCTGCTGCTGGCCCGCCAGTGGCTGCACAGCGAACTGCAGTTGATCCCCACCGCGCCGGCGCATGCCGTCGCGCAGACGGACTGGCCACTGGCCGCTCCGGACACGCCCTGGGCCGACGCGCCCGGGCGTCGCCAGCAACGCGGCCAGGCGCCGCCGCTGGCCTGATCCCCGGCCCTGGCTGACCGCACTGGCGGTACAGCCGGCGCGCCGCTGCGTGTTCGTTCCCTGCCGCCCCTGACCGGGCATTCCTGCCGCCACCGCGCCTGCCGCGCGGTTCCGCGCGCGCTCGCATCCTTCGAGGTTCCTGCCATGGCCCAGCGCCATCGTGTTCGTTCGTCCCTGTCCCGCCACCTGCTGACCAGCGCCGTGCTGGCCGCCTTCGCCGCCCCTGCCTTCGCCAACGGTGCCGCCGCCGGCGCACCGCAGACCCTGGACACCGTGGTGGTCACCGCTTCGGGCTTCGAACAGAAGATCACCGACGCCCCAGCCAGCATTTCCGTCATCACCCAGGAAGAGCTGACCACCCGCCCCTACATGACCCTGCTGGACGCGGTGCGCGACCTGGAGGGCGTGGACGTGGGCGAAACCCGCGACAAGACCGGCCAGGGCACCATCTCCATGCGCGGCATGGGCTCGGATTACACGCTGATCCTGGTCAACGGCCGCCGCCAGAACAACCACGGCGACATCTACCCGAACAACTTCGGCGGCAACCAGTTCAACCACATCCCGCCGCTGGATGCGATCGAGCGCATCGAAGTGATCCGTGGCCCGGCCTCCACGCTGTACGGCGCCGATGCGATGGGCGGCGTCATCAACATCATCACCAAGCGTTCGCTGGACCGCTGGAGCGGTTCGGCCACGCTGGGCGGCACTTTCGAAACCGACGACCAGTTCGGTGATGACCGCACCGCCGATGTGTACGTGACCGGCCCGCTGGTACCCAACGTACTGAACCTGTCCGCGCGCGCCAGCTGGTACGACCGCGATGCCTCCAACCCGGTGTACAGCCCGGTGCTCGACCCCAGCGGCGTGGCCCATGACCGCTCGCTGGGCTTCGGCGGCGGTGGCAAGACCGTGGACAACACCAACAAGGCCGGCGGCGTCAGCCTGGACTGGAACATCAGCGATGCCCAGCGCCTGACCCTGGACTACGACACCTCGCGCCAGGAGTACGACAACGCAATCAAGATCAACGATGCCGGCGAAGAGGAGTACCCGGTCGGCACCGTAGACAGCATCAGCAGCATCTGGCGCAGCAGCAACTTCTGCCGCGGTGCCAGCGGCGCCAATGCCAACGCCTGCCGCAGCAACGGCGGTACGTGGTCGCGCCGCGCTGACCCGCGCGTGGGCTACAGCCCCAGCCAGGAATTCACCCGCGACGCCTGGGCGATCACCCACGAAGGCCGCTGGGGCTTCGGCAACAGCCTGGTTTCCCTTTCGCACGTGGCCACCAACAACGACGGGCGCACCATGCCCTTCACCGTGGCCGAGCGTGTGCAGCTGCTGCAGATGATCGATGCCACCGGCCCGTACGCCGGGCTGCCGCTGGCCGAACGCCGCGCACTGGCCGAATCGACTTTCCTGCCGCGCCCGGCGCGCACGCTGGAAAGCGAGCAGTACACCCTGGATGCCAAGCTGGACATTCCGTTCCAGGCCGCCGGCCAGCACGTGGCCGTGGTCGGCGCGCAGGTGATCCGCGGTGAACTGACCGACGGCGTGTTCGGTACCGAACGCGGCACCCCGGGCCTGAGCCAGGACCACAACATGTACTCGCTGTTCGCCGAGGACACCTGGACCGTGCTGGCACCGCTGGCGATCACCTACGGCCTGCGCTACGACGACCATGAAGTGTTCGGCGACCAGCTCAGCCCGCGCCTGTATGGCGTGTACACGGTCAACGAAGCCTGGACGGTGAAGGGTGGCGTCAGCACCGGCTTCAAGACGCCCAAGACCACCCAGCTGTACGACGGCGTGATCGGTTTCGGTGGCCAGGGCACCTCGCCCATGTTCGGCAACCCCGACCTGAAGCCGGAAACCAGCACCAGCACCGAACTGGCCGTGTACTGGCAGCACCCCGCCGGGCACAGCTTCAACGCCACCGCCTTCCACAACCGTTTCGACGACAAGATCGCCTCGCAGCCCTGTGGCGCCGCGCTGACCCTGTCGTGCAGCTCCACCGGTGAATATGCCGATCTGGGCTACGCCAGCAGCACCCGCACGGTGAACATCGACGAGGTGGTGATCCAGGGTGCGGAAGTGGCCGGGCGCTGGAACATCAGTGATCAGTTCAGCCTGCGCGCCAACTACACCTTCACTGACAGCGAACAGAAGAGCGGCGCCGAGAAGGGCCGGCCGCTGGGCAACAGCGCGCGGCACATGGCCAACGCCACCTTCGATTGGCGCGCCAGCGACCGCTTCAACGTGTTCCTGACCGCCGAAGCGCGTTCCAAGCGCTACGGCGGCATCAGCACGGTGACCGGCCAGGAACGCTACTACAAGGATTACACCGTGCTGCACCTGGGCGCCTCGTTCGAAGCCACCGAGTGGCTGACGGTGAACGCCCGCATCAACAACCTGCTGGACCGCGACTTCACCACCTACCAGACCTTCTTCACCGATCTGGACGGTGATGGCATCTATACCGATGACACCAACGAAGTGCTGTTCGAGGACGACTACAACAACAAGGACAAGGCCCGCAGCATCTGGGTCAGCCTGAACTTCCGCTTCTGACGCGTATGACGGCCGCAGCCCGCCCCGCGCGGGCCTGCGGCCGGATACACAGAGATACCTAATTGCGAGCCATTCTCATCAATGATGTAATGCGCGCTCTTCGTCCCGTACTGTCCATGCCGTGAGCCGTTCCGCCTCTTCCGCCGTGCAGCAGCAACAGAGCCGTGGCTTCTGGCTGCGTACGCTGCACCAGTGGCACTGGATCAGCTCGGCGGTGTGCCTGATCGGCATGCTGCTGTTCGCGGCCACCGGCCTGACCCTGAACCATGCGGCGAAGATTGAAGCCAAACCCCAAGTGCAGAACCAGCAGCTGGAACTGCCGCAGGCACTGCTGGCCCAGCTGGGCACGCGCGAAGACGGCAACGCGCCGATCCCGCGCCCGGCGCGGCAGTGGCTGGACCAGCAGCTGGGCATCGCCATCGGCGGCCGCCCGGCCGAATGGTCGGCCGAAGAAATCTATCTGTCGCTGCCGCGCCCCGGCGGCGATGCCTGGTTGAGCATCGACCGCGAAACCGGCGCCGTGGAATACGAATCCACCTCGCGCGGCGTGGTGTCCTACCTCAACGACCTGCACAAGGGCCGCAACGCTGGCCCGGCCTGGGGCTGGTTCCTGGACCTGTTCGCCGTGGCCTGCCTGGTGTTCTGCATCACCGGCCTGTTCCTGCTGCACCTGCATGCGCGGCAGCGGCGCATGACCTGGCCGCTGGTCGGCCTGGGCTTGATGATTCCGCTGCTGATCGCCCTGCTGCTGATCCACTGACTTCCATCCGTTCCCTTCGGAGCCGCCCCATGCGCGTCACCCTCACCATCGCCCTCAGCGGCCTGCTGGCCACCAGCCCCGCCTACGCCGCCACGCTGGACATCAACGTTGAAGTGCCCAAGCTCAACGTGGCCGAATACCACCGCCCATACGTGGCGGTGTGGCTGGAAGGGGCCGACCAGAAGGTCGCCGCCAACCTGTCGGTCTGGTACCAGCAGACCAGCAACAGCGAAGGCCACGGCACCAAGTGGCTGCCCGACCTGCGCCAGTGGTGGCGCAAGAGCGGCCGCACCCTGCAGGTGCCGGTGGACGGCGTGACCGGCCCCACCCGCCCGGCCGGCAAGCATGCGCTGTCGTTCACCGACCAGCAGCCGGCGCTGAAGCAGCTGGCCCCCGGCAACTACACCCTGGTGGTGGAAGCGGTGCGCGAAGTCGGCGGCCGCGAACTGCTGAAGATTCCCTTCACCTGGCCGGCCACCGCCGCACAGACCGGCAAGGCGCAGGGCGCCACCGAACTGGGCCAGGTCACCCTGGCCGTGAAGCCCTGATTGCTTGTTCCGGGGTCGGATCCCTTTCCCGCGGAAAGGGCTCTGACCCCACCCACCACCATCCCTGGAGTCTTCCGCATGAAGCGCACGCTCGTCCTAGCCGCCGCCCTGGCCGCTGCTCTTCCGTTCTCCGCCCTGGCCCACAAGGCCTGGCTGCTGCCCTCGCAGACCGTGATCGCCGGCAACGCACCGTGGATCACCGTCGATGGCGCCGTGTCCAACGACCTGTTCTATTTCAACCACGTGCCGCTGCGCCTGGAATCGCTGGTGATCACCGCGCCGGACGGCAGCACCGTGCAGCCGCAGAACGCGGCCACCGGCAAGTACCGCAGCGTGTTCGACATCGAGCTGAAGCAGCAGGGCACCTACCGCATCGCCTCGGTGAACGATGGCCTGTTCGCGACCTACGAACTGAACGGCGAACGCAAGCGCTGGCGCGGCACCGCCGCCACCTTCGGCGAGCTGCCCAAGGAGGCGAAGAAGCTGGAAGTCAGCCAGTCGGTGGGCCGGGTGGAAACCTTCGTCACCAACGGCGCGCCGAACGACACCGCACTGAAGCCGACCAACCGCGGCATCGAACTGGTGGCCGTCGGTCACCCCAACGATCTGTTCGCCGGTGAGCAATCGACGTTCCGCGTGCTGGTCGATGGCAAGCCGACTGCCGGCCTGGCCTTCGAGATCGTGCGCGGCGCCACCCGCTACCGCAATGCGCAGGACGAACTGAAGGTGACCAGCGACGCCAAGGGCGAGATCCAGGTGACGTGGCCGGAAGCGGGCATGTACTGGCTGGAAACCGGCACCGAAGACAACAAGACCTCGGTGAAGCAGGCCGCCAAGCGCCGCCTGAGCTACGTCGCTACGCTGGAAGTCCTGCCGCAGTAACCGAACCGCGGCGGTGCCGGGTTGTTTCCGGTACCGCCGCCTGCACCGCCTGACATGACCGATACCCTGCTCGACATCGCCCGCCTGGGTGGCACCACCATGGGCACCACTTGGAGCGTTTCGCTGGTTGCGTCACGCCAGCGCGACCTGCACCCGCTGCATGCAGGCATCCAGGCGCGCCTGGATGAGGTGGTCGCGCAGATGAGCACCTGGGAAGCCGCTTCCGACCTGAGCCGTTACAACCGCGCGCCACCAGGCGAGTACTGCGTGCTGCCGGCTGAAACCCGCCAGGTGCTGGCGTGTGCGCAGGCCATCGCCGCGGCCAGCGACGGCGCCTTCGATCCGACGGTGGGGCCACTGGTGGCGCTGTGGGGCTTCGGCGCGCATGCCGGCCCACGCTCCCAGCCCAGCATCGACGTACTGCAGGCCACCCGCGAACGCTGCGGCTGGCAGCGCCTGCACTGGCAGGGTGACGCCCTGCTGCAACCCGGCGGGCTGGAACTGGACCTGTCGGCGATCGCCAAAGGCTTCGGCGTGGATCATGTCGCCGCGTGGCTGCGCGACCAGCAGATCGATGCGGCGCTGATCGAAGTGGGCGGCGAGCTGGCGGGGTACGGTCGCAAGCCCGATGGCCAACCGTGGCGCGTGCTGGTGGAATCGGCGCCGGAAGAAGATGCAGGCACCGATACGCCACCGCGCGTGCTCGCGCTGCATGGCAAGGCGGTGGCCACATCGGGCGACCGCTGGCACCAGTACAGCACGGATGGCCAGGCCTACAGCCACAGCCTGGACCCGCGCACCGGCATGCCGGTACGCCAGGTCGCCGCGGCCGTGACCGTGGTGGCCGACGACGCCATGCACGCAGATGCCTGGGCCACCGCGCTCACCGTGCTGGGCCAGGACGCCGGCATGGCGCTGGCCGAACGCGAGGGTCTGGCCGTGCGCTATCTGCAGCGCACCGCACACGGTGCACAGGAACATCTGAGCAGTGCCTTCCAGCGCCTGCTCGACGAGCAGGCCGCATGAACCGTCGTCCGTCGCGCGCACTGCTGGGAAACCTGCTGGCGCTGGCGCTGCTGTCCGTGGCCGCCATCGCCCTGCTGCGCCTGCACCTGGGGGAAACCTGGTGGCAGGGCGCGCCCACGCCGCGCCATTGGCATGCCGCGCTGATCGCCCTGGGCCTGTATGCGCTGGCGTGCACGGCAGTGTGGTGGCGTGGCCGCCGCCGCGACGACCGCAGCGCCGATGGTGCCGCACCCTTGCTGCTGGTCTGGTCCAGCCAGACCGGGTTCGCCCGCGAGCTGGCCGAGCGCAGCGCCGAGGCCCTGCGCGCGGCCGGGCTGCCGGTGCGCCTGCGCGGCCTGCATGAAGTGGATGGCCCGCTGCTGGCCGACACTACGCATGCGCTGTTCATCGCCAGCACCACCGGTGAAGGCGATGCCCCCGACCACGCCCTGCCCTTCCTGCGCGGTGCGATGAGCGCAGCGCCCACGCTGGGCCACCTGCACTACGGCGTGCTGGCCCTGGGCGACCGCAGTTATGGGCATTTCTGCGCCTTCGGCCACCGGCTCGATGCCTGGCTGCGCCAGCACGGCGCGCACCCGATGTTCGATGTGGTGGAGGTCGACAATGCCGACCCGGCCGCGCTGCGCCATTGGCAGCAGCTGCTGGGGCAGATCGGCGGCGGCGCCAGCGAACTGCCCGACTGGAGCCCGGCCGATTACCAGCCGTGGACGCTGCTGCAGCGCGAGCACCTCAATCCGGGCAGCCAGGGCGGGCCGGTGTACTGGCTGCGGCTGCAGCCGCCGGCAGGCAGCGACGTACCGTGGCAGGCCGGTGATATCGCCGAGGTCGGCCCGCAGCATGCCGCACACAGCACGCGCGACTGGCTGCAGTCGAACGGCTTCGATCCGGCGGTGATGCTGGGCGACGGACAGGTGCTGCTCGACCGCGTCGCCCGCTCGCACCTGCCGAACCTGGTCGCACGCGGCGACCTTCCCGGCCTGCTGGCGGCACTGCAGCCGCTGCCGCATCGCGAGTATTCCATCGCATCGGTAATGGCCGATGGCGCACTGGAACTGCTGCTGCGCCGCCAACTGCGTGCCGACGGCACAGCGGGCATCGGCAGTGGCTGGCTGTGCGACCACGCCGCCATCGGCGAACCCGTGCAGCTGCGCCTGCGTCGCAACCAGAACTTCCACGGCGTGGCCGCCGACGTGCCGTTGCTGCTGATCGGCAATGGCACCGGCATTGCCGGCCTGCGCGCGCACCTGCACGAACGCGCGCGTGCCGGCGCGCAGCGCACCTGGCTGCTGTTCGGCGAACGCTCGGCCGCGCACGATTTCCACTTCGGCACCGAACTGCAGGCGATGCTGGACACGGGCACGCTGCAACGCCTGGATACGGTGTTCAGCCGCGATGGCGGCGCGCACCGCTACGTGCAGGACCGGTTGCTGGCCGAAGCGGCAACGCTGCGGCAGTGGGTCGATGAAGGTGCCACGATCCTGGTCTGTGGCAGCCTGCAGGGCATGGCCCCGGCAGTGGATGCGGTGATCGAACAGGTGCTGGGCGCCGACGGCAAGGAAGCCCTGCTGGGGGCCGGCCGCTACCGCCGCGACGTGTATTGAGGGGTCGGATCCCTTTCCGCAGGAAAGGGCTCTGACCCCATCCACACATGGCCCGGCGTTACCCTACGCTCGTTACCCGTATCGCCAACAACTCACCGCCGCCCTGCAACGCGTGGCGCTGGCACTCACCGGCGGCCAACCACGCCGTATCCCCGGCCTGCATCGGCGGCAACCCACTGTCGACCCCGAATTCGGCATGCCCGGCCAGCAGGTACAGCGCCCAGGCCACGCCCGGTTCGCAGAAGAAGAACATCGATCCCACCAGTGGCCGGTGCAGCAGCTCGGCCTGCAGCACATCGCGCTGCCACATCAGGTTGAAATCGTGGGTGGCGCCGTCCACCAGTTCCCCCTGCAGCGTCTGCTCGCCGGCAAAGCGCACGCGCCCGTGCGGCGGCAGCACCTCGGCCACGTGGCCGTCGGCGAAGCGCAGCCGCACGCCGTTGCCATGCAGCAGCACCAGTTCGCGCTCCACCCCGGGGAACGCAGAGAACGCGGCATCCTGCTCGATCTCGGCCACCGACAGGCGCAGCGCCCAATCGTCGCCCTGCGCAGGCAGGCGCAGGATTTCACGGGTCCAGCCCAAGCCGTTGCGCCAGCGTTCGCGGCGGTACTCCAGGCTGGAAATCACCTGGCTCGGGGTGTGCAGCAGGGAATCGATGTCCATGCCCGCATTGTAGGTGCGTGCGTCAGCCTGCGCCGCCACAGCCAGCGGCCAGCAGCTTGGAATGTTTCAGCCAGTCCGGGTCGGGGTAGTAGGCAAACACCAGTGCCCCGCCGCGCAGCGAATCGATCAGCGGCCGCGACACCGACAGGCGCACCGCCGGGCATCCCAGGCTGCGGCCCAACCGCCCCTGCAGCCGGGCCACGGTCGGGTTCACATAGGGCGCGCCGTGGATGACGATGGCGCGATCACGCGCCAGGTCGTTGTAGCCCGGTTCCAGCCCATCCAGGCGCAGCGAATAGCCGTTGCCGCCCATGTAGGTTTCCTTCGCGGTGAAGGCACCGATGCTGGACATGAAGCTGCCATCGCGGTTTGAGAAATGTTCGGTGCGATTGCCCCCGCTGTTGCGCCCGTGCGCCACCCATTCCTCGAACAACAGCCGCTGCCGTGCCAGGTCGAACACCCACATGCGTTGCTCGGTGGACGGCCGCGAGTAGTCGATCACCGCCAGCCGTTCACCGCTGACGCCCAGCTCTGGTCGCTGCAGGGAACAACGCAACGCCGTTGCCGCCAGCTTCAGTACCTGGCGGTCGGCATTGGGCGCGGTGCGCGCCAGCAATGCGGTCAGGTCTTCGGTGCTGGCGGTGGCCGCCGCCGGCGGTGCGGCAGCAGAGGCCGCACCGGCCAGGATCGCCAGCAGGCCGCCAGCGGCCCGCCAGCACGTGCGTGAAACGTTCATGGGTAACGGCAATCCAATCAGGATTTCTTCGAAGTGGGCGCGGCCGGCTCCGATTCCAACACCGGCTGCAGGCCCGATTCAGCCGCGCTTGGGCGTACCGCCGGCAACGAGGTGACCAGCAGGGTCGTGCCGGGCACCAGTACCTGATAGAGCTGGCGGGCGAAATCAGCCGGCAGCGCCATCGGCAGCGACGGCGTGGCCAGCAGGTCCGGTGTCGCCTGCGCGCTGTCCTGGCCCAGCAGCGGATACGCGGTCCACTGGTGCAGGCGCTGCTGCGCATCCAGCGGGCTGGGCGTATCGCTGTAGCCCTGCCCCATCACGAACAGCGTGGTGCCCTGGAAGGCCGGCAGCGCATCGGCGCGCAGCGGCGATTCGCCGATCATCACCCCGTCGCGCAGCACATACAGGCGCTGGTCCTGCAGGCTGACCAGGATGCCGACCTGGCCGGCCGGCGCCGCAGCATCGTTCCACCACGCCGCCGCGGCGGTGCCGGTCTCACCGTCCGGCAGCGCCTGGCCCTTGGCATTGACCGGCGCCAGCACCGCCGGATAGGCCAGCGTCATTGGCGCGCTCTTGGCATCGGCCACCACCACCGTGTCGCCGCGCTGGGTGGCACTGAACAGCTTCTGCGCGAAGGCCTGCGGCAGGCGCACGCAGCCGTGCGAGGCCGGGTGCCCGGGCAGGCTGCCGCCGTGCAGGGCAATGCCATCCCAGGTCAGCCGCTGCATGTAGGGCATGGGCGCGCTGTTGTACAGGTTGGAGCGGTGGTCCTTGTCCTTCTGCAGGATGGTGAACACACCGGTCGGGGTTTCGTGCCCGGTCTTGCCGGAGCTGATCGTGCTCAGCCCGATCGCGATGCCGTTGCGGTAAACGTAGGCGCGCTGCTCATCCAGGCTGACCACCAGCACGATCGGACCAGACGGCGAGATTTCGGGGTGCCACAGATACTCACCGGGCTTCAGGTCGGTCGGCCCGCGCACCTCGGCACTGGCAGGGGCAGTGGTCGTTGCAGCGGCGGGTGTGGCCGCGCTGACCGTACTGGCGGCGCAGGCTAAGGCAAGCGCCAACGGCAAGGCAAGACGATGAAGGGACATCCGGAGTGGCTCCATTCCATGGGGAGCCCCCACGCTACACCATCGCCGCGTCGCAGCCTTGCGCACAAAAAGAAATTGCCCGGCGACACTACCGTGTGTCGTACCGGGCAATCGTCACGTCCTTGTCGGCCTGCTGCCACCCCCCGCGTCCTGCGGTGTGGGGATGGCGTTGCGTCCTGCACGCGGCCGCCTCTGTCCTGTTTGTATCTCAGCCCCTTCCACAGGTCTGTGATGCCACCATCCTGGTGATTGGTGTCGCATCCGTGCGACGGTCGGTGGTCACGGCCTTCCTGTCCGCAACCAATGAACCAGCGTCCTGCCGGTTCCGACAATCCTGTTGTCATCGCCTGGGTACGGTTCGCACCGGTACCGATCCGGGTACCGGATCCGCGGGCAACAGCCGGTTGCCTACGGTGATCCGCTGTCGATTCCGTTCGACGATTCCTGTCCCTATCCCCTTCACCTGCGCAAGATCCTCTACGCGGTGAAACGGGCCGTGTGTGCGCCGGTGCTCGACGATTGCCGCAGCCTTCCTGGCCCCGACCATCGACAGTCCCTGCTGCAGCGCCTGGGCATCGGCCCGGTTGATGTCGATGGGCTCGGCGGCTTGCGCCCCCAGCATCCACATTCCCAGCACCAGCGCCCTTGACACGAAACTCCAAGGCACGACGTGTATCTCCTTGTGGTTCTGGCTGTCCCGACCGGCAATCCCGTCGGTCGAAACAGTGTCCGTCACCACATGTGCACAGCCTATCGGTTTCACAGATTTCTAAAAGCCAGCCAACTACCCGACGTCGTGTAGGAAAAACCCTACCCCCACCACAGGCGTAGAATGCGGGCATCAGTCATGCAACCGGAGTTTCAGATGGACAGCGCCAAGCTCGGCCAATTCGTCAATGAAAAGTGGGACAGCGAGATCGTCCCGCAGTTGGTCGACTACATCCGCATTCCCAACAAGTCGCCGATGTTCGACGCCAATTGGGTGCAGAACGGCTACATGGAACAGGCGGTCACCCTGATGGAGAACTGGGCCAAGGCCCAGCAGCTGCCCGGCCTGAAGGTCGAGGTGGTCCGTCTGGAAGGCCGTACCCCGCTGATTTTCCTGGAAATTCCGGCCACCGGCGCGGAAACCGGCGATGACACCATCCTGCTCTACGGCCACCTGGACAAGCAGCCGGAAATGACCGGTTGGGACGACGACCTCGGCCCGTGGACCCCGGTCCTGCGTGGCGACAAGCTGTATGGCCGCGGCGGCGCCGATGACGGCTACGCCATCTTCGGCTCGCTGGCGGCTGTGCTGGCGCTGCAGGCCCAGGGCCTGCCGCACGCCCGCTGCGTGGTGCTGATCGAAGCCTGCGAAGAATCGGGCAGCTACGACCTGCCGGCCTACGTCGACCACCTGGCCGACCGCATCGGCAAGCCGTCGCTGGTGGTCTGCCTGGATTCGGGCTGCGCCAACTACGACCAGCTGTGGTGCACCACCTCGCTGCGCGGCCTGACCGGCGGCAACTTCACCGTGAAGGTGCTCAACGAAGGCGTGCATTCCGGCGATGCCTCCGGCGTGGTGCCGTCCAGCTTCCGTCTGCTGCGCCAGCTGCTGTCGCGCATCGAAGACCAGGACACCGGCCGCATCCTGATCGATGGCATGAACGTGGAGATCCCGGCCGAACGCCAGGCCCAGGCCAAGCGCGCTGCCGAAGTGGTCGATACCGAGATCTTCGAGAAGTTCCCGATGGTCGACGGCCTGCGTCCGATGAACGAAGACCTGACCGAGCTGGTGCTCAACCGCACCTGGCGCCCGGCACTGTCGGTCACCGGCGTGGGCGGCATGCCGCCGCTGGAATCGGCCGGCAACGTACTGCGCCCGCAGACCTCGGTGAAGCTGTCGCTGCGCCTGCCGCCCACCGCCGACGGCAAGGCCTGCGGCGAACTGCTGAAGGAAGCACTGCTGCGCGACCCGCCGAACGGTGCACAGGTCACCCTGGACCTGGAAAAGGCCTCCACCGGCTGGAACGCCCCGGCCATGGCACCGTGGCTGACCCAGGCCATCGACGATGCCAGCCAGGCCTTCTTCGGCAAGCCGGCCATGTACATGGGGGAAGGCGGCTCGATCCCGTTCATGGGCATGCTGGGCGAGAAGTTCCCGGGGGCGCAGTTCATGATCACCGGCGTGCTCGGCCCGCACTCCAACGCCCACGGCCCGAACGAGTTCCTGCACATCCCGATGGGCAAGAAGGTCACCGCCTGCGTGTCCAAGGTGATCAGCGAGCACTACGCCGCCAGCCTGCGCGGCGAGACCAGCGGTTCGCCGGTGGCTGCCGACAGCGGCACCCGCCACGGCGACCACGGCTGCTGCTGATCCGGCACACCGTGACGGACGCAGCCTGGCCTTGCTAGGCTGCGTCCACTCTCAGCGGAAACCACGCGCATGAATGGACTTTTCGGCAGCAGCAGCTGGTTGTACATCCTGCTGGTCGGCTTTTTCGTCGGCCTGCTCGGGCGCTTCTTCATGCCCGGCAACAACCGCATGGGCTGCCTGCTGACCATCGTGCTGGGCATCGTCGGTGCGCTGGTGGCCGGGTGGTTCGGCCAATACATGGGCTGGTACCGCCCCGGCGAGCCGGCTGGCTTCCTGGGTGCGGTCATCGGCGCGGTGGCCGTGCTGGCCGTGATGCGCCTGTTCTCGCCGCGCCGCTGATATATCCCTCTTTTTTCCTGAGCGCGGCGCGCCTGGCGCGCCCGGAACCGCCTGCATGACCGAACCTGCTTCCGATCCCCAGCGCAGCGCGCAGCGCCTGCAGTGGGCCCGCACCCAGCTGGACGACGCCCACGCGGTGGTCGAACGCGCGTCGGTCGATGCCGGCCTGCGCAGCTACTGGCGCACCACCAGCATGCGCGGCAGCCACATCGTGATGGATGCCCCGCCCGGCCTGGAAGATCCGCAGCCCTGGCTGCGCATGCGCGGGCTGTTGCATGAGCACGGCCTGCGCGTGCCCGGCCTGCTGGCCCAGGACCTTGATGCCGGCTTCCTGCTGCTGGAAGACCTGGGCGGGCCGACGCTGGCCAAGGTGCTGGACGAACGCAACGCCGATGCCTGGTTCGAGCGCTCCATCGACCAGCTGCTGCGCCTGCAGGCCATTGCCGTGCCGGCCGATTTCGGCCAGTTCGGCGAGGCGCTGCTGCAGCGCGATGCCGGCCTGTTCGAAGAATGGTTCCTGCAGCGCCACCTGGGCATCCGCCTGGACTGCGGCGAAGCCGAAGCACTGCAGCGGGTGCAGCGCCACCTGATGGACAACGCGCTGGGCCAGGCACAGCTGATGACCCACCGCGACTACATGCCGCGCAACCTGATGCCGGTGGAAGACGGCCCGGCCATCCTCGATTTCCAGGATCTGGTGCGTGGCCCGATCGCCTACGATGCGGTCAGCCTGTTCAAGGATGCCTTCCTGAGCTGGCCGCTGCCGCGCGTGGACGGCTGGCTGGCGCTGTATCACCAGCGCGCGCAGGCCGCAGGCCTGCCGGTGCCCGACCGCGCCACCTTCCTGCGCGATGCCGACTGGATGGGGGTGCAGCGCCACCTGAAGTGCCTGGGCATCTTCAGCCGCCTGCGTTACCGCGACAACAAGGGCCACTACCTGGACGACGTGCCGCGCTTCATCGCCTATCTGGACGAAGTGCTGCCGCGCTACCGCGAACTGGCGCCGCTGCAGCAGCTGCTGGAAGCGCGCATCAAGCCGGCACTGGCAGAACACGCTGCGCCGCTGCGCGTGGCCCGCTGAAGGCGCTGCAATGAAGGCTCTGATCTTTGCCGCCGGCCTGGGCGAGCGCATGCGCCCGCTGACCCTGCACACGCCCAAGCCGCTGCTGGCTGTGGCCGGCAAACCGCTCATCGTCTGGCACCTGGAACGCCTGGCGGCGCTGGGCGTGCGCGAGGTGGTGGTCAACACCGCCTGGCTGGCCGAGCAGTTCCCGGCCACGCTGGGCGATGGCAGCCAATGGGGTCTGCACCTGCACTTCGTGCACGAAGGCGGGACGCCGCTGGAAACCGGCGGCGGCATCCTCAACGCGCTGCCCCACCTGGGCGACGCCCCGTTCCTGGTCGTGAACGGCGACATCTGGACCGATTTCGATTTCGCCGCGCTGCCGCGCGAGCCGCAGGGCCAAGCGCACCTGGTGCTGGTGGACAACCCGGCCCAGCACCCGCAGGGCGATTACCGGCTGGATGCGCAGGGCCTGCTGCACCACGACCGTACCGGGCCGTGCCTGACCTATGCCGGCATCGGCGTGTACCGGCCCTCGATCGTGGCCCACTGGCGCACCGTGATCGGCGATGCGCCGGGCAGCGAGCGGGTGCCGCCGAAGTTCTCGGTGGTTCCGCTGCAGAAGCATTTCATGGCGCAGGGGTTGATGACGGGGCAGCATCATCGCGGGCGCTGGACCGACGTCGGCACCGTCGATCGCCTGCGTGCGCTGGATGCGGAGTTGGCCGCCAACGGCTGAACCCCTCGTGGCTGGGCGCCTGGTGCGTTGGGATCACTGACGTCTGGCCGGGCGGATGGGCTGCGCAGGGGACGCTGCAAGTACATCCTTGTAAGCTCGTAGGCGCCATCCATGGCGCCTGCGCCCCTGCGCAACCCATCCGCCCGGCCACGGACAATTTCCGGGGGCATCCAGCCACGGAAAAGAAAAAGAAAAGCAGAAGCGGGTCGCTTCGCTGCGCTCGCTCATCTGTGTCGACCAAGGTCGACACCTACCAACAGCCGCAGGGAGCTGTAAG
>NZ_DAMBCN010000002.1:0-305522 GCF_032056425.1 Stenotrophomonas sp.
TGATCCCCCACCTGTCCAACTTCAGGGGGTCACTTCATGGAAGGGTTTACGGCGTGTCCCGCCTACCCACACCGCCCCGCCATCCGACGGAATGCCGGCTGTTGACGTTGCTTCAGTCGAGCATGGCTCGACTCTACAGCAGGTGCAGGGCTGCAAGCCCTGCCGCACAACCTCACCCCAGTACCCACATCCAGGCCGGCAGCGTGAACAGCGACAGCACGATGCCGTACCCCACCAGCGCGGCCGCCAGGCGCGGTGCCAGCCGGTGCGAGATCGCCAGCGCCGCCGCAGTGATCATCGTCGGCATCGCCGATTCCAGTACATTGGCCTGCAGCATCAGACCCTGCATGCCCAGCAGCCAGGACAGCGGCAGGGCCAGCGCCGGCAGCACCAGCAGCTTCAGCAGCAGCCCCACGGCCAGCGGCTTCAGCTCCTCGCGGCGCAGGCGCAGCTGGATCGACAGGCCCACCGCCAGCATCACCAGCGGCAGCATGGCGTCGGCCAACTGCTTCAGTGCGGTGCCGATCCAGGCCGGCGGCTGCGCCGGCATCAGCAACACCGCAAACAGCAAGGCCCACAACGGCGGGAAGCGCGCGATCCGCGCCAGGACCTGGCGCGCCGCAGGCGGGCGGTCGCCGCTGTAGCGGGCCAGCACCAGCAGACCGAATGTCGACAGCAGCAGGAACGTGCCGAACTGGTCGTACACCACCGCATAGGGCAGCGCCGCGTCACCCAGCAGGGCGCGCACCATCGGATAGCCGATGAAACTGGAATTGGCCAGCGCCACGCAGATCAGCAGCACGGCGTGCACATCGCGGGCGAAGCCGAACACCCGCGTGGCCAGGCTCACCAACGCCCAGGTGGCCAGCATCAACAACCAGGGCGTGGCCATCAGCCCCAGCAGGCTGCTGTCCAACTGCAGGCGCGGCACGTAGGTCAGCACCGCGGCGGGCAGGCAGACGTACAGCACCACCTTGTTCAGCGTTTCCGGTGCGCTTTCCGGCAAGGCGCGCAGGCGTGCGAACAGCATGCCCAAGCCCAGCATGGCCAGGATCAGCACGAATGCATCAACGGCCATCAGCGTGCTGCGCCAGAACGCAGGCTGGCAGGGTCAGCCATACCGGCCGATCAGGGCCAGGCCGGCGGCGCGGCGGCCCACGCCTGCTGCACTTCGGCCAGGCTGCTGCGCTCGTCGTCATGCCAGTTCGGCAGCAGTTCGGCAAAGCGGGTGCTGTCGCTCCACTGGGTCGGCTCGGTGCGTACTGCCGCGGCATACCACTTCACCGCTTCCTGCTGCTGGCCGGCACGCCACAGCGCCAGGGCGAAGGTCGGCGGCACCCAGCTTGGGTTGGTGCGCAGGTTGCTGGTGGCCGCCATCCACTGTTCCAGCGCGCCCAGCGGCTGCCCCTGGCGCATCAGGTCCCAACCGTAGTTCCAGCGCACCCCGCGACCGGCAACGCTCTGGGTGGTGGTTTCGGCCAAAGCCTCGCGGTAGAGCTGGTCGCCCAGCTCGGTGCGGCCCAGGCCGATGGCCACCGAAGCGAGCTGCACGCTGGCCTCCAGCGCCTTGCGACCGCGCTCGCGCTGCTTCATCAGCTGCGGCACCAGATCTTCACCGCCCCCCTGCACCACCACCATTGGCGCGGCGGCGGCGTCACTGTCGAAATAGAACTCCTGCGGTGCCGGCAGTGCCGGCGCGGCCCACGCGTTGGCCGCACCCAGGGCCAGCATCGCGCTGGCCAGGACCCTTATTGAAACGGACATCAAACTTCCCCCTGGTTGAAACAACAACCCCCCACCCCCCGATCCTAACCGCAGCGCGGCCACCGATGCGAGTGCCGGGCCACCACGCCCCCACTGTTACAATCCGCGCCTTTCCCGCCCTGCCCCGCGCAGGGCCGGTGCCAGCCGATCCTCACCGGGCCAGCCATGACCAGTACCGCGCAACTCACCTCACCGTCTTCCGCCGACCTGATCGACCGTGATTACACGCTCGACCACAAGTACACCCGCAACGAGGGGCGGATCTACCTGAGTGGCGTGCAGGCGCTGGTACGGCTGCCGCTGATGCAGCGCCTGCGCGATGCTGCCCAAGGCATCGACAGCGCCGGCTTCGTCAGTGGCTACCGCGGCAGCCCGCTGGGCGGCTTCGATCTGGAACTATGGCGCGCGCGCAAGCACCTGGAAGCGGCCAAGGTGAAGTTCACCCCCGGCCTGAACGAGGACCTGGGCGCCACCATGGTGTGGGGCACGCAGCAGACCAATCTGTTCCCCGGCGCCAACGTGCAGGGCGTGTTCGGCATGTGGTACGGCAAGGGCCCGGGCGTGGACCGCTGCGGCGACGTGTTCAAGCACGCCAACGCAGCCGGTACCTCGCGCCATGGCGGCGTGCTGGCCTTGGCCGCCGATGACCATGCCTGCCGCAGCTCGACCCTGCCGCATGGCAGCGAAGACGAATTCGTCAGCGCGATGATGCCGGTGCTGAACCCGGCCGGCGTGCAGGACATCCTGGACATGGGCCTGCTGGGCTGGGCCATGAGCCGCTATACCGGCCGCTGGGTCGGCTTCAAGACCATCGCAGAGACGGTGGAATCGTCGGCGTCGGTCGAGGTCGACCCGCTGGCGCGACGCATCGTGCTGCCGGAAGATTTCGACATGCCCAGCGGCGGCCTCAACATCCGCTGGCCAGACCCGCCGCTGGACCAGGAAATGCGCCTGCACCGCTATGCGGTGAAGGCCGCGCAGGCCTTCGCCCGTGCTAATGGCATCGACAAGGTGGTGATGGATGCGCCGCGCGCGCGGCTGGGCATCGTCACTACCGGCAAAAGCTACCTGGACGTGCTGCAGGCGCTGGAATACCTGGGCCTGGACGAAGCCGCGTGCGCCGACATCGGCATCCGCGTGTACAAGGTCGGCATGACCTGGCCGCTGGAGCCGCAGGGCATCGCCCGCTTCGCGCAGGGCCTGGAAGACATCATCGTGGTGGAGGAGAAGCGTGCCTTCATCGAGCGCCAGATGAAGGAGCAGTTCTTCAACTGGCCGGCCAGCTGGGGCCAGCGCCCGTCCATCGTCGGCAAGTACGACGAGAGCGGCGAATGGATCCTGCCGTCCACCGGCGAACTGACCCCGGCCACCATCGCCGGCGTGATCGGCCGCCGCATCCAGAAGTTCTTCAACAACGAATCGATCGAACAGCGCCTGCAGTGGATGCAGGAGAAGGAAGCCGAGCTTGCGTTGCCGCGCGCCAGCTTCCCGCGCGTGCCGCACTACTGCTCGGGCTGCCCGCACAACACCTCCACCCAGGTGCCGGACGGTTCGCGTGCGCTGGCCGGTATCGGTTGCCATTACATGGTGACCTGGATGGACCGCAGCACCGACACCTTCACCCACATGGGCGGCGAAGGCGTGACTTGGGCCGGGCAGGCGCCGTTCACCGATACACCGCACGTGTTCCAGAACCTGGGCGACGGCACCTACTTCCACAGTGGCTCGCTGGCGATCCGCCAGGCGGTGGCTGCCGGGGTGAACATCACCTACAAGATCCTCTACAACGATGCGGTGGCGATGACCGGCGGCCAGCCGGTGGACGGCCCGTTGAGCGTGCCCGACATCGCCAGGCAGATGCGCGCCGAAGGCATCCACACCATCGTGGTGCTGTCGGACAACATCGGCAAGTGGACCGGCCAGCGCGAACATTTCCCCAGCGACGTGGAGTTCCACGACCGCAGCGAGCTGGATGCCGTGCAGAAGCGCCTGCGCGAAGTGAAGGGTGTTTCGATCCTGATCTACGAACAGACCTGCGCCACTGAAAAGCGCCGCCGCCGCAAGCGCGGCAAGCTGGAGGACCCGCAGAAGCGCGTGCTGATCAATTCGCTGGTCTGCGAAGGCTGCGGCGACTGCGGCAAGAAGAGCTTCTGCGTGTCGGTGCTGCCGAAGGACACCGAGTTCGGGCGCAAGCGCGAGATCGACCAGTCCAACTGCAACAAGGACTATTCGTGCGTGAACGGCTTCTGCCCCAGCTTCGTCACCGTGCACGGTGGCCAGCCGCGCAAGGGCAGCAAGCGCGATGCCTCCACGCTGCTGGACAACCTGCCGGCGCCGACGGTGCTCGGCACGCTGGAAAAGCCCTGGAACATCCTGATCACCGGCGTGGGCGGCACCGGCGTGGTGACCATCGGCGCGCTGCTGGGCATGGCCGGCCACCTTGAAGGCAAGGGCGCAAGCGTGCTCGACCAGACCGGCCTGGCGCAGAAGGGCGGCGCAGTAACCACGCATATCCGCATCGCGCAGCGCCCCGATGACATCCATGCCGTGCGCATTGCCGCGGGCGAGGCCGACCTGGTGCTGGGCTGCGACATGGTGGTGGTGAATGACTACTGGGCACTGTCGAAGGTGCGCGCCGGTCGTTCGCAGGTGGTGCTGAACACTTACGAGGCGATGCCTGGCACCTTCACCACGCGCCCGGACATGCAGTTCCCGGCGGCCGACATCATCGCCGGCGTGCGCGTGGCGCTGGGCGGCCAGGAGCCGCTGCTGCTCGACGCCACCCAGCTGGCTACCGCGCTGCTGGGCGATGCCATCGCCGCCAACCTGTTCATCCTCGGCTACGCGTGGCAGCACGGCCTGGTGCCGCTGTCGTTCGACTCGCTGATGCGTGCGATTGAACTGAACGGCGCGGCCGTGGCGATGAACCAGCAGGCCTTCGCCTGGGGCCGCCTGGCCGTGGTCGACCCGCAGGCCGTGCAGCAGGCCGCTGGCCTGGTGCGCAACCGCCACACCGATACCGAATCCACCCCGGGCCCGCTGCACGCGCTGCCGCCGGGCGAGTGGGAAGGCAACGAATGGGGCGCCACCGCCGCACCGCGCAACACCACCGACGAACGCGAACTGCGCGGCCTGCCCTCGCATGGTGGCGAGGTGGCCTTCCTGCCGCTGGACGACGCGCGGCTGTCGCGTTCGCTGGATGAAATGATCGAGCGCCGCGCTACGTTCCTGGTCGAGTACCAGGACGCCGCCTACGCCAACCGCTACCGCAGCCTGGTCGAGCGCGTGCGCGCGGCCGAAGCCGAGCGCATCGGTGGTTCCACCGCGCTGACCGAGACCGTGGCCCGCTACCTGTTCAAGCTGATGGCGTACAAGGACGAGTACGAAGTGGCCCGCCTGTACACCAGCGGCGATTTCCAGCGGCGCCTGCAGCAGCAGTTCGACGGCGACTACCAACTGCGCTTCCACCTGGCGCCGCCGCTGTTCGCGAAGAAGGATGAGCAGGGCCGCCTGCTGAAGAAGGAGTACGGCCCGTGGATGTTCAAGGCCTTCGGCCTGCTGGCCAGGCTGAAGTTCCTGCGTGGCGGCCGCTTCGATGTGTTCGGCCGCACCGAAGAGCGCCGCATGGAACGCCAGCTGATTGCAGATTACGAGGCGACGGTGCAGATGCTGCTGGACGGGCTGGAAGACGACCGCCTGTCACTGGCGGTGGAGATTGCCAGCGTGCCCGAGCACATCCGCGGCTTCGGCCACGTCAAGGAAGCCCATTTCGCACAGGCCAAGGCGCGGGAAGCGGCGCTGCTGGCGCAGTGGCGCAACCCGAAGGCGCTGCATATCGTGCAGGTGGCCTGACGCGGCAGTTCGTATAGTAAAGACAACCTATAGGTTGCATAACGAGATTGCAATCGATAGGTTGCCTCCCCGGCGAGAAAGCGATAGGTTGCTTATCGTAAAGCAACCTATCCTTTGCGTACGCGTTGGCGTACGGTCATCTTTCCTGAGGGACTGCCGGTATGGACAGGCCGCTGCACACAGTGAGGACAGCCCAACAACTTGCGCCCCTGATGCGTGCTTTCCGGCGTCAAGCCGGCCTGAGCCAGGCTCAATTGGCGGAGCAACTTGGGATCAGCCGCCAGGCAGTGGGCGCGCTGGAACGCGACCCTGCATCGGCAAGCTTTGAACGCCTGATGCGGGTCTGGGCGGTGCTGGGTCTGGAGGTCAGCCTCCAGCAACGAAGTCCCCTGGAGAACACGTCGTCATTGGAGTGGTGAGCCATGGGTACGCTGCAGGTCTGGATGAATGGTGTAGAGGTCGCACTATGGGATGACGTCCGGAACGGGTCATCCCGGTTGTCGTATGTCAGCCAGTGGATCAGCTCGCCCCAGTCCCGACCGTTGTCGCTCTCTCTACCTCTGCTCCCGGATGGCGAGAGCCACCGGGGCAACGTCGTCAACGACTACTTCGATAACCTTCTTCCCGATAATGTCGCCATACGCAACCGGATCCGCGACCGGTTCGCCACGCGCGGCAGCGATAC
The DNA here is from genome assembly GCF_032056425.1 of Stenotrophomonas sp. Classification (GTDB taxonomy): domain Bacteria; phylum Pseudomonadota; class Gammaproteobacteria; order Xanthomonadales; family Xanthomonadaceae; genus Stenotrophomonas. The sequence continues at coordinate 6,302 of NZ_DAMBCN010000002.1, forward strand.
GTTCGATCTTCTTGAAGCCATTGGGCGGGATTGTGTTGGCGCAGTGCAGCTGTTGCCGCCTGCGCATCCACCCGAAGACATCCAGCAGATCACGGGTGAGGTGTTGGACGAAGCAGGTGTCGCTACGATCCTGCGTCAGGTGACGACAGGGAACCTGCCTGGCGCACCCAGCCGTGATGACGCGTTCCGCATTTCCATCGCCGGTGCGCAGGAAAAGACCGGTCTTCTGCTGCATGCTGGCCAATGGTGCATTCCTACCGGCAGCACACCGTCCACGCACATCTTCAAGCTGCCGCTTGGCTTCGTTGGCAACATGCGCGCAGACATGCATCAGTCCGTGGAGAATGAATGGCTGTGCATGCATCTGCTTTCCGCCTTTGATATCCCGGTGGCCGAGACGCAGATGGGTCGCTTCGACGACCAGCGTGCCCTCATTGTCGAGCGGTTTGACCGTCGTCTGTCTGCCGACCGCCGGTGGTGGCTGCGACTGCCACAGGAAGACATGTGCCAGGTCTTTGGTCTGCCCGCTGGCAGAAAGTATGAATCCGATGGCGGCCCCGGCATCGTTCCGATCATGGATCTGCTTCGACAGTCCGAGCACCCCGAGGATCGCGCGATCTTCTTCAAGACGCAGATTCTTTTCTGGATGCTGGCCGCAACCGACGGCCATGCCAAGAATTTCAGTGTCCACCTGGAAGCCGGTGGACGCTTCCGCCTGACGCCCGTCTACGACGTACTGTCGGTATATCCCATCCTCGGCAGGGGACCCAATCAACTCGATCCACGAAACGCACAGCTCGCCATGGCCGTACATGGCAGGAACCGCCACCGGAAACTGCACCTTGTGCGACGCCGGCACTGGAACGAAACCGCGCGCGCCTGCGGTGTTGCCGATGGTGCAGAGCCGTGGATAGAAGCTCTGATTGCAGCCGTCGAACCCGCCATCGAGCGCGTCACCCATCAGCTACCAAGTGATTTCCCAGCGAACGTTTCCGAACCCATTTTCAACGGACTGCGTGCTGCAGCATCTCGACTTTCCAGCATGGCACCCGACGCCTGACTACCCCAACCGCCACAGCAGCAGGCGGTTGTTGGCCGGCATCGCCACCTCGCGCACGCGGGTGAACCCGTTGTCCTCGGCCAGCGTCTGCACGGCTTCCGCGTCGCGGATGCCGCTGTGCGGGTCACGTGCCTTCAGCCAGGCATCGAACTGCGCGTTGCTGTCGCTGGTGTAGCGGCCGCCGTAGTTGAACGGGCCGTAGACCGCCAGCAGCGCACCGTGGCGCAACAGCTGCGGCACTGCGGCGAACAGCGCCTGCACGTGCTCCCAGCCCATGATGTGCAGGGTATTGGCAGTGAATGCCGCATCGAACGTGCTGCCCTCGGGCAGCGTCAGGCCCGGTGCCGGTGGCAGTTCCACCTGCAGCGCCACGGGCGGCAGCAGATTGAGCAGCGCCGCCTCGGCGCGCCAGGCCTCGATGCCGGGCAGGTGGTCCGGGTGGTCGCTCGGCTGCCAGCGCAGCCACGGCCAGCGCTCGGCGAAGAAGGCCGCGTGCTGGCCGGTGCCGCTGCCGATCTCCAGCACCCGATGCCGGTCGCCCATCCATGGGTCGAGCGCGGCCGCGATCGGTTCGCGGTTGCGTTCGCAGGCTTCTGAATACGGCTTGCTCGACATCGGGGCGGGGTCCAGGCGGAGTCGGCCCATTGTGCACGAGGGGGGATTATTGGGCAGGGCTTGCAGCCCTGCACCTGCTCAATGCAACAGCAACAGCAACAGCCTGCATTCCTTGGGTTGGCGGGGTGGGTCCGGTTGAGGGGGACGCTGCAAGTACGTCCATGTAAGCTCGGTCGCCGCATCCATGCGGCTCACGCCCCCTCAACCGGACCCACCCCGCCTTCGACAGTTGACCGCGATCTGTCGGAACGGCACGGGGTCAGATCCGTTGCTACGCAAGGGGATCTGACCCCAGATTTATTTCGATATCTGACAGATGTGTCGACCAAGGTCGACACCTACCCACAGCCGCGTGAACCTGTCGAAGGCGGGGTGGTGTCGGATTGCGGGGTGTCCGCGGCATGGATGCCGCGGCCAAGCCTACAAGGACGTACTTGCGGCGTCCCCGCAATCCGACACCGCCCCGCCCACCCACGGAATGCCGCTCTGGCTCTGGCTCTGGCCGTTGACGTTGACGTTGACGTTGACGTTGCCGTTGCCCCAAGCAGGTGCAGGGCTGCAAGCCCTGCCGAAACCCGCCCCACCCATGACTGCAGTCACTTGCCGCAATGCCCCGCGCTGGCGAAAGTCGGGGAGTGGACGTGATCGGCCTGGCCCGTTGCCAGCCGCACGGAAGTGAGAGAGAGACGCTGTGCAACGACGTGAGTTCCTGGCTTTTTCCGGTCTGGGCCTGGCGGGCCTGGTGCTGCCGCATTCGCGGCTGATCGCGGCCGAGCAGCTGCTCGCACCGGTGGACACCGCCCAGCGCCGGCGCCTGGCCGAGGTCGCCCTCGCCGCCGCGCGTGCGGCCAAGGCCAGCTACTGCGACGTGCGCATCGGTCGCTACCTCAACCAGTCGGTGGTCACCCGCGAACACCAGGTCGGCAACGTGACCAACCGCGAGTCCTCCGGCGTGGGCGTGCGCGTCCTGGTCAACGGCGCTTGGGGCTTTGCCGCCACCCACCAGCAGACCGAGGCGGCCGTGCGCGGCGCGGTCGAGCAGGCCACGGCCATCGCCCGTGCCAACGCCAGCATCCAGACCCGTCCGGTGCAGCTGGCACCGGCGCCGGCGGTCGGTGAGGTGCGCTGGCAGACCCCGGTGCGGAAGAACGCCATGGAAGTGCCGATCCAGGACAAGGTCGAGCTGCTGCTGGCGCTCAACGGTGCCGCGCTCGATGCAGGCGCCGACTTCATCAATTCCACCCTGTTCCTGGTCAACGAGCAGAAGTACTTCGCCTCCAGCGACGGCTCGTTCATCGACCAGGACATCCACCGCATCTGGCTGCCCTTCACCGCCACTGCGATCGACAAGGCCAGCGGCAAGTTCCGCACCCGTGCCGGGTTGTCCTCGCCGATGGGCATGGGCTACGAGTTCCTCGATGGCGATGCGCGCGGCAAGGTGCAGCTGCCCGGCGGCATCACCGCCTACCGCGATTCCTATGACCCGGTGGAGGACGCCATCGCCGCCGCCCGACATGCGCGCGAGAAGCTGAAGGCGCCTTCGGTGAAGCCCGGCAAGTACGACCTGGTGCTGGACCCGTCCAACCTGTTCCTGACCATCCACGAGAACGTCGGCCACCCGCTGGAACTGGACCGCGTGCTGGGCTACGAGGCCAACTACGCCGGCACCAGCTTCGCCACCCTGGACAAGCGCGATGCCGGTTTCCGCTGGGGCAGCGACCTCGTCACCTTCTTCGCCGACAAGACCCAGCCGGGCAGCCTCGGTGCGGTCGGCTACGACGACGAAGGAGTGAAGACCCAGCGCTGGGACCTGGTGCGCGATGGCGTGCTGGTCGACTACCAGGCCACCCGCGACGAAGCCCACATTCTGGGCCGCGACGCCTCGCATGGCTGCAGCTATGCCGATTCGTGGTCCAGCGTGCAGTTCCAGCGCATGGCCAACGTCTCGCTGGCGCCGGGCAAGGCGCCGCTGAGCGTGGACGACATGATCAAGGACGTGGAGAACGGCATCTGGATCCACGGCCGCGGCTCCTATTCCATCGACCAACAGCGCTACAACGCGCAGTTCGGCGGCCAGCTGTACTACCAGATCAAGGACGGCAGGATCGCCGGCATGGTCGAGGATGCGGCCTACCAGATCCGCACACCGGAATTCTGGAACGCCTGCACCGCCATCTGCGATGAACGCGATTTCCGCCTTGGCGGTTCCTTCTTCGACGGCAAGGGCCAGCCCGCGCAGGTTTCGGCGGTCTCGCACGGGTCGTCCACCACCCGCTTCAACGGCATCAACATCATCAACACCGCGCGCAGTCTCGGCGCCTGAGTCGTCCCATCCTTCGACGTGGAGAGCTGCCTTGCAGAGACGTGACTTCCTCGCCCTGACCGGGCTTACCGCGGGCGGCCTGATCGTGCCGTCGTTCTTCGGCAAGGCGATCGCCGCCGAGCAGCTGCAGTCCAGCCTCGACCTGGGGCTGAAGAAACGCCTGGCCGATGCCGCACTGCAGGCCGCCCGCAGCGCCGGCGCCACCTACTGCGATGTGCGCATCGGCCGCTACCTGCGGCAGTTCGTGATCACCCGCGAGGACAAGGTGCAGAACGTGGTGAACACCGAGTCCACCGGTGTGGGCATCCGCGTGATCGTCAACGGCGCCTGGGGCTTCGCCGCCACCAATGCGCTGGGTACCGCCGACGTGGCCCGCGCCGCGCAGCAGGCCGCTGCCATCGCCAAGGCCAACGCCGGCGTGCAGACCGCGCCGGTGCAGCTGGCCAAGGCGCCGGGCGTGGGTGAAGTGAGCTGGCGCACGCCGATCCGCAAGAACGCCATGGACGTGCCGATCAAGGAAAAGGTCGACCTGCTGCTGGACGTCAACGCGGCCGCGATGGGCGCCGGTGCCAGCTTCGTCAACTCGATGCTGTTCCTGGTCAACGAGCAGAAGTACTTCGCCTCCACCGATGGTTCCTACATCGACCAGGACGTGCACCGCATCTGGGCACCGATGACGGTCACCGCCATCGACAAGGCCAGCGGCAAGTTCCGCACCCGCGAAGGCCTGTCCGCGCCGATGGGCCTGGGCTACGAGTATCTGGACGGCGCCGCCGCCGGCAAGGTGCTCACCCCCAACGGCGTGGTGAACTACGGCTCCTCCTACGACATGAAGGAAGACGCCATCGCTGCGGCCAGGCAGGCGCAGGAGAAGCTGAAGGCACCGTCGGTGAAGCCCGGCAAGTACGACCTGATCCTCGATCCGTCGCACACCTGGCTGACCATCCACGAGTCGATCGGCCATCCGCTCGAACTCGACCGCGTACTTGGCTACGAAGCCAACTACGCCGGCACCAGCTTCGCCACCCTGGACAAGCGCGAACAGCACTTCCAGTACGGCAGCGAGCAGGTGAACATCTTCGCCGACAAGACCCAGCCGGGCAGCCTCGGCGCCGTGGCGTACGACGATGAAGGCGTGAAGTGCAAGCGCTGGGACCTGATCAGCAACGGCAAGCTGGTGGACTACCAGACCATCCGCGACCAGGCCCACATCCTCGGCAAAACCGAGTCCGATGGCTGCTGCTACGCCGATTCCTGGTCCAGCGTGCAGTTCCAGCGCATGGCCAACGTGTCGATGGCGCCGGGCAAGACCCCGCTCAGCGTTCCGGACATGATCAAGGACGTCGAGAACGGCATCTACATCATCGGCGACGGCTCGTTCTCCATCGACCAGCAGCGCTACAACGCGCAGTTCGGTGGCCAGCTGTTCTACGAGATCAAGAACGGGCAGATCACCCGCATGCTGGAAGACGTGGCGTACCAGATCCGCACGCCGGAGTTCTGGAACGCCTGCACCGCCGTGGCCGACGAACGCGACTACCGTCTGGGCGGTTCGTTCTTCGACGGCAAGGGCCAGCCCGGCCAGGTTTCGGCGGTCTCGCACGGGTCGTCCACCGCGCGCTTCAACGGCATCAACGTCATCAACACCGCACGCAGCCTCGGCTGACCGGTCAGGAGCCCTTACACCATGAGTATCTTCACCGAAGCCCAGGCCAAGGCCATCCTCGACAAGGTCATCGCCCTGTCCAAGGCCGATGAGTGCAGCGCCGTACTGGTTGGTTCGCTCAACGGCAACATCCGTTTCGCACTGAACAACGTGTCCACCAGCGGCATTGTCGACAACACCGAACTGGCCGTCACCGTGGCCTTCGGCAAGCGCGTGGGCACCGCTTCGATCAACGAGTTCGACGATGCCGCGCTGGAACGGGTGGTGCGCCGCGCCGAAGACCTGGCCCGCCTGGCCCCGGAAAACCCGGAATTCATGCCCGCCATCGGCAAGCAGAGCTATCGCCCCAGCCCGACCTTCAGCGAATCCACCGCAGCCATCGACCCGGCATTCCGGGCCAAGGTCGCGGCCGATTCGATCGCCCCGTGCCGCGGCAACGGCCTGATCGCCGCCGGCTTCCTGGAAGATGGCCAGGGCTTCTATGCCACCGCCAACAGCAATGGCAACTTCGGCTACCAGCGCACCACCAGCTTCGACTACACCTGCACCGTGCGCACTGAAGACGGCCGCGGTTCGGGCTGGGTCGGCCGCAACCTGAAGGACGCCGCCGACTTCAAGGCCGAGCAGGACATCCGCATCGCCATGCGCAAGGCCACCGAATCGGCCGAGGCCAAGGCGCTGGAACCGGGCAAGTACACGGTCATCCTGGAACCAGCCGCCGCTGCGGGCCTGATCAGCTTCATGATGAATTTCTTCAGCGCCCGCTCGGCCGACGAAGGCCGCAGCTTCCTGTCCAGGAAGGGCGGCGGCAACAAGCTGGGCGAGCAGGTGTACGACCCGCGCGTGAGCATGTACGCCGACCCGTGGCACCCGGAAGCGCCGGTGCTGCCGTGGGATGGCGAAGGCATGCCGCGCGAGCGCATGGCCATCATCGAGAACGGCAAGGTGGCCAACCTGGACTACTCGCGCTTCTGGGCACAGAAGCAGGGCAAGACCGCCAAGGCCACGCCGGGCAACCTGCTGATGAGCGGTGGCGACAAGAGCACCGCCGATCTGGTGCGCGGCACCCAGAAGGGCATCCTGGTCACCCGCACCTGGTACATCCGCATGGTCGATCCGCAGACCGTGCTGCTGACCGGCCTGACCCGCGACGGCACCTTCTACATCGAGAACGGCCAGATCAAGCACCCGGTGAAGAACTTCCGCTTCAACGAATCGCCGGTGATCATGCTCAACAACATCGAAGAGCTGGGCAAGCCGGTGCGCGTGGCCGGTGATGAATCCAGCTACGTGATGATGATCCCGCCGATGAAGCTGCGCGATTTCACCTTCACCTCGCTGTCCGACGCGGTCTGATGGATCGGCGGGCCTGCCTGCGCTGGTTGGCCGCTGCCGCTTCGGCGGCGGCGCTGCCGGCCTTCGCGCAGGCAGGCCCGCGCAGTTCGCGCTACGACTTCTGGTTCACCCGCCTGCAGTACGACTCCGGCGATTGGGACGTGGACGCGCGCATGCCGTCCAACCTCATCACCTCGCTGATCGACTACACCTCGCTGCGCGTGGACCCCCAGGAACACGTGGTGGCCCTGGCCGATCCGCGCATGCTGGAAGCCCCCTTCTGCTACCTGGCCGGGCACACGCTGGTCGAGTTCAACGCCGCCGAGCGGCAGAACTTCGTGCGCTACGTGCGCAACGGCGGCTTCGTCTTCGTCGATGACTGCAACCATGACATCGACGGCCTGTTCGCCACCTCGTTCGAGGCGCAGATGGGTCGCCTGTTCGGGCCGAAAGCACTGCAGAAGCTTCCCAACAGCCACGCCCTGTACCGCAGTTTCTTCCGCTTTCCCGAAGGCCCGCCCGCGACCAGTTTCGAACTGAACGGCTGGGGCGACGACCTGGTGCATGACTACCTGAAGGGCATCGAGGTCGATGGCCGCCTGGGCCTGCTCTACAGCAACAAGGATTACGGCTGCGAGTGGGACTACGACTGGCGCAACAAGCGCTTCCTGGCCGAAGACAACACCCGCTTCGGCGTCAACATCGTGATGTACGCGCTGAACAACTGAACGGACCACCGCCATGACCTCCCTCGATCTCGATTCCCTGCTGCCGCGCCTGGATGGGCTGCGCAGCGCCCTGGCCCGCGCCGTGGTCGGCCAGCACACGGTGGTCGAGCAGCTGCTGATCGGCCTGCTGGCCGGTGGCCACTGCCTGCTGGAAGGTGCGCCCGGCCTGGGCAAGACCCTGCTGGTGCGTTCGCTGGGGCAGGCACTGGAGCTGCAGTTCCGGCGCGTGCAGTTCACCCCCGACCTGATGCCCAGCGACATCCTCGGCACCGAGCTGCTGGAAGAAGACCACGGCACCGGCCATCGTCATTTCCGCTTCCAGCAGGGCCCAGTCTTCACGAATCTGCTGCTGGCCGACGAGCTCAACCGCACCCCGCCCAAGACCCAGGCCGCGCTGCTGGAAGCCATGCAGGAACGCACGGTCAGTTACGCGGGAACGACCTATGCGCTGCCCGCGCCGTTCTTCGTGCTGGCCACGCAGAACCCGATCGAGCAGGCCGGCACCTACCCGCTGCCCGAAGCACAGCTGGACCGCTTCCTGCTGCACGTGCTGGTGGACTACCCCAGCGAAGACGAAGAGCGCCGCATCATCGAACAGACCACCGGCGGTGCCACTGAAGCGGTGCCGAAGGTGATGGACGCCGAAGCGGTGATCGCCCTGCAGGCTGCGGTGCGCCAGGTGCATGTCAGCCCCGATGTGCTGGCCTGGATCACCCGCTTGGTGCGCGCCAGCCGCCCTGGCGAAGACGCACCGACCGCCATCAACCAGTGGGTGAAGTGGGGCGCCGGCCCGCGTGCCGGGCAGTCGCTGGTGCTGGCCGCCAAGGCGCGCGCACTGCTGCAGGGCCGCTTCGCCGCGACCCGCGAGGATGTGCAGGCGCTGGCCGCGCCGGTGATGCGCCATCGCCTGCTGCTGTCCTTCGCCGCCGAAGCCGAACAGAAGCGCGCCGACGACGTGGTCGCGGCGCTGCTGCAGACCGTGCCCTTCCCGGGTTGAAGCACGCGTGAGCACCGGTACACCGCTGACCCTGCCACCGGAACTGCGTGCGCGCCTGCGCACGCTGCGCCTGCGGCCGCGCCTGGCCAGTGGCGCCAGCGGCATCGGCCAGCACGCCAGCCGCAGCCGCGGTGCCGGCCTGGAATTCGCCCAGTACCGCGCCTACGAGCCCGGCGACGAACTGCGCCAGATCGACTGGAAGCTGTACGCGCGCTCGGACCGCTTCTTCGTGCGCGAATCCGAGCGCGAAAGCCCGATCACCATCTGGCTGCTGCTCGATGCCACCGCCTCGGCCAGCCAGGCCGACCGCGCCGCGCCGCAGCGCACGCGCTTGGACCACATGCGCGGGCTGGCCGCCTGCGTCGTCGAACTGGCCCTGCAGCAGGGCGATCGTTTCGGCCTGCTGGCGATCAACGGCGATGGCATGCAGCTGGTACCGGCCGGCAACGGCGCGCGCCAGCGTGACCGCGTACACCTGCAGCTGCATGCTCTGCAGGCGCGCGGTGGCTGGCCAGCCGCCGACCGCCTGCGCCCGCTGTGGGAACGCGTGCGCCCGGGCGATCTGCTGCTGGCCCTCGGCGATGGCTTCGATGAAGCCGGCATCGTGCTGCTGGAACACCTGGCCAGCGCGCGCCGCGAGGTGATGCTGCTGCAGGTACTGACCGCCGACGAGCGCGATTTTCCGTTCGATGCGGGGCATCGCTTCCGCGATCCGGAGACCGGCGAGGAACTGCTGGGCGATGGTGCCGCGATCCGCGCCGACTACCTGCAGCGCTTCGCCGCCGCACACAGCGCGCTGCAGGCACGCCTGCAGGCCAGCGGCATCGCCAGCGCCACCGGTTGGCTCGACCAGCCGCTGGACCAACCGTTGCAGGCGCTGTTCGGCCGCGGGGGCGGCGCATGAACCTGCTGTTCCCACTGGGCCTGGCCGCACTGGCCGCGTGGCTGCTGCCACTTCTGATCCACCTGGCCCGGCGCCATCCATACACGCCGCTGGATTTCGCCGCACTGCGCTGGCTGCGCGCACAGATCCGCCCACGCCAGCGCATCCGCTTCGATGATTGGCCACTACTGCTGGTGCGCCTGCTGCTGCTGGCCGCACTGGCGCTGCTGCTGGCGCGCCCAGCGCTGACCGGCAGCGCAGCACCGCCCAGCGCGTGGACCGTGGTCGCGCCCGGACTGGACGCCCGCGCACTGCGCGGAACCGGCGAAAAGGGCAACTGGCACTGGCTGGCGCCCGGCTTCCCGACCGTCGAGCAACCCGCACCCACGACATCTGCACCGCTTGCGAGCCTGCTGCGCGAACTTGATGCGCAGCTGCCCGCCGGCACCGCGCTGACCGTGCATGTGCCCGACCCGCTGCCTGGCCTCGATGGCGCACGCCTGCAGCTGTCGCGTCCTGTGCAGTGGCAGGCGCATGCGATGACCCTCGCCAGCGCGCAGGCCACAGTGGCCCCGCCACGCCTGCGCGTGCAGGCCGAGGCACCGGCCAGCGCGCGGCACTGGATCGGCGCCCTGCAGCGTGCGTGGAGCGCCCAGCCCGCCGCCGCCGACCTGCCTGCCGACGCGCTCCCCGCACGCGGCGAGATTGGGGTGTGGGGCCGTAGCGATGCACTGCCGGCCGCATGGCAGGCCTGGCTGCGCGACGGTGGCAGCGTGATGACGGCGGCCAAGCCTGATACTGCCGCCCGTGTGGTGCTGCGCAGTGCCGAAGGCGCACCGCTGCTGTGGCAGCAGCGCGTCGGCCAGGGCCGCCTGCTGTCACTGCCTGGCGAATGGAACGCCACCCACAACGGCGCGCTGCGTGATGCCCGCTTGCCGCAGGCCCTGCTGCTGGCCCTGCAACCGCCAGCGGCACCGCGCCTGGGCGATGCGCGGGATCAGGCGCCGCAGCAGGCGATGCTGCCCGTGACCGTCGCCGCGCCACGCGAGCTGACACCGTGGCTGCTGCTGGCCATCGTGCTGCTGTTCGCGCTGGAACGCGGGATGGCCAGCCGCGCAGCGCGGAGGCCGGCATGAACGCCTTGCAGCGCAGCTGGCAGCGCGCACGTCGCCGCCGCGCCGGCATCACCGTGCTGCTTGGCCTGCCGTGGGCGCTGGCCGCCACCGCGCTGACCCTGCGCCTGGCCGGCTTCGATGCCGCCTGCGTGGTCGGCACGCTGGCCCTGCTTGCCTGCGCCGGCGTGGCTGTCGCGCGGGCAAGGCAGTTGGACCGGCGCTGGCTGCAGCGCCAGCTCGATGGCAGCGGCCGCAGCGAGGACAGCGCCGATCTGCTGTTCGCCGATGTCGCCCGCCTCAACCCGTTGCAGCAGCGCCAGCGCGCGCATGTGCTGGCCACGCTGGAACGCACGATGCCGGACCTGCGCCCGCGATGGCCGCGCGCCGCACTGGCGCTGTGCTGGATCGGCGGTCTGGCCATCGCCCTGCTCGCGCTGGGCTGGCCACGCGGCGCGGGCGTCGCCGCAGGCATAGCTGCCACGGCAACGGCGCCCACGGCGGCGGTCGGTCCGCTGCAGCTGCAGTCCAGCCGCCTGCAGATCGATGCACCGGCATACACAGGCCAGGCCACGCTCACCCAGAACGCACTGGACGCCAAGGTGGCCGCCGGCAGCCGGCTGTCGTGGTCGCTGCGTTTTGACCGCACGCCCAGCAAGGCATGGCTGCAGTTCCACGACGGGCGACGGCTGCCGCTGCGCGAACACAGTGGCCAATGGCAGGCGCAGGACGTAGCCCGCGCGCCGGTGCTGTACCGCGTGGTCAGCGAGCCCGCCCTGGCCAGCACCCGCCTGTACCGGCTGGATGTGGTGGCCGACCGCGCACCCAGCGTGCGCGTGCTGGAACCGGCCGCGAGCCTGGTGCTGGGCACGCCGGGACAGCGGCAGTGGGCGCTGCGCTTCGAGGCCAGCGATGACTACGGCGTGGCCGCGCAGGCAACGCTGTCGATCACCACCACCCAGGGCAGCGGCGAGAACATCACCTTCGTCCAGCGCAGCGTCACCCTCACCGGCAGCGGCGAACCCACCGCGCGACGCTTCGCCCACACGCTCGATCTGGCGGCACTTGGCGCGCAGCCCGGCAACGATGTGATCGCCCAGCTGGAAGTACGCGACAACCATGCCCCCAGCGCGCAGACCGGGCGCAGCAACAGCGTGATCCTGCGCCTCCCCACCACTGAAGTCGCGCTCGGTGCCGAACTGGAAGGCCGCATCAAGAAGACCCTGCCGGCGTATTTCCGCAGCCAGCGGCAGATCATCATCGACGCCGAAGCGCTGATCCGCCAACGCCGCAGCCTGGCCGCCGATGACTTCATCAAGCGCAGCGATGCCATCGGCGTCGACCAGCGCATCCTGCGCCTGCGCTACGGCCAGTTCCTCGGCGAGGAAAGCGAAGGTGGAGCGAAGCCGCCGCCGACCAGCGACCTGCCCACCAGCGATGCACCCACGGCGGACACGCACGATCACGACGACGACCACGGACGTGCGCAGGCAGGCGCGCATGATGACCACGATCATGATCACGGCGGTACCGCCGCCGGCGCCGACATGCCACCGGTGTTCGGCAGCGCCACCGATGTGCTGTCCGAGTACGGCCACACCCACGACCACGCCGAGGCCGCCACCCTGCTCGACCCACAGACCCGCGCCACGCTGAAGGCCGCGCTGGACCAGATGTGGTCGTCCGAGGGTGAGCTGCGCCAGGGCCGCCCGCAGCAGGCGCTGCCGTTCGCCTACAAGGCGCTGGCCTTCATCAAGCAGGTACAGCAGGCCGAGCGCATCTACCTGGCCCGCGTCGGCCCGGAACTGCCGCCGATCGACGAGGGCCGACGCCTGGGCGGCGACCGCGCCGGACTGGCCAGCCGCGAGCTGCCGCTGGCCGCACGCACGCCGCCGGACCCGGCCATCGTCGAAGCCTGGCAGCGGCTGGGCGACGGTGATGGCAGGCCTGACCTGGACGCTTTGGCCACGTGGCAGCAGCGCAACGCCGCCTTCCTGCCCGACGCCCTCGATCTGGCCGCCGCCATTGAGCAGCTACGCATCGAACCGGACTGCAGCGACTGCCGCCAGCGCCTGCGCGCACAGCTGTGGCGCGCCCTGCAACGTCCGTTGCCGCAGGTGATGCGGCGCACGGCCACCGATGCGATGGGCCAGCGTTACCTCGATGCGCTGGAGGGGCAACCATGAATGCCACTGCACTGAACCTGTGGCTGGCCGTGGCCCTGGCGGTCATCGTCATCCTCGCCAGCGTCGTGCAACTGCGTGCGCCGACCGCCCATCGCGGCCGGCGCGCGGCACGGCTGGCGCTGCAGGCCATCGCCGCCGTGCTGCTGTACTTCTACCTGCTGCCACCCAGCCAGCAGCTGCCTGCGGGCGGCCTGGTCGTGCTCACTGCCGATGCGGCCACGGCCGGTGCGTTGCCGGCCAGCGAAGGCCCGCTGCTGCTGTTGCCAGAGGCGGCGGATGTGCCAGGCGGCCAGCGCGTGCCTGATCTGACCACGGCGCTGCGCCAGCACCCGGCCTCCACGTTGACCCTGGTCGGCGCCGGCCTGGCCGCGCGTGACCGCGACGCCGAGTTGCCGGCGAACCTGCGCTGGCAGTCGTCGCCCGCGCCGCGTGGCTGGATCGCGCTGCAGCCACCGGCTGACGCCGCACCCGGTGCGCGCTTCGAGGTGCGTGCGCAGACACACGGTGTCACCGCGGGCCGCGCCGAACTGCTGGACCCGGCCGACACCGTGGTTGATCGCGTGGACGTGGCCGCCGATGGCCGCGTGCAGCTCAGCGGCATCGCCCGCGCACCGGGCCGCAGCGTGTTCCAGCTGCGCCTGCTCGATGCCGACGGCCATGTGGTGGACAGCGTCCCGGTGCCGCAGCAGACCCTGCCGGCCGCACCGCTGCGCTTGCTGGTGCGTGCCAGCGCGCCCGGGCCGGAACTGAAGTACCTGCGGCGCTGGGCCACTGACGCCGGCCTGCGCGTGCAGGTGCAGGCCGACACCGGCGCCGGGCTCAGCGTGGGCGATGGCGCGGTTGCGCTGGATGCGGCCGCACTGGCGCGCAGCGACGTGCTGGTGCTGGACGAACGCAGTGTGGCGGCGTTGAGCGCGGGGCAACTGGCAGCGGTGCGCCAGGCACTGCGCGATGGCCTCGGCGTGCTCGTGCGCAGCGCGGGCGCTCCATCGGCCAGCGCGCGGCAGCGCCTGCGTGATCTCGGCCTGCCGCTGCAGGGCGATGGCAGCAGCCATGCCATCGAACTGCCTGGCGACGGCGAGAGCGCGATGCTCGCGGCACGGCGCGGCCCGCTGGACTCGGCCACCCTGCCCACCGCCGATGGCGAAGCGGCGGACCGCAGCTCGCACAGCGCCTCCCTGCCCTCGCTGGAGGCGCTGGCGCTGCAGGTCAATGACGGCAGCGCCCTGCTGCACGACACCGCAGGCCAGGCCCTCGGTGGCTGGCGCAGCGTCGGCAAGGGCCGCATCGGTCTGCTGCCGGTCACCGACAGCTGGCGATGGGTGCTGGCCGGCCGCGATGATCGCCACGGCGAACTGTGGAGCGGTGTGGTCGGTACGCTGGCACGCGCGCAGGCCGGCACGGACACGCTGTGGTCACCGCAGGCGCAGGCCTGGCTGGGCGAGCGTGTCGCGCTGTGTGGCGTGCAGGCGCCGCTGCAGTCATTCGACGCGAAAGGCAGAAGCGTGCCGCTGGTGATCGATGCCACGACCTCCTCGATGCGCTGCGCCGGCTGGTGGCCGCAGGCCGCTGGCTGGCAGCGGCTGCAGCATGGCGACACCACCGTCTGGCGCTACGTGTTCGATGCGAAAGAGACCGCACCTCTGCACCGCCACGCGATGATCGACGCAACGACGCAGGCATTGGCAGCGGCTACGCCTGCGAGTGCCGCAGCGATGCAACCGGTGCCTGGTACGCGCTGGCCTTGGTGGCTGGCGTTCGTGCTGTGCGCATCACTGTTGTGGTGGCTTGAACGGCGGCGCTGAGCGCGGGGTCGGATCCCTTTCGCTCGCGAAAGGGCTCTGACCCCATCCATGAAGCATCCACGCATGGCGTGGATCTACTGCCCCGCGCGGATCACCGGGGTCGGATCCCTTTCGCCTGCGAAAGGGCTCTGACCCCATCCCTCAGCGCGCACCGGTGCGCCGGTACACCCCGTTGAACCGCACGTTCATGCCACCGCACTCGCTGTTGTCCGACACCACCAGCACGTCGCCCAGCAACTGCGCGTGTACCGTGCAGCTGTCCTCGATGAAATCCACCTGGCTGCCGCGCGGCGTGGCCGAGGCGTTCACCGCACCGATGTGCGGACCGCCCGGCCGCTCTTCCAGCGACGGGTTGGCCGAGGGCCAGTAGGCATCGCCCTCGACCTGCAGCTGGTTGCCACGCACGCGGATACTCAACCCGTTGTCGCCATCCTTCCAGTCACCGGCCCAGCCCTGCAGCGTCGGCGTCACCCGCGCCACCGGCTGCAGCTTGCTGCGCTCGACCCAACCGGCACTGCCGCCCACCTTGTTGGGGAAGAATGCACAGCGGTACGGCCCCAGGTCACGACCGGTTACCAGGGTATCGCCGCTCACCACGTAGCTGCGCTGGCGGCATGCGGGCTCGCCCTTCGCTGGGCAGCCGTCCATGTCACCCAGCAGATACAGGCGCTGCGTGCCGACCACCTTGGCCAGTGCGAAATCCGATTGCGCGGAAGGGAAGGCGCCGTTGCGGCAGGAGCCGTCATCGGCCAGATCGCTGGCCAGCGCGGACACCGGCAGGAGCAGGGCAAGCAGGAGGATTTTCGACACCACGGCAGCAACCAGGAGGGGGGACGACAGAATCGTACGCTCCTGCATGTCACTGGCACCACCTTCTGCAACAAATTGCATTTCCCGGCCTGTCGCTGCCGCGCAGACTGTCCAGTCGCCGTCCAGCACCGCATCACCGCCTGCGCACATGAAACTTGTTGGTGTACTTCTCGCCCTGCTTGCCGCACTTCCCGTACTGCTTGATTACCTGGCCCGCTGGGAAGCACGCCGGCCGTTCAAGTCACTCGCAGAACAAGCGCCGGTGCGTCTGCTCAGCGAAGACGAGGACGCCGCACTGCAGCCATTTCGCAGCGTACTGGATCTGGGCCGTGATTGCGGCGTACGCATTATTGAGGGGCCCTGCGTCGAGCATCGCCTATGGATGCGGGGAGGCGCCAACTCAGCCTGGCGCAGCCTCGGCGGAGTCAAGGTGCTGCTGCCCTTCAACGCGCTGGAGCACATCGGTACCCACAACCGTGCCGAAGTGGTACTCGGTCGCCACTTTGTGGTCATCGTCCGCATGGGGGGGTTCGATATCGCGACGGCCGGCACGCGTACGCTGCGCACGGCAGCGGCACAGATCAGCCAACGCCACGAGACCGCAGATGAGCGGACACAGCGCCGACGGCCGGCCATTCCATGGTGGCCCACTGGGCTGGCGCTGGCGGCCGGCATCTGCGGCGCACTGCCACAGCTGGGCCTGGGCCAATGGAGCTGGATGGCCGTGGCAGTGGGGCTGGTACTGGCGTCTACTGCGTTCGGGCTGTACCTGCGCCGGCACGTGGGAACGAAGGTGCTGCAGCCCGTGGTACGCGTGCGAGGTCGGCTCAGCGAGCTGCAGTTCGCCGATCCGCACGAGAGTACCTTCAGCCACACGGTGATGCTGCTGGGCAACGACCAGCGGCTGGTCATCGACCCGGCCTGGATGGCGTCCGGCGCCATCACCCCGGGGCGCTGGCTGGAGGCCGAGGTCCGCCCGCACGACCGGCGCCTGTTGTCGTTGGGCCCGGACTGGTCACTGAGTGCCGACGAGAGGCGGTTTCCACCGGTGCCGGTCGCCCGGCACCTGCTGATGTTCCTGGTGGCGGTGCTGTCACTGCTGCTGATGCTCTGGTCGGGCGACGGTCCGCGCATCGAGGCAGCGCGTGCCGCTGAGTTGCTCGGACCTGCCACGCTGCGGACGGATACGCAGCCCGGAACGCTGCTGGGGCATCCTCCCGCACCCGGCGATGGGGTGCACATCACGGTCGACGCCACCTGCGAACTGGTCACCCGACAGCATGCAGGACATGTACTGGCAGTGCCCGACTGCAGCCGGCTTCGCTGGGGTGGCGCTCCGCTCGAGATTCCTCCGCTGGCCATTGCCGAGTCCGTCCTGCGCCTGGGCGCCGGGGACACCCTGCGCGTCCATTGGGAGCCCGCCGACGGCATCTTCCCTGCTTACCAGCGGGTGTCGGGGCTGGATGCGCTGCGCCGCGAACTGGACGCTGCCTGCACAGAGGGTCTACGCGGCTGCGACGATCTTCGCGCACAGCTTGCGGGGCTCTCCCCGGACGACAGCGCAGTACTTCCCCGTTGGACAATCATGAACATCAAGGACGCCCTGGAAGAGGCCGCGCATGCACCTGTTCTTGCTGCATGGGCTGCATCCACGCCCGCGCTTCTGGCCGCACAGAACGGTGGCGTCGTGCTGATCGATGCCGAGGCCAATCGGGAATCGGACACCGCAGCATTCGCGTATGGCGATGCCGGCGCGGCGTGGAACAGAATGCGCGATGCCGCCACTCACGCGCAGCGGAGCGCCTGGTCCGGTACCGTGCAGTCCCACAGCACGGATGGTCGGACGCTGTGGCTGGAGGTGGACCGCACACGCCCTGCCCATGGCGCCATCGCGGGGATGGCCTATTGCATCTGGCTGATCGGCGCATCGGTGCTGGCCTTGGTCCAGGGCATCTTCCTGGTCCGCGCCGTGACCCGGGCACTCTCGCGGTCCGCCGCCTTCGCCGAGGACCTCAAGCAGCGCCCGGCACCGCGCGCCTGCTGGCCGGCATGATGCGCGGTGCCGCGCCTACTTCCCGACCGAGGGATCGCAGCCGTCCTGCTGCTCGCAGAACTGTTGTGCCCGGCGTCGCTGTTCGGGCGTCAGCTCCGGCGGCGGCCGTGCGATGGCGGCCTGGATCTGGTCGGGGCCACCGGTGAGCTTGTTCAGACCGCGGCCCGCCGCCAGTACGCCCTTCACCACGCCCATCATGATGTAGCCACCCCCCATGCTCACCTGCTCGGGCGATGGCGGCTCGCTCCAGTCGCGGCTGAAACGGTTGTCGCCGAACTTCACCGGGTTCTTGAAGCGGTACAGATCAAGCGCCTCATCCTCGGGCTTGATCGCGCGCACCTCACCCAGGGTGGTGACATCGCCCTGCGGTGGCGCGGCGGCGTCGGCAGCATCGGCGGCCGGCACCTCGCTCGCGGCGGGCGGGTCGATCACGGGCTCAACCTGCTGCGCGTGCGCAGTGGCGGCCAGCATCATGCCGGCCAGAAGTGCTCCCTGCAGTTCCCGTCGTGCCACAGCCATCGCCCTGTCTGGTGCGTCCAATCCCCGAGGATACGCATCACGGCTTCAGATTTCGTTGGGCGCGGCGTGAACGTTCAGGGTGCATCCGATCTTGCGTCGTGCGGCACGCAACCTGCGATTTGCAACAATCGTCATTCCCCTCGGTGCACCAGGCCGCCACGCTGCCGGGTTTCCCACGCACGCGAGCACCATGGCATACGTTCCGACATTGCTTCCGCCACAGGCGCGCTGCGGCTGATGCCGCGCGTGGCATTGCTGGTCGGGATGGCCTTGCTGGTGGCGATGGTCACGACGGCCCTGCTTGAGTGGACGTCGCGCGTCCGCGACAGAATGAACGTGCTGCGGCGGAGCCGCGCGCTGCGCATGCTGGATGATCGGGAACGCGCCGCGTTGGCGACGCTGCGCGTGTTGAGCGGCTGCCTCCACGACGACCAGGTACACGTGCTGACCGGCGAGTTCACCGCAGGCGCACGCAGCGCCAACTACCCGGTCTGCGACGGTCAGCTGGCCGGCATTCCCGTGCTGATGCCCCGCCAGGCCTGGCCGCACCTCGCCGACCACAATGACGCCGAGGTAGTGATGGCCAGGCACTGGGCCGTCGTCGTGCGCCTCAACGGTTTCGATGTGGCATCCCTCCGCCGTCCCGCCGCCGCGCGCATCCGCGGCGAGCGGCGGGAAACACCCGCCGAAGTCGCGATGCGTCGCGGCCCCGGGTTGCGGCCCGCCGCACTGCCGATCACCGCTCTGGCACTGTGCGCAGCCGTGGACGTGTCCGGCGTTCCAGCGTTGCTCATGCTGGTGATTGCCGCAGGTGCAGCGTGGCTGGCGTGGCCACGACGCCGCGGTCCGGCAACCGCCCAGCGCGTGCTGCAGCTGCAGGGGCAGCTGCAGGCGTACCGGAAGCGTCCCGATGTCGGGCCGGTGTGGCTGCTGGGCGCCGACCGGCGCGTGCAGCTCCCGTGGGAATGGGCTGACGCCCGCGCGTTTGCCCAGCGGCGGTCGATGCGGCTGGAGGTCCGCGTCGATGATGGCGCGGTGCTGGGCGCAGGGCCGGGCTGGTGCCTGGCCCGCGATCGGCAGCGCTTTCCATCCAGTGGCGGGTTCTGGCAGCTGACTTGGCTGGGCCTGCTGCTGTTGCTGTTGCTTGCCGGCTGGCTGGGCGATCTGCGATGGCTGCCGGTTGCGGCGGTGCTGGCAGCGTGGCATGCGCTGCGATGCATCCTGGCCATCCGCCAGTCCCTCCGCCGCAACGCTGCACGGACCGCCGACATCGCGCAGCGCCCCGCCCCCGGGCACTGAATGGTTCACTGCATCCCGGCACGCGGTCTCACACCCTGAGACCCATCTGTGGTGCCATGTGACCCCTCGCAAACCGTCCCGGCTCCCTCATCCATGGCCTACGAACTCGCCAAGCGCACGGCCGACGCCGAGCAGAAGCTCGCCACCCGCGACGGCCTGCCCGCACGCGATGGCGCCCTGCTCAGTGCGCGACTGCAGCGCCGCTACCACGACCGCATCACCGGCAGCTTCGCCATTCCCGGCCGCGAGGGCCGCTACGCGCCCATCCCCGATGCGGTGCCGCCGGCCCTTGCCGCCGCCCTGAAGGCACGCGGCATCGAGCAGCTCTACAGCCACCAGGCCGAAGCGTGGGAGGCCAGCCAGCGCGGCGAACACGTAGCCATCGTCACCCCCACCGCCAGCGGCAAGTCGCTGTGCTACACCCTGCCGGTGGTCAGCGCGGCCATGCAGGACAAGGCCAAGGCGCTGTACCTGTTCCCGACCAAGGCGCTGGCCCAGGACCAGGTGGCCGAGCTGCTCGAACTCAACCGCGCCGGCGACCTCGGCGTGAAGGCCTTCACCTTCGATGGCGACACGCCCGGCGATGCGCGCCAGGCCATCCGCCTGCACGGCGACATCGTGGTGTCCAACCCGGACATGCTGCACCAGGCCATCCTGCCCCACCACACCAAGTGGGCGCAGTTCTTCGAGAACCTGCGCTACATCGTCATCGACGAGGTGCACACCTACCGCGGCGTGTTCGGCAGCCACGTCACCAACGTGCTGCGCCGGCTCAAGCGCATCTGCGCGTTCTATGGCGTGCAACCGCAGTTCATCCTGTGCTCGGCCACCATCGGCAACCCGCAGGCGCATGCCGAAGCGCTGATCGAGGCACCGGTCAGCGCCATCACCGAATCCGGCGCGCCCAGCGGTCCCAAGCAGGTGCTGCTGTGGAACCCGCCGGTGATCAATCCAGACCTGGGCCTGCGCGCCTCGGCGCGTTCGCAGAGCAACCGCATCGCCCGCATCGCGATCAAATCCGGGCTGAAGACCCTGGTGTTCGCGCAGACGCGGCTGATGGTGGAAGTGCTGACCAAGTACCTGAAGGACATCTTCGACCATGACCCGCGCAAGCCGCCGCGCATCCGCGCCTACCGCGGTGGCTACCTGCCCACCGAACGTCGCGAGACCGAGCGTGCGATGCGTGCGGGCAACATCGACGGCATCGTCAGCACCTCGGCGCTGGAGCTGGGCGTGGATATCGGCAGCCTCGACGTGGTCATCCTCAATGGCTACCCCGGCAGCGTGGCCGCCACCTGGCAGCGCTTCGGCCGCGCCGGTCGCCGCCAGCAGCCCGCGCTGGGCGTGATGGTGGCCAGCTCGCAACCGCTGGACCAGTACGTGGTGCGGCATCCGGATTTCTTCGCCGAGGCCTCGCCCGAACACGCGCGCATCGCCCCGGACCAGCCGCTGATCCTGTTCGACCACATCCGCTGTGCGGCCTTCGAACTGCCGTTCCGGGTCGGCGATGGCTTCGGCCCGATCGATCCGGAAGTGTTCCTGGAAGCGCTGGCCGAAACCGAAGTCATCCACCGCGAAGGCGAGCGCTGGGAATGGATCGCCGACAGCTATCCGGCCAACGCGGTCAGCCTGCGTGCGGTGGCCGATGGCAACTTCGTAGTGGTCGACCGCAGCGATGGCCGCCAGCAGATCATCGCCGAGGTCGACTATTCCGCGGCCGCGCTCACCTTGTACGAAGGCGCGATCCACATGGTGCAGTCGACTCCCTACCAGGTGGAAACGCTGGACTGGGAAGGCCGCAAGGCCTACGTCACGCGAACCCACGTGGACTACTACACCGACAGCATCGACTTCACCAAGCTCAAGGTGCTGGACCGTTTCGATGGCGGCGTGGCCGGCCGTGGCGATTCGCACCATGGCGAAGTGCACGTGGTGCGCCGCGTGGCCGGCTACAAGAAGATCCGCTACTACACGCACGAGAACATCGGCTACGGCCCGGTGAACCTGCCCGACCAGGAACTGCATACCACCGCGGTGTGGTGGCAGCTGCCGCAGGCGCTGCTGCTGCGCGCGTTCGCCAGCAAGCAGGATGCGCTGGATGGCTTCCTCGGTGCCGCCTACGCACTGCACATCGTCGCCACCGTGGCGGTGATGGCCGATGCGCGCGACCTGCAGAAGTCGGTCGGCAACGGCGACGGTTCCTGGTTCGCGATCGCCGACCAGACCGGCCGTGGCCAGCTGCGCAGCGGCGAGGGTGATCCTGGCATCGTCGAGCTGCTGCAGGAGTTCGTGCCCACCGTCTATCTGTATGACAACTTCCCCGGTGGCGTTGGCCTCAGCGAGCCGCTGTGGCAGCGCCAGGCCGAACTGGTGCAGCGCGCGCGCGAACTGGTGCAGCGCTGCGACTGCAAGGCCGGTTGCCCGGCCTGCGTGGGCCCGGTGCTGGCCGCGCAGGAAGAGGACGAAACCTCGCCGCGTGCGCTGGCACTGCGCGTGCTGGACCTGTTCGATGCCGAGGCCTGCCAGCACGTGCGCGACGTGGTGGTGACCCCGCGCGACCCGATGGAGCTGCTGGCGCCGTGAGCCTGAGCCTGGACAAGCTGCGCCTGCTGCGGAAGCAGGCCGGCGACCCGAAGGCGAGCACGCCCGCTACGCCCGAGCCGGCGGCGACAGCACCGGCCCCGGTGGCTGCCAACGATGCGCGGCAGCCTGCGGCCGAGCGCTCGGTGTTTGCCTGGGTCGAACAGGAGATCCGCCACAAGCCGACCGGCGCGGCGGCACCTGCCACAGCGCCGGCACCGCTGCGGCGGCCGGAAGTGGGTGGCCTGCATCGCCTGCTCGGCCTGCGCACGCGCGGCACCGCCGCCCCGGTGCGTGCCAGCGCGCAGGATCGGCAACTGCCCGGCGAGGAAATCGCGCCGGGCCTGTTCCTGATCGAATCGCTGCAGCCACAGCCGATTCCGGCGCAGCCGCTGTCCTTGGACTTCGCCCGCCGCGATGGCCAGCACGTGGCCGCACGCGACCTGCTGTTCTTCGATACCGAAACCACCGGCCTGGCCGGCGGCACCGGCACCCGCGCCTTCATGATCGGCGCCGCCGACTGGCATGCCTGCCCGCAGCGCGGCGAAGGCCTGCGCATCCGCCAGCTGCTGATGTCCACCATGGCCGCCGAGGACGCGATGCTGGCCACCTTCGCAAGCTGGCTGCAGCCTTCCACCGTGTTCTGCAGCTATAACGGCCGCAGCTACGATGCGCCGCTGCTGAAGGCCCGCTACCGGCTGGCACGACAGCGCGATCCGATCACCGCGCTGGACCATGTGGACCTGCTCTACCCCACGCGCCGCCGTTATCGCGGCAGCTGGGAGAACTGCAAGCTGTCCACCATCGAACGCCAGCTGCTGCGCGTGGTGCGCGAGGATGACCTGCCCGGTTCGGAAGCGCCTGCGGCATGGCTGCGTTACCTGCGCGGCGGCGATGCCGTGAATCTGCGCCGCGTGGCCGACCACAACCACCAGGACGTGGTGACCCTGGCCCTGCTGCTGCAGCGGCTGATCCGCGAAGAACAGCGCGAGCGCGAAACGCTGGCGCTGGTGCAGCCCTGAGCGCGCGCGGGTTCAGGTGGCGTTGACACCGCTGACACGCACAGCAGCGACACTGCCCGCTGTCCCTTCACCGGAGCCGTGCCCATGCGCCCTACAACCCTGTTGCTGCTGGCCAGCATCCTGCCGCTCGCGGCCTGCAGCCATGCCGGTGCCAACAGCACCGCTGACAGCGGCAGCCTGCCAGCAAAGGTCTCCGATGGCCCGCAGGAATGCCGTCCGGAAGCGCTGGAAGCCTTCACCGGCAAGACCGCTGATGAGGCCACCATCAAGAAGCTGGTGGCCGACAGCGGTGCGCGCAACGCACGCGTGGTGAAGCCGGGCATGGCCGTGACGATGGATTTCCGCCAGGACCGCGTGACCGTGCACGTGGACGAGCAGAACCGGATCGAACGCGCCAGCTGCGGTTGATGTAACCGCGCCGTACCGCGGACGCGATCGATCCGGTAGCGCCGGGCCATGCCCGGCGAGCGAAGCGGTCCTACAGCTGCTGGGCCTTGCCGCTGGCCATGGCGCGGGCGATCACCTGCTTCACCTGCGCCGACGCCTGCGCCTGCAACCTGGCCTGGCGCTCGCCCAGTTCCGCCTGCTGGCTGCCCAGCGCGGACTGGCGCAGGCCCAGCTGGGCCTGCTGGTCGGCCAGCGCACTGATATCGCGGCTGTGTGTGTCCTGCAGGTCCTGCATTGCACGACGCACTTCGGCGTCAGCCGCGCGGGCAATCGCGGCATCGTCGGTCACACCACGCGTAGCCCGTGCCGCCTCGGCCGCAGCCTCACGGTTGATGTCGGTGGCGCGCACGGCCTTGCTGGCCGCCTGCGTCGCCACGCGGGCAATTTCCCGCGCATGCACGGCCTGCCTGCGGCCCAGCTCCCCCTGCTGGCGCCCCAGTGCGCCCTGCTCGCGGCCCAGTTCACCCTGCTGCCTGCCCACTTCCGCCGACTGCGCGTAGACGCGCTGCAGCGGCTGGATCAGCGCCAGGTCACGCACGGCGTAGCGCTTGTTGCCTTCGCGGAACCACAGCACCGGCCCCTCGCGGCCGACATCACGGCGCGCCTGCTTGATGTCTTCGATGGTGGCGTTGGCGTAGCTGCCGCCATGGTCGATCAGCACGTGGCCACGTTCCAGGTCGTTGCCCAGGTGCAGCTGGCCTTCGGTAATGAACGCGGCAGATTCCTGCACCGCTGGCACTGCGGGCACGGCAGGCACGCGCGGGACACGCGGCACGCGGGGCACGGCCGGGGCTGCAGGAACGCTGCTGGAGGGTGCCGGGGGTGCCGGGGGCGCCGGAGGAGCAGGCGGCGCTGCAGGCGGTGCCGGGGGTGCGGGCGGCGCCGGCGGTGCCGGGGCGGCCACCAGCTGCATCGGCGCCACGCTCAGCGCCAGTACCAGCGCGGTCAGCCCGGCCGCCAACAGGCGCGGACACGCACGGCGCGGCTGCAGGCTCAACAGGCGGCGCTTCAGGCTGGTGGTGCTGGGCGCGGCACTGGCCACGCCCAGGTGCGGCTGCGGTGCCACACCCAGCTGCAGCAGCAGGCGGCCGTAGGCGTGGCGGCTGGCACCGTGCTGGCCGACCACCGCGGCATCCACCGCTTCTTCGCGGGCCTGGGCGTATTCGCGCACGGCCAGGCGCAGCAGCGGATGGAAGAAGAACAGGTGCTGGGCCAGCGCAGGCATCAGGCCCCACTGCAGGTCACGACGCTGCATGTGCTGCAGCTCGTGGGTCAGCGCCAGATCCAGTGCATCGCCCTGCAGGGCATTGGCACCGGCCGGCAGCAGCAGTACCGGGCGCAGCGGGCCGACCAGCTGCGGTGCGTCCACCTGCGCGCTCATCCACAGGCGCGGCGCACGGCGCAGGCCATGCGCATCGGCTGCCAGTTGCAGTGCCTGCACCAGGGCGGCGTCTTCGCAGGGGTGCGAGGCGGCCAGCAGCGCGCGGCACTGCCGCCATTCGCCGAAGGTACGCCATGCCATCAGCAGCACGCCGGACAGCCACAGCGCAGCCAGCGCCAGTGCCCACACGGCCAGCGGCGATGCGCCCGTACCGATGGAGGCGACGATGTCGTGGGTCTGGTCGATCGGTACGGCCGCCAACAGCTGCGTCGATGTTTCCGGCGCGACCGGGTAGATCGCATCGGCGGCCAGATCGGTGGTGGTCATCGCCACCTCGGCCGGAGCCGGCAGCCAGGCCAGCTGCAGCGGTTGGCTCCAGGCCAGTCCGAACACGGCCTGCAGCGACACCAGCCACCACAGGCGGCAGCGCGTGGCCGCCGACAGCGACGGCAGCTGCTTGCACACCAGGTACACCAGCCCCACCAGCAGGGCAGTCTGCAGGCTGGTCCAGCCCAGCCGTTCCAGCAACGCGATCAGCATCGTGGTGTCCATGGCTCAGCCCTCGTGGCGACGCGATTGAAGTTCGGCGACCAGCGCTTCCAGCTCCGCCAGTTCGTTGTCACTGACCTGCTGGCGCTGCGACAGATAGGCCACGAACGGCGACACCGAGCCCTGCAGGGTGTTGTCGACGAACTGGGCCACCGCGCCCTGCAGCACGCTTTCCGGGCCACGGGTGGCCTGGTAGCGGTAGACACCGTCCTGCTGCTGCCGCTGAAGATACCCCTTCGCCCGCAGGCGCTCCATCATGGTCAGCACGGTGGAACGGGCCAGCCCGCGGGCCTCGCCGTAGCCACTGGCGACCTCACCGACACTGGCCGGCGCATGTTCATCGATGTACTGCAGCAGGGCCAGCTCCTGGTCCCCGATGGTCTTGCCGCGCATGACACCACTCCATTGACTACACGTGTAGTTACTGTCGGCATGACGACACGTGTAGTCAACCCCCCGGAAGTCATGGGCCGACGAACGGTAGGGGAGTGAGCGGGGTCAGATCCCTTTCACTTGCGAAAGGGATCTGACCCCATGCCTCAACGTTGGTCTTCGCTAGCCCCGTGGCCCGCCCATCACCGGCAGGATCGCGCCGCTGATGTAGCTGGCACACGCCGGCGAAGCCAGGAACACATAGGCGGGTGACAGCTCTTCCGGCTGTGCGGGGCGGCCCATGTCGCTGTCCTTGCCGAACTCGGCCACGTCCTGCGCCTGCTTGTCGGCGGGGTTCAGCGGTGTCCACACCGGCCCCGGCGCCACACAGTTCACCCGGATGCCGCGCGGCAGCAGTTGGCTGGCCAGCGCCTTGGTGAAGGCATGGATCGCGCCCTTGGTGGCCGAATAGTCGATCAAGGCCTTGCTGCCGAAGATGCCCGTTTCAGAGCCGGTGTTGATGATGCTGGCGCCTTCGCCCAGATGCGGGAGCACCGCGCGCGCCATCTGGATGTAACCGCCGATGTTGGTCTGCAGGGTTTCCTGCAGGTGGTCGTCTTCCAGATCTTCCAGACGCTGGCAATGCAGCTGGAAGGCGGCATTGTTGACCAGGATATCGATTCCGCCAAAGGCCTTGGCCACCTGCTTCACCGCCTTGTTGCAGAAACGCGGATCGCGCACATCGCCAGCGATCACCACACAGCGACCGCCCTCGCGTTCCACATGCTGGCGGGTCACGTCCGCGTCCTCGGCCTCGTCCAGATGCAGCACCGCCACGTCGGCGCCTTCGCGGGCGAACAGCACCGCCACCGCGCGTCCGATGCCGGAATCACCCCCGGTGATGATCGCGCGCATGCCCTGCAGCTTGCCGCTGCCCACGTAATCGGGGGCGAGGAAGCGCGGCGCCAGTTCCAGCGCGTGTTCGTGGCCGGGCTTGGGCAGATGCTGGGCGGGCATGGTTTCCGGTTGCCGGCGCGTGCCGGCCTGGGTGGCGGCCTTCTTCGCCGCCTTCTTGGTGGCACGCGCATCCTTGGCCTTCTCCTGGTCCTGCAGTCGCCGCTGCCGCGAGGCCACGCGTGCCGCGCGCGGATCACTCGACGCGGCCTTGCGGGTGGCGGTCTTCACCACGCGCGGGCGATCGGTGTCGGCAACCGGCTTCGTCGCGGTGCTGCCTTTGCGCACCTTGGGCGATGCCTTGCGGCGGGCGGGCAATGTCTTGGTCGTGGCCATGCAGGTCTCCTCGGGAGGGGGAAGGGGCTGCCGGCCGAGGGCCGGCGCTACCGGGGGCGGCGGGAGCCGCTCGTGCAGTCTCCCTACCCTGGCTGTTGCTCGCAGTGAGCGCGTTGTATCCATCGCGTGCACGGCTTCATTCCGCCACCACGCGCGTCGTCGCACCCTGCAGCAACGACACCCATCAGGAACGCCCCATGAAGCACGCCATTGCCACCGCCGCCGTCTGCTTCACCCTGGCCGCCTGCAGCAGCAGCCCGGTGGCCCAGATCCAGCCCATCGACGGCGTGATTTCCGGCCAGTGCCACACCGACATGGTGCGCGGCGCAGTCGGGCTGGCCGCCTCCGACATGACCGTCGAGCGCGCACGCGTGGACAGCGACAGCCTGAACGTGCAGGTCACCCGTGGCAGCCGCGAGCACAGCGGCAACACGGCCAGTGGCAATGCCGATCCGGCGGCGGGTGCGGCAAGCGAAGGCGGTGATCGCCTGACCATCGAGACCGGGCGCACCAACAACATCACCGCCATCTACTGCGGCTGACAGCCGTCGAGCAAGCTCGACGCTACGGAGTACCTCTATGGCCCCTTCACGAAGGGGTCATGGCTGCAGGGAACGGTCGGGTAGCGGCGACATGGCCACATCGCAGTCGGGATCGTCCAGTGGAACGTGAAGCGATCCCCTTCCCATAGCAGGAAGCCGCCATGCACGAAGTTGCCGCGGTCAATCGTGCGGGCGTCTTCTTCAATGGGGCGATCAGGGTCCGGTTCGGCAATCCAGCGCAGCACTGGAACTGTGCCCAGCTGCTCGATCAGAGCGAACATCTCGCTCACCCCTGTCGTGGCGTACGTGGCCATCGCGGCCGCGTCGGGAAGCCCACTCTGTGCCAGAACCGCTGCAGTCACGTCCTGCGGCGCGGCGCCGCCCCTGGCGATGTAGGCGCGCATGCCGACCGTGGAGGCAGGACAGCCTTTGAGTTGCAGCAGGTAGCCGGTGCTGCCGCCATTGCCAGAGAATGATCGGAGCCAGTAGTGGTAAGCCGATCCACTGTTGTCTGTCACCATCACGTCCTGACGCCCACCCGCACCGGGTATATGGAGCACCCGCGCCTTGGCCGTGTCGTCCAGACGGCACCCGAGCCCTGTCAGGACCTGCCTGGCTTGAAGTGGCAGGGGACCGTACTCGCCTTGGGTGCCCGAGCTGCCGCTGGCGGCGGGCAATCCAGGCAGCCCGACCCCAGGGTCCATGGCGGACGCGCTGCAAGCCAGCAGCGATAGCAGAAACGCCGACCCGGCCGAAGCGGCGTACTGCATCGGCTGTCTGGTCCTGATCGTCTGCATGTCCGCGTCCTTGTCCATCCGCTACCACCCTTTCAGGAAAGGATCCTCACTGCAGGAAAGGGCCTCCCATTTGTTGCAGGGCCAGAGCGCTGCGGGAACTGATTTGTGGAAGGTGAAGCGATCCTTCTCCCACACCAGAAAGCCCGCGTGCACCATGTTGCCCCGGTCGAAAGTTCGGCCATCCAATGCGATGGGCCGATCCACGTCGGGCTCGGCCACCCAGCGCACCACCGGAACCTTATCCAACTTCCAGGTGAGGGCGAACAGATCGCTCACACCGGCCTCAGCGTAGGCGGCCATGGTGGCGGCGTCGGGCAGCGCACTGTTCGCAAGAACAGACGCCGTCACGTCCTGCGGCGCGGCTGCGCCGCGGGCAATGTATGCCCGCATGCCGACCGTAGAGACGGGGCATCCGTTCAGCTGCACCAGATAGCCGGTAGTGTCGCCACTGCCGGAGAATGATCGGAGCCAGTACCGGTAGCGCGTGCCGATATCGTTGGACACCATCACATCGCGGCGTCCATCCTCACCCATTACCTCGGTCAGCAGCACCTTGGCACTACCGTCCAGAACGCAGCCCAACCCCGTCAGTATTCGCGTGGCGTCGGGAGGCAGCGAGCCCACTCTGCCAGGAAGGTCGGGGGCGCCGCTCACATCGGGCAACCCCGGCAAACCGACACCGCCGTCCATGGCGAACGCGCTGCAAGCCAGCAGCGATAAGAGGAACGCCGGCCACGTCAGGCCACGGTGAAGCTTGCTTCGGTTTTCCTTACCGGTCGAAGTGGCAAGCTGCATCCGCTGTCCGCTCCTTGTCATTTGCATGTCCGCGTCCTTTTGCATTCACTACGGCCCCTTTACGAAGGGATCATCGCTGCAGGAAATAGTCTGCGACCCGCTGCATGGCCACAGCGATGCGGGAATCTTCCAATGGAACGTGAAGCGATCCTTTTCCCAGACAAGAAAGCCGGCGTGCACCAGGCTGGTGTGGTCGAAGGTGCGGGCATCCTTCGCGATGGGACGATCCACGTCGGGCTCGGCCACCCAGCGCACTACCGGCACCGTATCCAATTGCCCCGTGAGGGCTGCCAGATCGCTTACTCCAGCCTCCGTGTAGGAGGCCATGGTGAATGCATCGGGAAGCGAGCTCTGCGCGAGCACCGATGCCGTCACATCCTGCGGTGCAGCGCTTCCTCGGGCGATGTAGGCACGCATGCCGTCCGTCGATACAGGACAACCGTTCAGTTGCAGCAGGTAGCCGACTGTGCCGTCACTGCCAGAGAATGATCGGAGCCAATAGCGGTAATTCGTCCCTCTCGTGTCGGTCACCATGACATCGCGGTTTCCGGCCTCACCAGGCACGTAGGCCACCAGTACCTTGGCCGTATCGTCCAGACTGCAGCCGAGTCCCGCCAGTACGCGCTTGGCTTCTGCTGGAAGAGGGCCATAGCTGCCGTGCATGTCCGCGCTGCCACTGACACGGGGAAGTCCCGGCAACCCGACATCGGCGTCCATGGCGGAGGCACTGCACGCCAGCAGCGGAACGAGAAGCACAGGCAACGTCAGGCCTCGGTGAAACCTGCTCCGGTGTTCCTTCTTGGTTGGGACAGCGCGCTGCATACGCAGGCTGATCCTTACCTTCTTCATGTGCGCGTCGTTGTCGTCCATTCACTACGGCCCCTTTACGAAGGGATCATCGCTGCAGGAAATTGTCTGCGACCCGCTGCATGGCCACAGCGATGCGGGAATCGTCCAGCGGAAAGTGAAGCGATCCTTTTCCCACACGAGAAAGCCGGCATGCACCAGACTGGCGTGGTCAAAGGTACGGACGTCTTTCGCAATGGGGCGATCGACGTCGGGTTCAGCTACCCAGCGCACCACCGGTACTGTGTCCAACTGCTCTGTAAGTGCGAACAGATCGCTCACGCCCGCCTCGGCGTAGGCGGCCATGGCAGCGGCGTCCGGAAGCGAGCTATTCGCCAACACTGATGCGGTTACGTCCTGCGGGGCATCGCCGCCATGGGCGATAAGGGCGCGCATGCCGACCGTGGAGGCAGGACATTTGTTCAACTGCAGCAGATAGCCAGTGGTGTCTCCACTGCCAGAGAAGGAACGAAGCCAATAGCGATAGCGCGTGCCAGAATGGTCGGACACCATTACATCTTGGCGCCCATCCTCGCCCCTCACCTCGGTTAGCAGCACCTTCGCACTATCGTCCAGTACGCAGCCCAGCCCCGTCAGTACTCGCTTGGCGTCGGGAGGCAACAAGCCCACTCTGGCAGGAACATCTGGGGCGCCACTCACATTAGTCAACCCCGGCAACCCTTCGTCGCTCACTGCGACAACGTATGAAGAATCCCCAGCGGGCGGGATCGCGTGAGATACCAGGGGCCCTTCAAGGGCGGGGGTGCAGCCGCTGCAGATTCCCAGCGAAAGCAGGACAACCGATGAAGTCAGGTAGCGGTGTTGCATGGCTCAGCGTCCCCCCATGACAGGTGCTTCCTGCTGCTGTGCGGGTGTCAGTTGCAGGGGCATATGCGACTGCTGCTCCTGCGATTGCCGCTGAAGCTCCTGGAGACTGGCCTCTACGCTGGTCTCTGCAACCTTGGCCGCGTTTGTTCCGACGCGCTGTGCAGCTGGATCGGTCAGGCTGCCTTGAACCAGGAACAGCGTCTCGCCGGCCGCCCCACCCCGCACGGGATTACTTGCCACCACTTGGTCTACTCGGGTCAGGCCCGCGGCCTTCGCTTCAAGCAACATCACCAAGCTGTACTCGTCTGCGTGCTCTGCATAGGCACCGCCCATTGCGCGCAAGCCTTGGCTGATCTGCTGCTGTAGGGGATGGTCACGATGTGACGGCAGACGCGGATCATCTGTTGCTGCTGGGGAAACTTCCCGACCACCGCGCTCGCGAACCTGTCCAGGTGCGACCGAGGTCAAGACATACTGCCAACTGTTCTGTCCAGGCGTACCGCGCACGACCTCGATGAAGTCGTCGTACTTCCCACCATCGATGGTCTGGCAACCGGCTGAATCGGTGTTGCGCGAGCTTCCACGATGGATCTTGAAGGTCGAATTGAGGTCCTGCATTCCTTGGGTATCCCGCGCGTCAAACCAACCATCGCCATTACTGTCACGCTCGACGCGCCCCCCACCAGCCGCGACTGCTGCCGGAGTGGGCCGGAGTGCGAACTCTGCGGGACGGTCGCGGCGGGGGTGAGTAGTGGCCTGCATCGCCGTGGTTCCCTCAGTCAATCTGCCAAGATCCCTGACACCATCGCCGTTGACATCTTCTCCTTCGGTCTTCTTCTTCCGAATCACGTCTTCAAATACTGGACTCGGCTGCCTGCTCGCCGCATGGGCGTCATACTGAGCAGTGGGCTCGGTTGTTGCCTTGTTGAATTCACGGGCGTGCCGCCCACCTTCAACGTCTTTCCAGAGCACGACGATGCGGTCGTTGTAATCACCTTGGCCGCGCGCCGTGGTAGTGCGGTCCTCCTGACGCAATCCCAGAATGACGCGGTCCTGAGTGCGCATCGCATCATGCGCGGCGGCACTGCCCCGCACTTCTATCATGCTGCCATAGACATCGTACTGTTGGGCCTGGCTCAAATTTTCCGTTTCCGTTTCAACTGGCATCCGCGGCGGCCGCGACGCCTCGCGCAGTCGATCCAGCATCGGGCTGACAATAGCCCTGTCCCCGGCGGCAACACCCCCAGCAGCCCGCAACGCTCCCAGCTCCGCAGCCCCGCGAACCGAGACGTACCGGTCCAGTGACTCCTGGATGACCGCTGCCTGGCCATCTCGCAGCGCTTCCAGTCGTTCGGCCGCAGCGCGTGCGTGATTCTGCTGCAGCAATCGCACGACTTCGTCGGCTGCAGCGCTGATATCCATCTCGGGCATGTCCAGGTCCGTGTGATCCGCAAGGTACCCAGCCTATCCAACGCCCGAAGGCCCATTCTTGACCTACCGCACACACCGGCATCGGGGAATTCTGAATTGAACGGCCGTCGAGCAAGCTCGACGCTACGGGGCCGTTGCCCCGCTGCGCCTGGCCAGCCGCCGCGCCCGGCGCAGCACTTTAAGCGTGGCCTGTTCCCACTGCCTTGGCCCGCGCAGGCCCGCCAGCGAGGCCAGCTCACCGCGCTCCCAGCCAGCAAACACGCACGGGTCGATATAGGCCTTGCGGCAGACCGCCGGCGTATTGCCCAGCCGCGCGGCCACCTGGCACACCACCTCGCGCTGCGCCTTGGCCAGCGCACGCGGGCTGGCCGGTTCGGGCAGCTCGGTGGCGGCGAACGCTTGCACCGCCGCCAGGGTGCCGCCCCAGGTGCGGAAATCCTTGGCAGTGAAGTCTTCGCCCATCACGTCGCGCAGGTAGTCATTAACCGCCCCGGAATCGACCGGCTGCACGACACCGTCGTCGTCGCGGTACTGGAACAGCGCCTGCCCCGGCAACTGCTGGATGCCGCGCACCAGCGTGCCCAGACGGCGGTCACCCACCACCACCTCATGCAACTGCCCGGATTTGCCCCGGAAGCGCATGCGTACGCGGCCACCGCGCAGCAGGTCCAGATGCCGGTTGCGCAACGTGGTCAGCCCGTAGGATTTGTTCTCCTGCGCATAGCTTTCGTTGCCTACCCGCACCAGGGTGTCGGCCAGCAGCGCCACCACCACCGCCAGCACCTTGTCGCGCGGGAAGCCGGGATGCTTCAGGTCGCGCGCCAGGCGCCGGCGCAGCGCAGGCAGCGCTTCACCAAAGGCGATCACCCGGTCGAACTTGCCGGCATCGCGCACGGCGGCCCAGTCGGCGTGGTAACGGTACTGCTTGCGCCCGCGCGCATCGCGGCCGGTCGCCTGCAGGTGGCCATTGGCGTGGGCACAGATCCACACGGCGGTGTAGGCCGGCGGAATGGCCAGCGCGCGGATGCGCTGCAGGGTGGCGGCATCGCGCAGCGCGTGGCCGTCGGCATCGCGGTAACTGAAACCCTTGCCTGCGCGACGGCGGCTGATGCCGGGCTGGGTGTCATCGACATAGCGCAGGCCGGCGGCGCGTGCGGCCTGGCGTTCGGGGGTGGCGGTGGTGGGCATGGCTGGCAGCATGGCCAGCGCCGTGCAGCCAGCGCGTCAATAACGCAAGACAAACACGTGAGGGTGGGTTCGCGGCTATGCTCGGGGCATACCCTTCCATCTCTATCTGGAGTCCTTGATGTCGTTTCCGATCCGTGCCCGATCCCTGTCCGCCCTGCTGCTGCCGGCCGTGCTGGCCTTGACCGCCTGCCAGGCGCCGTCGATGGACGAGCAGGATGCGGCCACTGCCAACGCCCAGCAGGCCGCCGAAGCGGCCAAGGCCCCGGCCGATGAAGCCGGCAAGGCCACCGAAGCACCGCCGGCCGGCACCTGCGATGCCAGCCAGGTGCAGAGCCTGGTCGGCCAGGCCTACACCGATGCGGTGGGCAAGCAGGCCCAGGAAGATGCCGGTGCCAGCCAGGTGCGCGTGCTCAAGCCCAACGACGTGGCCACCATGGAATTCCTGGGTGACCGCCTGAATGTGGAAGTGGACGCCAAGGATGTGGTGAGCGGCGTTCGCTGCGGCTGAAAAACCCCTGCGCTGGCAGGCACTTGCCAGCGCTTTGGTTGCACGCGCAACCGTGTGTTGCGGCGTTGCAGCAACTGTGATCTAGTCGAGGCATCCGGTGGCCTCACGATGCGCTCCAGGGAATGAGCGGGCACGAGTGTCCCCGCTCATTTCATTTCGCATCGAGGTAGAGATGGCCCCCCGCAACCGCCAAGGGCTTTACGACCCGCGCTCCGAGCGCGATGCCTGTGGATTCGGCATGGTCGCCCAGCTCGACGACCAGCCTTCGCGTCTGCTGGTCGACACCGCCATTGCCGCGCTGTCGCGCATGACCCACCGCGGCGGTGTCGCCGCCGATGGCCTGACCGGCGACGGCTGCGGCCTGCTGCTGCGCCGCCCCGATGCCTTCCTGAAACTGCTGGCCAGCGAGGCTGGCATCGCCATCGGCGCGCGCTTCACCGCCGGCCTGGTGTTCCTGCCGCACGATGAAGCGGCCGCCCACGCCTGCCGCGCGCAGCTGCAGCAGCAGATCGAAGCGGTGGGCTGCAAGGTGGCCGGCTGGCGCCTGGTGCCGACCGACGACAGCGTGTGCGGCCAGCTTGCGCGCGACACGCTGCCGCGCATCGAACAGGTGTTCGTCGATGCCGGTGTCGGCCAGGACGATGCCGGCTTCGCGCTGGCCCTGTTCCTGGCCCGCCGCCGCAGCGAACAGCAGCTGCGCGAGCACGCCGATTTCTACGTCACCACGCTCACCCCGAACGCGATCAGCTACAAGGGCATGGTGCTGCCGGACAAGCTCAGCCGCTTCTACACCGATCTGCAGCGGCGCGAACTGGCCTCCAGCGCCATCGTGTTCCACCAGCGCTTTTCCACCAATACGCTGCCGCGCTGGCCGCTGGCCCACCCGTTCCGCATGCTTGCCCACAACGGCGAGATCAACACCATCGAGGGCAACCGCCGCTGGGCGCAGGCGCGCAGCAAGGTGTGGAAGACCCCGCGCTTCGACATCGCCGAGTTCGATCCGGTCATCTCCATGCACGGCTCGGATTCGCAGAGCCTGGACAACATGCTGGAACTGATGGTGTCCGGTGGCATGGAACTGATCCAGGCGCTGCGCATCCTGGTACCGCCGGCCACCCAGTCGCTGGAATTCAAGGATCCGGACCTGGCCGCGTTCTACGAGTTCTACGGCTTGAACAGCGAGCCGTGGGACGGCCCGGCCGGCATCGTCGCCTGCGACAGCCGCTACGCGGTCTGTACCCTGGACCGCAACGGCCTGCGCCCGGCGCGCTGGATGCTGACCGCCGACCGCCACTTCCTGGTCGCCTCCGAAGCCGGTGTGTGGGAAGTGCCCACCGAGCGCGTGGTGCGCAAGGGCAAGCTGGGGCCCGGCGAAATGATCGCCATCGACCTCAAGCGCGGCGACCTGCTCGATTCGGAGGCCATCGACCGCATCAACCGCGGCCGCGCGCCGTACAAGCAGTGGCTGCAGCAGGGCGTGACCTACCTGCAGACCGAACTGATCGATCCGTCGCTGGTGGAGGAACCCTTCGACGAGGGCACCCTGCGCAGCTACCACAAGCTGTACCAGCTCAGCAGCGAAGAAGTGGAGCAGGTGCTGCGGCCGCTGGCCGAGACCGAGCAGGAAGCCACCGGCTCGATGGGTGATGACACGCCGATGGCCGTGCTGAGCCAGCGCAGCCGTCCGCTCTTCGACTACTTCCGCCAGGCCTTCGCGCAGGTCACCAACCCGCCCATCGATCCGCTGCGCGAAGACTGCGCGATGTCCCTGTCCACCCAGCTCGGCAAGGAGACCAACATCTTCCATGCCGGGCCGGAGACGGTGAACCACGTCATCCTGAACTCGCCGGTGCTGAGCCAGCGCAAGCTGCGCCAGCTGCTGAAGATGGACCAGTACGTGCAGGCCAACCGCCTGCTGGACCTGTCCTACAGCGAAGACGAAGGCCTGCACGCCGGCATCGAGCGCATCTGCGCCGAGGCCGAACAGGCCGCCCGCGAGGGCATGGTGATGCTGCTGCTGTCCGACCGCTACCCGGTGGCCGGTCGGCCGATGGTGCATGCCCTGCTGGCCACCAGTGCCATCCACCACCACCTCTCGCGCCTGGGCCTGCGCTGCGACGTCAACCTGATCGTCGAGACCGGCACCGCGCGCGACCCGCACCACATGGCCTGCCTGCTCGGCTTCGGTGCCACCGCCGTCTACCCGTACCTGGCCTACCAGACCCTGTTCGACCTGGGCCGGCGCGGCATCCTCAAGCTCAGCAAGGGCGGCGAGCAGTCGCAGATCGGCCGCCGCTACCGCAAGGGCGTCTACAAGGGCCTGTCGAAGATCATCTCGAAGATGGGCATCTGTACCGTGGCCAGTTACCGCGGCGCGCAGCTGTTCGAGATCATCGGCCTGGAACCGGAGGTGGTCGAGCTGTGCTTCCCCGATACGGCTTCGCGCATCGGCGGGGCCGGTTTCGCGCGCCTGGATGCCGACGCGCGCGAGCTGTGCGCGCAGGCCTGGGATGCGCAGCAGGGCGTGGATGTCGGCGGCCTGCTGAAGTACGTGCACGGTGGCGAATACCACATGTACAACCCGGACGTGGTGACCACCCTGCAGCGCGCGGCGCGCAGCGGTGACCCGCGTGCGTGGCAGCAGTACTGCGATGCGGTGCATGCACGGCCGCCGTCGGCGCTGCGTGACCTGCTGGAACTGGTACCGGCCGCCACGCCGACGCCGTTGGACGAGGTCGCCCCGGCCAGCGAACTGTTCCCGCGCTTCGATACCGCCGCCATCAGCCTGGGGGCGCTCTCGCCCGAAGCACACGAAGCACTGGCCATTGCCATGAACCGCCTCGGCGGCCGTAGCAATTCCGGCGAAGGTGGCGAAGACCCGGCGCGCTACGGCACGCAGCGGCGCAGCAAGATCAAGCAGGTGGCCTCGGGCCGCTTCGGTGTCACCGCCGAATACCTGGTCAATGCCGAGGTGCTGCAGATCAAGGTCGCGCAGGGTGCCAAGCCCGGCGAAGGCGGCCAGTTGCCCGGCCACAAGGTCAATGAACTGATCGCACGGCTGCGCTATGCCAAGCCGGGCATTGGCCTGATCTCGCCGCCGCCGCACCACGACATCTATTCGATCGAAGACCTGGCCCAGCTGATCTACGACCTGAAGCAGGTGAACCCCACCGCGCTGGTGTCGGTGAAGCTGGTCAGCCACGCCGGCGTGGGCACGATTGCCGCTGGCGTGGTCAAGGCCGGCGCCGACCTGATCACCATCTCCGGCCATGACGGCGGCACCGGTGCATCGCCGGTCAGCTCGATCCGCTATGCCGGCGTGCCGTGGGAGCTGGGCGTGGCTGAGGCGCACCAGGCGCTGCTGGCCAACGACCTGCGCGGGCGCACCCTGCTGCAGACCGACGGTGGCCTGAAGACCGGCCTGGACGTGGTGAAGGCAGCACTGCTGGGTGCGGACAGCTTCGGCTTCGGCACCGCACCGATGATCGTGCTGGGCTGCAAGTACCTGCGCATCTGCCACCTGAACAACTGCGCCACCGGTGTGGCTACCCAGGACGATCGCCTGCGCGAGAACCACTTCACCGGCCAGCCCGAGCGCGTGGAGAACTTCTTCCGTCTGCTGGCCGAGGAAGTGCGTGGCTGGTTGTCCTATCTGGGCGCACGTTCGCTGAAAGAGATCGTCGGCCGCACCGACCTGCTGCGGCAGATCGAGGCCGCGCCGCGCGACGGCGTGCGCGTGGACCTGTCGCGCCTGCTGGCCGATGCCCGTTACGAAGGCAGCCACTGCGCTGCGCAGCGCCTGTACGAATCGCCGGACAGCCTGGCTACGCAGATGGACGGCCTGCTGGCGCCGGCCATCGAGCACAAGCAGGGGGGCGAGCACCGCTTCCTGATCCACAACACCGACCGCAGCATCGGCACCCGCCTGGCCGGCGCTGTGGCCCGCGCGCACGGCAACCAGGGCATGGCCGAATCACCGCTGGAACTGCGCTTCCGCGGCAGTGCCGGGCAGAGCTTCGGCGCGTTCAACGTCGGCGGCCTGCACCTGGAAGTGGAAGGCGAAGCCAACGATTACGTCGGCAAGGGCATGGCCGGTGGCCGCCTGGTGGTGCGTCCGCCGCGCGGCGCGCGCTTCGAGGCGCGCAGTACCGCCATCATCGGCAACACCTGCCTGTACGGCGCCACCGGTGGCGAGCTGTTTGCCGCCGGCCGCGCGGGCGAACGCTTCGCGGTGCGCAATTCCGGCGCGCTGGCGGTGGTGGAAGGTGCCGGTGACCACTGCTGTGAATACATGACCGACGGCGTGGTGCTGGTGCTGGGCAAGGTCGGCCTGAACTTCGGTGCCGGCTTCACCGGCGGCCTGGCCTACGTGCTGGACGTGGACCGCGATTTCGTTGACCGCTACAACCACGAGCTGATCGACATCCACCGCGTGTCCGCCGAGGGTTTCGAGAACTACCGCCAGCACCTGCACCGCCTGATCGGCCGCCACCGCGAGCTGACCGGCAGTATCTGGGCGCAGCAGATCATGGACGAGTTCCGCGATTACATCGGCAAGTTCTGGCTGGTCAAACCCAAGGCCGCCAGCATCGAGTCGCTGACCGAAACCCTGCGCCGCGCCGCCTGAGCGCGCGCACTGCACTGCCGAGACGATCATGAGCCGCAAGCACGCTTTCCAGTTCCTCGACCTGCCCCGCACCATGCCGCAGCGCATCCCGGTGGAGCTGCGCACCTCCGGCGACTGGGGTGAGCTGTACGGAAAATTCGGCAAGGAAGATGCCCAGTACCAGGCCGGCCGCTGCCTGGACTGCGGCAACCCCTACTGCAGCTGGAAGTGCCCGGTGCACAACGCCATTCCGCAGTGGCTGCAGCTGGTGCAGGAGAACCGGATCCACGAAGCGGCCACGCTGTGCCACAGCACCAATCCGCTGCCGGAAGTGTGTGGCCGGGTGTGCCCGCAGGACCGCCTGTGCGAAGGCAGCTGCACGCTGGAAGAGTTCGGTGCGGTCACCATCGGCGCGGTCGAGAAGTACATCGTCGATACCGCGCTGGCCACCGGCTGGCGCCCCGACCTGGAAGCGGTGCAGCCCACCGGGCACAGCGTGGCGGTGATCGGGGCCGGCCCGGCCGGCCTGGCCTGCGCCGACCGCCTGGCGCGCGCCGGCATTGCCGCGGTGGTCTATGACCGCTACGAGCAGATCGGTGGCCTGCTGCAGTTCGGCATTCCCAGCTTCAAGCTGGACAAGGACGTGATCCATCGCCGCCGCGAAGTGCTGGAGGGCATGGGCGTGCAGTTCCGGCTGGGCGTGGAGATCGGGCGCGATATCAGCGTGCAGCAGCTGCTGGACACCCATGACGCGGTGTTCGTCGGCACCGGCGCATACCGCTACACCGACGGCGGGCTGGTGGGCCAGGACCTGAAGGGCGTGCTGCCGGCGCTGCCTTTCCTGGTGCAGAACAGCCGCATTGTCAGTGGCGACGATCCGAAGGGGCGCCCGATCGCCGGCTGGGAAGACACCATTGCCCTGCCCGATCTGAACGGCAAGCGCGTGGTCGTGCTGGGCGGTGGCGATACCGGCATGGACTGCGTGCGCAGTGCCGTGCGCCTGGGCGCGGCCAAGGTCACCTGCGCCTACCGCCGCGATGAAGCGAACATGCCCGGCAGCGCGCGCGAAGTGGCCAATGCGCGCGAGGAGGGCGTGCGCTTCCTGTTCAACCGCCAGCCGCTGTCGATCGAAGCCGGTGCCGACGATGAAGTGATCGGCGTGACCGTGGTCGAAACCCGCCTGGGCGAACCCGATGCCAATGGCCGCCAGAACGCGGTGCCGATCGACGGCAGCGAATCGCTGCTGGAGGCCGACGTGGTGATCATCGCGTTCGGCTTCTCGCCCACGCTGCCGTCGTGGCTGGCCGAACACGGCGTGGAAAGCCAGGGCAATGGCCGCATTGTCGCCGGTGGCAAGCAGCGCCTGCCGTACCAGACCGCCCACCCGCGCCTGTTCGCCGGTGGCGACGCGGTGCGCGGTGCCGACCTGGTGGTGACGGCCGTGGCCGAAGGTCGCGATGCGGCTGCCAGCATTGTGCGGCTATTGGCCAGCTGAGTCCGTCGCGGCCGAACGCAGCAGCGGCGCCAGCAGTTCGACCACCGCCGCGTGCAGTTCATGGGCCGCCACGGGTTTGGCCAGGAAGCGGTTGATGCCGGCGTCGTGGCAGGCCTGCCGTGTGCTGTCCAGCACACTGGCGCTGAGCGCGATGATCGGTACCCGCGCCGCCGCAGGGCGCGGGTCGGCACGGATCGCCCGGGCCAGGGCCACGCCATCCATGCCCGGCATCTGGCAGTCGGTGACCACCAGCCCGAAGGACTGCGCCTGCCAGGCCGCCCACGCCTGCCCACCGTCGGCCACCGCCAGCACCCGCAGCCCGTGCGCGCGCAGCCGGTTGACCAACAGTTGGCGGTTGGTGGGGTGATCCTCGGCCACCAGCACATCCACACGCGGCAACGCGCCTTCCGGCACCGAAGCGGCCGGCAGATCCGCCGGGGGGGCACAGGCGGGCAGCCGCAGGTCCAGCCAGACGCGGGTGCCCTGCCCCACCGCGCTGCGCAGCTGCAGCTGGCTGCCCATGGATGCGGCCAGATCGTGGCAGATCGCCAGCCCCAGCCCGCTGCCGCCAAAGCGCCGTGTGGTGGACGCGTCCGCCTGGGTGTAGGCACTGAATACAGCCCGTTGCCGTGCGGGGCTGATACCCACGCCGGTATCGGTCACCTGCAGCCGTAACGTCTGCCCCTCGTACGGCTGCGGTGACGCCTGCGGCAACACCTGTACGCGCAGTTCCACGCCGCCGTGCAGGGTGAATTTGAGCGCGTTGCCGACCAGGTTCATCAGGATCTGCCGCAGGCGCAGCGCATCCACCCACGAACCGGGCTGCAGCCGTGGGTCTACGTCGCAGCGCAGGTACAGTCCCTTGCTGGTCGCCAGCGGCGCCAGCAGCCGCTGCACGCCCAGCAGCAGCGCCCGCAGGTCGGTGGGCTGCGGGGCCAGCGCTGCCGCTTCCGGCTGCAGGCGTTGGCTGTCCAGCACGTCATCGAGGATCTGCCGCAGCAGGGTGGCAGCCTCGTCCAGGCTGCACAGCGACTGCTGCTGGCGGACATCCAGAGCGGTGCCGCCAAGCGCTTCCAGCAACCCCAGCAGGGTGCTCATCGGCGTACGGATCTGGTGGCTCATCGTGGCCAGGAAGTGGGTCTTGGCCAGTGCGGCCTGCTCGGCCTCCTGGCGCGCCGCTTCAAGCGCCTGTGCGCGGTGGTGGGCATCGGTCACATCCATCCAGTAACCGGTCCATTCCATGCTGCCCGGATCGCCGCTGCTGTCAGCGGTGGGCTGCGCGCGCGAACGCACCCAGCGCCAGCCCCGCCGGCCGCGGCTGCGGAAGCGGACATCGATCGGGCCCCGTGCAAGCGCGGCGGCGTCGACGTGGGCGAGCACGCGCACGCGGTCGTCGGGGTGGACGGCCGCCATCAACTGCGTGTAGTCGATGCGCGCCGTGTCCACGCTGACCCCGAACAGCGCATGCACATCGCCGGCGATGTGCGGCACGCTGTAGATGCCGCAACTGCTGCGCCGGGCACGGAACACCACCGCAGGCAGACTGGCGGTGACCTCCTGCAGACGCTGTTCCAGCCGATGCCGGTGCATGCCCTCACGGTGCAGGCGCCAGAACCCGTAGGCATGCACCAGCGCCAGGGCCAGCGCCGCCAGCAGGGTGGGCACCAGCCAGCGCAGCGCGCGCTGCTGCGGGCCGGGCCGCACCTCGGCCTGCAGCGGCATCCATTTCGCCAGTGCGCGGGCTGGCGGGGTCTGCGACACGTCGTGCAGCAGCGGGGTGTAGCGGGCCAGGCGCGTCGCACATTCGGGCACCGTGGCCAACACCAGCGCATCGCTGAAGCCCGCCGGCGCAGCCACCTGCAGCACGTCACCGTAGTGGCGCAGGGCAGCGCTGGCTTCAGCGAGGTTCCCTACAACGGCATCGACACGGCCTTCCACCAACAGCTCAATGGCTTTGGCCATGGGTGCGGGCGGCAGCAGCAAGGCGTCGGGGGCTTCTTCACGCAGGCGACTGGCCAGTGGCTGCCTGTCGGGGCTGGCGACGGTCGCGCCCTGCAGGTCACCCAGCCCCCACACCGGCCGCGCGCCGCGCTGGCGCACGATCACCTGCGGCACCTGCAGCACGCTGGGGCTGCTGGCCCACCCGGCGGGCACCTGTGCCTTCGGCCACCCCAGAATGGCCTGGGTTCCCGGCGGAAGGTGCTGCTCAGACACTGCGGCGGCCGGCACCGGGGTAGCGTTGACGCTGGGGTCGTGGGCCTGCAGCAGGGACAGATGGTCAGCGAGCACACCTGCCGGCTGGCCCTGATGCACCATCGACAGCGGCGGCTGATCGGCCGGATAGGCCAGCGAAAGTGGGCCTGTGCACGCGTCCTGTGCGGACGCGGCAGGCGCGGCTGCAAGCAGGGCCAGCAAACGTCGCAGGGCACGACCGGCGACGATCACGTTGGCATCCTCTCTGTCGCGGGCAGGTGGGCAGCGAACCCCAGTGATTCGATGCCCTCGGTAACGCTAGCGATTCCGGACCACATAACAATGAGGAAAATTGCAAAAGCCGCACTGCCGAGCTGATAGCGACTTACACTGCCGCTTCTACCCGATATCGGAGCCCACGATGCGCATCGGCCTGGCCGCCAACCGCCTGCACCACCATGATCCGCGTGCCGCACTGTTCCGCTGGTTGCGCGCCAGTGAAGCCGGTCTGCGCCAGCTGGGCGTGTCGCTGCATGCGGTGGGCCGCACCCACGACGCGATCGAGCGCAACGGCTTCCTGTCCGGTTATGCGGGCCTGCATCGCTATCCCTACGGCCGCCAGGGCGGCCTGATGAAGCTGGTGGCCGAAGTGGTCGGCATGGGACCGGAGCGCACCCTCGATGGCGCGATCTACCTGATCGATCCAGTCGACCCGTCGTCGGTGTTTCCCGAGGCGACCGCGCTCAAGCGTCAATGCGTGATCCACGGCAAGCCGTTCATTTCGACGGTGGCCACCGCGCGCGACTGGATCGAGATCGAACGCGTCCACGCCGGGTTGGCCGCCGATGCCGGTGCTGATGACCTGCATGCGTTCGAAGGACAGACCCTGGCGCTGATCGCCCACGATGCGATGAAGCCGGCGATGCTGGCCTTCGCCGACGAGCATTTCGACGTGCTGGCCCGCTTCGGTGAGCGCGTGGCCACCGGCACCACCGGCCAGCGCCTCAACGAGCTGGCGTGGAGCCGCGGCTGGCCCACCGATACGCCGTGGGTGACGCGCTACCAGAGCGGCCCGATGGGCGGCGATGCGCAGATTGCCGACCGCGTGCTGGAGGGGCGCTGTCAGCGCGCGATCTTCTTCGAGGACCCGCACGTGGCACGCCAGCACGAAGCCGACATCCAGCTGCTGGAGCGGGCGGTGACGACGGTGACCGACCAGGCGGTGTGCATCACCGCACCGCGGGTGGCGGCACGCTGGGCGGCGGCGGCGGCGCTGCGCGCGGGTTGATGGGGGGGTATCGGCCAACGGCTGAGACCCTCGTGGTGGTGCGGGTCGGCGGGTTGCTGGGCTTGCCCGGGTGGTATGGGCTACGCAGGACACGCCGTAAACCCGTCCATGGGGGCTCGTAGGCGCCATCCATGGCGCCCGCGGTCCTGCGCAGCCCATACCACCCGGCCACGGACAGCTTCCGGTGTGCCCACCACGGAAGAAAGAAAGAAGAGCAGGAGCGGGTCGCGTGCTGCGCACGCTTCTGCAGAGCAGGGCCATGCTCACTGTACCGTAGGGGCGTTTATCCAAGCTCGGTACGAAAAGCTCTGTGCGGGCGCCGCTGCGCCGCTCCCACCACGATGGATGACCATGCGTTTCGTAAAGAACCAGGCAAGCCGTAGGCTCGCTACCGATCAGCGCGCGAGCCTGTTGATGTGGAAGTCACACCCTTGCGCCTGGCCCCAGAAGGTAATGGCGACAACCCCCGCCATCACTACTGCCCCCCCGTAGGTGGTGGACAGCATCAGTATCGACAGAGGTTTGTTCTCGAATCTGAAAACCCGCCGGTACATCTCGAACATGCCCTCGAAGGTATTCATGTTGATCCCGTTCTTTTTGCAGTACGCGTTTGCAGAAAGTACGGCAGCCAACCCCGCAACCACACAGAGTGCAAAGCCGGCGATCCTGATGATTTGAAGCAACTCGCACATAACCTCTCCTGGAGCGATGCTGCGCACGCTCGGATGCGGGCCATTGTCGGATGGAAAACCCCTTCTGTTGAAGGGGCGCGCCGTAGGCGGGGGTAGAGGAAGAATGCGGGGGCGACTGCGGTAGCGCTGGCGCGCTACAGCAGCTGGCGCAGCATGGCCTTCAGTCGGCGGCCTTCCAGCTGGAAGTAATCGCGCTGCTCGCGCCAGGCGGGGAAGCGCTGTTCCACTTCCTGCCAGAACGCGGGTGAGTGGTTGGCCTGGATCAGGTGGCAGAGCTCGTGCACCAGCACGTATTCGAAGGCCGCCGGGCGGCCCAGCACCAGCGCCAGGTCCAGCGCCATGCTGCCGTCGGGGGCCAGCGAGCCCCATTGCGAGGACATCACCTTCAGACGTACGCGGCTGGGCGCACGCGGCAGGCTCGGCAGGTACTTCGGCAGCCAGCGGCCGACGTCGACGCGGGTCTGTGCTTCGTAGAACTCACGCAGCAGGCGGCGCAGGGTGGCGTCGCCGGCACGGGTCGGCCACTGCACGCAGGCGCCGTGTTCGTCGATCTCCAGCCGGGCGTAGCGGCCTTCCTGCCAACGCACCGGCAGCAGCTCGCCACGCAGCGGCAGCATGCCCGCCTCGCCCGGCTGCAGCGGTGCC
This sequence comes from Stenotrophomonas sp., assembly GCF_032056425.1. GTDB lineage: Bacteria > Pseudomonadota > Gammaproteobacteria > Xanthomonadales > Xanthomonadaceae > Stenotrophomonas. Next base: position 51,188 of record NZ_DAMBCN010000002.1, read on the forward strand.
GGCAGGCCGTTGTCCTGGTAGGCGCGCAGCTGCAGCGCCAGCCAGTCGCGGTGCTGTTCGAGGAAACGCTCGCCCATCACCAGGCTGGCACGCGATGGCAGGGTCAGCCGCGCACCGCGCTCGTCCACGCTCAGCTTGATGCGCCGCGCGCGCGGATCGCGCACGCGCAACACCTCGATCTCGGCATCTTCCAGGCGCAGGCGCACGGTGTCGCGCTGCACGGTGGCGGGCGGGGTCGTGCCGATCAGGCGGCGCAGCAGGCGGCTCATGTGCCCAGCATAGCGCTGCGCGGGGCCGCTGGATGACCGGCGGCCCGCGCAGTGCCTGTTCAGTCAGCCTTGCTGAGCTTGAAGGCTTCTTCCAGCAGCAGGAACAGGCGACGGATCTCGGCGCTCTGCAGGGCGAAACGGGCGTCGAACTCGGCACGGCGGCCGTCTTCGTCGGCATGTTCCAGCTGGTCCAGGGCGCCATCGAGGAACTTCAGCTTGCGCACGATCAGGTCGTCACCGATCACGAAGGACAGGTTGTCCTCGAAGACCAGCGCCAGCTTGGTCACCTGCTTGCCGGCGTCCAGATGCTTGTCGATCTCGTCGCAGCGCAGTTCCTGATGCTGGCATTTCACCACGGCGCCGCCTTCCACCGGGTCCTTCATCTCGCACTCTTCGCCCAGGCTCAGGCCGGTCGGCAGCGGTTCGCCGGCGATCCAACCGGTCAGGATCGAGCGCGGCGCGACTTCGGCGTTCAGCGGCATGGCCGGGAAGCTGCCCAGCAGGCCGCGGATGTCGGACATGAAGTATTCGCCGGTCTTGCGGCTGGACGTATCCACGACCACGTAGCCATGCTGCAGGTCGATGAACGCGTCGTTGCGCGAGGACTTCACGAAGGCGCGCGGCAGCAGTTCGTGCAGCAGGTCGTCCTTCATGCGCTTGCGCTCGCGGCCACCGGGGCGGCGGCCTTCCTTTTCCTCGATCTCTTCCAGCTTGCGCTCCAGCAGATCGTTCACCACCGCTGCCGGCAGGATCTTGTCCTCGCCGCCCACGGTCAGCCACAGGTGATCGGCGATGCGGTGCGACAGCTGCTCTTTTTCCTCGCGGCCGAACGGCGAGATGAAGCCGCGCGAGTTCATTTCCAGCGCACCCACCGGCTTGAGCAGGGCGTGCGGCAACAGGGTGTCGACTTCGGAAAAATCGGTGGCGGTCGGGAAGCGGAAGAACGTCAGGTTGCGAAAGAACATGGAATTCCGGAAGGCAAAGGGAGAAAAGGTGGACCCGCTCAGGCGGCGGAGGTCGGTGCAGTTGCGTGGTCCTCGGGCGGTGGCATGTCAGTGCCACGGCCCAGGGCCATGAAATCAAACAGGGTGGTATCGGCCAGCTGCGAGGGATGCACCTGGCCCATGGCGCGGGCGATCTGGTCCACGCGGCCGGGGTGGTCGATGTCCCACTGCTTCAGCATCAGGCCGACCTGGCGGCGCTGCAGGTTTTCCTGGCTGCCGCACAGGTTGCAGGGAATGATCGGGAACTGGCGTGCCTGCGCGTAGGCGGCGATGTCGTGCTCGCGCACGTAGGCCAGCGGGCGGATCACCACGTGGCGGCCATCGTCGCTGCGCAGCTTCGGCGGCATGCCGGACAGCTTGGCGTGGTGGAACAGGTTCATGAAGAAGGTGGCCACCATGTCATCGCGGTGGTGGCCCAGCGCGATGCGGGTGAAGCCGTGCCGTTCGGCATGCGCATACAGCGCGCCGCGGCGCAGGCGCGAGCACAGCGAACACATCGTGCGGCCTTCGGGAATGACCCGGCTGACCACCGAATAGGTGTCCTGTTCGATGATCTGGTACGCCACCCCCAGGCGGGCCAGGTACTCCGGCAGCACGTGTTCGGGGAATCCCGGCTGCTTCTGGTCCAGGTTCACCGCCACCAGCTCGAACGGTACCGGTGCCTTCTTCTGCAGCTGCAGCAGCATGTCCAGCAGGGTGTAGCTGTCCTTGCCGCCAGACAGGCAGACCATGACCTTGTCGCCGGCACCGATCATGCCGAAATCGGCGATGGCCTGGCCAACCTGGCGGCGCAGGCGCTGGCCCAGCGCGTCCTGCCCACGCCCGGCCACGCGCGGCTCGCGCACTGCGCGCGGCACCGGGTCGGGAAGGGAGATCACAGCACTCATGTGCTCCATTCTAACGGCTTGCGGCTGCCCCGAAGCGGGGGCGGAATTCCCCTCTCCCGGTCGTCATCGTCGCTGTGTATGCTCGCAGACTGTGGACACCTACAGCCCCGCCGAGATCGTTGAACGCCTGGTCGCCCTGCGCGCCGAACACCGCGTGCTGGATGAACAGATCACCCGCATGGCGGCCAACGGCGAGGATGAACTGGAATCCAAGCGCCTGAAGCGGCGCAAGCTGCAGTTGAAGGACTGCATCGCCAAGCTGGAAAGCCTGCAGATTCCCGACGAACCGGCGTAACGGCCCGTTCGGGTAGGTGCCAACCTTGGTTGGCACGGTACCCCTGCGGTTTCCATTCGCCGGGCATGGCCCGGCGCTACCTTCAGGCCTGCGGGGTCGGCTCGTCCGGGCGCGCCGCTTCCGGGCTGACCCGTTCAATGGTGTGCCGCAGCTCGCGGCCCAGAATGAACTTGGCGTCCTTGGCCCAGGCGTCCAGCCGCTGGTCGAACACCAGCTTGCTGTTTTCATCGGGCCAGACCAGGCGCAGCTCGCGCAGCTTCTGGATGAAGCCGCGGAACAGCGTCTTGTCGAAGAATTCGGGCGCGGCCGGGGCGTACAGCAGGCTCAGGCGCTGCGCCGCCTGCTGGCACAGGCTTTCCAGTTCCGCAGTGCCCAACACGCCCGGGCCGTTCTTCACCAGCACCGAAATGGTGATGTAGTAGCGCTCGAACGCCTGCTGCAGGGAATGGCCGATCGCGCGCAGACGGAAGACTTCGTCGGTCTGCCCGGTATTGCGCGCCAGGATGCCGCCGTCATCATCGTTGATGTTCTGCAGCAGGCCTTCGCGCACGAACACGTCGATGGTCTGTTCGATGCGCTGGGCGAATTCATCTTCGCTCCAGGGCAGGAACAGCTCGGCCTGCAGGAACGGGTACACCGTGCGGCCCAGCTGCACCAGGCCGGTGCGGCTCATGCGGCGGTTGTTCTGGAAGCAGCAGGCCACCCAGGACGATGCGGTGAACAGGTGCAGCACGTTGTTGCGGAAGTAGCTGAGCAGCACCGCGGTGTCGCCACTGACACTGAGCACGTCACCCAGCGGGTGCTTGATGCGGGTGAGGACGTTGATTTCCTCGGCGTGGGCGATGATGCGCTCCGGCGAGTGCGGGGTCACCGTCACCCGGTCCGAATAGGGCATCTCGACCAGCAGGGTCTTGCACAGCTCGATCTGCGCGATCAGGTCGGCCTCGCCCATCGCGTGCTTGGGCGTGGACAGCAGGGCCAGCGCCAGCAGATTGATCGGGTTGACGTCGGCGGCGCCGTTGATGCGCACCTGGATGCGCTCGGCCAGGGTGTCGACGGTGCTGGACAGCCAGCTGGGCTTCTCGTCTTCCGAGACCGCCTCGCCGTTCCATTCCGGTGCCTTCTCGGCCAGCACGTCGTTCAACGCGATGGGTTCACCGAAGTTCACCACCACCTGGCCGTAGTTCTGCTTCAGCACCTTGGGGATGCCCCACAGCAGCTGCCAGATCGATTCCTTTTCCTTCGGCCGCCCGGACAGTTCATCCAGGTAGCTGCCGCCCTCCATCAGCTTTTCATAGCCGATGTACACCGGCTGGAACAGCACCGGCTTGCGCGGCTGGCGCAGGAACGCGCGCAGGGTCATCGAAATCATGCCGCCCTTGGGCTGCAGCAGGCGTCCGGTACGCGAACGACCACCTTCGACGAAGTATTCGATGGAATAGCCACCGGCCACCAGCTGCGCCACGTATTCACTCAGCACCGCCGAGTACAGCGCGTTGCCGCGGATCGAACGGCGGATGAAGAATGCACCGCCCTTGCGCAGCAGGGTGCCGACCACCGGCAGGTTCAGGTTGATGCCGGCCACGATGTGCGGCGGCACGATGCCACGGTCGTACAGCAGGTAGGACAGCAGCAGGTAGTCCATGTGGCTGCGGTGGCTGGGCACGTACACCACTTCGTGGCCCGGCGCGGCCGCCTTGAACTTGTCCAGGTGGTGCACCAGCACGCCCGCATAGATGCGGTTCCACACGTGGCTGAGCATGAAGCTGGCCGAGCGCACCACCGGGCTGGAATAGTCGGCGGCGATTTCCCAGGCGTAGGCATGCGCCTTCTTCCACGCCTCTGCAGGCTTGGAGTTGTCGCGCTTGGCCTGGGCGGCAATGGCTTCGCGCACCGTTTCGGCGGCCAGCACCTGGTCCACCAGCAGGCGGCGGGTGGACAGGTCGGGACCGATCACCGATTCACGGATGCGGCGGAAGTGGGTACGCAGCACGCGCTGCAGCTTGCGCACCGTGCGCTCGGGCTCCAGGCCCTCGTCCACGGTGCTGCGCAGCGAGATCGGCGGGGCGAAGCGCACGATGGTGCTGCGGCCGTTCAGCAGCAGGCCCAGCAGACGGCGGAAGCGGCCCACCAGTGCCCAGTTTTCCGAGAACAGCACCGCGAACCAGCCGCTCTGCTTGTCAGGCGCGCGGCCCACGAAGATCGAGACCGGCACCAGGTGCACGTCCAGATCATCGCGCACGCGATGCGCCTGCAGCACCTTGGCCAGCGAATCGGAATGGGTCTTGGCCCCGCGCTGCTCGGGAATGAGCGAATTGCTGGAGCTGCGTCGCGACAGCGCCAGGTAGGCGCGCTTGCGGCCGGTCGGGTCACCGGCCAGCGGCACCAGCGGCGACGGCAGACCGGCCTGGCGGCAGGCCTTGTCCAGGATCAGCGCATTGGACAGGCCGTAGTCTTCCAGCACGTAGACCACCGGGCGGCCATCGTTGTACTGGCCCGGGTCTTCCGGCTCGATCTTCAGCGACAACCACGGTTCCACCAGCCGGCCCAGCAGACGGGCCCACAGCGGGCGGCGGCCTGCCGGACGCGCAGCCACGGGCGGCGGCACCGGGTTGGGGCCGGTGCCGGTCGAGGGGGACGCCAGCACAGCATCGGCGGGCGTCGTCTGGGATTCTTCGCCGGGGAACGGCAGCGGGTTCTGTTTCGACATCGGCGCCATTATGGCTTAGGCGGCGGTGTTGCCGCCTCCCCGGCCGCGTCCGGGGCCGCGGCGGGCGCGGGTGCGGCGGCCGCGCGCGCGGCATCGGCCTGGCGCAGCAGGGCATCGGTGTCGGCCAGGGTACGGGTCAGGTACCAGTGGCCTTCGCGCCGGCTGAGGGGCAACTGCAGGGTCAGGGTGCTGCCCGCCAGCTCGTAGGTCATGCGGACGAGGGCGTTGTCGCCCTGCACCGACAGCAGCTCGCCCTGCACGCTGCGCAGCGCCTCGTCCACGCCCAACCCATAGCTGGCCAGCACGGCCTTCAGAGTGTGGATGAACGGCGCCAGCTGCTGCAGGCTGCCTTCCATGCCGGCCGCACGCAGGCCCTCTTCGTCGCCGAAGCCGACCTTGCCGGCGGCACCGACCAGCGCGCTGATGGTGCTGCGCGCGCGCGCGCGATCGCTGATCGGTGCGCCCTGCGCCCACACGGCCAGAGTCTGCACCAGCTGCACGTAGTGCGCCTGCTGGCTGGGCGTGTAGCCCTTCTGGTGCTGCAGGTACTGCACCCCGAAGTTGCCCATCGACTGCGCCGCCTGGCGCACCGCGCTGGCCTGGCCGGCCAGCTGGCGGTCGAAGCTGCGCTGCAGGCGAGGGCCGGCATCGGGTTCGCGCAGCGCCGACAGCATCGGCAGCAACTGGTCGCCCAACGGCAGTTCGGTCAGCGGCCACTGGCTGTGGCCTTCGTCCCAGGCCTGCTGCAGCCGCTGGTGCTGGCTGGGGGGTACGGCCAGTTCGGCGTAACCCACCAGGTCGTCCTCGGCCAGGCGCTGCGCCATGGCCTGTACCGCAGCGACCGGCTCAGCGGCAGGCGCGACGGCGTCCGGGCTGGATTGGCGGCACGCGGCCACCGCCAGCAGCAGCACCGCCAACAGCCCCCCGTAACGCGCAGACCTTGTTTGCACTGCCCTTGCCACGCTCATGCATTCGGACTCCCCGGACCGGTCCGCATCTTGCGGCCTGCAAGGTGACAGCGGCAAGCCGCGCGGTCACGGTTTCCCGCGCCGCCTTGGCCCGGATCCCGTCGGCGGCCTGGACGAAGGGCGCTGCCGCCGTTGCGCTGGCGCACAAAAAAAGAGCCCGGATCACGGGGATCGCAGGCTCTTCAAACCGGCACGGGGCCGGAGGACAAGGTGTCGCACGGTTCCGGCACGAAGCCGGATGGCGGCGATGCTACGCCGACCCTCAAGTTCAGGCAATACTTCATGTAACACAAGTTAAATAATTGATTTTATTGACTCAATCCTTCTGCCACACGGCTTCAATGAAATCCACGGCATGTTTTTCGGCGATTCGGGCATAAACGCCGGGATAGCCGGCCAGCGCGCAACCCTCGCCCCAGCTGACAACGCCGAACTGGGTCCAGCCTTCGCGCAGCTTCAGCAGCAGTGGGCCGCCGGAATCGCCTTGGCAGCTGTCCATGCCTTCGCGGCCGGCACAGATGACCTTGCCGCGCGACAGCTCGCCGGCGTAGGCCTGCTGGCATTCGGCGAAGGGCACGAACGGCACCTGCACGGTCTGCAGATGGGTGGGATAGCGCCGGTCCTCAGTGATGTCAGTATCCCCCCACCCAATCACGGTGAAATCACGGCCGGGCTTGAGGTAGCTGGCATCGGGCCGAAGCCGCAGGTTGACCGGCTTTACGTCCGCCAGTGGCGCAATCAGCTGGATCAGGGCCACGTCGTGCTCCAGCGAATTGCCGCTGTTGAACGCCGGATGCATGTGGATGGCCTTGACATTGGAGGCACGCGGCGAAGGCTCTGTGGACAAGATGACGGCGTCGCCCAGCACCGCCAGGTCGCCCGGCCGGTCGCCCTGCACACAGTGCGACGCGGTCAATACCCACGACGGGGAAATCAGGGTTGCACCGCACCAGTGGCGCCCGTGGTCGCTGTCGCCCGCCGACAGGCGCTGGATGCTGACCATGAAGGGATATTCGCCCACCTGGGCGGATACGCCACCAATGATGCGCGGGGCCTCGCGCGGCACCGGTGCCGCGGTGGCAACGGGGGTGCCGGACGCGACGAGCAAGCCGGCAAGCAACAACAACGTGCTGCGATCCATGTACATGTACTCCTTGTTCGATGGTTGGAACCGGACAGCCGCGGGCCGTGCCGGTGATTCGATTGGGAGCCCGGAGTGCCACACGGCGGTGCCAACGGAGACACAGTTTTCGCCGCTGGGGATGGTTGCGACAGGATCATCCGCACAAATGCGAACGCCATCCCACGGCAGGTGGGATGGCGTTCGGGGTACAGCCGTGCATTACGTCGCCGACAGGCTCAGCGGGCAGCCAGAGCCGCCACGATTTCCTGCTGGATGGCACGTGCGGCGGCCTGCGGATCGGCCGCCAGCCGGATCGGGCGGCCGACCACGATGGCGTCAGCGCCGTCGGCGAAGGCCTGGGCCACGCCCACCGTGCGCTTCTGGTCATCGCCGACCGGGCCACCGGGGCGGATGCCCGGGCAGACGATCGAGAACCCGGCACCGGTGGCGGCGCGGATCGGACCGGCTTCCTGGCCCGAGGCGATCACCCCGTCGATGCCGGCCGCCTGGGCGGCCAGCGCGCGCTCGACCACCACGTCGACCGGTTCGCGGTCGATGCCCATCTGGGCCAGGTCCGGGCGCCCCATCGAGGTCAGCACGGTCACCGCCAGCAGGCGCATGTCGCTGCTGTTGGCGGCCGCGCAGGCTTCCATCATGGCCGGGTGCCAGCCGTGGATGGTGGCGTAGCTGACCGGCCACTGCGACAGGCGCTTGATCACGGCGGCGGCGGTGGCCGGGATGTCGAAGAACTTCAGGTCGACGAACACGCGCTTGTCGCGGCGGGCCAGCTCATCGAGCACCTGGAAGTACTCGCCGGACGCCAGCAGTTCCATGCCGATCTTGTAGAACGCCACGCTGTCGCCCAGGCGGTCCACCCACTCCAGCGCCTGCGCGCGGTCGGGCACGTCCAGGGCGAAGATCAGGCGCTCGTCATCGCGCAGCGGCAGCGGCGCGCGGCTCACGGTGCGTAGTCCAGCGCGGCGCGCTTGGCATCGTGGCGGGCCTGGCGTGACTGGCTGTAGTCGTTGTTGAACTGGGCCGGCTCGAAACCGCCGTAGGTCGGGTTCGGCAGCATCCACCAGCGCTCGCCGAACCAGTCATGGTACTGCTGCAGCAGCGCGTCACGGCCTTCGTTGGTGTTGGCGGTCACTTCGACGAAATCGCCCAGCTGGTCGCCGAACTGCATCAGCACGCGGTACTTCTGCCCGGCCAGGCGGCGGCGGCAGTTCTTCTCGCTGCCGGCCTGCTCGCAGCCTTCCACCACGGTGCCCAGGCCCAGGAACACGCTGTCATCGGCCACCGGCAGGCCCTGCTCGCGCAGGTTGGCCAGGGTCGCGTCCTTCAGGTGCACGGCGCGGTTGGAGATGTACAGCAGGGTCACGCCCTTGGCGTTGGCAGCCTTGGCGAAATCGACCACGCCGGGAATGGCCTTGGCCTTCTTTTCGGCCACCCACTGGTCCCAGCTCAGCTCGTCGTATTCCTTGCCATCGCGCACCAGGCGCGCCTGGTAGGGCGAGTTGTCCAGCACGGTTTCATCCAGATCGAGCACCACCGCCGGCTTCAGGCCCTTGGCATCGTTGCCGCGCTCTTCCGGCACCAGCGCATCCCAGTGGGCTTCCTTCAGCGCCACGTCCAGGTGGTCGGCGGCGGCGCGGTAGGTCTGCTCGGTGATCGCCTTGTATTCCTGCGCGCGCTGCATCCACAACACCGCATTGAGGTTGTCGTTGGCGGTGGCGTCGCCACCGGCATCGGCCTTGGCGGCAGCGGCCGCAGCCTGCGGGGCAGCGGCTTCAGCGGCAGGCGCATCCACGCGCTTGCAGGCAGACAGGCCCAGCACCGCGGTGGCGAGCAGGGTCACAGACAGGGAAACAGGACGACGCATGGATTCACCGGCAATCAGATATACCGGCGCATTTTACCGGCAATCAGATATACCGGCGCATTTTACCGGCAAAGGCGGCCTTGGGACGGCTATGCTTGGTGGTTGACCCGTTGCCCCTCCGGAGGCCGCCATGACCGATTCCGTCCAGACCCCCGACGTCCCCCTGCTCGACGCCGTGCAGGCCCGCCTGCTGGGCTGCCTGGTGGAAAAGGAGGCGACCACCCCGGACACCTACCCGCTGACAGTGAACGCTGCGCAGTCGGCCGCCAACCAGAAGACCGCCCGCGAGCCGGTGATGAACGTCGATGCCGGCAGCGTGCAGCACGCCCTGCGCCAGCTGGAGACGCTGGGCCTGGCCCGCCAGCACTTCTCTTCGCGCGCCGACCGCTACGAGCACCGCCTGCAGGCCGCGCTGGACCTGACCCGGCAGCAGACCGTGCTGCTGGCCCTGCTGCTGCTGCGTGGGCCGCAGACCCTGGGTGAACTGGTGACGCGCAGCGAGCGCCTGCACCGTTTCGCCGACACCGACGAGGCCCGCCACGCGATCGAACGCCTGCAGCAGCGTGGCCTGCTGCTGGTGCTGCCGCGCGCCAGCGGCCAGCGTGAAGACCGCTACATGCACCTGCTGTGCGGGGAAGTGGATGGCGCGGCACTGGCGGCGAAGTACGCCGGCAGCGGCGGTGGCAGCAGTCACGCCGGCGCCGACCCGGACCTGCTGGCCCGGGTGGAGCAGCTGGAAGCCACCGTGGCAGAACTGCAGGCCCAGCTGGCGGAACTGCGCGGCTGAGGGGGTGGGTGTCGACCGTTGGTCGGCACGGTGCCCATACCTGCGAGGGCAGCCTGACCGCCCTCGCCGTGCAGACTCAGGTCGGCGTATCGACGTCGTCCCAGTCGGCCTGTTCAAAGCAGAACAACCAGTTCAGCGCGTAGTGGCGCTCGTAGATCACACCGCCCACCAGCGCACCCGGCATCGGTGCACCTTGGCGCTGGGCCTCACGCGCAGCCCAGTGCAGGCGGTAGTGCAGATCCAGCGCGTCCAGCAGCTCGGCGGTATCGCGCAGGGTCGCAGGCTCGCTGCCACTGTCAGTCTTCTGCAGCAAGGCGCCCACCACATCCGGCACGGCACAGGTCGCCTGCGGCCACGGCAGCGCCTCGGACACGCCCAGCGCCCACAACAGCACGGCCAGGCTCTCGTAGCGCCAGCCGAACGGCAGAGCCGCCTCGGCGTCCCCGTGCTCGATGAAGGCGGCCTCGGCCGGGCTCAGGGCCTCGGGCAGGGCGGGCAGGCGCTCGGCCAGCTCGGCCAGGCTCAACGGTGGGTCACCGGCCTGCAGCGCCTCGGCGCGCAGCGCACATGCCAGCAGTGCCTGCGCTCTGGCCCAGACCTGGGCAGGCGCGCGCAGCTGTGCCTCGGCCGCCCCCACCACAGGTGGCAATGACGGCGGGGCATGCACCGCGTGGGCCTGCAGCTGCTGTTGGCTGCGCGCCCGGCGCTGCTCGGCGTCGACGGGATAGGGCACCTGCGCCTGCGGATCGAGCGCTTCACCCAACAGCACCTTGCCGGCCGGATCGCGGACGCTGCCATCTTCCAGGAAGCACACCGCGTTGGCCTGGAGCAGCCAAGGCTGCAGCGCCTCAAGATCGGCCTCGGCCAGCTCGAACAGATAATGCTGGCGCACGCGCTGCACGTGCCGCATCAGGTGATAGCGCGCGGCGGTCATCTGCCCGTCGCCGTGGCCCAGCACGTAGTTGACGAAGCCGCCCAGGTGCGGGGCCAGTGCGGGGTCATCAAGACCACGGACGTTGGCAGCGTCGGCCTGTGGTGGCGGTGCCAGTACGTGGCCGAGGGTGGAATACGCGTTGATCAGCATCGGAGCATCCGTGCAGGAAAACAGACCTGCACCTTACTCCACTGGCTCATGCTGGCTGTTGAACCGCCGCAGCGCCCGGTGTGGCGTACAACCGGCTCGCGCTGTCCACGTTCGGCAGCTGGATCACGCCGCGTTCGTGCATGCCCAGCCCCAGCAGGATCCGCCCGGAGGCCACGTTGTCCACGTCAGTGATGCCATACAGATCCTCGATGTCCAGCTGCGCGCGCGCATGCGCGAACACAGCCCGCGCCGCCTCGCTGGCATAGCCCTGCCCCGCGAATTCCGACAGCACCGCATAGCCGATATCCGGCCCCGGCAGGCCATCGCGCCGCACCAGGCCGGCATTGCCCAGCCAGGCGCCATCGGACAGGCGCTCGATCGCGTACAAGCCAAACCCGTTCAACGCATAGCTGTGCAGCACCCGCAGCGCGATGTATTCCCGCGCCTGCTCCTCGCTGCGCACGTTGCGGTCACCGATGAAGCGCAGGAAGCCGGGATCATTGAGCAGCGCCAGCATTGGCAGCGCATCGCGTTCAGGCTCCAGGGCCCGCAGACGCAGGCGGTCGCTTTCGATGGGATGCATGCGCAAGCCTGTTGAGGGAGAGGCCTGATTGTAGGGCGATGTGCCGGGGTCGGATCCCTTCGCGGAGCGAAGGGCTCTGCCCCCTGCCAGGAGGGTGCTGGGGTCAGAGCCCTTCCCTGCGGGAAGGGATCCGACCCCGGGTCAGTCGAACAGCGCTTCGATCGCGGCCAACCCCGCCGTCGCGCGTTCCTTCTTGCGCGCCGCATCGGCCACCGGGTCGGCGCCATCGCGCTGGATCTCCTCGGCCGGAATCTCCTCGAAGAACCGGCTCGGCTTCAGGCGCACATGCTCGCCGAACTTGCGGGTCAGCTTGCTGTAGCTCATCCACAGCTGGATCTTGGCGCGGGTGATGCCCACGTACAGCAGGCGCCGTTCTTCCTGCAGGTTGCCTTCGTCCAGGCTGACCTGGTGCGGCAGCACGCCGTCCTCGCAGCCGACGATGAACACGTACGGGAACTCCAGGCCCTTGGAGGCGTGCATGGTCATCATGCGCACCTGGTTGCCGCCTTCGTCCTTGTCACTGCGCGACAGCAGCGCCAGCTGACCGGCCAGATCGGCGGCGGTGGCACCGCGCGGGCCGCCCTCGAACCACTGCGCCAGTTCCTCGATGTTGTTGGCGCGGCGCTGGTAGCTGGCCTCTTCCTTGGCCTGCTGGCGCAGCTCGCTGAGCAAGCCCGATTCCTTGGCGACCTTGCGGATCATGTCGCCGGAGCTGATCTGCCGCGTCTGCGCGCGCAGGTCGCGCAGGATGTCGGTGAAGCGTGCCAGGCTGTTGGCAGCGCGCGGCGGCAGCTGCTGCAGCGCGCCGATCGACTCGGCGGCATGCGCCATCGGCATGTCCTTTTCCTGCGCCAGCTCGGCCAGCTTGGCCAGCGTGCCGGCGCCCACATCGCGCTTGGGCGACTGCACCGCACGCATGAACGCGGTGTCGTCGTCGGGGTTCACCAGCAGCCGCAGCCAGGCCAGCGTGTCCTTCACTTCCTGGCGCTCCAGGAACATGGTGCCGCCGGTCAGGTGGTAGGGAATGCGCAGCAGCTGCATCGCCTTTTCCAGCGGGCGCGACTGGAAGTTGCCACGGAACAGGATGCAGAAATCGCTCCACGGCACCTGTCGCGCCTGCGCCACGAAGGCGATCTCGGCGGCGACCTTTTCTGCTTCGTGTTCGCTGTTGCGGCATTCCCACACGCGGATGCGCTCGCCGTCGGCCTGGTCGCTCCACAGCTTCTTCAGGTGTTCGTGCGGGTTGTTGGCGATCAGCGCGTTGGCCGCGCGCAGCACGCGGTTGGAGCAGCGGTAGTTCTGCTCCAGCTTGATGATTTCCAGCGCGGGATAATCGCGCCCCATCTGCTGCAGGTTCTCCGGGTTGGCGCCGCGCCAGGCGTAGATCGACTGGTCATCGTCACCCACGCAGGTGAAGTTGCCCTTCTCGCCGGCCAGCTGCTTGAGCAGCCGGTACTGCGCGTCGTTGGTGTCCTGGCATTCGTCCACCAGCAGGTAGCCGATGCGCTCGCGCCAGGCCACGGCGATGTCCGGGTTCTCTTCCAGCACCTGCACCGGCAGGCGGATCAGGTCGTCGAAGTCCACGGCGTTGAATGCGGTCAGACGCAGCTGGTAGCGCTCGTAGACGCTGGCCGCTTCCTTCTCGCGGTTGCTGCGCGCGGCGGCCATCGCCTGTTCGGGCGACAGGCCGGCGTTCTTCGCGCGCGACACCAAGTTCTTCATGTCCTCGATGTCGTCAGGCTTGGCGCCGGACATCAGGTCCTTGATCTGTGCGGCGGCATCGTCGGCATCGAAGATGGAGAAACCGCGCTTCAGGCCGACGGCCGCATGCTCGATCTGCAGGAACTTCAGGCCCAGGGCGTGGAAGGTGCAGATGGTCACCTCGTCGGCATCCTGCTCGCGCAGGCGCTTGGCCACGCGCTCGCGCATTTCCTTGGCCGACTTGTTGGTGAAGGTGATCGCCGCGATGCGGCGCGCGGGGTAACGCCCGCAGCCGATCAGGTGGGCGATCTTCTCCACGATCACGCGCGTCTTGCCACTGCCCGCACCGGCCAGCACCAGCAATGGGCCTTCGATGTGCAGGACGGCGGCGGCTTGGGGGGGATTGAGACCGTGCATTGGAGGGGGATTGTAGCGGTCCCGGGTGACGGCCACAGCCGCCGCCCGGCAGGGATGCTGAACGGCTTCGGCCGACGCGGGCTGCGGCGTACAATCGGCCGATGGCCAAGCTCTATTTCTACTATTCGGCGATGAACGCCGGCAAGACCACCACCCTGCTGCAGAGCGCGCACAACTACCGCGAGCTCGGCATGCGGGTGGCGATCCTGACCCCGCGCCTGGACGATCGCGCCGGCGCCGGCGTGGTGGCCTCGCGCATCGGCCTGCGTGCCGAGGGCATGGCCTTCGAGCGCGATTCCGACCTGCAGCAGTGGGTGCAGCAGGATCTGGCCGAGCACGGGCCGCTGGGCTGCGTACTGGTGGACGAGGCGCAGTTCCTCAGCCGCGCCCAGGTCTGGCAGTTGAGCGAAGTGGTCGACCAGCTGCGCATTCCCGTGCTGTGCTACGGCCTGCGCACCGATTTCCGCGGCGAACTGTTCGAGGGCAGCCAATACCTGCTGGCCTGGGCCGACGAGATGCAGGAGATCAAAACCATCTGCCACAGCGGCAAGAAGGCCACCATGACCGTGCGCGTGGACGAGCACGGGCACGCCGTACAGGACGGGCCGCAGGTGGAGATCGGCGGCAACGACCGCTATGTATCGGTCAGCCGTGCGGAATTCAAGAAGATCACCCGCGGCGAGGGCCGCATCGAGCCGATGCAGGCACCGTTGCCGCTGTAATGTGGCACGCGGCCCGGCGCGGTGGCCGGCGCTGCAGCGGGTTCCGCCTGCGTTAAGGGGTTTTCTGATTTACAGCGACGGGCGCTCCACTTACGCTGTGTCTTTGCTCTGCACACGGTTCCGGCCATGCGTCCTTTCGCTCTGTCGTTTTCGCTGCTGCTTTCCCTGCTGGTCCCGTTGCACGCACAGGCGGTCGGCCAGAGCGATGGCCCTGAGGCAGATTCCACCCTGGTCGGCGCCGGGTTCATGGACAGCCATCCGGACATCATGTACCGGCAATGGGCGGTGGCTGCCCTGCACCGCGGTGATGCCAGCGACGCAATGAAGAATTTCCGCCTGTCCGCGCGCTATGCCGACAAGCCTTCACAGGGTTACATCGGCGAGATGTACTGGTTCGGAGTAAACATGCCAGCCGATCCGGTGCTGGCCTTCGCCTGGATGGATGTGGCCGCCGAGCGTGGCTATCCGCTGTTTGTCGACCTGCGTGACCAGTACTGGGCCAGCCTGCCGCTGGAGCGCCAGCAGGACGCGCGATCGCAGGCCCAGGCGCTGCGTGCCGAGTTCGGCGATGCCGTGGCCAAGCCGCGCATCGCCGAAGTACTGCGCCGCGGCATGCGGCAGATGACCGGCAGCCGCACCGGTTCGATGAGCAACAACGTCGATATCGTGTTCAGCGAGGGCGGGATCAACCGCACGATCAAGGCCGACAGACTGTACGACCCGAAGTACTGGGATCCGGTGCTGTACCAGAAGTGGCAGGACGATACCTGGATGAAGATCCGCCGTGGCAGCGTCCAGGTGGGATATCCGACCCAGGCCGGCGCCGTCCCGGCACCGGCCGAACAGGAACAGGAAAAGCCGTGATCGCCGCGCCGGGTCTGGCCCGGCACAGCGCGCGGGTTTGATCAATACAGGGTGCGCTCCGGCGCACCGGCCGGCGGCGGGGTGTACTGGTACAGCCAGGTTTCGGTCAGGGTCTTGCCACCGCTGCGCAGGTACAGGCGGATGTCGATCTGCTCGGTGCTGCCCTCCGGCGGTACCAGGTCGAACATGGCGCGGTAACCCTTGATCTCGCGCAGCGGGCGCGCCGAGACAATCTCGACCCGGCCACGGCTGGTTTCCACCACCGCTTCCACGTCGGCCTTGTCGATCAGACCGGCCAGTTCGCCGCCTTCGAAATCGACCGCGAAGCGCCAGCTGAAGTACTCACGCTTCTTGCCGATGATGCCGCCCAGGCCGGTGCGGCTGGCCACGCAATGTGCCAGCGACGGGCGTGCAGGCGGTTCGGCGCCCCAGTACAGGCGGTAACCGATCAGCAGTTCCTGGCCCGCCTGCGGCTTTTCCTTCGGGTTCCAGAACGCCACGATGTTGTCGAAGGTTTCGTCCACGGTGGGAATCTCCACCAGCTGCACCGAGCCTTCGCCCCACTCACCCTTCGGTTCCACCCACAGGCACGGGCGCTTCTCATAGAACACGCCGTCATCCTGGTAATGATCGAAATTGCGGTCGCGCTGCAGCAGGCCGAAGCCGCGCGGGTTGCGGTCCACGAACATGTTGAAGCGCAGGTTGCGCGGGTTCAGCAGCGGCCGCCAGATCCATTCGCCCGACCCGGTCCACAGTGACAGGCCATCGGTATCGTGGATCTCCGGCCGCCAGTCCCAGCCCATGCGGCGGTCGTTCTCGCCCACCTGGTACATGCTGGTGCAGGGCGCGATGCCCAGCCGCTCGATCGCCTTGCGCGGGTAAAGGGCGCTGTCGATATCCATCAGCAGCACGTCGCCATTGGTGATCGCAAAGCGGTAGGCGCCGGTCACGCTGGGCGAATCGAGCAGGCCGTACACCACCAGGGTGTTGGAATCGGCCGCCGGCTGTTCCAGGTAGTAGGCGATGAAGTCGGGAAATTCTTCCGGCTTGCCCATGCCGGTGTCGATGGCCAGGCCACGCGCAGACTGGCCGTACTGGCCTTCCTTGCCGACGGCGCGGAAGTAGCTGGCGCCGAGGAAGGCGGCGAAATCGCGGTCGGTGTCGGTGCGGGTGTTCAGGCGGAACCCGGCGAACCCCAGGTCGGCCGGCAGTTCCCCGTTCTTGATGCCGCTCTTGCCGTAGTTGAACGCGGCGCCGTCATAGGCCAGTTCCTGCGCCCTGCCGTCGACCACGTCGAACATGCGCACCGGCGAATGGAAGTACAGGCCCAGGTGGAAGAACTTGGCCTGGAAACGGCCCGGCTGGTCGGCCCACAGGGCGTGGTCCTGGCGGTAGCCGATCGACTGGTACTGGTCCCAGTCCAGTCCTTCCAGCCGGCCCGGCAGCACGCGCTTGTGGCTCTTGTAGGGCGCCTGGGCCAGGGCACGGGCCTGGCCCTTCAGGGTGGCGAAATCGAACGGCTGCGGCTGGCCCAGGCGACGCAGGCCCAGCTGGCCGCTCTTGCCGGCCGCACAGGCAGGCAGCGCGGGCAGGCCGAACGCAGCCAGGGCAAGGGAGGCATTGCGGAGGAAATCGCGACGTTGCATGCAGGCGCGGGAGCAAGGGAAAGGTCGGCCATCATAGGCAGACAAACGTTAACGGGCAGCGGAGGTGGCCGGCTGCGGTTCAGTCTGCGCCAGCGCGGCGATGCGGGCCTCCAGCCCGCGCAGGCCCGGCGCCTGCGGGCCGCGCTGGGCCAGCAGCAGCTGCCGCGCTTCGGCCAGCACCTCGCGTGCCTGCGCGGGCTGGCCGGCCTGCTGCAGCGCCTGCCCCTGCGCCAGCAGCGCCTGTGGCAGCAACGCGGTGTGGTCGGGCTGCCGCCACAGCGTGGCCGCGCGCGCGTAGTGGCCGGCCGCGGTAGCCGCATCGCCACTGGCGCTGGCCCACTGGCCCAGGGCGAATTCACCGTGGCCGATCTCGCGATGGCTCGGCCCCAGCGCGGTCATCAGCTGCGCCTGCACGGTCCGCAGCTCCTCGCCGGCCAGCGCCAGTTCGCCCCGCCGCAATGCCAGCAGCGCGCGCGCCCGGCGCACCACCAGCGCCTCCGGGTGGCGCGGGCCCCAAGCCTCCTGGGCGGCTGTCCAGGCCAGTTCAAGCTCGCTGGCGGCGGCAGCCGCCTGCCCCTGCCGCGCCAGAACATCGCCCAGCTGGCGGTGCAGGGTGATCACCTGCGGGCTGCTGGCATCGTTGGGCTGCTGCAACAGCGCCAGCGCCTGGCGGTAACCTGCCAGCGCCGCCGGCAGGTCCCCCGCGGCGGCGTCCAGACCGGCCAGGTCGGCCAGCGATTCGGCACGCCCGAAGCGCTCGCCGATGCCCTGGTGGCGCAGTGCCAGGGCCTGGGTGAAGGATCGCCGTGCCGCCTCGGCATCGCCCAGTTCGGCCTGGCAGCGGCCCAACTGGCTGTGGAATTCAGCCACCGACGCCGGAAGCGCGCTGGCTTCGGTGGCGGCCAGGGACTGCAGCGGCTGCAGATGGGCCAGGCATTCGCGGTCGCGGCCCAGCATGCGCAGCGCGCGCCCGCGCTGGGTCACCGCCTCCAGCTGCAACGCAGGCGGCACATCGTCCACCCGCTGCAGCAGCTGGCGCTGCCGGTCCAGCGTCTGCAGGGCCAACTGGTAGTCGCCCAGACCGATCCGCAGTCGCCCGATCACGCCCTCCAGCTCGGCCAGGGCCAGCGGCTGGTCGGCCAGCTCGGCTTCGCCACGCTGCTGCCCGGCAGCCAGCAGTTGTGGCACGTCGAAATGCCCGTGGCGCTGGCTGGCCGCCTTGTCGAACAGACCCACGGTGAAATCCTGCATGGCCTGCGCGCGGGCCATTTCCAGCCGCGCCTGCCGCGCCTGCCACAACGCCATGGACATGGTGCCCAGCAAGCCCAGCACGGCCACCGACGCCAGCGCGACGCCCCACCGGTGCCGGCCCACGTATTTGCGCACGCGGTAGCCCACGCCGGGCGGACGTGCCTGGATGGGCTGACCCTGCAGAAAGCGCCGCAGGTCACCGGCCATCGCCTCGGCCGAGGCGTAGCGCTGCGCAGGGTCCTTCTGCAGCGCTTTTTCCAGGACGACGTCCAGATCGCCGCGCAGGCGCCGGGCCTGCCGCTGCAGCGCGCGGCGCGGCGCGCCAGGCTGGTCGGCCAGCCGCTGCAGCAGCACCGACGCGCGTGGCGCCTGCACGTCCAGGATCGAACGTTCCCATTCGGCATCACTGTGCCGGCGCAGCCGGTAGGGCTTGTGCCCGGTCACCACCTCGAACAGCACCACGCCCAGCGAATAGACGTCGGTGAGCGTGGTGACCAGTTCACCGCGCACCTGCTCCGGGGCCGCGTAGTGCAGGGTGAACGCGCGGATCTCGGTGGCCGGGTGCGGACTGCTGGTGTCGTCGTGGTCCAGCAGTTTGGCAATGCCGAAATCCAGCAGCTTCACCGTGCCATCGTCGCGCACCAGGATGTTGGACGGCTTCAGGTCGCGGTGCACCACCAGGTTGGCGTGGGCATGGCTGACCACCGCGCAGACCTGCAGCATCAACTGCAGCCGGGCTTCCAGCGGCGGCTGCACCCTGCGGCAGTAGTCGCTGATCGGCTCGCCTTCCACGTAGTCCAGCGCCAGGTAGGGCTGCCCGTGCAGATCCACGCCGGCATCCAGCAGCTGCGCCAGGTGCGGGTGCTGCAGCCGGGCCAGGATCTGCCGCTCGCGGCCGAAGCGCTGCCGCAGGCCGGGATCGGCCACGCCGCTGCGCAGCAGCTTCAGCGCCACCTGGCGCTGGTACAGGCCATCGCAGCGCTCGGCCAGCCAGACCTCGCCCATGCCACCTTCGCCCAGCGGACGCAGCAGCCGGTACGGCCCGACTTCACTGCCCGCGCGGCCGGGCGCCGGCGCCGTCCACAGAGGCTGCGCCATGAAGTCCTGGCTGTCCGGCTCCTGTTGCAGAAGCCGCTGCAGTTCGCGGCCCAACTCCGCATCATGCTCGGCCAGGCGCTGCAGGCGCTGCTGCCGCGCCTGCGGGTCCAGTTCCAGCAACTGGTCCAGCCAGGATGAAAGTTCCTGCCAGCGCGCGCTGTCCATCGGCCGGGTCGCGTTGCGGTGCTCAGTCGTCGCGCATGGCGGCCAGCAGGAACAGGCGCGCCTTCTGCCAGTCGCGGCGGATGCTGCGTTCGGAACGTTGGCTCAGTTCGGCGATCTCCTGTTCGGACAGGCCGGCGAAGTAACGCAGTTCCACCACCCGCCCCAGGTGCGCATCCACGGCCTGCAGGCGCTCCAGCGCCACGTCCAGGGCCAGCAGGTCTTCGTCCAGGCGCACGCCACTGCTGCTGTTCTCGGGAATCTCGGCCACCCGTTTCAGGTCACCGCCGCGCTTGCGCGCCAGGCGGTTGCGCGCGTAGTCCACCACCACGCTGCGCATGGCCGAGGCCGCATAGGCGAAGAAGTGCGCGCGATCCTCGAAGCGGGCGGCGCCGCGGCTGCCCAGCAGCTTCAGGTACGACTCGTGCACCAGCGACGTCGCATCCAGGGTGCGCCCCTGCTGGCCGGCCAACTGGCGCCGGGCCATGGTGTGCAGCTCCTGGTAGAGCGTGGTCAGCACACGGTCCAGCGCGGTGCGATCTCCGCCACGCGCCGCGTCCAGCCATACGGTGATGTCCGGTCCCTCATCCATCGCCAACGTTCCCCCCGCCGGATGTTGGCTGGACTATAGCGCTGCCGGTGTGCAGCGCATGAAGACGTTCAGCGCTGGCAGCGGCCGCACCAGACGCTGGCGCGCTGGCCGATCATGGCGTGCTTCAACGGGCGCCCGCACTGCGGGCACGGCAGGCCATCGCGGCCGTACACCAGCAGTTCCTGCTCGAAGTACCCCGGGGCGCCGTCGGGACTGATGAAATCGCGCAGGGTGGTGCCGCCGCGGGTGATCGCATAGCCCAGCGTGTCCTTCACTTCGCGCGCCAGCCGCTGGTAGCGCGCGCGGGAGACCTTGCCGGCCTCGCGCAACGGGCTGATGCCGGCCTTGAACAGGCTTTCGGCGGCGTAGATGTTGCCCACCCCCACCACCACCGCCTGGTCCATCAGGAAGGTCTTCACCGGCGCGCTCCGGCCGCGGCTGCGCTCGAACAGATAGTCGCCGTCGAAGATCTCGTCCAAGGGCTCCGGGCCCAACCCCTGCAGCAGCGGGTGCACTTCGCCCGCCGGCTGCCACAGCAGGCTGCCGAAGCGGCGCGGATCGTTGAAGCGCAGCAGGCGGCCGTTGTCCAGGCTGACATCCACGTGGTCATGCGCACGCAGCGGCGTGTCGCCGGGCAGCACGCGCAGGCTGCCGGACATGCCCAGGTGCAGCACGGCGCTGCCCACGGCGGTATCCAGCAGCAGGTATTTGGCGCGGCGGCGCACGCTGTCGATACGCTGCCCCGGCAGCTGCTCGGCCACGTCCGGCGGAATGGGCCAGCGCAGGTCGGCGCGGCGCAGGATCACCCCGTGCACGCGGCGGCCTTCCAGGTGCGGCGCCAGGCCACGGCGGGTGGTTTCGACTTCGGGCAGTTCAGGCATGGGCGGATTCTACGCCGGCCCATGCGAAGCCGCCGGCAGGGTCCGGCGCTACCGGGCGCGGCGCCCTACGCATCCGCGGCGGGCGCTTCGACCAGGAAGGCACCGTCCACCAGCGCTCCGCGGCCACCCAGGCGCCAGAACGCCAGATACGGCGCGAAGTCGATCGAGGCCGGGGCCAGCGGCTGGGTGATGTACCAGCCCAGGTAGAGATCGGAGGCCAGGTGGTACAGCGCCTCGTCCAGTGCGTTCATCTGCGGGCTGTCGAGGGTACGCGCCCGGCGCACTTCATCGCAGATGGCGTCATGCAGGTAGGCCGCGGGGCCCGAACCGCTCCAGGCCGACTGCAGACATGCGGGGGATGCTTCGACCACCGGTACCTCACGCAGCGTCGCCTGCAGCGCGGGCTCGCCGGCGGCACCCGCCACCCGTGCCAGTTCATCCAACCAGAGGCGGGCGGCACGCGCCAATGCCTGTGGATCAGCAGGGCCTGCCGGCTGCAGGTACAGGTGATCGCCCCAATGGCCGGCAGCCAGCACGTCCAGCGCGCGCGCACGCAGTTCATCGGCATGCGGAAAGGTGGCGAACACCGCGTCCAGCGTGTCCGGCCCGGTCACGCCCTGCAGCAGGCCGGAAAAATACCAGTCCTCCTGCTCGCTGTGTCCGGCACAGAATGCCGTCCACTCCTGCATCAGTTCATCGTCGATGCGGTCATCCATGGCGGCCTTCTCCGTGCGGCGGTACGGCCGTCATGATCGCGCATCAGCGCGGCGGTGCGGACAGTTCACGCGCATCCAGATAGCCATCGCGGTTGGCATCCTGTTTGTGGAAGCGCTGGATGAGGGCCTGCCGTTGCTGCTCGCGTGTGATCGGTCGACCCTTGCCGCCGGGCAGTTCGTCGGCGGTCAGCACGCCATCGCCGTTGCGGTCCATCCGGTCGAAGGCATACAGCATCCAGTGCACGTACTCCCCTTCGCTCACGCGGCCGTCGCCATCGCTGTCCATGCGCTGCAGGTAGGTGGTGGTATCGCTCACCTGGGCATGCGCGCATAGCGGCGCCAGCACGGCCAGCAACGCCCCTGCAATGCGCCTCATGCGCCCACCAGGGTGTAGCCCTTCAGGCGCGCGGCGTAGGCCTGCAGCGTGGCAATGCCGCTCTCTTCGGCTTCGCGGCACCAGGCCTGCAGCTGGCGCAGGCGCTCGGCCGCATCATGGCCGCGGGCTTCCAGCAGCGTGGCCAGGCGTGCGCGGAACTCGACCAGTACGCCGATGCGCGGACGCTGCGCGACCCAGGCGCGCAACTGCGCGCGGCTGTCCGGGTGCAGCCAGCGACCGTCATTCACCAGACCGCGGCGCAACGGTCGCGGCAGCAGCCGGCGCAGCTTGGCCCCGGCGTGGGCGGCCTCCTCGCGCAGTGCCGGCACGAAGACGTTGCGCTGGTAGTCGGTCATGGCCTGGAAGCGGTGCGACAGCAACGCCTTGAGGGTGTCCGCGTCAGGTACGGCGATGTTCGGGCGCACGTCCATGGCCGGCGCGACGCGCAGCACCGTGGCCAGGCGCAGCGCCTGCAGCAGGCGGATCGCGCTCCAGCCGATGTCGAATTCCCAGCGCCGCATTGCAAATCGTGCCGAACTGGGGAACGCATGGTGGTTGTTGTGCAGTTCTTCACCGCCAATCCAGAACGCCCACGGTGTCAGGTTGGTGGAGGTGTCGGCCGATTCATAGTTGCGGTAGCCCCACCAGTGGCCCAGACCATTGACCACGCCCGCTGCCCAGAACGGAATCCAGGCCATCTGGATCGCCCACAGGGCAACGCCGGGCAGGCCGAACAGCACACTGTTGAGGGCCAGCAGCAGCACCGGGCCCAGATTTGCGCGCGGGGTGTACAGATGGCGCTCGATGGCGTCGTCCGGGGTGCCGCGCCCGTACTGTTCGATGTCCGCGCGCTGGCCGCGTGCCTGGCGGTACAGCTCCACGCCATGCCAGAACACCTGGCCAATGCCACGCGTGAGCGGGCTGTGCGGGTCGTCTTCGGTTTCCACCTTGGCGTGGTGCTTGCGGTGGATGGCCACCCATTCGCGGGTGATCATCGAGGTGGTCAGCCACAGCCAGAAACGGAACAGGTGGGCCAGCGCGGGATGGAAATCCACGCCTCGATGGGCTTGGCTGCGATGCAGGTACAGGGTGACCGAGAAGATGGTCAGCTGGGTGAAGACCAGCAGCACCAGCAGCAGCTCCCACCACGTCGGGCCAAGCAGGCCATCGGCCAGCAGGGAGATCAGGGCATCGGGCATGGCGGCTCTCCAGATCGACGCGGGGGTGGCAGACATGATGGGCGCTTGCGTTGCAAACTGCACCCTGCGACGGTGATCTTCACCGTCATTCCGTGGCACCGTTCACACGTTGGGGAACCCCGTTGTCGAGTCCTGAACCACGCACCCCCGCCCCGTCACCGGCCGCCGCCGGCGAGGCCCTTCCGCCGCTGATCGAACTGGACCATGCCAGCGTGATGCGTGGCCAGGTGAAGGTGCTGCACGCGCTCAGCCTGCGCATCGCCCAGGGCCAGCACACCGCGCTGCTGGGCCCAAATGGCTGTGGCAAATCCACCTTCATCAAGCTGATTACCCGCGAGCTGTACCCGCTGGCCCAGGCCGATGGCCGGGTGGCGGTGAAAGTGCTGGGGCAGAACCGCTGGCAGGTGGACCGGCTGCGCTCGCAGCTGGGCATCGTCACCGGCGACCTGAGCAGCAACCTGGCCGACATGCCCGGGCTGACGGTGGAGCAGGCGGTGCTGTCGGGCTTCTTCGCCAGCTATGTGGTGCCCGCCTTCCGTGAAGTGACCGCCGACATGCGCGAGCGGGTGGGCCAGACCCTGGCCATGACCGGTGCGCTGGGCCTGCGCGAACGCGCGTATGCCGAGCTGTCGGCCGGCGAGACCCGCCGCGTGCTGATCGCCCGCGCGCTGGTGAACCGGCCGCAGGCGCTGCTGCTGGATGAACCGTCCACCGGGCTGGACCTGGTGGCGCGGCAGCAGCTGATCGCCACCATGCGCACCCTGGCCCAGCAGGGCATCACCCTGGTGCTGGTGACCCACCATATTGAAGAAGTGATTCCCGAGATCGAGCGGGTGGTGCTGCTGCGCGACGGCCGCGTGCTGGCCGATGGCGCGCGCGATGACCTGCTGCGTGATGAGCCGCTGTCGGCGGTATTCGGCGGCGCGATCCATGTGGTGGAGCACGACGGACGGCTGACCGCATACGCGGGGTAGGCCGCAGGCGGCGGGCCGGGATGGCCGGCCCACCGCCGTTGCTCAGAACCGCAGGGCCAGCGCGCGCGATTCGATCGGCGCCATCCGGCTCTGGTCCTGCAGCTGCAGATCGCGCAGTTCATACGGTGCGCCGAAGCCAGCAGGCAACGGTGCCTGGTCGAAGGGCAGCACCAGCGCACCACGTCCGGCGTGGTCGAACCAGGCCGCTGCGTGGGCCTGCGCCACCGGCTTCAACTGGCCATCGGTGCCGGTGGCGTACAGCGTGCCACGCGCTTCATAGCGCCCTGCCGCAGCCACCTGCAGCGGCAGACTGACCCGCCGGCTGGCTGGATCCGGACTGGCCTGGCCGGTGAAGCGCGCGGTAGGCTGGGCCACGGCGAACGCCACCTTGCCGTCGCGCAGCACACCATCGGCCTGGGCAAATACCTGCAGCTCCCACAGGCCCTGCACGGTACTGGCCTGGGCAGGAATGCGAACCTGCGCGCGCAGGCTGCCATCGGTGGTGCGCAGCAGGCGCTGCGGCCAACTGCGGCCATCGGGGGCCACCAGCAGGGCCTCACCGCCCAGCGTGCCGCGCCGTGCTGCCAACCGAGTGGCCGTGGCGCCGTCTTCCAGCAGACGCGCCTGCAGTTGCACGCTGCCACCGGCCAGCACCTGCGCCTGGCTCGCCTGCACTTCCAGCCGCAGGGGACTATTGGGTTCCAGCACCTGCACCACGTAGCGACCCTGCGCCTGCGCGCTCTGCAGGCGGTAGTTGCCCACCGCGCTGCTGGCGCCGGTGCGCAGCATGCTGCTGCCATCGGTTACCGCCATGCCAGTGGCCTGCAGCTGCCGGGCATCGACGCTGCGGGCCACGCTGGTACGGCCAGCCGCATCACGCACCTGCAGCGCCTCGGCGGGCAGCGCGCGTGCGCCGGCACCCGGGCTGACCTGGATCACCGCATCGGGGGCGGTCAACGGCAGCTCCAGGCCACGTTGCAGTTCACCTGCATCGACCTGCTGCCAGTAACTGCGGCTGATGGCGGCATACGCTCCCGGCGCCTGCAGCGACTGTGCCGGATCGAGCGCCCAGGCGAAGGCCAACGGTACGCGCTCGCTGTCTTCGGCGGGCACGGGCGCCGCCACCAGCGCGGCTGGCACCTGGTCGGTGGCCAGGGCGGCACGCAGCGGTTGTGCGGCCAGGGCGGGCCCGGCGGCAAGTGCGGTCAGCACGGCAGCGGCCAGGAAGGTGGAATGGATCTTCATGGTCATCTCCCTCACTGGGTCAGGTCGTTGCGCAGGATGGTGCCCAGGCCGAAGCATTCGCGCCGGCTCTGGTTGTGGCTCAACGGCTCGGCCCCCTGCGTGCGCGCCTTGTCGGTGAACCACAGGCTGCCGGCCGCCCTCTGGCTGCTGCATTCCAGGAAACCGTCCGAACAGGACGACAGCCAGTTCTGGGTGAATTCCAGGCCGACATTGGCCGCATAGCCGCCGCAGTAGCTGTTGCTGTCCCAGACCGCCGATTCGACATCGCTGCCGACCACCGCGCGGAACGGCTTGGGCAACGCCGGGCGCCCGGCCGTGCCATACAGGTTCTGCGCGTTGTAGGTGGCCATGTGACCGACCTGCTGCATGCGCACGGCATCGTTCTTGTAGCCCAGCAGCCAGCCCAGCGAGGTCTCGAACGTGTTGCCGTTCAGCACGGCATCGGCCAGCGGGGTGCCGGCCGACGACGGCGCCAGTGCGGTGACCTTGCGGGTGCGGCTGATGATCTTCGGGTAGCGGCTGTCGTAGGTGGGGTTGGACAGGATCCAGCGCATCACGTTGCCGCCGTTGGAATGGGTGATGACCACCAGCTGGGTGATGCCGCGGCTGTCGATGAAGCCGGTGAGCTGATCGGCCAGGCAGCCGGCCGCTTCCGGCTTCCACATGTACTGGGTGAAGTCGCAGTTGATGACCACGTAATTGCTGCTGTTCGGCAGCCCCTGGCGCACGGTATCGATGATGGCTGGCTGCCAGTAGTCCTGGGTGGCGTTGGTCTGCGCGCCAGTGCCATGCACGAAGGCCACGCCGTAGACGTCGGCGGCCTTTGCCGGAGCCGCGGAAAGGCCCATCAGCAGGGCCAGGACGGTACTTCCTGTTGCGGTGCTGCGCATCGCATCTCTCCCTTGTCAGCGGATCCCCCCGGCCCGGCTGTGGGCAGATGCTGGTGCTGAAGACGTGTGAAAGTCCGTGCGCTGCGGCGGGAATCGGGACATTGGCCACGCGCAGACCGTGCCGGGTCTGGCCATATGACCGATGGGCGCTGCGGCACCCGGCAGCGGCTGCCATCATGGTGCCTGTGTTTACAGCCCCGAGTCTGCCCATGTCCCTGATCGCCCGCCCTGTCCGCCCGTTGCTGGGTCTTGCCATTGCCATGACGCTGGCCAGCTGCGCCGCCACCGCCAGCAAGCCCACGGCCGTGGAGGCCAACGTCACCACCAAGGCAGTGGGCTATCTGGACGCAACGGCCGTGCCCGCCAGCATCCAGCTGGTGCCCGCCCCGCCCGCCGCCGGCTCGGCAGGGTTCGCGCTGGATGAACAGGTCAGCCGTGAAGCCCGCGCCCTTCGAGGCACGCCGCGCTTCGCCCAGGCCACGCGCGATGCCGAGCTGGGCTTCCCGGAAGGCGCCAACCAGTTCTCGTGTGCGATCGACGTGGACGTGGATGCGGTGAAGACCCCCGCGTTGTATCGCCTGCTGGAGCGCAGCCGGATCGACGCCAGCGCCGCCACCCGGGCCGCCAAGCACCAGTACCAGCGCCCGCGCCCGTTCATGGTCAATGGCGAGCCCACCTGCACCCCGGACGATGAAGCCGGGCTGCGCAAGAACGGCTCCTACCCCTCCGGCCACACCTCGATCGGCTGGGCCTGGGCGCTGATTCTTTCCGAGATTGCCCCCGACCGTGCGGATGCCATCCAGGCACGCGGCCGCAATTACGGGGAAAGCCGACTGGTGTGCAACGTGCATTGGCAGAGCGACATTCTGGAAGGGCGCTTCATGGGCGCGGCCGCAGTGGCGCGCCTGCATGACAACGCAGCGTTCAACAAGGATCTGCTGGCGGCACGCAGGGAAATCGCCACGGCACGCAAGGCGGGGCAGCATTCGGCCCGCGACTGTGCCGCAGAGGAAGCCGTGCTGAAGGTGCGCCCGCAGAGCGCGCTGTAAGGCACGTCTGCGTAGAGCCGAGCCATGCTCGGCTCACGGCAGTCGAGCATGGCTCGACTCTACAGAAAGCAGAAGGGCCGGCATTTCGCCGGCCCTTCTTCATTGCATCACGCGATCAACCGCCTCAGAACTTCGCGGTGAATTCCACGCCGTACGTACGCGGCTCGTTGAGGAAGCCGGTGAGGTTGTTGAAGTCGATCGCACCGACCACGCGGGTCTGGTTGGTCAGGTTGCGGCCGAACACGGCCACGTCGTACTGACCGTAATCCCAGTTGTAGCCCACGCGCAGGCCACCTTCCAACGAGCTGCGGCTGCGGAACTCCGGCGACTCGTACAGGAAGAAGTTCACCGGGCTCTTGTACGCCCAGTCGGTGTAGACGTAGATCTCGCTGGCGTCGTTCACCGGGAAGCCGGCACGCAGGGTCAGGTTGTGGATCCACTTCGGCGCCTGCGGCAGCGGATTGCCGTTCACCAGCGCGTAGGTGCCGCCGTTGATGACCGTGGTCGGGTCGGTAATGGTGCAGCCGCCGCCACAGATCGCCACCGCCAGATCGCGGTCCTTGATCTCGGTGTCGTTGTAGCTGCTGCCCAGGGTCATCAGCACGTTGTCGGTCAGGTACGCCTCGAAGTCCAGCTCGAAGCCCTGGCCGATGGTCTTGTCGGCGTTGAGCAGGGTGGCGGTGTTGTTGGTGCCGCCCACCGCGATCAACTGCTGGCCGTCCACGTTGTAGCGGAACACGTTGAAGCCCAGGCGTGCGCGACGGTTGAACAGGTCGGCCTTGATGCCGGCCTCATACGAGATCACCTTCTCCGAATCGGCCTGGGTGACGCCGCCGAAGGCCAAGCGGCCCTGGATGGACGGTGCGCGGAAGCCCTTGGCCACGCGCGCATAGGCGTTGATGTTGTCGGTGATCTGGTAGACGCCGCTCAGGTCCCAGCTGACATCGTCCACATCGCTGTTGGCCAGGTACGGGCCGCTGACCGGCGTGCCATCGCGCACGGCCTGCAGCACGCTGGCGGTGAAGTCCTTCTTGTCCTGGGTGTAACGCACGCCAGCACGCAGCTTGAAGCGGTCGGTCACGTCCAGGTCACCCGAGGCGAACGCGGCCCAGGCCTTGTTGCGCTGGCTCTGCACGGCGTGGCCGGTCTGCGGGTTGCCCGGGGTCAGCGAGTCGTAGTTGAAGCTGTCGATGGTGACGTCTTCATCGAAGTAGAACACGCCGGCCTGCCAGTCGAAGCGGCCCCACTCGTTGGATTCGACGCGGAATTCCTGCGTCCACTGGCGGTGGTGCGGCAGGCCGTCGGCCGATTCGGACGGGAACGGAATCAGGCCCGGGCCGTAGTTGCCTGCGCCCAGGAACGAGGCACCGTAGCCGCCGTCCACGTCGCCGTGGTTCAGCGACTCGGCCGTTTCATAGCCAGTGATCGAATGCAGGGTGACCCGGCCCAGGTCCCACTTGATGCGTGCGCTGCCGCCCCAGGTTTCCAGGTTGGAGAAGTTCAGGCCGTCGGTGGAGACCTTGTCGCGGTCGAAGTTCTCGACCAGCGCGTTGCTGCCCTTCTGGATGATGTTGGCGCGGAACAGACGGGCGGTGCCGTTGAGCTTGCGCTTGTGCAGGTTGAACAGCGCTTCCACGTCGTCGCCTTCGTACAGGAACTGCACGCGGCCGGCGGCTTCGTCATAGCCTTCGAAGCCCGAGCTGGGGGCGTTGGCGACGGTGTTGTCGACGTAGTTGTCGCGGCGCTGGTACAACGCGGACACGCGGGCCGACCAGCGGCTGGTGAGCGGGCCGCCGTAGGCACCCTGCACGTTCCAGGTGTCATAGCTGCCGTAGGAGACCTTCACGTAGCCATCGGCGTCCTGCGAGGGACGGGCCGAATCGAACTTCACCACGCCGGCCGGGGTGTTGCGGCCGAACAGGGTGCCCTGCGGGCCGCGCAGCACTTCCACGCCGGCCAGGTCGAACAGCGGGAAGCCCTTCAGCAGCGGGCTTTCCTGCACCACGTCGTCGTACACCAGCGACACCGGCTGCGAGGCATTGAGGTCGAAATCGGTGTTGCCCAGGCCGCGGATGTAGAAGCGCGGGAAGGCACGGCCGTAGGACGACTCGATGTTCAGGCTGGGCACGCGCGCGGACAGGAAGCGGATGTCATCGCCGGCCGAGCCGAGCACATCCAGCTTTTCGCCCTGGATGGCGGTGATTGCCACCGGCACGTCCTTGGCATTCTCCACGCGCCGCTGCGCGGTCACCTGCAGGGCGTCGAGGGCAACCGGGTCCTTGGCGGCAGGGGTTTCCTGGGCGGCTGCTACCAGCGGCAACAGGGCGGAAAGAGCGGCAACGAGGGGGCGCGCGACCGGAAGGCGGCCACGGGAAGTGCGGGTCGGAGACATGGCGGTAGGCTGTGTTTGGAGGGGTGGTAAAACGGCGCTACCAGATAATTGTTGCAATACAGCACCCGCGCCGCAAATGCCGATCGTTCATGGCCCTACCATTCGCCCCCGTGTGCTGCGGCTAGACTCGTGGCTTGTTCCCGCAACGGACCTGCTGCCATGACCCACTGGTACTTCCATGCCGCCGGCCAGGCCGATCGTATCGGCCCGCTCGACGAAGACGCTGCGCGCGCCCATGCGCAGGCCCATCCGCACGCACTGGCCTGGTGCCAGGGCATGTCCGGGTGGACAGCCGTGTCCGACATTCCCGCGCTGCGCCAGACCGGCACGCCGCCGCGCACACCGCCCGCCAGTGCCGCCGCGCCCCCGGCCGCCCGCCACAGCGTGGTACCCCACGTCAGCAACAGCGGCGGACAGGGCGACCCGATCGATTTCCGCATCGTGGGTCATGAGATGCAGTTCGTGGAAATCGGCCTGGACCCTGGCGAGAGCGCGATTGCCGAGGCCGGCGCGCTGATGTTCAAGGACGCCTCGGTGCAGATGGACACCGTGTTCGGCGACGGTTCGCAGGCCAGCAGCGGCTTCATGGGCAAGGTGATGGCCGCCGGCCGCCGGGTGGTCACTGGCGAAAGCCTGTTCGCCACGGTCTACACCCAGACCGGCAGCGGGCGCGGCACCGTGGCCTTCGCCGCGCCCTACCCCGGCACCGTGCTGCCGATGAAGCTGGACCAGCATGGCGGCCGCCTGATCTGCCAGAAGGACAGCTTCCTGGCCGGCGCCCGCGGGGTGCAGATCGGCGTGCAGTTCCAGCGCCGGATCATGACCGGCCTGTTCGGCGGCGAGGGCTTCATCATGCAGAAGCTGGAAGGCGATGGCTGGGTGTTCATCCATGCCGGCGGCTGCGTGGTCGAGCGCGAGCTGGCCGCCGGCGAGCGCCTGGACGTGGATACCGGCTGCGTGGTGGCCTACCACCCCACGGTGGACATGGACGTGCGCCGGGTCAGCGGCATCAAGAGCATGCTGTTCGGCGGCGAGGGCGTGTTCCTGGCCACCCTCACCGGGCCGGGCAAGGTCTGGCTGCAGTCGCTGCCGTTCTCGCGCCTGGCCGGGCGCATGTTGATGGCCGCGCCGCAGGGCGGTGGCAAGAACCGCGGCGAAGGCTCGGTGCTGGGTGGGCTGGGCCGCATGCTGGACGGCGACAACCGGTTCTGACCCTGCTCGGTAGCGCCGGGCCACGCCCGGCGAGCGCAGCGGCAGCTGAACCATCCGCCCGGCAGCGCCCGGCGCTACCCACGCAAATTGCAGCTTCGGTATGCTGGCGCCCTTTCCTGAACCCGCGCCCCGTGCGCCGCTGCCGATGACCGTGTTCCGCCCCCGCGTGCTGCTCTCCGTCGCCCTGCTCGGCCTGCTGGCCGGTTGCGGTGGCGAAGAGGTGCGGCCCACCCCGCCCCCGCCGCCGACCGTGGTGCCGCAGGCCAAGCCGGTGAAGATCGGCATCGCCCTGGGCGGCGGCGCGGCCAAGGGCTTTGCCCATATCGGCGTGATCAAGATGCTGGAAGCCAACGGCTTCGAACCGGTGGTGGTGTCTGGCACCAGCGCCGGCAGCGTGGTCGGTGCGCTGTATGCCAGCGGCATGGACGCGTTCCAGATGCAGAGCAAGGCGGTGGCGCTGGATGAAGCCAGCATCCGCGACGTGCGCCTGTTCTCCGGCGGCCTGGTGCAGGGCCAGAAGCTGCAGGACTACGTCAACGAACAGGTGGCCAACCGCCCCGCAGAGAAGCTGAAGAAGCCCTTCGCCGCCGTCGCCACCCAACTGGAAACCGGCGAGCGTTCAATCTTCGTGCGCGGCAATGTCGGCCAGGCCGTGCGCGCGTCCAGCAGCATTCCCGGTGTCTTCGAGCCGGTGAAGATCGGTGGGCGCAACTACATCGACGGCGGCGTGGTCAGCCCGGTGCCGGTGGACGCCGCGCGCCAGCTCGGCGCCGAGTTCGTGATCGCCGTGGATATTTCCAGCAAGGCCAGCGGCAAGGCGCCGACCGGCATGTTGGGCATCGTCAACCAGTCGATCGCGATCATGGGCCAGCGCCTGGGCGAGCAGGAACTGGCCCGCGCCGACATCGTGATCCGACCGAAGGTGCTGGATATCGGCGCGGCCGATTTCAGCCAGCGCGGCACCGCCATTCTGGAAGGTGAGAAGGCGGCCATGGCGGCCATGCCGCAGATCCGCGCCAAGCTGCAGCAGATGCAGAAGGCACGCGGCGCGGCCCTGGCACCGCCCCCGGTCGTGGCACCCAAGTGCGAAGAACCGTCGCGCCTGGGCAAGCTGATGGGCCGCAAGGAAAAGTGTTGAGCTGACAGGAGCGGCAGGCGTGGCCCGCAGGCCGCGCCGACCGCCTACGACGATGCGCCGCGACCGGTCAGGCCATGACCGGCGCGCTGCGGGTCGGCGCCTGTTGGCAGCGTGGTGATGTTGTCGATCAGCAGCGCGCGCGCACGCGTTGCAATCCGCTTCCATTGCGGCAGACCCTCACGGGGATACTGGATGTCAACGAGGGTGTTCAGTTCCTCGATGACGAACGTCTGCTGGCATTCGGCGAATCCAACAACGCGCTTCTTCACCATCTTTCCATCACGGTACTCCACGCCCGACTCGGTGATCTCGCGCGGCGTACAGCGAACCAGCTGGTCAACGCGCCCCATCCTGTCGCGCGACACATACCAATCGTAGTGGTATTCCGGCTTCATTACCGGTGCGGTATCAGGCAATCCTCTCGCACGGTGATAAGCACGCACGTTATCCATGTCCACGTAGTACGGAACCAGACCATGGCGTGCGTCGCCCTGGACGCGCCCTTCCAGTGATGCAGCTGGGTCATCAATCCGGCTTGGTCGGGGGGTGTATCTGCGCTGCATCACGTCCCAGACGTCTGCCTGGCCGATGTACATGTAACTGAGCCTTACCGTGCGGATGGATACATCGACCGTGAGGTTCATCCGCTCGCCGGGCTTGAACGGCTGCAGCGATGGGTACTCCAATGCGAGTGAGAAGCTTCCATCGTGCTCGGGCCCCATCTGTGTGCTGAAGTAATTCTGCGCCAACTCCAGCTGATAGGGCCCCACGCAGGCCCGCTCGATGGGTGAGGGAACCTGGTAGGGATTGATCGGCTGGTTGTCGATTGGGATCGAACACCCCTGCTCATTCGTCAGAAGGCGCGGCGGTATACGCGGCGTTTCAGCCTGCGCGCATGCACCCAGCAAGAGCGTGATCAACAGGCCAGCCTTGGGCGACTTCAGCGAGTGCACTCCGATCCTTGCGAAGAGACATACGTCGACAGCGAAACCCGCGATGCTGCTACCCGCTTTCATGTTCAGGAGATCCTTCACAGGCCTAACGCCTTTCTACAGCGGAAAGGTTGTCAGTCAGGAGCGACGCTGCGCGCTTGCCGATCTCTTTCCACTTCGGCAGACCTTCACGGGGATACTGGATGTCAACGAGGGTGTTCAGTTCCTCGATGACGAATGTCTGCTGGCATTCGGCGAATCCAACAACGCGCTTCTTCACCATCTTTCCATCACGGTACTCCACGCCCGACTCGGTGATCTCGCGCGGCGTACAGCGAACCAGCTGGTCAACGCGCCCCATCCTGTCGCGCGACACATACCAATCGTAGTGGTATTCCGGCTTCATTACCGGTGCGGTATCAGGCAATCCTCTCGCACGGTGATAAGCACGCACGTTATCCATGTCCACGTAGTACGGAACCAGACCATGGCGTGCGTCGCCCTGGACGCGCCCTTCCAGTGATGCAGCTGGGTCATCAATCCGGCTTGGTCGGGGGGTGTATCTGCGCTGCATCACGTCCCAGACGTCTGCCTGGCCGATCTACATGTAACTGAGCCTTACCGTGCGGATGGATACATCGACCGTCAGGTTCATCCGCTCGCCGGGCTTGAACGGCTGCAGCGCTGGATACTCCAGTGCCAGCGAGAAGCTGCCATCGTGCTCGGTGCCCATCTGGTTGCTGAAGTAGTTCTGCGGCAGCTCCAGCAGGTACGGGCCCACGCAGGCCTGCTTGATGGGAGCAGGATCGGCGTAAGCGTTCTGCGGACCCAGGCTGCGCTTGCGCGTGCAGCCTTCCTCGTTGGTCTGCGTCGGCGACATATTGCGCGGCGTTTCAGCCTGCGCGCACGCCCCCAGCAGCAGCGTGATCAACAGGCCAGCCACGGGCAACTTCAACGGTTGCATTGCGATCCTTGCGATGAGACACGGGCAAGCATACGACGACACGTCTGCCGTTCGTTTATGTTGCGACCATCGTTGGTAGTCCGCTTGTTCGTCCCCAGGGCGGTATTCACATGACTACCGGGTTCTTTCCGCAGCACTGTTGTCGATCAGCAGCGCACGGGTGCGCTCCCTGATCGTCTTCCAGTCCGCAATGCCTTCCCGCGGATAGCGCACTTCGGCAATGACACTCAGTTCCTCGATGACAAACCGCTGGTTGCACTCGGCAAAGCCAAAGACCGGCTTCTTGACCATCTTTCCATCACGGTACATGACACCCGATTCCGCGACATCCCGGGTGGTGCACTTGATCACCTGGTCGATCTGGTCCGTTGCATTGCGGGAAACGAACCAGTCGTACTGCCAGTAAATGTGCTGGATGATCGGTGCGCGTTCATCGAAGCCCTGCTTCCGGTAGAACTCCTGAACCTTTGCCACATCGACGTAGTAAGGCACCAGGCCATGCACTGGATCACCTTTGATGCGCTCTTCCAGGGTCTCGGACGGATCGCCTTGCTGGTATTCCTTGCGCGTATAGCTCTTGCGCATTACGTCCCACAGGTTGACGCGATCAATGTAGGTATAGTCGATTCTGACGGTGCGAATGGAGACATCCGCACTCAGGTTCATCCGCTCGCCGGGCTTGAACGGCTGCAGCGATGGATACTCCAGTGCCAGCGAGAAGCTGCCATCGTGCTCGGGCCCCATCTGTGTGCTGAAGTAATTCTGCGGCAACTCCAGCTGATAGGGCCCCACGCAGGCCCGCTCGATGGGTGAGGGCACCTGGTAGGCATTGATCGGCTGGTTGTCGATTGTGATCGAGCACCCCTGCTCATTCGTCAGGAGGCGCGGCGGTTTGCGCGGCGTTTCAGCCTGCGCGCACGCCCCCAGCAAAGGCACGATCAGCAGGCAGGCAACCGGCAGTTTCAGCAGGTACATTGCAATCCTTGCGGTAAGACACGGCGCAGCATACGTCGCGCCATGACGGTGCGGCGTGGTCATCGCCCCGTTGTGCGCCCCCGGTCACAGCGCGAACCACCGTCCCGGTGACCCATCCGCGCGGGTATCAGCGCACGGGCCGATAGCCGCTGGCGTGCTGCCGCTCGCGCTTGCGTGCCTGCCGTGCCTGTTCCTGCAGGGCGGCCGTGTGCTGCAGGTGTTCCATGCCATCGGCAGGCACATGCAGCTGGCGCCGCGCACGGGTCATGGCCAGATAGGCCGCGCGCACCGGGTTGTGCCAGATGCGGCTGCCCTGCCCGGCACTGAAGCAGCTGGGCGACAGTGCAACCACGTCGAACTGCAGGTTCTTCGCATGCTCGGCCAGGCACAGCACCACGCCGCCATCGCTGGCCGCTTCCTGCGCGTCCAGCACCTGCAGCAGCGCCTGCACCTGTTCGTTGGATGCCAGCAGTTCCACCAGTGCGCCCTGCCCGTCGTCGGCCAGCGCCGCCAGCACGCGCTGCCACTCCTGGCTGGACCCGTTGTCGCCGCGCCGACGCCAGGCGTCCAGCGCGCGCTGCAGTTCGCTGCGCAGCACGCGCAGTGATGCCGGG
This sequence comes from Stenotrophomonas sp., assembly GCF_032056425.1. GTDB lineage: Bacteria > Pseudomonadota > Gammaproteobacteria > Xanthomonadales > Xanthomonadaceae > Stenotrophomonas. The sequence goes on from NZ_DAMBCN010000002.1 coordinate 86,790, forward strand.
TGCAGGTAGGGCCTCACGCCGCGCAGCTGCAGCTGGGCGGCATCATGGGCCAGAGGCGCCGCGCTGCCGTGGATGCGCAGGCCGGCGATCGGCACCTGCGTCCAGTCGCGGTACTGCAGCACGCCGGTGGCACGGTCGGTGGCGCCGACGAAGGGCCCGCTGTCCTGGCCCAGCCCGTCCAGCGCCAGGGTCTGGTTCACCAGGTCGTCCACCTGGTTGCCCTGCCGCACCGACTGGTGCATTTCCAGCACCTTCGATGCAGCCCAGCGCGGCACGGTGCCGGTCAGGCACTGGTGCGGGTCGCCCAGGCTGACCACGCCCGGCGCGTGGGTGGCAAGCAGCTGCTTCCACGACGGGCTGAGATCGTGCGCCTCGTCGATCAGCAGCATGCCCAGCTCCAACGGCGGACGCACCCCGCGCAGGGCCAGCCACTTGCCGATGTGCAGCGGGCTCAGGCTCAACAGCGTGCCGCGCTGCAGCTCGGCGTCGAACATGCAGCGCCAGACATGTTCGGCCGCCTGCAGATAGGGCCCCACGTCCAGCATGGCCGCCGGCACCGAGCGGTCGAAATGCTGGAAGGCCATGCGCGGCGCCGCCGAGGCACACCAGCGGTTGATTGCCTCGAAGGCGGTCATCAGCACCTGTTCCGGCGTGCGCGCGCCGATGCCCTGCAGGCCGATGCGCCCGGCAATCTCGCGCGGGGTACGCGTGCTGCGCCGGTAGCTGGCCACGAAGCCGTTGCTCAGGCCGCTGCGCGCGGCGTGCTGGGCCAGGCGGTTGGCGAATTCGATCTGGGTCAGAAGGCGCGCCGCGGTGCTACCCGGCACGCGGCTGCGGAATGCTTCCACCTGCGCACGCGACGGCGCCACGTAGGTGTAGCGGCCAGGGCGCGCATCCATCAATGCCAGCACCAGATGGCCCTTGCCGGTACCCGCATAGCCGTCCAGATCGATCAGTTCATCGGGATTGGCGGCGATGGCACGCAGCACGCGCGCCTGTTCGCTGGTGTACAGGCCGTGGTGTTCGACGGCGCGCGCGTCTTCGGCGCCGGCATCGTCCTGTGCAGCATCGTCGTCATCGACATCGCTGGCGAAGGTGGCAGGGAAGCGGATGGCATGTTCGGCCAGCGTCTGCTGGCAGGCCTGCTGCAGGGCCAGACCCGGATAGGCGCGGGGCGACTGCACGATGAAATCCTGCAGGATCTCCGCCGGTGCCAGCAGCACGCCGTGCGCCGCCAGGGCCGACAGCCAGGCATCCAGTTCCGGCTGCGCACCGCCGCCCTGCCCGGCCAGCTGCGCGGCGGCGGCGGCACCGTCGGCTGCAAACAGCGCGCAGGCATCGTGCAGCAGCCGCTCGATCTCCGCCGGTGCGTGCAGGCGTGCGCGGCACAACTGCGCGGCCATCAGCCCGGCCTGTTCCAGCGCGGTCTGCGGCGGCGTGCCGTGGGCGATGAAGCGTGCCAGCGATTTGCGCTGCAGCGGCAGGAAGGTGGTGGCAAGCACCGGGGGCTGGATATCGGACATGCCTGTTACCGGAAAGGAACGCTGCGGCGGGCGCAGGGCGGTGATGCTCGGCTACCCGCCCGGCGCCGTCAAATCGCAGCGGCCGTTCATTCCAGCTGCGACAGCGGCAGTGCCTGAAAGCCCTTCACCGTGCGCAGCACGAAGCTGGAATTGGCATCGGCCACGCCGCCGGCGTTCAGCAGCTTGTCCAGCAGGAAGCGCGAGAAGTGCTCCAGATCACGCACGTAGACGTGCAGCAGGTAGTCCATGTCACCGGTCAGGGCGTGGCAGGCCACCACTTCATCCCAGCCCTGCACGCTGTCCACGAAATGGCCGATCGCGGCCTGGTCGTGCTTTTCCAGCTGCACCCGCACGAAGGCCTGCAGGCCCAGGCGCAGCTGGCGCGGCTCAAGCCGTGCGCCATAGCCCACGACCACGCCCTCGCTTTCCAGCCGCTGCAGGCGGCGCAGGCAGGCAGACGGGGAAAGGTTCACCCGCGCCGCCAGCTCGGCGTTGGTGGCGCGGCCATCACGCTGGATCTCGGCCAACAAGCGTATATCCGTGCGATCGAACTGGACTTCTCCGGCCATTGCTGCTCCGCAACACGGTGAGTACGCAAGGATATTGCGCCAACAAGGCCAATCGGCGCAACTTTTGCAACCCTGTTGCGCGCGCCCTGCCCTAGCATCACCGGTATCCCTTCAAGGAGTGCCCCATGGACCTCGCCCAGCCCCGCCGCGTCGAACACCAGCAGACCGACAAGGGCTACGTGCCGGTGTACACCACCGCGCTGGTCGAGCAACCGTGGGACACCTACAGCTCCGACGACCACGCCACCTGGAGCACGCTGTACCAGCGCCAGCGCGAGCTGCTGGTGGGCCGCGCATGCCAGGAATTCCTGGACGCGCAGGACGAGATGGGCATGAACGCGCACATGATTCCGCGCTTCGACCAGCTGAACGAAGTGCTGGGCGCCGCCACCGGCTGGACCCTGGTCGGCGTGGAAGGCCTGCTGCCGGAACTGGATTTCTTCGACCACCTGGCCAACCGCCGTTTCCCGGTGACCTGGTGGATCCGCCGCCCGGACCAGATCGACTACATCGCCGAACCGGACCTGTTCCACGACCTGTTCGGCCACGTGCCGCTGCTGATGAACCCGGTGTTCGCCGACTACATGGAGGCCTACGGCCGGGGTGGCGTGAAGGCCCACGCCATCGGCCCGGAGGCGCTGCAGAACCTCACCCGGCTGTACTGGTACACGGTGGAATTCGGCCTGATCGACACGGCCGAGGGCCTGCGCATCTACGGCGCCGGCATCGTCTCGTCCAAGGGCGAATCGCTGTACTCGCTGGAATCGGCCGCGCCCAACCGCATCGGCTTCGACCTGCAGCGGATCATGCGCACCCGCTACCGCATCGACACGTTCCAGAAGACCTACTTCGTCATCGACAGTTTCGAACAGCTGATGCAGGCGACCTCGCCGGACTTCACCCCGATCTACGCCGCACTGGCCGCGCAGGCGCACCTGCCGGCCGGCGATGTGCAGGATGGCGACCGCGTGTTCCAGGCGGGTACCGGCGAGGGCTGGGCAGACGGCGGGGATGTCTGAGGCCACCGCTTGGCCATTGGGGTCAGATCCCTTTTGCACGAAAGGGCTCTGACCCCGAAGACTGCGGGTCAGCGCGGTCGGTCGTGAAGCGGAGTGGGCAGTTGATTGAGCCGCTGCAGCACGGCGTGCGCGTGATAGGTGCGCCCCCAGCGGCGATCACTACCAGGGACGAGGATGCCTTCTGCCTCAAGCGCGTAGATCCCTGTCAGGGCTGAGCGATCAGAGACCCCCAGCAAGGCAGCCACCTGGCCCGCAGTGACTACCGGGTGGCCGATCAGCAACGGCGGAAGCCTGCGCGCCACCGAGTCGCGACGATAGCCTTGAAGTTCAATCTCCCACGCTGCAGTGAGCCGTGACATGTCATCGGCGATGGATATCGCGTCGTGCGCAGACTCGACCACGGCCTGGCACAGCATATCCATCCATGGCCCCCACTCACCGCGAATCTGCACTTGGTTGAGCGCGTCGTAGTAGGCGCTTTTGTTGCGCAACAAGGCGCCTGACAGATAGAGCGGCGGGTGGCCTTCGGCGGCGAGGATCAACGGCAGCAGCAGCCTTCCCGTGCGCCCATTGCCGTCCTTGTAGGGATGGATGGTTTCAAACTGGGCGTGGGCAATCGCGAGCTGCGCGATGATGTTGAGTTCGAACTGCTCTTCCTCGGCGGGCTCGTACTTCAACATGGCGCGCTCGAGTTCACGCATCGCTGCGTCGATGCGGTCGGGCGGCGAAGGAATGAAACGGGCATCCTCTGGTCGTCCCCCCAGCGGACCGATGGTGGCCTGCTCCTGGCGGTACCGTCCCTTGGGAAAATCGTCCGGGGCATCCTGCATCAACACCGCGTGGAGCTGATTCACCAAGGCGAGATCGAGCGCCTCGCGACCGCTGGCACGCACGGCATCAAGGCCCTCTTGCAGTGCCTGCACGTAGCGCTCGGTCACCACGACATCGGCAGGCAGACCATCCAGGCCGAGCGTGGCCTCAAACACCAGCAGTTCGTCCAGGTTGGTCTGGGTACCCTCGATCTGGGAGCTCTGGACGGCTTCGCGTCGCGCGAGCGTCCGGGTCACCATGTCAGGGGCTGGCCATTGCCGCATCGCCTGATCCAGACGGTCCAGCGATGCATTTGCAGCGATGAGGCGCTGCCGCGAGCCCGTATGCCCTTCAGGCAACCGACGAGGCGTCGGAGGAGGCGTCATGGCCAGCAGATTGGGCCGACCTTCCACGGGAACGAGGTAGGCCTGCAACGGCCCTGCAATGTCTGCGCGACGCATCGGTAATCTCCGCTGGGATCACCCCTATCCTTCAAAAGCCTCCCATGCTTTTGAAGTTTATGCAACTAAACTTCAAAAGCGTTCGGGTGTTTTGAAGTTTCCGGGTAGGCTGGCAGCGCCGCTATCCTGCACGGCATGACTGAAGAATTTGCCGGCCTGCGCGTTACCGACGTCGCCTTCAACGACGACTTCATCCTGCTGACCCTGGCCGATGGCCGCCGCACCCGCCAGCCGCTGCGCTGGGCGCCTGCGCTGTTCGAGGCCACGCCCGAACAGCGCGCGCACTGGGTTGCCACGCCCAACGGCCTGGGGGTGAACTGGCCTGCGCTGTTGCCGCCGCGCGAGGACGGCGTGGTCGATATCCCCAACCAGGTCTGGGACGACCGCTACGAGGCGGCGCTGGCGCGGCTGAAGGCAGCGGCGTGGACGCTGGATGCACTGTCGGATGAAGACCAGCAGCTGGTGGCGCTGTGGCGCATGGAAGCGGACATCAACAACGGCGGCTTCATGCAGTTCCTGTGCAACTGGGGTGACCCCACCTGCCAGTTGGCGCTGCGTGCCCTGCAGTCGATGGGTGCGGTGCAGACCCACGCGATCCTGGCCGGCATGCGCGGGCTGCTGGACCGGCTGGAAGATGACCCGGCGATCGAGCAACTGACCGACCTGTATGGCGCAATGACCGAACAGGAACAGGAGGCGCTGCATGCGTTCGACGAAGCCTATTTCGAGCGGCCGGAAGACCTGGCCCGGCTGGGGTTGAGGCACTTCGGCCCCGAGCCGGTTGAACAACGATGATCCATGCCCCTGTAGAGTCGAGCTTGCTCGACTGACGCGGTGTCGGGATCCCGGTTCAGCGCGGGTACGCCAACAGCACCACCAGATCCTCGTCGCCCACCTGTTGCAGCGCGTGGCTGCTGCCGGTTCGGGTCAGCAGCGCATGGCCGGCACGCACGTCGTGCTGCCTGCCATCGAGCACGTAGCTGCCCTGCCCGCTCACGATGTAATAGATCTCGTCCTTGTGCTGCGGGTGCAGGCCGATGCCGGCGCCCTTGTGCAGCACCCGCTTGCGCAGCACGAACGGCAGATCCGCTGCATCGGCGAAGAACGGATACGCGGTGGTCGGTCCGGCACCGCCATGCGGGCCAGGCTGGGTACGCTTCACGGCATCTTCGTGCACCACCTGCGAGGCCCGCGCCGCATCGCTGCCCTGCGCAGATGCCATCACATCGCAGTCGATATCGCGCACCAGCGCCGGTTGCAGATCCGCAAGCAACGGTACCGCCTCGCGCAGCACCAGGCAGGCCACCGCATTGGCGCCGGCCACGCTGAAATGGGTTCCGTCGGCCTTGCCCTGCTCGGGCACGAACAGGAAGTACGGCTGGGCGCCCTGCTCGCCCAGCGCGCGGATCCAGCGCGTGCTGCGGTCGTTCAGATCGATCAACGCGATCTGCTCGCGCGCGGCCAAGGCCTTCATCGACTGCGTATAGCGGCCATGGGTGTCCAGCAGCGATCCGAAGTCGTACAGCAGGCGCGCCACCGGGGTGATCAACACCGGCGTCGCGCCGCGCTCGCGCGCCACCTGCACGTAGCGCATCAGCAGGCGCGGGTAATCGCTGTCCGGGTCGGTGTAGCGGCTGGCGTCTTCAAACTTCGCGTCGTTGTGGCCGAACTGGACCAGCAGCACATCGCCACGCCGTAGCTCGGCAGCGATCGCATCCAGGCGTCCTTCATCGATGAAGCTGCGCGTGCTGCGCCCGCCCTTGGCGTGGTTGTGTACTTCGAAGCGTGCCGGGTCCAGGTAGCTCTGCAGCGCCTGGCCCCAGCCGGCCTGCGGTGCGCGCTCGGGCCCGTACTCGGCGGCGGTGGAATCGCCGGCAATGAACACGCGTACCGGGGCCGCCTGCACGGTGGTGCATGTCAACAGCAACAACAACAGCAACAGGGTGCGCATGGCCAGGCCCTTGTAGAGCCGAGCCATGCTCGGCTGCTTTTCGATCACCGCGCGGCAGCCGAGCACGGCTCGGCTCTACAGAACAGCACGCGTCAGCGCGCCAACCAGCCACCATCGACCGGCAGCACCGCGCCGTTCACATAGTCCGACGCCGACGACGCCAGGAACACCGCCGCACCGGCCAGGTCATCCGGCGTGCCCCAGCGACCGGCCGGAATGCGGTCCAGGATCGACTGGTTGCGCGCTTCGTCGGCACGCAGCTGGGCGGTGTTGTCGGTGGCCATGTAGCCCGGCGCGATGGCGTTGATGTTCACGCCCTTGCCCGCCCACTCGTTGGCCAGCAGGCGGGTGATGCCGGCGATGCCGCTCTTGCTGGCGGTGTACGACGGCACGCGGATGCCGCCTTGGAAGGACAGCATCGAGGCGATGTTGATGATCTTGCCGCGGCCCTGTTCGATGAAGTGGCGGCCGGCGGCCTGCGAGATGAAGAACGCAGACTTGATGTTGACGTTCATCACGTCGTCCCAGTCCTGCTCGCTGAAGTCCACCGCATCGGCGCGACGGATCAGGCCGGCGTTGTTGACCAGGATATCCAGGCCACCCAGGCCCTCGAGGGTTTCGCGCACCACGCGCTCGACCGGTTCGATGCTGATCAGGTTGGCTTCGATGGCCAGGCAGCGACGGCCCAGCGCGGTGATCTTTTCGATGGTTTCGGTGGGCGGGGCGATGCCGGCCACGGCGACGTCGGCGCCAGCGGCAGCCAGTGCCACGGCGATGCCCTGGCCCAGGCCGGTATTACCACCGGTTACCAGAGCGACTTTGCCTTCCAGGCTGAAGGGATTGGCCATTGCGTATGCGTTCCTTGGTAGAGGCGAGCGGGAAGTGCGGCGACGGCCGCCGGCACACAGTGCGCGGCGGCCGGGCAGGGCTTACTTGAGCTGGCAGATGTCCAGCACGTGCATGTCGGTGTAATCCAGGTTTTCGCCACCCATCGCCCAGATGAAGGCGTAGTTGCTGGTGCCGGCACCCATATGGATCGACCACGGCGGCGACACCACCGCTTCGTTGTTCTGCATGACGATGTGGCGCTGCGCGTCCGGTTCGCCCATGAAGTGGTACACGCGGTCGTTCTGGCCCAGATCGAAGTAGAAGTAGACCTCGCTGCGGCGGTCGTGCAGGTGCGGCGGCATGGTGTTCCACACGCTGCCCGGCTTCAGCACGGTCAGGCCCAGCAGCAGCTGCGAGGACTGGCAGGTGGCCGGCACGATGTACTGGTAGATGGTGCGTTCGTTGCTGGTTTCCAGCGCGCCGCGATCCAGCGCCACCGCGTCCTTGATCGACAGCTGCTTGGTTTCAAAACGCGCGTGGGCCGGGGTCGAGGCCAGGTAGAACTGCGCCGGGTTGGCGGCGTCCTGCGAGGCGAACACCACGTCCTTGCTGCCCATGGCCACGTACAGGCCATCCTTCGGGCCCAGCGTGTACACGGTGCCATCGACGGTGACGGTGCCAGTGCCGCTGCCCACGTTGATCACGCCCAGCTCGCGGCGCTCCAGGAACGGATGGCCGGCGGCCGAGGCCGGTTCGGTCTGCGTCGGCAGCGCCAGCGGGGCATCCACCGGGGCGGCACCGCCCAGCACGAAGCGCTCGTAGTGGGTGTACTTCAGGGTGATCTGGCCGGCGTTGAACAGGCCGTCGAGCAGGTACAGCTCGCGCAGCTGGTCGTTGCTGGCGCCCTTGATGGCGTCGGGATGGGTGGCGTAGTGGGTCTTGCAGTACATGGCTTCTCCAGAGCAGGGGGCGGGCCGAAGGGTTCGGCCCCGGCGCGGTTCGTGGTCGATTCTAGCGACGCTGGTAACCGGTGTCATTTTGCGTCGCACGATAGGGAGGGGCAGGTAAGGTGTCACCACCAACGGTGGTGACCTACCGGACTGAGGCCTGCGGCCTCAATCCTCGGGCGGTTGGCAGGAGTCGCGGACGATCAGGTGCGGGCGCACGCTGGCAATCTGCAGCGCGGCCTGGCCTTCGGGCTGGATCAGCATGGCCGCGGCGGTGCGCCCGGTGTCGCGGGTATGGCGGCGCACCGAGGTCAGCGACGGCCACAGCCGCGAGGCCAGCGGGCTGTCGTCGTAGCCGACGATGGACAGCTGGCGCGGAATGTTGATGCCCGCCCGCAGCGCCACCTTGTAGATACCGGCGGCCATTTCATCGTTGCCGGTGAAGATGGCGGTCGGCCGGCGCTTGCCCAGCAGCAGTTTCTCGGCCGCGGCCACACCCGATTCGAAGGTGTAGCCGGCCTCGATGATGCGGTCCTTCGGCAGCTCGATGCCACGCTGGGACAGCGCGTCGATGAAACCGGCGGTGCGTTCATGGGCCGAGCGGTAGGCGCTGGGGCCGGTCACCAGGGCAATCTCGCGGTGGCCCAGCGACAGCAGGTAATCGGCCGCTTCAGCGGCGCCGTCGCGGTCATGGGTCACCACCATCTGCGAACTGTCATCCAGCGGCAGCGCGGCCACGCGGGTGAAGCGGCAGCCGATCTCGTCCAGCATGTCGGCCAGCGCCTGGTCTTCGGACGCACGCGGCACCAGGATCACCCCGTGCAGCTTCTGCTGCTGCACGAAGCGGCGCACGCCATCGATGTAGCCCGGGCTGCGGCTGTCGCAGGGGTGCACCACCAGTTCGAAGCTGGAGCCGCGCAGCGCGTCCAGCGCGCCGTACTGCATGTCCACGATGTACTGCGCGGTGGGGTTGTCGTAGACCATGCCGATCAGGAAGGAGCGGCGGAAGGCCAGGCCACGGGCCAGCGGATCGGGCGTGTAGCCGACCTCGCGCATCAGCGCCTCGACCTTGTCACGCGTGTCCTTGCGCACCAGCGGCGAGTTGTTGATGATCCGTGAAACCGTTTTCTTCGATACTCCCGACAGTCGCGCGATGTCGTTGATCGTGGCGGCCTTGCCCTTCGCCAATGCCGGCGTGGCGGCATCGTTCTTGTTGCGCACTGACATGTAGTGAACCCGGTAAGTCTGGGGATTCCAGCGCGCGCTCAGTCCAGCGCGCGATAGCGGAAGCTGCGGAAGGTTACCGCACCGTCGCCGGCCGCATACAGCGCCGGTTTCAGTGCCAGGAACTTGCCCGCCACATTGTGATGGTAACCGGACACTTCCATCTGAACCGGGTACTTCTGCCAGCGCTGGCCATCGGTGCTGGAGTGGATGGTGACGATGTGGCGGTTGTTGGTCACCCGCAGCCACAGCTTGCCGCCCTTTGCGCTGGGCGCCAAGCGGGTGGGGCGCTCTTCGCCGTAGCGGTGCATGATGAACTTCTCGCCGTTGCTGCCCACGCCCACGTACAGGCGGTCGCTGTAGAACAGCAGGGCGCCGCCCACCGCGCCCGGGGCGATGTCCATCTCCACCTCGAACTGGTAGGCCTTGTCGCCGGCGATGGCGGTCAGCGGCGAGCTGTCGCGCGGGGTCTGGCCCTTGCCCTGCAGTACCAGGCCCTGGCCGCTGAAGCCCAGCCGCCGGTACTCGTCCTGGGCCGGGTTGAAGAACGACCACTGCGGGCCGAGCGCCTTGCCGCGGAAATCATCGGACAGGGCCATGCCGTGGCGGCCCACCGATTCCCCGGAAGGCTTGCGCAGCGGCTGCCCCAAGTCGCCGCCCTTGGCCACGAACCAGCCATCGTCAGTCCACTCGATCGGTTCCAGCAGGGCCTGCCGGCCCAGGGTCCAATAACCGTTCTCGTAGCCGTGGTACATCATCCACCAGCGCCCGTCGGTGCCTTCGATCACCGTGGCATGGCCGCGCGACCACCAGGGTTCGGCGGCCGACTGCGTGCGCATGATCGGGTTGTTCGGTGCGTTCACCCACGGCCCATGGATCGAGCGCGAGCGCGCAGTGATCACCATGTGCCCGGTGGGCGGGCCGGCGGTGCCGCCCACGGCGGTGGTCATGTAGTACCAGCCATCGCGGAAGTGGATCTTCGGGCCTTCCTGCGCATACGCCTCCACGTCCCAGCTTTCCGGGTATTTCCAGCCGTCGTAGACGTGCTTCGGCGTGCCGACCACGCTCAGGCCGTCGTCGGCCAGCTGCACGTAGTCGCCGCCGCTCAGGAACAGGTACCGCTTGCCATCTTCGCCCACGGCATGGCCGGGATCGATGTAGCCGCCCAGGCCGATGTCGATCGGCTCGCTCCACGGTCCCTTGATGCTGTCGGCCCAGACCACGAAGTTGCTGCGGTGTTCACCGGTACGGGCCGGGAAATAGATGTAGTAGCGGCCTTCATGCTTGACGATGTCCGGCGCCCAGATCGCGCCCACGTTCTTCGTGATCGCATGGCCCAGCGGCTGCCAGTTCACCAGGTCGCGCGAATGCCAGATCGGCAGGCCGGGGTAGGCATCGAACGAGGACAAGGTGAGGTAGTAGTCCTGGCCGTCCTTCAGCACCGACGGGTCGGGGCGGTCGCCGGCGAACACCGGGTTCAGGAAGGTGCCATCGCCCAGATCGGCCTGGCGCTGGTTCTCGATGCCGCGCTTCCATGCCGTGGATGCAGGCTGGGCCTGCGCCAGCACAGGCGCGGCCAGCAGCAGGGTGGCGGCCAACAGGGATTTCAGGGCGGTGCTGGACAGCATCGGGTTCCTCCGTGGTGCGGATGCGGGTTCAGGGGGCGCGGTGCCCGGTTCGCGCGCGCCAGGCCGGCGCATCGCGGTCAAGCAGGGCCTGCGGCCAGGTGCCGTACCAGTGGTAGCCGGTGCGGCGTTCGCGGCCCACCTGCGCATAGGTCTGCAGGCGCTGGCCCTGGCGGTCGGCCAGCACCACCGTGTTGTCGGCCAGGTCGTGGAAGCGGCCCCACAGCGGCGGCGCGCCGGGGTCGGCCAGCAACTGCCGGTCCTGCGTGCTGCGGTGGTGGGCGAACTGTTCGGCCGGGGCATCCACGGTCTGCAGGCGCAGCCCGTGCAGGGCATTGGCCTGGAACCAGGCCAGTGCGCCTTCGATGGCCTGCACGGTGTCCGGCGACGGATCGGGAATGGACATCAGGTAGCGCACCACGCCCACGCTTTCGTCGGTGACCAGTGCGGCCAGCTCGAACTTCCGCCCCGGTGCGGGCTGCAACGTGGCGGCATCGTATTGGCCCGCCCAGATCGTGGGCCGCCCTTTCTGCCGCACCTGCAACTGCAGCAGGCAGGCGTCGCCACGCTGCACGGCGCTGGCCACCCGCGCACGCCGCGCGGCATCGACGAAGGCGAAGCGCGGCGCCGTCTGCACCTGCCGCAGGGTGGTCAGCACGCCACTGGTCACGTCGTCGGCGAAGGTAATGCGGTCGTGGTAATCGGTGCGCGCCGGCACCGAATGCGGCCAACCGCCACAGCTGCGGATCTGCTGGTCGAGGATGAAATCCAGACCGCGCAGGGCCGCATCGCGATAGCGGGTGTCAGCGCTGCGGGCGAAGGCCTCAGCCAGGTAGTCCACTTGGGTGTAGGTGGTGCGGTTGTCGAAGCTGCCGCCGGGTTCATCCTGGGCCTTGCGTGCGGCCTCCCGGGCTGCGGCATCCAGGACCCGCAGCGGGTTCTGGTTCACCGGCCAGCCGCCGGAGCGGCGCTGCAGCAGCAGCAGGTTGTCGGCGATCTGCCGGTACTGCTGCGGTTGCAGCCGCGCGTAGCCTTCGGCGTGCCCGCTGCGCCAGTGGTTCACCCCATCGTTGAAGCTGGCCACCGGAATCGCCTGCGATGCCGGCGGCGGCCCGGCCTGGGCGGCGGTGGCCGCCACGCACAGGCCCAGCAGCCACGGCAACGTGTGCCCGCGCATCATGCGCGCAACGCGGCCGGCAGCCACAGCGACAGCTGCGGGAAGAAGGTGACGATCAGCAGCACCGCCAACGCAGCGAACCAGAACGGCCAGATGGTGCGCATGCTCTGGCCCACCGTGATCTTGCCGATGGAGGTACCAATGAACAGCACCGAGCCCACCGGCGGGGTTACCAGGCCCAGACCACCGGTCAGCACCAGCACCAGGCCGAAGTGGATCGGGTCGATGCCATAGGCCTTGGCCACCGGCAGGAAGATCGGCGTGCAGATCAGGATCATCGGCGCCAGGTCCATGAAGGTACCCAGCAGCAACAACATCACCACGATCATCAGCAGCACCATGAACTGGCTGTGCGCGAACGACTGCAGGAAGTCCACGGCCGCAGTCGGCACCTGCAGGTAGGCCAGCAGCCAGCCGAACACAGCGGCGGTGGCGATCACGAACAGGATGACGCCGGTGCTGCGCGCGGCGTGGATCACCGTTTCGAAGAACTCGCGCCAGCGCAGCTGCCGGTACAGCACGGTGGTCACCAGCAGGGCGTAGACCACGGCAATGGCCGCGCTTTCCACTGCAGTGAAGATGCCCGCGCGGATACCGACGAAGATCAGTGCCACCAGGCCCAGGCCGGGCAGGGCGGAAACGATGCGCAGCAGCACCGCGCGCCAGCCGGGGAAAGCTTCCACGCCATAGCCACGGCGGCGTGCCACGGCGTAGCCGGTCAGCATCAGCGCCAGGGTCATCAGCAGCGCGGGAACGATGCCGGCGGCGAACAGATCGGCGATGGACAACCCGCCGCCCGCCGCAGCCGAGAACAGGATCAGGTTGTGCGACGGCGGTACCAGCAGTGCCACCAGCGCCGCGGTGATGCTGACGTTCACCGCGAAATCGCGGTCATAGCCGCGCTTGACCATCTGCGGAATCATGGTGCCGCCAACTGCCGAGACATCGGCGATGGCCGAGCCGGATACGCCGCCGAAGAACAGCGAGGACAGGATCGACACCTGGCCCAGGCCGCCGCGCAGCCGGCCGACCAGTGACGAGGCCAGCGCGATCAGGCGTTCGGAGATGCCGCCGCGCATCATGATTTCGCCGGCGAAGATGAACAGGGGAATGGCGATCAGCGACGCCGAGCCGGTGCCGGCCGAGATCTGCTGCACCAGCACGATGGTCGGAATATCCAGGTACAGCAGCGTGGCCAGCGCCGCGGCCGCCAGCGCATAGGCCACCGGCACGCCCAGCAGCAGCAGCACGCCGAACACGGAGAACAGAATGGTGATGCCCATGGATCAACGATCTCCTTCAGCGTCATCGGCGCCGGTATCGGCCGCCGTCTCGTGCAGTGCCTTCCACGCACGGTTCAGTGCGAACAGCACCATCAGCGCCCCGCCCACGGCCAGCGGCAGGTAGTTGATGCTCTGCGGCAGGTTGGCGCCGGCGGCCTTGATGTCCAGGCCGTCCAGCAGCAGGTCGGCCGACCAGAACGCGATGAAGCCCCCCAGCACCGCTACCACCAGCTGGATCAGCACATCGACGGCACGGCGCAGGCCGGCGCCCATGTACGCGTGCAGCAGGAAGAAGCCGAAATGGCGGTTGGTATGCACGCCACAGGCAGCACCCAGGCTCATGGCGGTGGCCAGCAGCAGCAGGGTGACCGGTTCGGTCCAGCTGGGCGAATCGTTGATCACGTAGCGGGCAAACACCTGCCAGCCCTGCACCACCACCAGCCCCAGCAGGGCGGCCACGGCGCAGTAGATGGCGATGTCGGCAATGCGGTCCAGCAGGCGCTGTCCAGGCCCCGCGGCGGGCGTCGTCGTCTCGGTCATGGCAGGGTCCTCAGGCAGCGCGCATGCGATCAACCAGCGCGGCGATATCCGGCTGTTGCAGGTAGTGCTTCAGCAGTGGCTGTGCGGCCGCGCGGAAGGCCGGCATGTCCACGTCGTTGGCTTTCACGCCGTAATCGAGCACGGCGCGGCGTGCGGCGCTTTCAGAGGCATCCCACTGCTCGCGCATCACCGCCACCGAAGCGCGTGCGGTGTGCAGCAGCAGTTGCCGGTCATCGGGCTGCAGCCGCTCGAAGCTGGCCCGCGACATCAGCAGCACGTCCGGCGCATACGAGTGATCGCTCTGCGACCAGTAGTGCGCGGCCTCGAAGTGACGGCTGGAATGGAAGCTGCGCATGTTGTTCTCGGCACCATCGATCATGTGCGTTTCCATGCCAGAGAAGGTGTCGCCCAGCGACATCGGCGTGGGGTTGGCACCGAGCAGGCGCATCAGCTGGATGAAGATGTCAGACGAGGCCACGCGCAGCTTCAGGCCGTGCAGATCCTTGGGCGCCACGATCGGGTGCTTGGTGTTGTAGAAGCAGCGCGCGCCGGAATCGTAGATCGCCAGGCCCACCAGGTCGCGACTTTCGAAGCCGCGCAGCACTGCATCGGCCAAGCCATCGTCCAGCGCGGCACGCTGGTGCGCCACCGACTTGAACACGTAGGGCAGGCACAGCGCCTGGGTCAGCGGAAACGCGTTGTTCAACGCGCCGGCATACACGCGGGTGATGTCGATGGCGCCGAAGCGGGCCATGTCGATCGCTTCCGATTCGCGGCCGAGCTGGCCCGAGTGGTACTGGCGCAGGCGCAGGCGACCGTTGGTTTCGCGCTGCAGCGTCTCACCGATCCACTTCACCGCGGTCACGGTGGGGTAGTCGGCCACATGCACATCGGTGGCGGTCAGCAGGGCACCGCCGTCCACGCTGCCCGCCGGCCCACGGCCGCAGGCCGCGAGCATCGGCGTGGCCAGGGCAGCAGCGCCACCGGCCAGGAAATTACGTCGTGTGATCATCTGCGCCCTCCCGCGCGTGTTCACTGGGGCATGCCGGCGGTTACCCGGCCGGCACGGCCCTGCAGGCAATGTCGCCGAAGCCGGCGAAACGCACCAGCGCGGTCTGCCCGGCGGTGATGTCATGGATGCCAGTCGCGTTGCCGGTGGCGATCAGATCGCCCTTGCGCAGCGGACGGCCACGCAGCGCCGAACGGGACAGAGCGAACGCGTAAGCGGCGCGCAATCCACCCGGCAGGCGCGTGGCGCCCCCGGTGCCGACCACTTCACCTTCGATCAGCGTCTCGGCACGCAGCGCGGTTTCATCGCGCGTGGTCCAGTCCACGATTTCCGGGCCCAGCACCAGTCCGTTGTTGTTGCCGAAGTCGGATACCACCACGCGCGGGCCCAGTTCGTTGATCGTGGCCAACGGGCTGCTGGCCACTTCCACGCCGATGTACAGGCGGGCGGGCAGGGCTTCGGCCTGCTCGGGGGTCCACTGCACCTGTCCGGCCGGAGCGTCCTCCAACAGCTCCAGCACGTACTCGGCTTCGACTGCAGCGAAGCCGCCGACGAAGATCGGAATATCGGTTGTTCCACCGGTAGCATTTTTCAGCTGACGGGAAAAAACCGGGCCCAGCAGGCGCTCGTCCCCGGACCCATCGCGGCGCTCGGCGGCGATGTAGCCCACTTTCCAGCCCACCACCTGGTCATCCCAGGCGGCAATGGCCAGGTCCTGTACCTGGTAGGCACTGACCAGGTCGGCGGGGATATTGCCCGGGAAGGCAGGCAGGGCATGCCCTGCGCGGCGCGCCGTGGTGAAGGCGTGGGCGATCGCGGCCGCATCGTCCGGCGGCGGCGTCTGCCCGTGTGTGCCGTGTTCGTTGCTCAAGAACGGTCTCCCTGTGTTTGTTGCACTGCCCATCGACAGCGTCTGCAGGAGGTGTATATGGTAAACCGGTGTCATCGTGCAAGCCGCAGCGCATCAAGTGCCACCGGACCTTGCCTTGGGGCACGCTGTTCCCTGCCTTCGGAGCCTATGCCTGCCATGCGTCTGCGTCCTCTGGTGCTGTTGTTGTGCGGCCTGCTGCTGGCCGCACCGTTGGTCGGTGGCGCCACGCCACTGCGCGAAGGCGAGCGGCCCGGCCAGGAGCTGGCGGGCGAGCAGATCGCGCTGTGGCCAGCCGGGCAGGTGCCCGGCGAACACGGGAAGCCCAGGCCGCCACGGGTGGTCGAGCGCAGCCGCGATCCGGCGCAGCCTGACCGCTACGTCGACCAGGTGGACGCGCCGTACCTGCTGGTGCACACCCCTGCGCGCGGCAATGGCCGGGCCCTGCTGGTGATTCCCGGCGGCGGCTACCAGCGCGTGGTGATCGACAAAGAAGACAGCGCCTTGCTGCCGGAGTGGGTGGACCGCGCCGGCTACACGCTGTTCGTGTTGCGTTACCGGCTGCCGCAACCGGGCCGCGATCGCCAGGCCGCGCTGGCCGATGCACAGCGTGCGATGCGCGTGGTGCGTGCGCAGGCAACCCAGCGTGGGCTGGATGCGCAGCGCGTTTCGGTGATGGGCTTCTCCGCGGGCGGCCATGTGGCGGCACGGCTGGCCACAGGCTTCGATGTTCCGGCCTACCCGGCGCGCGATGCGATCGACCAGCTGAGCGCGCGCCCGGCACGGGCGGTGCTGGTGTATCCGGTCATCGACATGGGTGCGCATGCACACAGCGGTTCGCGCAAGCGCCTGCTGGGCGAACAACCGGATCCGGGGCTGGCAGCGCAGTATTCGATGCAGCAGCAGGTGCGCGCGGACATGCCGCCGGCCCTGCTGGTGCATGCCAATGACGATGCCGTGGTGAGCGCGCACAACAGCGAGCTGATGGCGCAGGCGCTGGCGGAAGCCGGGGTGGACCACGAACTGCACCTGTTCGCGCATGGCGGGCATGGATTCGGCATGCGCGTTGCGCCCGGTTCCACGCTGGCGCTGTGGCCGGCGCTGGCACAGGCGTGGCTGGCGGGGGGTGAGACGGGGGTGGGGTCAGAGCCCCACTCCGGTGAAGAGGGGATCCTACCCCGGGGTAGCCGATGAACACCGCGCCGAGCGATCTGCAGCGCCGCCGTTTCCTGCGCGACAGTGCGCGCTGGGCATTGGCCACGGCCACGGTGGCAGCGCTACCTGTCGCGCTGGCAGTGCCTGGCCCGCGCGCCGACACGCAGGTCGTGGCACGGGTGCGTGGCGGGCGGGTACGCGGCCAGCGCGAGCACGGCGTGCACGTGTTCCGTGGCCTGCGCTACGGCGCCGACACCGGCACCTACCGCTTCCAGCCGCCCCGCCCCGAAGCACCATGGCGCGGCATTGCCGATGCACTGGAGTACGGCGCGGCGGCACCGCAGGGCGGTGGCGAAGGTCCGGGCAGCGAAGACTGCCTGTTCCTCAACGTATGGACCCCGGCACTGAACGACGGCGCGCGCCGCCCGGTGCTGGTCTACATCCACGGCGGCGGCTTCAACAACGGCTCGGGAAGTGACCCGCTGTATGACGGCAGCGCGCTGTGCCGGCGCGGCGATGTAGTGGTGGTCACCCTCAACCACCGTTTGAACACCTTCGGTTACCTGTACCTGGGCGCGCTGGGCGACCCGCGCTACGCGATGTCCGGCAACGTGGGCCAGCTGGATCTGGTGCAGGCCCTGCACTGGGTACGCGCGCATGCGGCCGTGTTCGGCGGCGACGCCGACAACATCACCGTGTTCGGCCAGTCCGGCGGTGGCGCCAAGATCGCCACGCTGATGGCCATGCCGGCCGCGCGCGGCCTGTTCCAGCGCGCGTGGACCATGAGCGGCCAGCAGGTGACCGCGGCCGGTCCGCGTGCAGCGGCGCAGCGCGCGGCGCTGGCCATGCAGACCGTAGGGGCGGCGGACATCACCGCGCTGCTGCGCCTGCCGACGGCCGACCTGCTGGCCGCCACCCGTGCCCGCGATCCATCGCGGGTGGAAGACATCGCGCTGTATTTCGGCCCGGTGCTGGACGAGGTGGTACTGCCGGTGCATCCGTTCTGGCCGCAGGCGCCGGCTCAATCGGCGGCCATCCCGATGGTGATCGGCAACACCCGCGATGAGACCCGCGCGTTCCTGGGCAATGACCCGGCCAACTTCACGCTGGATTGGGACACCCTGCCGGCGCAACTGGAAAAGCAGCAGTTCGTGGACCTGCTGCCGTCAGTGGTGATCGAGGCGTACCGGCGCATGTACCCGCACTACACGGCGTCGGAGGTGTTCTTCGCCGCCACCACCGCCGGCCGTTCGTGGCGCGGCGCGGTGGAAGAACTGGAGGCGCGTGCACGGCAACCGGCTGGCGCCGCGCCCACCTGGGCCTACCAGCTGGACTGGCCTTCGCCGGTGGAAGACGGCCGCCTGCGCGCCTTCCACACCCTGGATATCCCGCTGGTGTTCGACAACGCCGGGCTGCCCAGTGCACGCACCGGCGGCGGCAGCGAGGCGCGCGCGCTGGCGGCGCGCATGAGCAATGCGCTGATCGCCTTCGCCCGCCACGGCGATCCCAACCACGGCGGTCTGCCGGAATGGGCGCCATACAGCCTGCCGCAGCGGCGCACGATGCTGTTCGACGTGCACAGCCGCGGCGCCGATGACCCGCGTGGTGGCGAGCGCGAGCTCTACCAGCGCGTGCCTTTCCTGCAACGAGGAACTGCCTGAGATGCGCTTTCTGACTGTCCTGCTGGCCTTGCTGGCGGCCGGCACCGCCCACGCCGCGGTCGATCCATCGATCAGTGATCGTCCGCCGCCCACGCCGATCCGCGCCAGCAAGATCGTGCTGGTGGGGGATTCCACCACCGCCGTGCAGGGCGGCTGGGGGCCGCGCTTCTGCGCCGACCATGTGACCTCGTTCGCGGCCTGCCTGAACCTGGCCCGCGGCGGCCGCAGCACGTACAACTACCGCGCCGAAGGTTCGTGGGCGCTGGTCGAGGCGGAAATGCGCACGCCGGGCTACGCCGCCACTTGGGTGTTGATCCAGTTCGGCCACAACGACCAGCCGGGCAAGCCGGGGCGGTCCACCGATCTGCAGCACGAGTTCCCCGACAACCTGCGCCGCTACGTGCAGCAGGTGCGTGCCGCCGGTGCGCAGCCGGTGCTGCTGACCCCGCTTACCCGCCGCCAGTTCGTTGATGGCGTGCTGGTGGATGATCTGTCGCCCTGGGCCGACAGCGTGCGTTCGGTAGCGCGCGAACTGCACGTGCCGCTGGTGGACCTGCATGCGCGCAGCCGCGCCCTGGCGCAGGCGCTGGGGCCGGTGCCGGCCATGCAGTTGGCGCAGGCACCGGCCAGCCAGGCGCAGGTGGCCAGTGCCCTTGACGGCACCACGGTCGGCGCCAGTCCCGCCATGGCCGGTGCACCGGCGGCCGCGCAGAACGCCGCGCTGGAGCCGATGGGGCAGGCCAAGCGGGCCTTCGATTACACCCATCTTGGCGACGACGGCGCACGGGTGTTCGCCACCCTGGTGACCACGGAACTGGCGCGCGAAGTCCCGGAACTGCGCGCACTGCTGCTGCCATGACGGCGGAAATATCGCTTAATTGCGCGCAATTGCGCCTAACGTTGTCGCAATAAGCACCATCTAGACACGATGAAGGTCTGACAACATTCTGTTAACCCCGCTCGCCTAGACTGGCCGACATGGGAGCGACACTCACACCACTGCCGTTCACAGGCCGGGATCGCCTGCTGGCGGCGATCGACGGCGCGGTCTGCCTTGCGGATCCGGCGCTGATCACCCAGGCCCTGCAGAAGGTGCTGCGCGAGGCGATCATCGATCCGCTCATCGAACTGCCGCCCTGTGTTCGCCGTCCGGTGGACGGTCACTACGCCCGGCGCGAGCTGCACCGCAGCCCGACCTTGGGCTACAGCGTCATTGCCATGTGCTGGGGTCCGGGGCAGGGCACGCCGCTGCACGACCACGATGCGATGTGGTGCGTGGAAGGTGTGTGGCAGGGCGAACTGATCGTCACCCCCTATGCCCTGCTGGAGCGGCAGGGCGACCGTCACCGCTTCGCCGCGCAGGAATCCCTGTACGGCTACCGCGGCAGCGCCGGCAGCCTGATTCCGCCGCACGAGTACCACACGCTGCGCAACGCCAGCGATACCGACGTGGCGGTGTCGGTGCATGTGTACCAGGGCGTGATGGAACGCAGCGCGGTGTTCGATCCACTGGGCGACGGCTGGTACCAGCGCCGGGTGAAGATGATGGAGACCGACGCGGCGTGACCGCGTCAGGCCCCAGGTAGCGCCGGGCCATGCCCGGCGTCGCCGCTGTCCTCAACGCGGCACGTCGGCCACGTTGTTCAACCGGGTCACTTCCTCGCCACCATCGGCCAGCGCCACGCGCACCCGCAGGCCACTGCGGTCACCCGCCGGTAGGGGCAGCGACACCACCACGGTCTTCGGCTGCAGGTCAGTGGGTGCAGCCATGGCCGGCACCTCGGTGCGTGCGATCTCGCGACCACGCGCATCCTCCAGCACTGCCACGCCCACGCCGCTGCCGACGTGGCCCAGGCTGTGCACGGTCACATGGACCTGGCGGCCGTCCACGCGCACATCGCCGCGGCCGATGCCCAGGTCCGGGCGGGTTTCCACCGGCGTGCCCGCGCTCACCCGCTCGAACTCGAAGACTTCGGTACGGCCCGGGCGGAACTGCATCGGCACCGCGGTGCTGGTTTCCAGCTGCACCGTGCGTTCGCGCGGCGTACCGTCGATGCGCCCATCGCCGTCGGCATCCACGCCGCTGCGGATGCGCCAGGTGCCGCTGGCTACGTTCCAACCGGTCATGTCGGCGCCGATGGTGCGGTTGCCCAGGGTGTAGCTGGTCACCGTGAAGCGCTCGCGGGACGGCGCATGCACCAGCAGCGCGACCTGCTCGGCGGCGCCGTCGCGGTCGAATCGCCAGCTGACCGTGTGCCCCGGCCAGCTCTGGTTGCGCTTCAGCGCGATGCCGCCCAGGCGGGCGCGCTGCAGGAATTCGCTGGGTGCTTCCACCCGATCGGACCACCAGTGGCCTTCGGTGTTCATGTACGCACGCTGCGCCTTGGCCTGCAGGCCATCGGCATGCAGCGCATCGATGTACTGCAGGTCGCCGGTGGCCTGCCAGGCCATCAGGCTGGCGAAGCCGGTCTTGCCGGCCTTCGCATCGGCGGTCAGCTGCGGGTACCAGTCCTGCTGGCGGCCCAGCACCTCCACGTAGTTCTCGCCCAGGTTGGCCAGCGCGCCCGGGCCGCCACGGGCCACGCGGTAATCCAGCGCCTGCAGGTACTTCGCATCGCCGGTCCAGCGCCACGCCGCCCAGAACGTATGCATGATGTCGCCGCTGCCCGAACCGTTGTTCAGTTCGCCGCCGCGGGTGGCACCGGTGGCCCAGTTGATCTCGTTGGGCAGGGTGAAGCGGCCCTTGTCGTCGCGGCCGGCGTGGGCCAGGTAGCCGTCGGCCAGGCCGATCACCAGCTTGCGGCCGGTCGGATCGGCGTTGTACTGGCCCAGCAGGAACGCCGGGTGCAGCACCGGGAACGAGTACGGCTTCTGCCACTGCCAGTTCGGCTCGCGGTAGACCTTGTTGCCACCGAACCAGTTGCTGGAGAACAGCAGGTTGCCCTGTGGGTTGCGCAGGATGATGCGTTCATCGAACGCCTTCACCGTTTCCATCAGCCGCTCCACCGTCAGCGGGTCGCCCCAGTTGAGGTAGAGCATGGCGCTGTTGGTGTTGATGCCTTCCTCGTAGGAATGCAGCTCGTCGGTCTCGATCGTGCTCAGCCCGTTGCTGAACATGCCATTGCGGTACACCGCATCGGACAGCGCGGTGAGCGAGGCGTTCAGGCGGTCCGGCTGCACGCCCATCAGGGCCAGGCCCGGCCACTGCTGGGTCAGGTCGGAATCATCGGAGATGCCGCCGCCGAAATCGCCGTAGGCCACCTGCCGCTCATCGATCCACCAGTCGACAAACTGCCGCACCTGCGCCAGGTCCTGCAGCTGGTGGAAGGCCCAGGCGGGCACGCCCTTGGGCACCTGCGGTGCATCGAAGGGCGGGCGCCCCTGGCTGTTGTAGCTGATGTAGTTCCAGTACAGCCGGCCCAGCTCGTGGTCGGGGTCGACCCGCAGCAGGTCGCTCAGGTCGGCGTACACGCGCGCGTACAGGCGCTGGCGCTTGGACGTGGTGTGTTCTTCCACCAGGAAGCCCCAGTTGTCGCGCACCTGGTTGAAGCGGTCGGCCACGTGTTCCTTCAGCGCTTCGGCACGCGGCTTGAACACCAGCCGCACCTGCGCACCATCCAGCGCAGCGGCGTCGAAGCCCGGTGCCGCCGAGGCGATGCTCAGCCACAGGCTGTCGGGGGTCAGGATGCGGTCGCGCAGGTCCAGCCACAGCGTGCGCTTCTGCCCGGGCTGCACCGACACCGAGACATCGATCATGTCGCGCGCCGGCCAGATCGGGTCCTTGATGCGGATGTTCAGTGGAATCAGGCCGTCCTGCGTGGCCGGAAGATCCAGCGCGGGCAGATCGATGGCCACGCCATCCAGTCCGTCGTGCATGTTTTCCCAGCTGTAGGCCCAGCTGCGGATCAACGGCTGGTTGGCCGGCGCATCGCCCACGCCGGAGGGAATGAGCACGTGCACGATCGGGCGCGGCTGCGCCGGCAGCGTATCGGCGCTGCGACGGCGTGAACCGGCACCCTTCGGCAGGGCCATCACCGTGCTGCGTTCGGCGGCCGGATAGCGGCCATCGATGTAGCGGCGCAGGGCGTCCAGGTTGGTGTAGTCGGGCAGGGCCTGGCTGTCGATGATGTAGGTCTGCTTCACCGTGCCTTCGGGCTCGGCGCCCTCGCTCACGTTGTAAGCCCAGATTTCCTGGATCGGGGTCTCCTGTTCCACGTTGCTGAAGCGCAGCACGCCGCCGGACTGCGCGGGAATGTCCTGCACGCTGCGCACCACGCCCTGTGCGCGCGTGGCCAGCACCTGCGTGGCATGCGCGGCGTCGGCGCCGTGAGTCAGGGTGCCGAAGGCCGCGCCGCGGATCTCCACCCGGTTCACCGTTTCGCCCGCCGGCAGGGTCAGGTCCAGGTGCTGGCCGCTTTCAACGTAGGTGTTCCAGTCCGGCAACTGGAAGTAGTCATTTCGGCCGGGCAGGCGCGAGCGGTTGTAGACCCCGGGCCAGGTGGTTTCGGCAATGCCATCGGTGGCCTTCCACATCCACGCTTTCAGGTCGCGGGTGTCGGCGAACTCGATCTTGCGGATGCGGGTGCCCGCGGCCGACAGCGCAGGCGGTGCGGCGCCTTCCCAGCCGAAGCGATGGCGCCAGGCGCGTTCGTCGCTGGCCGACGCCACCGCGCTGGCCGGCGCCTGGCCGCGTGCCAGCGTGGCAACGGCGGGGCCGTCCAGCATGCGGTCGTATACCCGGATATGCTGGAAGTCGCTGCCGCGCAGGAAGTTGTAGCGGCTCTGCACCTGGTAGGGCGCCATCACCCGCCCGGCCAGACCCAACTGGTCCAGCGCGGCGTCGAAATCGCCGGTGGCCTGCGTGCGCGCCACTTCGCGCCCGTCCACGAACAGGCGCACGCCCAGGTCCTCGTCCCACGCGAACGCCAGGTGCAGCCACTGGTCGGGCCGCGGCGGCGTGTCCATGCGGAACGACACGCGGCTGCGTGCCAGGTTGGCATCGGTCACGAACGCATCGAAGCCGTGGCCGTTCCAGTCGATGCGCAGCCAGGCCATGTCCCAGCTGCTGTGGTCGGCATAGCCCACGCGGAAGATCACGAACGGTGCTTCGCCCACCGCATAGCGCGGGCGCCAGTCGAAGGCCAGGGTGCCGCGCTGGGCCTGGATGTTGCCGGGCGCATCCCAGGCCAGCACGCCGTCATCTTCCCACTGGATCGCCTTGCCGCGTGCACCATCGTCCACCACGGCGGCCTTGTCGCGGAAGTTCGGCACCGCCTCGCCCTGCGCCGTCACGGCCGTCAGTCCCTGGTTGGCGTCCACGTGGAACAGCAGCGTGGGCGGTGCAGCGGCCGCCACAGGCAGGGCGCTGGCCAGCAGCAGCGCGGCCACCAGCAGGCGGCGGCGCGGACGGGACGAAGCAGAAGCAGTGCGGTGCATGGAACCTTCCTTTCAGCAGCATTCGACGGTGCAGCGGTACGGCAGGGCAGGCGGGGGCTCAGAACTTGTAGCGCAGCCCCAGGTAGTACTGGCGACCGGTATGGGTGTAGCGGTCGGGCAGGGACAGCGCCGAGTCCACGTAACGCTCATCGGCGCTGTCCAGCAGGTTGATCGCCTCGAAGCTGACGGTCAGCCGCTTGTTGAACTTCCAGGACATGTTGAAATCCACGTTCTCCACGCTGTACTTGCCGGTCACGTCGGCGGTGGCGTACTGGTTGCCGTCCAGGTCCCAGACGTTTTCCTGGGTCAGGATCTGGTTGATGTAGGCGTCGCGGTAGCTGGTGGAAACACGCGCACTGAAGCGCCCGTCGTCGTAGTACAGGGTGGCGTTGTACGAATTCGGCGACAAGTTCAGCAGGTCGTTCTCGGTGTAGGTGGTGACGATGGTGTCGCCGCTGCCGGAACTGAAGAGGTACTTGATCTTCGAATCCACGTGGGTGTAGTTCAGCTGGATGCCGAAGTTCTTCCAGAAGCCCGGCAGGAAGCTGAAGGGCTGCTGGTAGGTCAGCTCGTAGCCCTTCAGCGGGCCGCCCGGCGTGTTGAAGTAACTCTGCACGTTGAACAGCGAGTTCGGGCTGAAACCGGCCGGCAGCAGGTCCAGCGAATAGCCCATGTCCTGCCAGGTGGTCAGCAGGCGGGTGCGCTGCACGTAGGTCTCGATGTCCTTGTAGAACACCGCCGCCGACAGCAGTGCGCCTTCCTGGAAATACCACTCCGCGCTCAGGTCGTAGTTGGTGGAGCGGAATGGATCGAGCTTGGGGTTGCCCAGGTTGATCGAATAGTAGCGGTCTTCATCGACGAAGGCGGTCGGGCCGCCACTGACGCTGGGCGACAGGTTGGACAGGGTGGGGCGGGCCATGGTCTTGGCCGCGCCGAAGCGCAGCACGAAGGTGTCGGTCAGGTCCCACGCCAGGTTCAGCGACGGCAGCCAGTCGTCGTAGCGGTGGGCGACGGTGGTGCCGACCAGCAGGCGCTCACCGGCATCGGCCGTAGCGCTGGCCACGCCCAGGAACGGTTCGCAGGCCGACGACAGATCCGAGCTGCTGGCGGCCTGGCACGGCGCATAGCCGCTGGCATCGATCTGCGTGCGCACGTAGCGCAGGCCCAGGTTGCCGCGGAACGGGCGATCCCACAGCTCGGTGTTGAAATCCAGCTGCAGATAGCTGGCGTAGCTCTTCTCGGTCACGTCGAAGTTGTTGTTCGATGCGCCGTAGTGGCCCACGCCGGCCAGCCGATAGTCGCCGCCCAGGGTGCCGGTGTTGCAGTTGCAGTAGATGTCCAGCAGTTCGGCGATGCGGCTGAAATCGGGAATCAACCAGCCATTGGGCGTGTTGCCGTCCAGGCCCTTGCCGAAGCCGTCCAGGGTGGTGGACAGGTCAGCCACGCCCACCCCGCTGGGCAGCGCCTGCGACATGCGCCCGTAGCTGATGTTGCGGTACTCCTGCGTGCTCATGCCGTAGTCCTTGTAGGCCAGGCCGCCGCGCAGGGTGAAGGTGGGCGAGAGGTTGAAGGTCAGGTCGACCTTGGCGGTGTCGAAGCTGTTGTCGACGTACTGCGGGTTCAACCGCACTTCGCTGATGTTGCCGCCGCGCGCGGTGCCGTTGGCATTCACCGGCGCGGTGCCATAGCCCAGCCACTGCCATGAAGCGGCATCGCCCAGCGCGAACGGGAAGGTCATCGAGGGCATGCTGGCGCCGTTGCGCATGTCCAGCACGAACCCGTCCAGGTTGCTGTTGTCGAAGCTGACCATGGAAAACACGGGGCGTTCGAAGCTGGACGAGGAATGGCCGACCAGCGCATCCAGGCGCACCGCATCGTTGAAGCGGTGTTCGAAGTTCAGGCTGGCCTGCTTGAACTCGGTGGTCTCTTCGATCGAAGTCGATTCGGTACGGAAATCCACGTTGTCGAACACGCCGTAGACCAGGCGGTTCTGCGCATCCACCTGCGCTTCGCGCACGGCGATCTGGGTCTTGCCGCCGTACTGCGCGGTGCGGTGCAGGTTGGCGCCCAGCGAATCTTCGCGCTGGTCCTTGTCCAACCGCGAGTACATCAGGTCCAGGTTCAGCAGGCTGTCGGGGCTGAAGCGGAACTGCAGCGCGCCGGTCACACCCAGTCGTTCGATCTCGTGCTCGGTGCGCACGTAGCGCGGGTAGCGCGGGATCCACGCGTTGGTGGCGGTCTCGTAGGCGGCGATGTTTTCTGCCGTGGCCGCTGGCCGGTCGATGCCGGTGCCGCAGTGGGTGGCATCGATGCCGTAGCTGCCCCAGCCGTTGTTGCGCGCCTGGTTGGCGGCGCTGCCCACGCCCTGCGCGGTTTCATTGCTGGCCGGGTTGCGCGGCGTCTGTGGGTTGTAGCCCACCGGGCTGCAGAAGCCGTAGGTGCCGTTGTTGGCGGCGGTGGACTGGTTGGAGTTGCGGTAGTTGCCGTGCTCCCAACGAACCGGGTTGTAGCCTTCCTCGAAGATGGTGCGCTTGCTCCACGCCACCGACATCAGCGCGCCGAAGCGGCCATCGGCCCAGGTGTTGCTCAGCAGCGCCGATACGCGCGGATCCTTGCTGCGCGACAGTTCGTTGAAGCCGTACTGGCCGTTGAGCGAGGCCTGGAAACCGTCGTAGTCGAACGGGCGCGACGCGCGCAGATCGACGGTGGCGCCCAGTGACCCCTCATCCATCTGCGCCGACTGGGTCTTGTTCACCTTGACCCGGCTGAACAGTTCCGAGGCGAAGGTGTTGAAGTCGAAGCCACGGCTGCGGTTGACGCCGGTGGTGCCGCTGCCGGCGGTGGACAGGGCTTCCAGGCCATTGATGCGCACGCGGGTGAAGTCCGAGCCCAGGCCACGCACGGAAATCTGCTGGCCTTCGCCGCCTTCGCGGTCGATCGATACGCCGGCAATGCGCTGCATCGATTCGGCCAGGTTCAGATCGGGAAACTTGCCGATGTCCTCGGCGTAGATCGCATCGACCTGCTCGACGCTGTAGCGCTTCTCGTCCAGCGACTGCTGCAGGCTTTCGCGGTAGGTGGCTTTCACCACTACCTTGTCCAGGTCCACCGCATCGGGCGCGGATGCGGCCGCTTCCGGCGTCTGCTGTGCATGGGCGGTCTGGCACAGCACCAGGCCGATCGACAGGGCAAGCACGGTGAGCGGCGCGCGGCCGCGGTGAAGCGCGAGCGACGAATCCATCTGAAATCCCCTCCCAGGGTGTCCTCAAGCGTTGCAGGTGCGTTGCTGCGTCGTGCCGGCCTCCTCCGGCACGACGCGGGTGCAACGACGTGCTGACACCGCGGGTCATGCGTGAACGTAACAAAGCACATGGGACGCGGCATCTTGCGCCGCAGCAGTGCGCCGCAGCGGTGTGTCGTTGCACGGGAATGCGGCGGCGTGCGCACACGCCGCCGCGGCTGGATCAGAACTTGTAGCGCACGCCCAGCAGGTACTGGCGGCCGGTTTCGGTGTACTGCAGCGGCAGCTGGCCGGTGGTGGGGGAGTACACCCACTCGTCAGATGCTTCGTTGGTCAGGTTGATGCCTTCCAGGCTCAGTTCCAGCTGGTCGCTGATGCGGTAGCGGATCGAAGCGTCCAGCACGGTGGTGCCGGTCATGCCGTGGTAGCCATCCAGGTTGAAGCCGGTTTCCTGGCCCGGTGCCTGGGTCAGGTAATCGCTGCGGTTGGTGGCCGACACGCGCCCCGACCAGACCTCGCCTTCGTAGAACAGCGTGGCGTTCCAGGCGTTCTTCGACGTGCCGGTCAGCTGGTTCTTCATCACCGCCACGCCGTTGCCGTTGACGTACTGGATGCTGGTGTCGACCCAGGTGTAGTTCAACTGTATGCCCAGGTTCGACCACTTGCCGGGCAGGAAGGTGAAGGGCTGGGTGTAGTTGGCTTCCACGCCGTACAGCTCGCCACCGGGGGTGTTCAGCGGAATGCTGAAGGTGAAGTCATCGTTCACCGATGCACCGGTGCCTTCCAGCAGGCTGGCCGGCAGGCCACTGGTGGAGTACGGGCGCACTTCGCGGGTGGTCTGCACGAACGATTCGATGTCCTTGTAGAACAGGCCGATGCCGGCCATCGCGCCTTCGTTGAAGTACCACTCGAAGCTCATGTCCACGTTGGTGGCGCGGAACGGATCCAGGTTCGGGTTGCCGCCTGCCACGGTGCGCGCGCCGCCGGCCACGGCCACGGTCACGCCGGGGGTCAGGTTGCCCAGGCCCGGTCGGCTCATCACCTTGGCCGCGCCCAGGCGGATCAGGAAGTCCGGGGTGATCTCGGCCACCAGGTTGAACGAGGGCAGGGTGTCGTTGTACTTGCGGTTGGTGGTGGCCGGCACCAGCACGCCGCCCACGGTGGCCGCGCCACTGGAGGTCTGTTCGGTCTGCACGTAGCGCACGCCGAAGTTGCCCGACAGCGGAATGCTGCCCAGATCGGTGGAGAACTCACCCATCAGCCAGACGCCTCGGTCTTTCTCTTCCACGCTGCGGCTGTTGTTGGCACGCGGTGCCAGTGCGAACGTGCCGGTGTTGCTGTAGATGTCCAGCGCGTCGGCCACGGCATCCAGGTTCGGCACCACCCAGCTCGACGGCGAACCGGAGATGCCTTTCAGGCCGGCCTGGCTGGTCAGGTCCACCGGCACGATGCGCGAACCGTTGGCGAACGCCGGTACCGCGCCTTCGCTGTTGCGACGCAGTTCCAGCGTGTCGAAGGTGTAGTTCTTGGCCAGCACGCCGCCCTTCAGGCGGAAGCCGGGGCTGATGTTCCAGTTGAAGTTGACTTCGGCGGTGTCGAAGTCATTGTCCACGTACTGCGGTCGCAGGCGGATCTCGGCCAGCTCCCAGCCATTGGGGTTGGTCGGGTCGATGCCGTAGTTCAGTACCGGCGCACGGCGGTTGCCACGGTAGTCGTAGCTATAACCATCCACATCGTACTTGTCCATGATGATGGTGGTCTGCACCGGGTTCTCGTGCCTGGAACGCGAGACGCCCAGCTTGCCGTTCAGCGAGAACGCATCGTTGAAGCGATGATCGAAGTTCAGGCTGGCCTGCTTGAACTCGGTGCTCCATTCGTCGTGGCGGTTCTCGCTGCGGATGTCGACGTTGTCGAATTCGCCGTAGACCAGCGCGTTGTTGCGGATCTCGCCGTTGCGCACCACCATCACCGGCTTGCCGTCGCGGTCGGGGCGGCGGTTGGCGCCGGTGGCGGCATCGCGGTTGCGGCTGAACGAGATCGCTTCGATGTAGTGTTCGTCGCGCGTGGCGTCGATCTTCGAGTACAGCGTATCCAGCGAGATTTCGGTGCGATCGGTCGGTTTCCACTGCAGCGAACCGGTCACGCCCAGGCGCTTCTGCTCGTGTTCCATCTGCACATAGCGCGGGAAGCGCGGGTGGTACACATCGGCGCTGCGTGCGGCCGGGAACAGCGGGCTGGCGGCAAAACCACCGTTGCTGGTGCCGTTGGCCCAGCGCCCGGTGTTGGAGCCTTCTTCCAGCGCCTGGCGTTCGGAATAGGCCACCGACAGCAATGCGCCGAAGGTGCCATCGGCGAAGGTGTTGGCGATCAGCGCGGCCATGCGCGGGTCGGCCTTTTCAGCCATCGCATTGAAGCCGGCCTGGCCACTGGCAGCGAAGGTGAAGCCGTCGTAGTCGAACGGGCGCGCGGTACGCAGGTCCACCGTGGCGCCCAGCGACCCTTCCTCGACATCGGCCGAGGCGGTCTTGCGCACGATCATCTGCGAGAACAGATCCGAGGCGAACACGTTGAAGTCGAAGCCACGGCCGCGGTTGGTGCCGCCGCTCTGGTCGCCGGCGCCCACCGTGGTCAGCGCTTCCATGCCGTTCAAGCGCACGCGGGTGAAATCCGGGCCCAGGCCGCGCACCGAGATGTTGCGGCCTTCGCCCGCTTCGCGGGTGATGACCACGCCGGGAATGCGCTGCAGCGATTCGGCCAGGTTCAGGTCGGGGAACTTGCCCACGTCCTCGGCCACGATGGCGTCGACCACGCCTGATTCGCTGCGCTTGATGTCCAGCGCCTTTTCCACGCTGGCGCGGTAGCCGGTGACGTTCACCGTGTCCAGGTTGGTCGCGGTGGGCGCTTCACCCTGCTGCTGCGCCGCGGCGTTTACCGACAGCGCCAGGCCGACGGCCATGGCGAGCAAGGTAACCGGTGTCTTTTTTGCGTGGTTCCGAGAATGCATGCCTTTCCCCTCTCCCAAAGGTCTGGTCTCGCGAGTGTTTCAGCGGAATGACACCGCTGGTCAAGGCGGACGGTAACAGCACGTCCCGGTTCCGGCATCTTGCACCGCAACAGACCTGCAATGTCTCCAAGATGCTTGCGGGACAATGCTTCCGACAGTTTGCTAGGCTGTGCCAACGGTCGGTCGGATTTAGAATGACACCGATAGTCAACCGCCACGCGGGTGCGTGGTGCGATTCCACGCCGTGCGGCAGTGTCTGCTGGCGGCCAGCGTAAGGGAGCGGAAATGGGTCGTGTCGTGTGTTTCGGGGAACTGCTGCTGCGGATGGGCGCGCCGGGGCGCGAGCTGCTGCTGCAGTCGCCGCAGTTGCAGGTGCACGTGGGCGGTGCGGAAGCCAACGTGGGTGTCTCGTTGTCCTGCTTCGGACATGAGGTGGCCATGGTCAGCACCGTGGCCGGCAATGCGCTGGGCGCGCATGTACTGGGTGAACTGCGCCGCCATCGCGTGGACACGCGCGGTGTGCGCCAGGACCCGGACGGCCGCATGGGCCTGTACTTCCTGACCACCGGCGCGGTGCAGCGGGCCAGTGATGTGGTCTACGACCGCGCCGATTCGGCGTTCGCCCGCAGTACCGCCGCCGACTACGACTGGCCGGCACTGCTGCAGGGCGCACAGTGGCTGCACCTGTCCGGGGTCAGCCCGGCACTGGGCCCGGACGTGGCGCAGGCCACGCTGGAAGCAGCGCGTGCAGCGCGCGCACAGGGTGTGCGCGTGTCCTTCGATGGCAACTTCCGGCCCAAGCTGTGGCAGCGCTGGGGCGGCGATGCACAGGCGATCCTGCACCAGCTGTTCGCGCAGGCCGACATCGTGTTCGCCGACTACCGCGATATCGAGGTGATCCTCGGCCAGCGGTTCGAACAAGCCGATGTGGTGGCCAAGGTGGACGCCGCAGCGGCGGCCGCCTTCGCCGCCTTCCCCCAGCTGCAGTGGATGGCCTGCACCCAGCGCCAGGCGCTCAGCGTGGACCACCATGCAGTGGGCGCCCTGCTGCTGGGCCGCGACGGCACCCGTGCACAGGCGCCGGTGCGCCAGCTGCAGGGCATTGTTGACCGCATCGGCGGTGGCGACGCCTTCGCGGCCGGCATCCTGCATGGCATCCTGTCCGGCTTCGATGCCGAGGCCACCGTGCGCTTCGGCCTGGCCGCCGGCGGACTGAAGCATTCGATCCCCGGCGACTTCAACCCTGTCAGCGAAGCTGACGTGCTGGCCCTGGTGGGCGAGGAGCGATTCGATGTCCGGCGCTGATCCGCGCGTACGTGCGGTACTGAAACTGGCCCCGGTGATCCCGGTGTTCACCCCCGATGACGTGGACGATGCGGTGCAGGTGGCACAGGCCCTGTTCCGCGGCGGCCTGCCGGTTATCGAGGTGACCCTGCGCACGCCGCGCGCGCTGGAAGCGATCAAGGCGATGGTCGAAGCCGTGCCCGATGCCGTGGTCGGCGCCGGCACGGTGATGACGCCGGCGCAGATGCAGGCGGCGAAGGCAGCCGGTGCGCGCTTCGCGGTGTCGCCCGGCGCAACGCCCACCCTGTATGCCGCCGCCCGCGACGCGGACCTGCCGTACCTGCCGGGCGTGGCCACTGGGTCCGAACTGATCGTGGGCCTGGAGCACGGCTTGGACACCTTCAAGTTCTTCCCGGCGGTACAGGCCGGGGGCGCGGCATTGTTGTCGGCCTGGCACGGCCCGTTCGCCGATGTGCGCTTCTGCCCGACCGGCGGCATCAGCGTGCAGACCGCCCCGCAGTTCCTGCACCTGCCCAACGTGCTGTGCGTAGGCGGTTCCTGGCTGACCACCGCCGCGCTGGTGCAGGCACGCGACTGGCAGGGCATCGAAGACCTGGCGCGCCAGGCCTCGGTACTGGCCAGCTGAAGAACGCTATGCCAGTAGAGTCGAGCTTGCTCGACTGGCATTTCGCGTAGAGCAGTCGAGCAAGCTCGACTCTACGGGGCGGGTTGCTCGAGCAAGCCCGCCATTGCCAGCGGGTTGGTCGGGCAAACCCGGCATTGCCCCGCGTTCAACCGCCGCGCGGTGCGCCCAGCCGCCGGTACAGCGTGCTGCGGCTGATGCCCAGCCGCTTGGCGGCCGCACTCACGTTGCCCTCGCACGCGGCCAGCGCCTGGCGCATGGCCGCTTCGGCAATCTCCCCCAGCGCCGCATGGGACGCCACCACGGGCGGCAGCGCGTCGGCCACACCGTTGCGTACGACCTCAGGCAACAGCTCCGGGCCCGGCGACTGGCCCGGCCCCGCCAAGGCCACCAGCGTGCGCAGGCAGGCACTGAGCTGGCGCAGGTTACCCGGCCAGGCACAGGCCACCAGCGCGGCACGGGTGGCGCCGGGCAGTGCGTGGTCGTTGCCCAGCTGCTGCCACAGCGCATCGACCACGGCACCGCGATCAGCATGCTGGCGCAGCGGTGCCAGGGTCACCACGTGGTCGGCGATGCGGTAGTACAGATCTGCGCGGAAGCGGCCGGCCGCTACCGCCTGCGGCAGGTCGCAATGGCTGGCGCAGACCAGGGCAAAATCCAGCTTCACCGGCTTGCCGCCGCCCAGCGGCGACAGCTCGCGCTCCTGCAGCACGCGGAGCAACCGTGGCTGCAGCGCCAATGGCATGTCGCCTATCTCGTCCAGAAACAGCACACCGCCCTCGGCCTGGCGCAGCAGCCCGGTGCTGCCGTGGCGGCGCGCACCCGTGAAGGCGCCTTCCTCGTAGCCGAACAGCTCCGATTCGATCAGGCCTTCGGGCAATGCAGCGCAGTTCACCGCAACGAAGGGCCTGCCCGCGCGTGCGCTGCGCGCATGCAGTTCACGTGCGAATACTTCCTTGCCGGTTCCGGTTTCACCCTGCAGCAGTACTGGCAGGCCCGCCTGAAGGACCCGCCCGGCCGCGTCGAGCTGCGCCTGCTGGGCGGCATCGAACAACGGCCCGCGCGGAACCGCTGCGCCACACGGCGGCGCCTGCGGCAGGCGCTGCGCGGGGGCGCCGTGCGCGCGCCGCGTGCCGCGCGGCTGGCGCAGCCCGTAGAGTCTGCGGCCTTGGCGATCCAGCAGCACGCCATCGTCGGCCAGGCGTGACAAGGGCTGTTCGAACAAGGCTTCATACGGGGTACGCCCGATGTCGTGGCGCTCCAGCCCGAACAGCGCGAGGCCAGCGCGATTGGCCGCCACCAGACGCCCGCCGCGGAAGCCCAGCACGCCCTCCCGCGCACTGCCCAGCAGCACCGGCTGGTGGTGCAGGCGCAACAACTCGCAGTCGGGCAGCCCGTCGGCAAAGCCTCGGTGCTCGATCTGGGCCACCGCTTGGCGTACCAGGGCCAGCGCGTGCAGGTGCGGCAGGCGCGCGTCGCCGGATACGTCCAGCACCCCCAGGCATTGGCCGTGCGGCGCGAAGTAGTGTTCGCCACCGCGTACCTGCAGCGCACGGCCTTCCACCAGCGCGGTGCCGATCGCGTTGGTGCCCACGCTGGTTTCGTCCCAGCGCACGCCCGGCATCAGCGCCACGCGGCCGGCCTTGTCCAGGAAGCCGGTGCTGCCTTCGGCATCCAGGATCCAGCCGTCTTCATCGGTCAGCAGCACGATGCTGCCGCTGTGGGTCATCTCCGCCGCCAAGCCTTCCAGTTCGGGCCGGGCCTGCCGCCACAACCGTTCGCGGCGCTGCCGCAGCTCGCGCAGGCGGCCATCGGTCAGCGGTTCGGCATTGGGTTGCGCGTCCACCAGCAGGCCATGGCGCTGGCAGCGCTGCCACGAGTGCAGGATGGCATCGGGCACCGCGCCCACCGGCGCCGCACCGCGTTCGAAGAAACTGCGCCGGGCACTGCCCAGGCGTGGGTCGGGAGCAAGCGGGGACACCGACAGCCTCCTGTGTCGCATTCTGCGACAGTTGTTTCAGGACCTGTTCCGATTAACAGCACATCGCGTGCTTGCCCGCAAGGAAGGGGCCTGCTGCAGCGCCGCAACCGCGCGCGTGACGCGCAGGCGTGGCAGCGCCGGACCTCGTGACGCACCGCAGCACGCCAGCGTTGGCACCGTCCTTGCGCCAGTACGGGCACTACGCCAACCCGTTGGGAGCCCCGCATGAACGCTGTACCGTCCACCCGCCCGCATGCCACCGACCCGCGTTCGATCTTCAAGCCGCGCTACGGCAATTACATCGGCGGCGACTGGGTCGCGCCGCGCAGCGGCCAGTACTTCGACAACACCTCGCCGGTGAACGGGCAGGTCTTCACCGAAGTGTCCCGCTCCAATGCCGAGGACGTCGAAGCGGCGCTGGATGCAGCCCACGCCGCCCGGGAGGGCTGGGGCCGCACGCCGGTCGCCCAGCGCGCACTGGTGCTGAACCGCATTGCCGACCGCATCGAGCAGAACCTGGAACTGCTGGCCCACGCTGAAACCTGGGACAACGGCAAGCCGATCCGCGAAACGCTCAATGCCGACCTGCCGTTGATGGTCGACCACTTCCGCTACTTCGCCGGTGCCCTGCGCGCGCAGGAAGGCAGCCTGTCCGAGATCGATGCGGACACGGTGGCCTACCACTTCCACGAACCGCTCGGCGTGGTCGGGCAGATCATTCCGTGGAACTTCCCGCTGCTGATGGCGGCGTGGAAGCTGGCCCCGGCGCTGGCCGCCGGCAACTGCGTGGTGCTCAAGCCCGCCGAGCAGACCCCGGCCTCGATCCTGGTGCTGATGGAAGTGATCGGCGATCTGTTGCCGCCGGGCGTGCTGAACGTGGTCAACGGCTTCGGCCTGGAAGCGGGCAAGCCGCTGGCCAGCAACCCGCGCATCGCCAAGATCGCCTTCACCGGTGAAACCACCACCGGCCGCCTGATCATGCAGTACGCCAGCCAGAACCTGATTCCCGTCACCCTGGAGCTGGGCGGCAAGTCGCCCAACATCTTCTTCGCCGATGTGATGGCCGAAGACGATGATTTCCTCGACAAGGCGGTGGAAGGCTTCGTGATGTTCGCGCTCAACCAGGGCGAGGTCTGTACCTGCCCCTCGCGTGCGCTGGTGCAGGAATCGATCTACGAGAAGTTCATCGAACGCGTGCTGGCGCGGGTGGCGGCGATCGTGCAGGGTGACCCGCTGGACCCGAACACGATGATCGGCGCGCAGGCATCGAGCGAGCAGCTGGAAAAGATCCTGTCCTACATCGATATCGGCCGCCAGGAGGGTGCCGAAGTGCTGATCGGCGGCGAGCGCAACACGCTGCAGGGTGACCTGGCCGGCGGCTTCTACGTGAAGCCCACCGTGTTCAAGGGCCACAACCGCATGCGCATCTTCCAGGAAGAAATCTTCGGGCCGGTGGTGGCGGTGACCACCTTCA
This sequence comes from Stenotrophomonas sp., assembly GCF_032056425.1. GTDB lineage: Bacteria > Pseudomonadota > Gammaproteobacteria > Xanthomonadales > Xanthomonadaceae > Stenotrophomonas. The sequence goes on from NZ_DAMBCN010000002.1 coordinate 122,503, forward strand.
AGACCGAAGAAGAGGCCCTGCAGATCGCCAACGACACGCTGTACGGCCTGGGTGCGGGCGTGTGGAGCCGCGATGCGGCGCGCCTGTACCGGGTCGGGCGCGCGATCCAGGCTGGGCGGGTGTGGACCAACTGCTACCACGCCTATCCCGCGCACGCGGCCTTCGGCGGCTACAAGCAGTCGGGCATCGGCCGCGAAAACCACAAGATGATGCTCGACCACTACCAGCAGACCAAGAACCTGCTGGTGAGCTACGCGCCGAAGAAGCTGGGTTTCTTCTGAAGTTTGATCGTGATCAAGGCGCCGGGTCCGCGCCGGCGCCATCCTGTCCGCAAGCGCACTACGGAGATCCATGCATGAACAGAACCATGAAGGCTGCCGTCGTCCGTGAGTTCGGCAAGCCACTGGTCATCGAAGAAGTGGTGGTACCGCGCCCGGGGGCGGGCGAGGTACTGGTCAAGATCGAGGCCTGTGGCGTCTGCCATACCGACCTGCACGCCGCCGAGGGCGACTGGCCGGTGAAACCGAACCCGCCGTTCATCCCCGGCCACGAGGGCGTGGGGCACGTCGTGGCCGTGGGTGGCGGGGTCGGCCACATCAAGGAAGGTGACCGGGTCGGCATCCCCTGGTTGTACTCGGCGTGTGGCCATTGCGAACACTGCCTGGGCGGCTGGGAAACGCTGTGCGAAACACAGCGCAACACCGGCTACTCGGTCAACGGCGGCTTCGCCGAGTACGCACTGGCCGATGCCAACTATGTCGGCCTGCTTCCCAAGGGAGTGGGCTTCGTGGAGATCGCACCGGTGCTGTGCGCCGGGGTGACCGTCTACAAGGGCCTGAAGGTGACCGACACCAAGCCCGGCGACTGGGTAGTGATTTCCGGCGTCGGCGGCTTGGGCCACATGGCCGTGCAGTACGCACGCGCCATGGGCCTGAACGTGGCGGCGGTGGACGTGGACGATGCCAAGCTGAAGCTTGCGCAGCGCCTCGGCGCGCAGGTGATAGTGAATGCGCGCACCACCGATCCGGCTGCGTTCCTGAAGAAGGAAATCGGCGGCGCGCATGGCGCACTGGTCACCGCGGTGTCGCCCAAGGCGTTCGAGCAGGCACTGGGCATGGTCCGCCGTGGCGGCACCGTGTCGTTGAACGGGTTGCCGCCGGGCAACTTCCCGCTGGATATCTTCGGCATGGTGCTCAACGGCGTGACCGTGCGCGGTTCGATTGTCGGCACCCGCCTGGACCTGCAGGAATCACTGCTGTTCGCCGCCGAGGGCAAGGTGGCGGCAACGGTCAGCACCGACCGCCTGGAGAACGTCAACGACGTGTTCGCGCGCATGCATGCGGGCACCATTGAAGGCCGCGTGGTGCTGGACTTCGCCGCCTGACCCTCCCGCGCACGACTGCCGCGCCCGTCCCCCTCTCCCACGGGCGCGGCAGCTGTGCAAGGGGTCGGATCCCTCTGTCACTGGCAGAGGGGTCTGACCCTCGAACGAGGCCACCATGAACGACCTTCCGCCACAGGTCACCGCCACTCTGGCTGCCCTGCAGCTGATCGACAGGCTGCGCGCACGCCATGGCCCGCTGCTGTTCCATCAATCCGGTGGCTGCTGTGATGGGTCCTCGCCGATGTGTTTCGCACAGGGCGATTTCATCGTCGGCGACCGTGACGTCTGCCTGGGCGAGATCGGCGGCGCGCCGTTCCACATCAGCCCCTCGCAGTTCGAATACTGGAAGCACACGCAGCTGATCATCGACGTGGCGCCCGGCCGCGGCGGTATGTTCTCGCTGGAGAACGGCGAGGGCGTGCGCTTCCTGGTGCGCTCGCGCTTGTTCAGCGATGAAGAGTTCGCCGCCTTGCAGGCCGCCGGCAAGGCATGACCCGGCACGCCGTACAATGCGTGCATGCCTGCCCTGCTCAAAACCACTTTCCTGTCCATCGTCGCCCTGATCGGTGCGCTGCTTGCCCTGGCCCTGGTCAGCAGCGCAGGTGGCTGGCTGCCATCGTTGTTCGGCCTGCACCCGGGCAGTGAAGCGCAGCTGGGCTGGGACCTGGCCTTCAGCGTGCTGGGCGGCATCGCCGCCATCGCCTTTGCCACCTACTACGCGCCGTGCTGGCCGCGCGCGCATGGCACCTCGGTCTGGCTGCTGCTGGTGCTGGGCGCGGGTTACGGTCTGTGGCTGATGGGCGGCGATTTCCCGCGCTGGTTCGCGGTTTCCCTGCTGGTGTCGCTGCCGGTGCAGCTGCTGGTGGGCTGGCGGTTCGGGCGCCGCCCCTCGCGCAGCGCAACACAGGCTTAACAATTCCCCCCTAGGCTCGGTGCCCGCCGAACGTCGGCAACGCGGCGCAGGGGCCTGCACCCACGGATAAAGGGGCAGGCGCGGCGTAAGACACCACAGGGAACCGGGAAATCATCCGATGCGTTACCAGAACCGGGAGGCCGCCGCTGCGGCTCCCCATGCGAAGCTTTTGTCCCGCGCTGTGCATGCGGTGCTGATCGGCGGCCTCGCCGTACTGCCCATCGATGCAATGGCTGAAGAAGCCGCCGATGGCGATACCCGCGAACAGCTGCAGCAGCTGGACACCGTCACCGTCTCCGGCAGCTATGCCAAGAGCCTGGAACGCGCGGTCGACCTCAAGCGCGCCAACATCGGTTTCTCCGATTCGATCGTCGCCACCGACGTGGCCGATTTCCCCGAACAGAACCTGGCCGAAGCGCTGCAGCGCATGCCCGGTGTCACCATCGAGCGCAACAAGGGCCTGGGCAGCAAGGTCAGCGTGCGCGGCCTGCCCAGCGAATTTACCCTGGTGTCGATCAACAACCTGGCCACCGCCTCGGGCAGCGGTGGGCGTGATGTGCAGTTCGACATCTTCGCCGCCGACGTGGTGCAGACGGTGACCGTGCAGAAGTCGCCGACCGCGGCCGACGAGGAAGGGGGCATCGCCGGTTCGGTCTATATCGAAACCGCCAAGCCCTTCGACTATGCCGAGCCGAAGTTCAGTGCCTCCGCCGAAGCCTCGCACAACTCGATCAATGGCAAGATCGATCCGAAGATCTCGTTCCTGGCCAGCGACACCTGGGGCGACTGGGGTGGCCTGGTGTCGTTCTCCAAGGCCAAGCGCAGCAACCGTACCGATTCCAACTCGGGCATCAACTTCCGGCCGATGGGACGCTTCCTGGAGGCGTCAGGCACGCGTGGCGCGCAGGCCGCGGCGGTGCTGGCGCGCGATGCGGGCATCATCGTGCAGGATCGCATGGACAAGGATGAAACCAGCCGCATCATCTTCCAGGACAAGGTCGGCGACCGCGTCTATCTGAACGAGCAGGACCAGTGGGGCGCCACCGCGTCGCTGCAGTTCAAGCCCAGCGATACGCTCTCGCTCAGCTTCGATGCCATGTTCGGTGGCTACGACACGCATGAGGACGAGTACGATGCGGCCGCCTATTCGGCCTCCAGCCGCAGCACGCTCGACACCATCCACGACTACGACAGCGACACCCTGTCGGCCTATGGCATCACCGTGCTGAAGGATGTGTCCTACACCGCCACCCAGCACGAGATCCTCAGCAAGGAACGCAGCGCCAACACCGACTATCGCCAGTTCAGCAGCAAGCTGGACTGGAAGGTGGGCGGCTGGGATATCGACGCGCTGGTCGGCTATTCGGGTGCGCGCAAGGATTCGGACTACGCCAACCTGAAGCATGTGGCCTATGCGCCCTCGCGCACGCGCTGGACCGCCAACGGCGGCGAGACCGTGCCCAGTGCAGCCTCCAACGGTTTCAACATGTATGCCTCGCCGGAAAAGTACCTGTTCGAGGCCTACGAAACCGAAGTAGAGAACGTCAAGGATGACAAGTACGCCGCGCAGCTCGACCTGCGCCGGCAGCTGGAGCTGGCCTTCTTCCCCGCGCTCAATGCCGTGCAGTTCGGCGCGCGCTACACCGACAAGACCAAGGAACGCGCGTTCGGCAGCGGCAAGATCCAGGGCCCCGGCGCCGGCAGCGTGGCCTGGGTGAACACCCGCACCCTGGCCGACAGCAACCCGACCTGGATCAGCCAGCTGGCGCCGGGCGGCGGCTACCGCCCCAGCGACCTGGATTGGCAACAGGTGTCCAATGCCTACGCGCGCGCGACGTTCCGCTACCCCGGCTACAGCACGCCGATCGATCCGGGCCAGTACTACGAGGTAAAGGAGAAGACCCTGGCGCTGTATGCCATGGCCGACTTCTACTTCGACATCGGCACCGTGCCGGTCTACGCCAACCTGGGCGTGCGCTCGATCGACACCGATGTCGACTCCGCCGGCTTCCACCCGGTGCAGAACGCCGATGGCAGCAACGGCTACACGCCCACGCCGATTTCCAGCAGTGGCGATTACAGCGACGTGCTGCCCAGCTTCAACATGACCGCCGAGATCGCCGACGGCCTGGTGCTGCGCGGTGCTGCATCGGAAACGCTGATGCGCCCGTCGCTGACCGACATTGCCTACCGCCGCACGGTCAGCTGGAGCAGCTTCCGCTTCATGGATGGCAACCCGGCGCTGAAGCCGACCACGGCCAAGCAGTGGGAAGTCGGCCTTGAGAAGTACCTGCAGAACGGCGGCCTGCTGGCCGCATCGTATTTCTCCAAGAAGATCGATGGCGTGGTGCGGCAGTCGCTGACCGGCATCGTGCCGAACGTGGAGAAGCTCAACGCCAACGGTTCGCTGGACGGCTACTACGACTTCGAGGTCTACCAGCCCGTCAATGCAGACGGTTCCTACAAGGTGACCGGTGTGGAACTGGTTGCACAGCTGCCGTTGTCGATGCTGCATCCCGCGCTGGAAGGCTGGGGCATCAATGCCAACTACACGCAGCTGGACAACTCGTTGACCGGCGCGTCGGACCTGGACATTCCCACGCCGCCGGAAGGCCTGGCCGAGAAGGCGTACAACTTCACCCTGTACTACGAGAACGATCGTTTCAGCGCGCGCGCCTCGTACAACTACAAGGACAAGTACGTCGAGTACATCCACCTGAACATGTACCCGGTCTACCGCGATGCCTATGGCCAGCTGGATGCGTCCATCGGCCTGCGCCTGAACGACACCTGGAAGGTGAATCTGGAAGCGATCAACCTGCTGGATGAAAAGACCAGCGGCTACACGATCGACAAGGCCTTCCCGACCCAGTACGAGTTCTCCGGGCGGCGGGTAACCTTCGGCATCCGCGCGGACTTCTGATCGACGCCGCATTGATCTGGTAGCGCCGGGCGTGGCCCGGCGCTACCGATTACCGCGCGGCAATACCTGCTGCAGCCGTTCGATACCCTGCCAGGGGTCGGCCTTCAGCCGTTTCGCCCGCGCCAAGGCCTTGGCCATCGGGAAGGCATCGGCAGCACTTACCCGCGCCAGTTCGTCCCAGCGCAGCGGCACCGCGACCCCGGCGCTCTCGCGTGCGCGCAGGGACCACGAACATACACTGGTGGCACCGCGCGTGTTGCGCAGCCAGTCAATGAAGATCACGCCGCTGCGCTTGGCCTTGCTCATCGTCGCCACGTAGCGCTCAGGCTGTTCCAGCGCCATCGCCTGCGCGAAGGCCTCGCAGAATGCCTTGGCCTGTTCCCAATCGGCTTTTGGCTGCAATGGCACCACCACGTGCACGCCCTTGCCACCGGACAATCGCACGAAGCTCTGCAGGCCGACCTGCAGCAAGCGGTCGCGCACATCGCGGGCACCGGCCTTCACCTGCGCCCAGGACACGCCTTCGCCGGGGTCCAGGTCGAACACCAGCCGGTCCGGATGCTCGGGATCGTCCACCGTCGCGCCCCACGGATGCAGCTCCAACGTGTTCATCTGCACCAGCTGCAGCAGACCGCGCGCATCATCGATGTAAACGTAGTCCTCGCGCCCGCTCTTCTGCTGCAGCGGCACGGCATGCACGGCATCGCCCAGGCCAGGACCGTGGTGCTTCTGGAAGAAGCAGGCCTTGCCGACGCCGTCCGGGCAGCGCAGCAGTGACAGCGGGCGACCGGCAATCTCCGGCAGGATCCAGCGCGCCATCTGCCGGTAGTAGTCGGCCACATCCCCCTTGCGCAGCTTCTGTTTCGGATAGACCACCCGTTCGGGATGGCTGATGGCCACCGCCGCATCCTCCTGCCCGGCGTCCACGGGTGCCACGCCCAGGTCCTGCTTCCGCTTGTCGCTGCGCAGCCGCTTGAAACTGGCCTGGCGCAGCAGGCCTTCCTTGCCCCAGCCACGGAAGGCCACTTCAGCCACCACCTGCGGCTTGACCCAGCGCACGCTGGCGGCGCGGAACGGAACATGTGCCGGCAGTTCCAGCACTGGCGTCTTCACCGCCAGGGGCGCCAACACGGCGCTCAGGGCCTTCAGCGCGTCATCGTCGAAGCCGGTGCCGACCCGCCCCACGTAGCGCAGACCCCCGCCATCGGGCGTGGCCAGCAGCAGCGAGCCGAAGCCTGCACGGCTGCCCTTGGGTGCGGTGTGGCCGACGATGACGAACTCGTCGGTGTCCTCATGCTTCACCTTCACCCAGCTGCGCGCGCGGGTGTTCACGTAGGGCGCGTCCACCTGCTTGCTGACGATGCCTTCGAAACCGGCTTCGCCACTGGCGGCGAACACCGCAGGACCATGGTCGATCACGTGCTCGCTGAAGGCGATCGTGCCGGGCTCCGGTCCGATCAGCGCCTTCAGCAGGGCTTTGCGTTCAATCAGTGGCGCGCGACTGATGTCCACGCCAGCCACACCAGGCAGGTCGAACACGATGTAGCGCAGCGGCTGCCTCGAACTGCCATCGATCACCCGCTGCAGGGCAGCGAAATCGCTGCGTCCCTGTGCATCCAGCACCACCAGCTCGCCATCCAGGCGCGCGTCGCGCAGCGGCAGGGCTCTCACGGCGTGCGCGACCTCGGGGAAGTCGGTGGTCCAGTCCAGGCCGTTGCGCGATCGTAGCTTCACCTCGCCGTCAAGCAGATCGGCCAACAGCCGATAGCCGTCCCATTTGATCTCATGCAGCCAGCCTTCGCCATCCGGCGCGCTGTCGCGGTGGTCGGTGAGTTGTGGCTTGAAGCCACGCGGATACGCGTGGTCACGTGCACCGGTCAATTTCAGTGCACGTGCATGCCAGCGTGCATCGACCTTGCGTGGTGCAGCGCGTGGCTTCTTTGCGCGCGTGCGCGTGGCCGCGCGCGATGGCGTGGAATCCTGCAGCAGGTCATCGGCCTCGGCATCGCGCGCCTGCGCATCATCGCGCTTGATCAGCAGCCACTGCGCCTGGCGTCCCTTCATGGCGGTGCGGACCAGCTTCCAGCCTCCGCTCAGGCGCTGCCCCTGCAGTACGAAGTCGATCTTGCCGTCGGCCAGCGCCTGCAGCGGATCGCCTTCACAGGCCCAGCTGCCGTGGTCGAACACCTGCACATGGCCGGCACCGTAGTGGCCTTCGGGAATGTCGCCCTCGAAACCCGCATAGGACAGCGGATGATCTTCCACTTCCACTGCCAGGCGCTTCTCGCCCACGCGCAGCGAGGGTCCCTTCGGCACTGCCCAACTCTTCAGCACGCCGTCCATCTCCAGACGGAAGTCGTAGTGGCGTGAGCTGGCATGGTGCAGTTGGATGACGAACTGCGGGCGCCGCTTCGGATTGCCTGCCGAGGCGATGTCGTCGGGCTCGGGGGTCTGCCCGTTGCCCCCGCCGAGGCGGCGCTTGCGGCGGTACTGGTGCAGCGACATGGTTCAACCCGCCTTGCGTCGCGGCGCGGCTTTCTTCGTTGCCTTCGCGGCCTTGCCGGTGGTCTTCTTCGTGGCCTTCGTGGCAGCCTTCTTGGCTGGGGTCTTGCGCGTGCCGGCCTTCTTCGCCGGCGTGCGCTTGTTGGCATCCAGGCTCTTCTGCAGCAGCGCCATGAAGTCCACCACGTTGGTGGTGGCATCTTCGCGGGGTGCGGGCTCGTCCTCCACCTTGGCGGTGCCGCCTTTGGATCTGATGCGCTTGTTCAATACCTGTTGAAGGCGCTCGCGGAACTCATCGTGGTATTGCGTGGGATCCCAGTCACCGGCCATCGATTCGATCAACTGCTCGGCCATCGCTGTTTCCCTGCTGGATATCCTGTAGTCGGAAACGCTGCCCGTGGGCAGCTTGTAGTCCTCCGGGTCCACCAGCTCCTGCGGGTAGCGCAGGATCATCAGTACCAGCGCGTCCGCATTGGGCATCACTGCACACAGGTATTCCCGCGTACGCACCACCACCCGGGCGATGCCCACCTTGCCGGTACTGCGCAGGGTTTCGCGCAGAAGCACATAGCCCTTCTCGGCCTTCTTGCCCGGCACCAGCAGGTAGGGCTTTTCGAAATAGCGCGGGTCGATCTGCGCGGCATCGACGAAGGTTTCCACCTCCACCGTTTCGTGGCTCTCCGGCGCGGCCGAGCGGATATCGCCTTCTTCCAGCACGACATAGCTGCCCTTGTCGTACTCGTAGGCCTTGACGATGTCCTTCCACGGCACTTCTTCGCCCGTATCGGCGTTGACCCGCTCGAAGCGGATCGGCTTGCGGTCGCGCGAATCGAGCATGCGGAACTGCAGGTCGACCTTGCGTTCGCCGGACATCAACGAGACAGGCACGTTCAGCAGGCCGAAGGAGAGGGTACCGGTCCAGATCGGGCGGGCCATGGGCATACCTGGGCAGTCAGCATGGGCACCCAGCTTCGGTGGCCCGCCGTGAAACGACCGTGTCGGGCGCGTGGAGGCGGGATGGCCGCTACTACTGCAGCAGAGGCCTCACGGCGGTGACTGGAATGTGGTCCAAGGCGCGCCAGGCATCCTCCACCACGGGCCACGCCTGCGCCCAATCCAGGCGTGACTGCCCTCGCATCTGATCCCAGTGCGCGGCCAGCTCCTCGCAGGTGTCCACATCGCCTCCGCGGGGCCAGTCGGCCGCATGGGTGGTCAGGGCAAAGGCGTAGACCGGGCACAGGTCACGCCAGTTGCGCTGGCCGTGGCCGCGGCGTCCTTCGTAATCCGTCAGCATGTATTGCAGATAGTCCTGCGCCACCGCTTGCGGATCCGGGTGACGGCGGGTTCCCCGTTTCGGGCTGCGCGCAGACAACGGGTCCAGCAGCGCGTTGAAGACGGACGGTGCGGGTCGTTCCAGGCGGGCCATGGGGGGGTCCTGCATCAGTGTCTGGGCTGGCAGGGATACGCTCCGCGCTGTTATGCACTGGTGACAGAGGTGTTCATGACGCCGGGTTCGCGGTGGCTTTACCTCCACAGGAGTTAAGTGGACTTCCCGCCCAGCGAGAAATGACCGCCATGAACCGAGATACCTCCCGCGACCCGCTGCGCGAGACGACAGCACCCGTGGCTGGCGAGCAGCGCGCCAAGCACGACAATGATGAAGCCGATTTCCGCGGCACCGGCGCCCCCTTCGTCGATGCCGGAAATCACCCGGTGCATCCCGACCCGCGTAGCCCGCAGGCCGCGCAGCAGGACGACCCGGGTCTGCCAGTGAAACGCGAGGTTGAACAGGCGGCACTGGACAGAAAGGACTGTGGCGACCGGAACCGCGGCGGCCAGGAAAGCCCGCTAAAGCGCCGCGAGCGCAAGCAGCACGCCAGTGACAACCAGGACCAGGCCTTGGAAGAGACGTTTCCGGCCAGTGACCCGACCTCACCCTTCGTACCGGCCAAGGCACCGGATTGAGGCCGCTGGCGCCAGTGCCGCCAGCGTAGCGCTGGCTCCACTGGCGCCGCCGACCAGGCGCATCAGCGCCACGACCATTGCAGGCCCACGCTGGCGCGCCGGTCCGGACCCGGTTCGTAGAAGCGGCCGTTGCCATCGTTGACGATCACCGAGCCGATGTAGGCCTGGTCCAGCAGGTTGTCGAGCCGCGCGAAGGCACGCAGGTCACCGCCGGGCAGGGTCCAGCGGCGGCCCGCTTCCAGGTTCAGCACGGTGTATCCGGGCGCGCGCTCGGTGGCCAGGTCGTTCACCACCGTGTCGCTGCTGGCATTGGCCTCCAGCGCCCACTGCCAGTCGCCGGGCGACCACTGCAGGCGGGCGAAGGCCTGCTGCCGCGGCACGCCGGGCAGGCGGCTGCCGGCCGCCACAATCGTGTCGGGCACGCGGCAACCACTGCCACCGCAGGTCAGGTATGGCGAACGCACCTGCGCCTGCAGCCAGGTCCAGGCCAGCTGCAGTTCCCACTGCTCGGCCAGCGGCTGCTGGTACTGCAGTTCCACGCCTTGTCGGCGGGTGCGGCCGATGTTGCGGTAGGTGCTGCGGCCATTGGTGTTGCTGGAAACGGCCAGCTCATCGTCGGTAACGGCGCGGAACACGCTGACATCGAGCTGGGTTCCGTTCTGCGCGTGCCACTTGCTGCCGACTTCAACGTTCCGGCTGCGCGCGGCCGACAGGTCCAGCGCCAGGCCGGCCTGGCCATCGCTGCGGTAGCCCAGTTCGTTGAAGGTGGGAGTCTCGAAGCCACGTCCGACCGCCGCATGCAGGCGCCACTGCGGGGTGGCCTCGAAGCTGACCCCGGCCACCGGCGTGGTCGCTTGGTAACGGCGGCGGCCGCTGTCGTCGGGGTTGCTGCCGGTGATGTAGCGGTCGTCCGACTCGAAGCGCACGGCACTGTGGCGCACGCCCGCCAGCAGCGACCAGCGCGGGCTCCACTGCCACCACGCCTGGGCGAACTGGTCCACGTTCTGCACGGTGTCGATCTGGTCGCGGCGCAGGCGGCCGCGCACGCCCAGGGTGCTGCCGACGAAGTTCTCGTAGCCGGTGCGGTGCTGGCGCTGGCGGTCGGCACTGATGCCCGCCACCACATCCAGCGGGCGCCCGGCCAGGTCGCCCTCCCAGCCCCAGCGCGCGTCCATGCCGCCATAGCCGCCGTCCAGGTCGATCACGCCGCCGGCATGCAGCGGGTTGGCCTGCGCGGTGGGCGGAATCGGCAGGAACTGGGTCACCGCGCGCTGCCCGGCGTAGCCCATCAGCTGCCAGCGCTGGGCGCCGGTCTCACGGGTCCAGCGCAGCCCGGCCTGCTGCTGGCTGACCGATTTGCGGGTGTTGTACTGGGTGGCCACCGCGGTGGCCTGGCGGGGATTGGCAGCCACCTGGGCGCGGGTCAGGCCCAGCGGGTCCTGCGCATCGGGCGCGTCCAGCGCGTTCAGCAGCAGCTCCAGACGGCCACCGGCCAATTCGCCGCCGATGCGCGCGTTCAACGATTCGCGCCGGGCCCGGCTGTGGTCGCGCCAACCGTCGGTGCGGAAATGGTTGGCGGCGATGTTGTAGTCGATGCCGGCACCGGCACCGCGCAGCTGCGCGCCCACGCTCAGTGTGTTGTCCGCCCCGGCATTGACCCGCAGCCGCCACGGATCACCGGCCTGGCCCTGCGCGCTCCAGACCTGCAGCACGCCACCGGACGAATTGCCGTACAGCGCCGAAAACGGCCCACGCAGCACCTCGATGCGCTCGGCACCCAGCAGGCTGGCATGCGACAGCTGGCCCTGGCCGTCGGGCATGGTAGCGGGCACGCCATCCACCACCACGCGCACGCCGCGCACGCCAAAAGTGGAACGGGCCCCAAAGCCACGGATCGACAGCTGGGTGTCCTGGGCGAAGTTCTGCCGGTCCCGTGCCAGCAACCCCGGTACGCCGGCCAGCGCCTCGGAAAGCTGGGCACTGGCGCCGCTGCGGTCGTCATCCACCCAGACCGTGTCCTGGCTGGCCGGCAGCGCGAACGGGTCGATGCCCTGTACCCGTGCGGCCTGCACCTCCACCGTGGGCAGCGCGGTGGTGGTCTGGGCCTGCGCCACGGCGGCAGCCGGCAGCAGGGCGATCAGCAGGGGCAGGCGGCGACGCGCCACGGGCTCGTTCATTGTTCAGCTTCAACCACGGGGGGAAAACAACACGGGATGGTACGGGCTGCAGCGTGACGATGAGCGCCGCGGCGGTGGCACGCTTTGTTACGATGGAAGGGTTGCGGCCCAGCGCTGCAACCACGCGACCCGCGCTTCTTCTCCCCTTATATCGAACGAGTACCGCCGTGTCCTTCTTTGCAAACGTGGAACTGGTCCCGGGCGACCCGATCCTGGGCCTGACCGAGGCGTACAACGCCGACAGCCGCCCGACCAAGGTCAACCTGGGTGTAGGCATCTACTACGACGAAAGCGGCCGCATTCCGCTGCTGCGTGCCGTCAAGCAGATCGAGCAGCAGCTCGCCACCGAAGCAAAACCGCGCGGCTACCTGCCGATCGATGGCCTGCCGGCATACACCCAGGCCACCCGTGAGCTGGTGTTCGGCAAGGACTCGCCGCTGCTGGACGCCGGCCGCGTCGCCACCACCCAGACCGTGGGCGGCAGCGGTGCGCTGCGCGTCGGCGCTGACCTGCTGAAGAAGCTGCTGCCGCACGCCACCATCGCCATCAGCAACCCCAGCTGGGAAAACCACCGCGCCGTGTTCGGTGCGGCCGGTTTCGAGGTGGTGGAATACACCTACTTCGACGCCGCTACCCATGGCGTGAACTTCGACGGCATGCTGGCCGACCTGCAGACGCTGCAGCCGGGCACCGTGGTGCTGCTGCACGCCTGCTGCCACAACCCCACCGGCGCCGACCTCACCGTCAGCCAGTGGAAGCAGGTGGCGCAGCTGCTGAAGGACCGCCAGCTGTTCCCCTTCATCGACATGGCCTACCAGGGCTTCGACAAGGGCATCGAGCAGGACGGCGCGGCCGTGCGCATCATTGCCGAGGCCGGCATCGACAGCTTCATCGTCGCCAACTCGTACTCCAAGTCGTTCTCGCTGTATGGCGAACGCGTGGGCGCGCTGTCGGTGGTCGCACCGACCGCCAACGACGCCAAGGCCGTGCAGTCGCAGATCAAGCGCATCATCCGCACCATCTACTCCAGCCCGTCCACCCACGGTGCGGCGCTGGTGGCCGGTGTGCTCAACAGCCCGGAACTGCGCGCGCTGTGGGAACAGGAACTGACCGAGATGCGCGAGCGCATCCACGCCCTGCGTGGCGGTCTGGTGGAAAAGCTGGCCGCCGCCGGTGCACCGCAGTTCGGTTTCATCAACCAGCAGGCCGGCATGTTCTCCTACTCCGGCCTCAGCCGCGTGCAGGTCGAGCGTCTGCGTGACGAGTTCGGCATCTACGCCGTCGGCACCGGCCGCATCTGCGTGGCCGCGCTCAGCCAGAACAACCTGGAATACGTCGCCAAGGCCGTGGCCACCGTCGCCAAGGGCTGAAGCACCGCTGCACATGCTTGAAAACAAAGGCGCCGAAAGGCGCCTTTGTTTTTGCTCCTGCCTTTGCTCCTGCTTTTGCCACACCCTCCGCGCTCGCGGCGAACCCTGAAGCCCGCGGGAGGGACAGGCTGCGCGGGACCGCAGGCGCCAAGGATGGCGCCTACGAGCCCCCATGGATGGGTTAACGGCGTGTCCCGCGCAGCCTGTCCCTCCCGCGGGCCTCGATGGAAAGACGGCGCCGCACAGCGCAACGCTCCTGTAATCGATTTCCCCTCAAACCAATCACGCACGCACCGCGCGCAGCAGCGACAATAGCCGTTTCCCCGCTGCCAAGGCCCGCCCGCCATGTCCCGTACTTCGCTGACCCGGTACCTGATTCAAGAACAGCATGCCGGCCGCATCAACGCCGACCTGCGCCAGCTGATCGCCGTGGTCGCCCGCGCCTGCACCAGCATCTCCATCGCCGTCAGCAAGGGCGCCCTGGGCGGCGTACTCGGCGATGCCGGCACCGGCAACGTGCAGGGCGAAGCGCAGAAGAAGCTGGACGTCATCAGCAACGAGATCCTGCTGGAAGCCAATGCCTGGGGCGGCCACCTCGCCGCCTGCGCGTCGGAAGAAATGGACCACAGCCAGCCGGTGCCGGACATCTACCCGCGTGGCGATTTCCTGCTGCTGTTCGATCCCCTCGACGGCAGCTCCAACATCGACGTCAACGTCTCGGTCGGCACCATCTTCTCGGTGCTGCGCTGCCCCACCAACGTCGAGCTGCCGGGCGACGAAGCCTTCCTGCAGCCGGGCAGCAGGCAGATTGCCGCCGGCTACTGCATCTACGGGCCCAGCACCCAGCTGGTGCTGACCGTCGGCCATGGCACGCACGCCTTCACCCTGGATCGCGAAACCGGTGAGTTCGTGTTGACCACCGCCAACATGCAGATTCCCGCCGCCACCCAGGAGTTTGCCATCAACATGTCCAACCAGCGCCACTGGGAAGCACCCATGCAGGCCTACGTGGGCGATCTGCTGGCCGGCAAGGAAGGCGCGCGCGGCAAGAACTTCAACATGCGCTGGATCGCCAGCATGGTGGCCGACGTGCATCGCATCCTGACCCGCGGCGGCATCTTCATCTACCCGTGGGACAAGAAGGAACCGGGCAAGGCCGGCAAGCTGCGCCTGATGTACGAAGCCAACCCGATGGGCCTGCTGGTGGAACAGGCCGGTGGCGCCGCGTGGACCGGCCGCGAACGCATCGTCGACATCCAGCCAGAGCATCTGCACCAGCGCGTGCCGGTGTTCCTGGGCTCGCGCGAGGAAGTGGCCGAAGCCGTGCGTTATCACCAGGAGCATGACGCGAAGAGCGTCTGACGGCGGCCATCCCTACAGCGCTCATGGCACAACGATGACATGACCGCAGGGTGACAGCAGCGGCGGCAAACGGCACCATCAGGCCCTTGCCGCCGAAGGAATGTACGCATGCACGAGCCGGGTCCGGTCGATTTCATCGAAGTCATCCACAACGCCGTCCCCAGCGACGTCTGCGCCGCCATCGTTGCCCGCATGCGTGCCAGCCAGCACCTGAAACCCGGCGCAGTGGGCAGTGGCGTGTTCCCGGAACTCAAGCGCAGCAAGGATCTGCGCATCAGTGGCGCGGAGGGCTGGAAGGATGTGGACAGCGCGCTGCAGCAGGCGGTTTTCGCCGGACTGTTGACTTATCTACGCCGTTATCCACAGGCGTTGATCGCGCCGTTGATGTTGCAGATCCAGGACAGCAACGGCCAGCCACGCCGACTGTCGGCCGAGGATTTCCCCGACATGGCGCAGGAACAGCTGGCCGACCTGGCCCGCACCTGCCTGCGCCCGGGCGCCATCAACCTGCAGTGGTACGCGGCGGGCGAGGGCGGTTACCCGTACTGGCACTGCGAGCTGTACCCGAAGGACCCGCAGGCCGAAACCCTGCACCGGCACGTGCTGTGGACGCTGTACCTCAACGATGAGTTCGAGGAAGGCGAAACCGAATTCCTGTTCCAGGGCCGCAAGATCGCACCGCGCACCGGCAGCCTGCTGATCGCACCGACAGCGTTTACCCATACCCATCGTGGCAACCGGCCGCAGGGTGGCGACAAGTTCATCGCGACCAGTTGGATCCTGTTCCAGAGCGCGCAGAAGTTGTTTGGTGGGTGACCTCGAGCGGCTCGACGATATCGCTTGCTCGACTGAACCTGGAGCGACGTCGAGCAGGCTCGACGCTACCGAGGACGGCGGCGATAGAGAATCCCGCCCGCCACAGCGCCGAACACCGCCACACCCAAGCCAACGAGCTCTTCTTCTCCGAGCGCTTCGCCCGACATCAGCTTGCCGGTCGTCAGCAGCAGGACGTTCAATGGGAGCATCCACAGGAACGTGATGCCGAGCCAGTGGATAGTCCTCATTTTATAGGCTTACTGGTCCGGATACATCGACTTGAACCAGTAGGCGGATCTATTCCGCATCCATGAGCTGAATTCTTCCGTCTCCAGTTCCCGCAGCTGGCGCATGTCTATCCCATAGCGTTGGAACAACGAAATCAGCTCTCTCATAGCGTCCTCATCCACAGCCGACGGATCAACAGATACGTTGATCATTCTGAGAAACCCCTCAACAGACACCACGCCCGATGTCTTACTCAATCTGGAGAAGAAAGCGTCCTCGTCCAGTCGTGAATAGAACCTCAAAGATTCAACTTCCAGCTTCAGCATAGAATTAGCGCCTTCTTCCACCAGGATAGACATTAATGTAGTCGCCATTTGGGGATTGAACGTCCCAATGAGGTCCACCGTGGGCTCCCCCTCCTTGACCAGAGGGAACCCAGACATCTCCGGATTTGTCCAGCCATCCACTCCCTCTGCCATTCGGGCTCTTAACCCACTGATACCCATCGGGGCAACCGACCGCAGGGCGGCGACAAGTTCATCGCGACCAGTTGGATCCTGTTCCAGAGCGCGCAGAAGCTGTTCGGCGGCTGACGTATTGGTAGAGTCGAGCTTGCTCGACTGCTCTTTGCTGCGCGCTCAGTCGAGCAAGCTCGCCGCTACCCTGGGCGGCGGCGATAGAGAATCCCGCCTGCCGCGGAACCGAACACCGCTACACCGAAACCAACGAGCTCTTCTTCTCCCAGCGCGTCGCCTGACATCAGCTTACCGGCCGTCAGCAGTAGAACGTTCAACGGAAGCATCCACAGGAACGCAATGCCCAGCCAGTAGATGATCTTCATGTCATGTGCTCACGGGTTCGGATACATCGACTTGAACCAGTAGGCGGATCTGTTCTGCATCCATGATGCTGAACTCTCCTCTCTCCATTCCACGCAGCTAGCGCTTGTCTGTTCCTAGCCTGTAGTGGTTGCTAGGTATGGATTGATGCCGCTCAGTTATCTGGCGGGTCCAAAGGATCCCCAAAGATTGTCGTTGCCTCCTTGCCAAGCACTAAGCTTCTCGACAGGAATTTCCTTCAGTTGACAGGTGAACTGAAGATAAAAGGAGCGGTCTTCTTTTCGATAACTGTTCCATCCGACAGCAGTCACTTTGACTTCCATCCGACCATCGCGCTCGTGTGGCTTATGTAGTTCGACGTCCACCGAATCGGACAACCAGTAGTCTCCCTTGTGCGCGAAGCCCGAGCCACCACTTGTCAAACGCGCTTCCACTACCTCCGGCGTCCCTCCCGGCGAAGATGTGTCTCGCTTCAGGCTGCCGGTGATCTTTATGTACTGCTGGGAATCGATCACGCCCGGCGACTCCGAGAAGAGGCGCAGCAGAAGAAGGGTATCCGTGCCCTTGCGCACCCTCTGACCTGTGTTCGCCACCCACAGTCGCTGTTCGAACTCGTCCAGGCCAGCAGGCATGTCAGTGACGATCGCGGCCTGCGGAACGACGATACATTCGTGCAATTTACGTGCGTGGACCCGCTGCGCTCCGAGCGCAAGAAGGAGACAGGAACAGGCCACATGGATAAAGAGCTTCATTGTGTGCACTCACAAGCGGCCTTGCGGGCCTTGTCATAGTTGTTGACCTGCTCTCGTGCTCGCTTGGTTGCCTCCTGCGAAACGTAGCCATGATCCCAGTTGCTTTCTTCGGTTTGCAGACTCCTGGGACGCGTGAAGTGGAGACCTTCGTGAATAATGGTGTCCAGGACGTTGTAGATACCCGCCCAATCAAGCACGTCCAAGTACTTCTTGTTCAGATGAATGCGTCCATCGCCATATAGATCTGATCGTCCCTCGACTCCTGAGCGTGGAATATCCACCCTCGGGGCACCATTGCCGAACTTGATGTCTGCGTTGTTCTGCTTTGCAAAAGAGAACGCCACATCGATGTCGCACTGGGTAAGGCCCCAAGGATCGGTTCTTGATACTGGATTTCCCGAGACGTACGCGTACGTATTCATTCCCCCCGCCAACCCAATCGGATCACTCTGCACATACCGGCCAATGCTCGCGTCATAGTCGCGGAAACCGTTGTACCAAAGCCCGCTTTCTGCATCGTAGTACTGGCCTGGGAAGCCAATGTTCAACCCGCCGATCTCATCCTTCTGGACACTACGTCCGTAGGCGTAGTTGTACGCCTTCCAGACGGTCTGCTGGCTTGGGCTGGTGACGAACTCCGGGCGTCCAAGATGATCGGTATGCACGTAATTGTGCTGCCCGCTGCGGGCCAGCCCCACCAGTTCGCCTTCGAACCAGAAGTAGTTGGTCCACGCGCCATGGTTCAGCTCGGTCATGAGCTGGTTCTGACCGGCGTAGAAGTAGCGACTATTGGTGGTCTGATTGATCTTCGCAACGCGCTGCCCCTGCGCATTCAACACGTAGTCGGTCGCTGCGCCCCCGATGTTGCTGCGGCTCATGCGATTGAAGGCGTCGTATTCGAAGGTGCTGATCCGGCTGCCCGCAGTCTCGCTGATACGATTTCCCAATGCGTCGTACTGATACTGGCGGCTACCGTCCTGGTTGGTGTAGTTCAGCACCCGGTTGCTCCCCGGGTCGATGCTGTACTGGGTCAACTGATTGCCGGCCTGATAGCGGTCGTGATTGCCGCCGGCATCGTAGGAAAGCGTGTTGGTGACCCCAAAGCGTGTCAGCTGGGTCAGGCGACTCAGCGAGTCGTAACCGATCATCTGGGTCATGTTCGGATCGACAGCGTCGACGATGGCGGTGATTTCTCCATCACTACTGTACTGGTACTCCCAATAGCTGACCTTGCTGCTGTTGGGTCCCCAGACCGACATTGCCGTCAGCCGTCCCTCCTGATCGTGGTTGTAGCCCCGACCGAGACCATTGCCATATGCCAGCCACCCGCGCGCTCCCGTGGCCTTCCAGCTGGCCTGTGAAATGATCGAACGCTGTGTGCCGTCTACTGTTGCCATCAACGCGCTTGGCTTCCCGTGGGAACCATAGGAGTAGGTCGCCTTGTCACCATTGGGATAGGTGATCTCGCTCAGGCGATTGATGCCGTCGTAGCCATACGTCGTGCTGTAATCCGTCTTCTGACCAGACAGATCTGTGAAGTCGCGGCGTATCTGCAGCGATCCGTTCGGGGTATAGGCGAAATGTGTTGCTGTTCCCGGCCCCGAGGTGCCGCACAAATGTCCTTTGCCATTGCCGCACCAATCGTAGGTGTAGCCCAACGTCCGGCCTTCGGCGCTAGCAGAAGTCATGCGCCCCAGGCCGTCATAGCCGAAGGAAACGACACTTCCATCCGCCCTGGTCGTCGATGTCCGTAGACCTGCAGCGTCGTACTGATGCTGTGTCGTTCCCGTATCCGGGCTCACCTGCTTCCACATCTGGCCGAAGCCATCGAACTCATAGGTGGTGACCAGAGTGCGCGGATCGCTCACCCGGATCGGACGATCTGCGAGATCGTACGCAATCTGCGTCGTCCCTCCGGCAGCATCGATTGATTGAATCAGGCGACCGCGAGCGTCGTAGCTCATCCGGGTAACCCGATTCTGCGAATCGGTGACCTGAGTGACGCGTCCCTCCGCGTCATAGGCATAGCGCACGTTCTGTACGCCGTTGCCGCGCTCGACAATCACGCGGCCCAATTCGTCGTACTCATAGGTGTTGACGGAGACAACAGCGTTCAGCCCGATCAGGGCAAGCGTCAGTGCTGGCATATGAATAGTCCTTTCTTACCGAGGGCGTTCGCAGACGACGCGACCGCAACTTCCCTTGTTGTTCTCAACCGACAGGAAGACGTTTGCTTCCGCGCCCCAGGCCACGCCACCGGACGCCATTCTCGCCACGTACGAGAACGTTCGGTTCCCGCTGCCAGGGTTATTCGGTCCCACGCTGCGGCTGAACCTGGCCACGCCCCCGGGCGGCACCGGCGCGGAGAGTGCGATGTTTTCGTTGGGCTGATTGAGGCCGAACGCGAGGTAGGTATCGCCTGGATTCCAGACCACATTGCTTGAATTGCGGAACTCGAAAATCAACGTTGAGGAGCCGCCATTGAAGATCTGGTACGGATAGGCCGACGCGCCAACGACTTCGGCATTGCGCACTACTGCGGGAACCGTGAACGTACCCGAGCGATTGAGCAGCAGATGAGCCTGGCCCGAGGGCGAGATGCCATGGACGTAGATGGGCTTTCCGCCATGTGCACTGCGCATATTGGAGTCCAACGCAAAGCCAAACCAATACGCCCCTTGTGATTGGCATGCGGCCTTTACGTCGTCGTTGGGAACCAGTGTGCCAGTGACACTCCCAAGGTACGTACCAGCGCCTGCCGGCCCTCCCGCATAGATGTGTACGGTAGTGGCCGCGTTGACGCCCACGGAGCATGCCCATCCTTGCACGGAGAAGTTCCAGTTCGCGTCGTTGGTAACCCCTGCGACGTCTCCGATGATCGTTGCCGTGGGAATGGCGAAGTTGCCAGAGTTGCCCAGCGCTTGGTTGTGCTGTGCTCCCTTCGGAGATGCACCGTAGATGGAGAACTTGCGACCGCCCAGCTGCTGCCTCTGGGCAAGCGATATCGGCAGCTGGTATCTGTATGCACTGCCTGAGGCTTGGCAGGCGGCAGCTACCCCTGGCTCGCTGGCAAGGTTTGCCTGGGTGCTTCCCAGGTAGACGTTGCCTTCGGCGTAGCCATCCACCTGGATGGATCCGGCCGATCCGGTGGAGCAGGCCCAGCCTCGAGCAAACCAGTTCCACTGCCCGTCATGGGTGATTTCGTCAATCATTCCCTTGACCAGCGTATCGATCGGATAGTCGGTCTGTGAAACCTCGGTACGCGTACGATTGGAAGCGTTGTTGTAGCTATGACGGGTCCACGCCCACGTACCGTCTCCCAGCGAGCGGACTTCCTGCATAAGGCGGCGTCCTGCATCGTAGCCGTAGCGTACTGTCACGCCGTCGGGCTGGGTGAGCGAGGCAATGTCTCCTGCAGGATTGTATCCAATGGCCGTGGTCGCCCAGCCGGTTCCCGAACTGGTTCTGTCGGACACGACGCGGCCACGACCGTCATACGTCAGCTCCCGCACGCCACCGTTCGCAGTGACGACGCGCCCCGGCAAGCCCAATCCGTTGTAGTTGGAATAGGTGATCGTGTGACCGAGTGCGTTGGTGACGCTGGTCAGATCGCCCTGATTATTGAAGACAGAGGTAACGTCATCCTGCGCAAGTGGACCGTCTACCTTGATCGAGGCCTTCAATCCATTGGCGTGATAGGTATAGGTGGTGCGGGTTACCCGCGTCTGGCTAGGCACCCCACGTGTCGTCAGATTGCGCTCGGTTGCGCTGGCCACGTTTCCGCGATCGTCATAGGTGTAGGCAATTTCAAGATCACCCACCACCGTTGTCTTGAGCAGTCGGTTCCGCGTGGTATCCCATTCCTGCAGGGTCGTGCGTTCAGCCGAGCTACCCACAGCTTCCACCCGCTTCAGCAGGTAGCCCTGCGCGCTGTAGTCGAAGTTGGTCAGGTTGTCCTGGAAATCATGGACCAGATCAGGGTATCCGTTGGCGTCATAGCTCTGCTCCTTGTAGCTGGCAGGGCAGTTCGGCGACGGATCGCCCTTGGTCGACACCATCTTTCCGTCCTTGAACGTATAGGTGGTGCTACGACCAAGGGGATTGATCACAGTGACATCAATGTCGACGGGGCGCGTAGGTCCCGGCGCAGCGGCGGCCGTCATGCCGAGGGCACTCTCCATCGGCAACGAGTCGACAGGCAGCGAGCGCGGCTGGTAGCAGACGCGCGAACCGCCGGGACGCTGTTCGCACCATCCCCGCTCTTCATCGGCACGGACACCGCCCGGACGAGTTGGCGCGGGGGGCGGAAGCACCGGCTCGGTGCTGCGCACGGCATAGCTGAAGCGGAATCGCTCAATGCCGCCATTGTGTTCCGTGCTGACGGCGCGCCGCTCAGCGTCGTACGCAAAAGTGGAATAGCGCACGCCGTCAAAGGACTTGCCGGTCAGGGCGCCCGGGAAGCGGGCATCTTCGTAGTGGTAGCTGATCGTCGTTGCGGGTGTGCCTGGCAGCGTCGTGCTGGCAAGCCGGCCACGGCCGTTCCCGAACACATTGGGCGTATAGGTGTAGCGATAGATGTTGCCGGCCGGATCGGTCACCTGGGTAACCTGTCCGTTGGCCCAGCCAAAGTTGATGCTGCGTCCCGAGGAGTGGGTCACCTTCTGCAGGTAGCGGTCAGCATAGGAGAACGTCCAGCTCACGCCCTGCTCATTGCTGAGGCGGGTGATATAGCCTTCCGCGTTGTAGGTCTCCGTGCCGTTGTTTTCGTTTCGAAGCGCAAACGTGCCATCGCCGTTAGCGGAGAGATACGCGATGGGCTGGGCCTTGTCCTCATACCAGCGACCGCTGGTCGGATCCTTGAGGTACTTGATGCGGCGACCGTCGGGCCGTTGCACCCACGCCAGCTGATTTGCATCGGTGAACGCGAGTGAATAGTCAAAGTTGCTCAGCCAGTGATTGCCGAACAGTCCGGTTGCGCTCCAGTAGTGATTGTAGTTGCGCTGCAGAAACAGGCCCATTTCGCCCTGACTGGCGAAATCAAGTTCTGGTTCAACCTTGTTGCCGCTGTAAAGCACGACGGGATTGCCCTTGCGGCCATTGCAGTCCTTCTCCTTGTCATCGGTCGGCTGCTCCTTCGCGGTTTCGGTCGGAAATGAACCGCCGCCCCCGCCCATGCCGTCATCGAAGCCGCCTTGCATGCCTCCATCGATCGACCACCACAGGGGGTATTCAAAGTCCGCGACTGGCGGCTTGACCGTGATTCGC
Source organism: Stenotrophomonas sp. (assembly GCF_032056425.1). Taxonomy (GTDB): domain Bacteria; phylum Pseudomonadota; class Gammaproteobacteria; order Xanthomonadales; family Xanthomonadaceae; genus Stenotrophomonas. Next base: position 144,999 of record NZ_DAMBCN010000002.1, read on the forward strand.
TCCAAGTCCGTCGGCGGCGTCTTGGCGCCGGCACCGAACAAGGACAAGTGGGTGAGAAGCAAAGCAAGGGACAGCGACATACGTGTCTTCAGGAGCGTCATGCTCTTCCATTTCCGTGGTATTCGTTGCAGGCTAGACAACGTGTGAACCGTTAACAATTGGTTCATTTTAACTAAATGTAACGGTTCTTTCACGTGTTGCAATTGGCCTCAACGCGGCGTCATCTCCATACGCCCCGTAGCTTCCTAGAACAACGACCCCTGCAGCGAATCCTTGTGCGGCGGCAGCGGGCGTAGGAACCGGCTGCAATCCAGCTTCGGCCAATGGCTGTTCTCCGCGTTGAAGCCCAGGCGTTTGCGCGCCAGCTTGAAGCGATTGCTCAGCAGCTCTGCGTACACACCTTGGCCGCGCATACGCGTGCCGAACTGACTGTCGTAATCCTTGCCGCCGCGCAGCTGCTGGATGGTGCTCATCACATGCGCGGCGCGATCGGGATGATGGGTGTCCAGCCAATCGCGGAACAGCGGTGCAACTTCCAGCGGCAGGCGCAGCAGCACGTAGCCTGCAGTGCTGGCGCCGGCATCATGCGCAGCCTCCAGCACCGCCTCCAGCTCGCTGTCGTTGATCCACGGGATCACCGGCGCCACCATCACGCCCACTGGAATGCCGGCCTCGTGCAGCCGCTTCATCGCACGCAGGCGTGCATGCGGTGCCGATGCGCGCGGTTCCAGCTTCGCCGAAAGGTGCGGGTCCAGCGAGGTCACCGAGAAATGCACGCTGACCAGGTTTTCCGTCGCCAGCGGTGCCAGCAGATCGATGTCGCGCTCCACCAGCGCGTTCTTGGTGATCAGCGAAAACGGATGCTTCGTTTCCAGCATCACCTCGATCAGCTGGCGGGTCAGTTTCAACTTGCGTTCGATCGGCTGGTACGCATCGGTGTTGATGCCCAGCGCGATCGGCTGCGGTACGTAGCCCGGTTTCGCCAGCTCCTTGCGCAGCAGCTGCGGCGCGTTGGTCTTGGCGAACAGCTTGGTTTCGAAGTCCAGGCCCGGCGAGAGGTTCAGATAGGCATGCGAGGGCCGCGCGAAACAGTACGAGCAACCGTGCTCGCAGCCGCGGTAGGGGTTCACCGACTGGCTGAAGCCTACATCGGGGGAGGTGTTGCGGCTGATGATGCTGCGCGCAGTCTCCGCACGCACTTCGGTGCGCAGGCGGGGTGCGCTGAATTCGTCACTCTGGTCTGGCGCCCAGCCGTCATCGATGGCCTCGCTGACCGTGCTTTCAAAGCGGCCGACCAGGTGCGAGGTGGAGCCACGGCCCTTGATGGCGGCGTGGGCCTTGAGAGGCAGGTGTTGCATGTCGCCCTCCGGCCGTTGCTGGGAAGTTAGTATTATTGCTAACCACAGGCGGCGCAAGCGGCGGGAATTCACGTCGCTGTAGGCGTACAGGCGAATCCGGATGCAGGTTGACCCCAAGGTTATCCACAGGTTCCACGGGACAGGCGCAGCCCAACGCCGTGGCGATCCAGAAGCCTGAGCCACGGCGGTCTCAACAACTGCGACGGCGGTTACAGCAGGGCCAGATAACCCTTCACGGTGGCGTCCAGACCGTCGTACAGCGCCTCGCCGATCAACGCATGGCCAATGGACACTTCCAGCACCTGCGGCACCGCGGCCAGGAAGTCGCGCAGGTTGTCCTGCGACAGGTCATGGCCGGCGTTCACGCCCAGGCCGACCGCCTGGGCGCGGCGTGCGGCGCTGGCGAACAGCTCCAGCATGGCGCGGGCGTCACCGGCGGCGTGGGCTTCGGCATAGGGGCCGGTGTACAGCTCGATGCGATCAGCCCCCACGGCGGCGGCCTGTTCCAGCAAGGGGTTGCCGGCATCCACGAACAGGCTGACCCGGCAGCCCATCGCCTTCAGCTCGGCCACCAGCGGGCGCAGCCGTTCGCCGTCGCGTTCGAAGTCGAACCCGTGATCCGAGGTGATCTGGCCATCACCATCGGGTACCAGGGTGGCCTGTGCCGGCCGGGTCTGGGCGCACAGCGGCAACAGACCGGGATAGCCCTCACGCGGCGGGGCGAAGGGATTGCCTTCGATGTTGAATTCCACGCCGCGGGCACGGGTCAGCGTGGACAGCGCCAGTACGTCCTCGGCGGTGATGTGGCGGCGGTCCGGGCGCGGGTGCACGGTAATGCCGTGTGCACCGGCATCCAGGCAGGCCTGGGCGGCGCGCACCACGTCCGGTTCGGCACCGCCACGCGAGTTGCGCAGGACGGCGATCTTGTTGACGTTGACGCTGAGCTGGGTCATGGAACGGAACTACGGGGTCGGGGAAGGGGGATCGTGCGGGTCGCGCGGGGCGTGCCCCTGTGGAGCCTGCTCGCGCAGCCGACGCACCTGGTCGGCGTCGACCAAGGTGGACGGGTCGCGCTGCAGATCGCCGAAGCGGGCCACGTAGCGTCCCCGTACCCAGGCCAGCAGCAGGGCCAGTGCCGCCAGCAGGGCCAGCGACATCAGCCCCATGTGCGGGGTCTTCAGGGCGAAGGCGAAACAGCCTAGCGCCAGCAGCAGGTACAACCAGTACATGTGCGATCTCCCGCAGGTTACGCGGCAGTGTAGCGCCGCGTTACAGCAGCGGCGAGGCCAGCCGCGCGAACGCCTCGGGCAGGCGGTGCAGCCAGAGCGAACGGCCCTCCTGATTCTGCACACGGCACGCGCGGTTGAATTCGGCCTGCAGGAGCTGCGCCAGCTCAGCCACCCGGTCGCTGTCGCTGATCATCATCGACAGCTCGAAGTTCAGGCGGAAGCTGCGGTGGTCGAAGTTGGCGCTGCCGACGATGCAGACATCGTCGTCGGCAATGAAGGCCTTGGTATGCAGCATGCGCGGCCCGTATTCGTAGATCTTCACCCCGGCATGCAGCAGTTCGTCGAAGTATGAGCGCGCGGCCTGGGTGACGAACCAGGAGTCGCTCATCTTCGGCACCAGCAGGCGCACGTCCAGCCCGCCCAGCGCGGCCGAGGTCAGCGCCATGCGTGCGGCCTCACCGGGCACGAAGTAGGGGGTGACCAGCCACACCCGCTCGCGCGCTTCCTGGATGGCCGCTACATGCAGGCGATGGATGGTCTCCCAGCCCGAATCGGGGCCGGACACCAGCACCTGGGCATCGATGCTGCCGTCGCCCCGCAATGGCATGTCGGCCGGCCACAGCCGTGCGATATCGAAGCGCGAGGGTTCCTGGCCGCTGGCATACAGCCAGTCTTCGACGAACACCAGCTGCAGACTGCGCACCACGTGGCCGGCAATACGCATGTGCAGATCGCGGTAGGCGTTGGGGTTGCGGCTTTCGTCTTCTTCGTCGGTGATGTTGATGCCGCCGGTGAACGCCAGGCGGCCATCCACCAGCACCAGCTTGCGGTGGGTGCGCAGGTTCAACCACGGCCGTTTGAACGGCTTGAGCAGCTGCCGCGGATGGAACCAGATGGCCTCGCCACCGGCATCCAGCAGTGGCTGCAGGAAGCGCCGCGGCAACGACGAGGAGCCCACCGCGTCGAGCAGCAGGCGCACCTGCACGCCGGCCTGCGCACGCTCGACCAGGGCATCGCGCAGCGCGGTACCGGCATGGTCGGGGCTGAAGATGTAGTACTCCAGATGCACGTGGTCGCGGGCTTGGGCGATGGCCTCAAGCAGGGCCGCATAGGTGGCCGCGCCATCCACCAGCCAGGTCACTTCGGTGGCGGTGCTGGGCGCCAGGCCCGTAGTGGCCTGGGCCACCTTGGCCAGTTCGGTGCAGCCGGCATCGGGCGGGCAGACATCGCTGTAGTGCTCCATGCCCGAGCGCGCGCGGCCACGGCGCAGGCGCTGCCGCTTCACCTTCTGCGGGCCCAGCAGGTAGTAGATGAAGAGGCCAAGGTAGGGCAGCAGGGCCAGCGACAGGATCCAGCTCAGCGTGGCGACCGGCTCACGCTTCTGCAGCATGATCCAGCCGGCCAGCGCCAGCAGGTAGAGCAGATAGGCCACGGCCAGGATCGTGCCGAGGTGGGCGATGCCATCCAGCCAGACGCGCAGGGAATCGAAGAGGGCGAGCATGCGCCGATCATAGCGGGCGGGCGCGTGGTGATGGGGTCAGAGGCCTTTCTGCAGGAAAGGGCTCTGACCCCCGGGCACAAAAAAGACGCCCCTGTCTCCAGGGGCGTCTGCAGTCGCGTCATGACTGTTGTGCTGCGGTATTGCGTATTACTGCTGCACGAAGCCGATCTTCTTCATCTGAGCATTCTTCGCGGCGGCCAGAACCTTGGCCATCACGTCGTACTCGGAATCCGGGCTTGCGTCGATACGCAGTTCGGGCTGGTTGGTCGGGTCACGCTGGACCTCCTGTTCCATCCGCTGCTGCAGATCGTGCGTGCTGATCGGGCTGTTGTTCCACGAGACCTGGTTGCTGGCGTCGATCTTCAGTTCGATCGGCGGCGGCGGTTCGACCAGCTGCGGCGGTGGGTTGAGCACGCGCTGCGGCAGGTCCACGGCGATCGGATAGGTCATGATCGGCGCGGTCACGATGAAGATGATCAGCAGAACCAACATCACGTCCACCAGGGGCGTCACGTTGATGTCAGCCATGGGGCCTTTGCCACCACCACTACTGAATGCCATGGCTTATTGCCCCTTTTCTTTGGTCGCGACGAAGCCGACGTCCAGCATGCCCTGTTCCTGCGCGACCTTGGTCAGGTCGTTGATGACGCGCATCTTGGTGGTGCGGTCACCACGCAGGTTCAGCGGCGGCTGCGGGGTCTGCTGGGCGGCGGTCGCCAGGCGCGACTCGAGAGTCTGCTTGGTGATTTCCTCGTCGTTCCAGTAGATCGAACCGTCTTCCTTGACTGCCAAGGTGATGGGGCCCTTGCGGTCGTTGGTGTCGTCCGGCTTCTGGACCAGATTGGCCTCCGGCAGATCCACCTTGACCTTGTGGGACATCAGGGGCGCCGTGATGATGAAGATGATCAGCAGCACCAGCATCACGTCCACGAGGGGCGTAACGTTGATGTCGGCCATGGGGCCGCCGCTGTTACCACTACTGAAAGCCATAACGGGCTCCGTCTAGATCGTGTTGACTACGTTCTCGCTGGGTACAGCGCGTCGCAATTAGCGGACGCGCGAACCGGTGGCGAAGAAGTCGTGCAGGTCGTGCGCGAAGGTATCGAACTTGCTGATGGTCGCGCTGTTGATCTTGCTGAAGAAGTTGAAGGCGAACACGGCCGGGATTGCGACGAACAGACCGATCGCGGTCATGATCAGCGCTTCACCCACCGGGCCGGCAACGGCGTCGATCGAAGCGGAGCCGGTGGCACCGATCTTGATCAGCGCGCCGTAGATGCCCCACACGGTACCCAGCAGACCGACGAACGGAGCGGTTGCACCGACGGTGGCCAGCAGGGTCATACCCGACTGCAGCTTGTTGCTTTCGCGGGTGACGGCCTGGCGCAGGGCGCGGTCGACGAACTCCGAACGGCTCAGGTTTTCACCCAGGCCACCGGTGGCGCCGCCTTCAGCGCGCTGGTGGTGGGCAGCCGCCTGCGCAGCGTCCAGGGCGATCTTCGAGAACGGCTCCGAAGCCGGCTGTTCTTCCATCGCACGGATGGCGTCCTGCGCGTTCGGGGTATCCCAGAACAGGCTGACGACGCGGTCAGCAGCGCTCTTCAGGCGGGTAGCGCGGAAGATGTTGATGACGGTCCAGTACCAGGACATGGCCGACATGACGACCAGGGTCAGCAGCACGACCCAGGAAACGGCGAAATCACCCGGCTTGGTGGTCATTTCGTGGATCAGGTGCTCGAAGCCCATCTGCGACAGGGCGTTGGACGGATTGCCCCCGGCAGCAGCGGCGATGAAAATTTCCTGCAGCATGACGCTTACCTTTGTTGTGTGTGGTGATAAAGGGTGTAGCTAAGCTAGACAATCGAACCGGAGGAGGGGGTGGCCGCAGCCACCCGCTCGCATCAGTTCAGCGCAAAGTTGACCGGGACGCGGACGCGACCAGCAGCCTTCTTACCGCCAGATTCAGCGGCGTTGAAACGCCACTTGCGCGCGGCTTCCATCGCAGCACGGTCCAGGTCGCGGTTACGGCTGGACTTTTCCACCGTGACATTGGTGACGTTGCCGTTGGCATCGACATCAATGATCAGGATCACTTCGCCCTGGATACCAGCGCGGAAAGCGGCCGGCGGGTAGCGCGGCGGATTCATGGCCTTCGACGAGATGTCGACGCTGGCCTCGATCGTCGTCGGCGGTGCCGGCGGCGCCGGAGGCGACGGCGGGGTGACGATATCGCTCGGGCGCGGCTCCGGCACATCGACGACCGGCGCCTGCGGCGGCGGCGGGACGGGCGAGGGCTTCGGCGGCGACAGATTCTTCACCGGCGGCGGCGGAGTATCCTGCGGCGGCGGCGGCGGCGGCGGCGGCGGCGGTGGCGGCGGCGCGTCGACGATGGTCACCATGACGTTGCGCTCCTTCTCGGCCACGGCCTTGGGGGCCACAGCGGGGATCAGGAGCATCATGAAGGCGGCCAGATGCAGGGCGATTACAAACGCGATACCGACGATGCGAGGCCAGCTCAGCCCCTTGTCATCGGGTTGTTCGTACCGGTGAACGACTAGTTGTTCCGTCATGCGCCAAGAGCTCAATAGTGGGGCCGGAGTCCCGGGGGGCGGGATCCCTGATCAGCGGTGCATGACACCGCAGGAACCTCCAAGCTTATACCAATCCTGAGCGCCTGCGCATTAATCTCGCAGGCATTCAGGCGTTATTCCTACTTACTTCAGGTTGATGATTTTCTTGGCATCAGCCTGGTTCTTCACACCCTTCGCCAGCGCCTGCTGGGCGGCCTGCTTGGCCTCCGGAATGCGACCTTCGGCATGCAGGACACGTGCCAGGTTCAGGTAGGTCTCACCGTCCTTGGACAGCGGGGCAGCCTTCTGCCACGCCTCGATCGCCTGCGGGACCTGGTCGGAGTAGTAGTAGGACTGGGCCAGCGCCAGGTAAACCTGGTAGTCCGGCTTCAGGATGCCCTTCTGCAACCCTTCGTTGATGACCGCGATGACGTCCTTTTCCTTGTTCTCGGTGTTGGCATAGATCGAGTACAGCTGCTTGTACTCGCGCTCTTCGGTGAGCTGGCCGCTGCTGCGCAGCTTGTCCATCACCGCGGCGGCCTTGGGCATCTGGTCGGCCTGCATGTACATGTTGGCCAGGTTCAGCTGCGCCTTCTTGTCGTTCGGATTCTTCGCCGCCAGCGCTTCAGCGGTCTTCACCGCTTCGCCGGTCTGGCCGGCTTCGGCCAGGGAGGCCATCAGCAGCTGGTTCCAGTTGTCCTTCGGCTCAGGCGAAGCGGCAATGGCCTGCTGCAGAACCGGAATCGCTTCCTGGTAACGCTCCAGCTGGTACAGCGCCTGGCCCTTGGCGATCAGCTCTTCCGGCTTGGTCGACTTGCTCTCGGCGAAGTACTTGTCCAGGGTGGCCAGGCCTTCAGCGGTCTGGTCTTCCTGCAGCTGCAGCTGGCCCAGCATCAGCATGGACTGGAAGTGGCCGTTGTTGTCCAGGCCGTTGAGCTCCAGCGCCTGCTTCAGGTAGCCGACGGCAGCGGGGGTGTCATCGCTCTGGTAGGCGGCCTGCGACGCCAGCTGCGCAGCCAACGACTTGTCGTAGTTGTTCGACGCGCTGTTGCCCAAGATCTCGCCGGCAACCTGCAGGGTCTCCGGGAACTTCTGATCGTTGTAGCTGTCAATCAGCTTCTGCAGCTGCTTGCCCATCTTCGCCGACGCCTTTTCCTTCGGCTCCTCACGGGTGGCGTTCGGGTACAGGACTTCGGCCTTGGCCTGCTTGCCGCCGCGGTTGCCACGCTCGGACGAACGCGAGGACTGCGCGAACGCATCGGTGACCACAGCGCCGGTCAGGGCAGTGGCGATCAGGACGGAAAGCACAGCTTTGTGGTTACGGAAAATCATCGTTCACCTCGATCGAACCGCCCGGAGCGGCAAAGTCGGACTGTCAGAAAAATCTGAGCCGCCAAACGTATCAGAAACGGATGGCATGAGAAATCGTTTTATGTGCTGCAGTACAGCATGAATCTGCGCACTCACCCACACTTTGGCCGGCGTCCAGCGGCTTGGGCCTGCTGGTAAACCGGCGCCAGGGCGGGGGCATCACGCTGCAGTTCACGAATACGGTTGGCCGGGTCGGGGTGGGTCGACAGCCATTGCGGGCTGCGTCCGCCACTGGCGGCCATCATGTTCTGCCACAGATCCACGGCCTGGGCGGGGTTGAAGCCGGCTTGGGCCATCAATCGCTGGCCGATCACGTCGGCCTCGCTTTCCTGGGTGCGCGAACCCGGCAGCAGAAATGCTGCCTGCGCGCCCATGCCACCCAGCTGGTTCACGGTGCTGGCGGCGCCGTCGCCACCGTAAGCGCCAGCCAGAGCCCCCAGCACGGCCAAGCCGGTCTGCGCGCCCATCTGCCGGGTGATGCGCTCTTCGTGGTGGCGGGCGATCACGTGGCCGATCTCATGGCCAATGACGGCGGCCAGCTGATCCTGGTTCTTGGCTACGGTGAAAATGCCCGAGTTCACACCCACCTTGCCGCCGGGCAGGGCAAAGGCGTTGGGTTCCTTGTCGACGAACACGGCCGTCTCCCACCGTACGCCACGGTATTGATCGGGCAGCTGGGCGACCAGCGCATTGACCACGCACTGCACGTAGCCGTTCTGGCGACCGTCGGTGCTGATCTTTTCCTTCTGCTTGGTTTCGGCGAACGCCTGCGCGCCCAGCTGATCGAGCTGGGCCTGCGAAACGCCCCCCACCATCTGTCGACGGCCGGTGGGCGAGGTGGTGGTTGCGCAGGACGCAACCAGCAACGTGATGAGCAGGGCGAGCAGCAGTGATTTCATGGAATCCCCCGTGTTCATGCAGGCAGTGTGTACCGGGCCTGCTTAATCTTTCGTCAAGCGGGCGCGGCGTTACGTCGCGCCGAAAAACACCAGCGCAGCCAGCGCCACAGCGTTGTTCAGGCCGTGCGCCGCAATGGCCGCCCACAGCGTCCCGGTGCGCTTGTACAGCCAGCAGAACGCAGCGCCCATGCCGCCATAGACCAACCACAGCTGAGCGATTTCGGCCGGCCCATTGTCGCTGGTGCCAGGGACTTCATGGATCAGGGCAAAGGCCAGGCTGCTCAGCAGGATGCCCAACCCGGGGCGGCCGGCCTGCCACAGGCGCCCGAACAGGACGCGGCGGAACAGCAGTTCTTCATAGGCCGGGGCCAGCACCACCGCAAACAAGGTCAGGAATACCGGGAACTGGGCCACCGCGGTCTGCATCAGGTGCAGGTTGGTGGGCACCGGTTCCACACCCAGCTGCTTGGCGAGGAAGGCGATGCCATTGCTGCCGATCACGATCGCCGTCGCCACCAGCAGGGTCCAGCCCCAGGTGGCGGGACGACGCAGGGCCTGCAGCGATTGTTGACGTTCAGCCGCATGGGCGGGCCGCCGCCAGAAATACAGCAGCAGGGCAGCGCCGCCGGTGGCCACCAGCGCTATCAGCACCTGCGCCAACGCACCGGGCTGGCCGAGCTGGGCAGCCAGCGCACCGGCGTCGGCGGCTTCGCCACCGGCTTTGGCATTGGCAACGCTGATCGACACGGTGCGTACCAGCCCCCAGACCATGCCACTGATCAGGCTGAGCCCGAACAGCACGACCGCGGCAATGCCCACATCGATGAAGAAGCCGGCCAGCGGCGAGGAGGCGCGGGGTGCGGCAGACGCCGGGGGAACCGGCGGCGGTGCGGAAACCGGAGCGGAAGCGGACATCGGGTACCTGTGGTCAAGGGGCGATGGCCGGCGCGCCTCCCCGCGCACCGGCCAGTGGTCGAGTGTGTCAGATATCCAGGTTGGCGACCTTCAACGCGTTGTCTTCGATGAAGTCACGACGCGGCTCAACGACATCGCCCATCAGGGTGCTGAAGATCTGGTCAGCAGCGACCGCGTCCTCGATACGCACCTGCAGCAGGCGACGGGTGTCCGGATTCACTGTGGTATCCCACAGCTGTTCCGGGTTCATTTCACCCAGGCCCTTGAAGCGCTGGATCTGGCGGCCACGCTTGGCCTCATCCAGCAGCCAGTTCTGTGCCTTGGCGAAGCTGTCCACTTCGATGGACTTGGCGCCGCGGGCAATGGTGGCGCCTTCGCGCACCAGGCCATGCAGCAGCTTGGCGGCCTGATGGATGGCGCGCAGTTCGCCGCTTTCGAAGGCCGACAGCGGCAGCACCTGGAGGTGTTCCTCGCCCATGTGGCGGCGGGTGACCAGCACAGCGGCAGAGCGCTCTTCGGTGGCGTCCTGCAGTTCCAGGGTGAACCGCGGGCTGCCCAGGCTGCCCTGGTTGAGCTGCTTGGCCAGTGTGTCCAGACCTTCGCCGGCCGGCGCATTGCGCAGGCTTTCCAGATCCATCGGCACGAAATCGACCAGTGCTTCCAGCAGCAGGCGATCGTAGCGGTGCGCGTTGCGGGCGATGGCATCCTGCGCACCGGCGTAGGCCAGCAGCAGCTTCTCCAGCGCAACACCCTCGATACCGGGTTCGCCGGACGCCGGCACCAGCGAGGCGTTTTCCACCGCGCTGCTGGCCAGGTAGCTGTCCAGTGCCGGATCGTCCTTCAGGTACAGCTCGGTCTTGCCCTGCTTGATCTTGTACAGCGGCGGCAGGCCGATGTAGACGTAACCGCGCTCGATCAGCTCCGGCATCTGGCGGTAGAAGAACGTCAGCAGCAGGGTGCGGATGTGCGCGCCGTCGACGTCGGCGTCGGTCATGATGATGATCTTGTGGTAACGCAGCTTGTCCGGGTTGTACTCGTCGCGGCCGATGCCGGTGCCCAGCGCGGTGATCAGCGTACCGACCTGGTCGGACGACAGCATGCGGTCGAAACGCGCGCGTTCCACGTTGAGGATCTTGCCGCGCAGCGGCAGCACGGCCTGGTTCTTGCGGTTGCGGCCCTGCTTGGCCGAACCACCTGCCGAGTCACCCTCGACGATGAACAGTTCGGACAGCGCCGGATCCTTTTCCTGGCAGTCGGCCAGCTTGCCCGGCAGGCCAGCGATATCCAGCGCGCCCTTGCGACGGGTCAGGTCGCGGGCCTTGCGCGCTGCTTCACGTGCACGCGCGGCATCGACGATCTTGCCGGCGATGGCCTTGGCTTCGTTCGGGTTTTCCTGCAGGAACTCTTCCAGGCGCGCACCGAAGGCGTTTTCCACGGCCGGGCGCACGTCTGAGCTGACCAGCTTTTCCTTGGTCTGGCTGGAGAAGCTCGGGTCGGGCACCTTCACCGACAGCACCGCGATCATGCCTTCGCGCATGTCATCGCCGGTCAGGTTGATCTTGGCCTGCTTGGCGATGCCGTTCTGCTCGATGTAGTTGTTGAGCACACGGGTCAACGCGCCACGGAAGCCGGCCAGGTGGGTGCCGCCATCCTTCTGCGGGATGTTGTTGGTGAAGCAGTACATCGTCTCCTGGTAGGAGTCGGTCCACTGCAGCGCCACGTCCACCACGATGTTGTTGTGCTCGCCGGTCACGGCGATGACGTTCGGGTGCAGCGGGGTCTTCAGCTGCGCCAGATGCTCCACGAAGCTGCGGATGCCGCCTTCGTAGTGGAAATCGTCGCGACGGCCATCGCCGCGCTCATCGGCCAGCACGATCTTGACGCCGGAGTTGAGGAACGACAGTTCGCGCAGACGGCGGGCCAGGATGTCGTAGTGGAATTCCACGTTGTTGTGGAACGCCACCACCGACGGCCAGAAGCGCACGGTGGTGCCGCGCTTGGTGGTCGCACCCAGCTGCTTCAGTGCCGTCACCGCGGCGCCATCGCTGAATTCCTGCTGGTAATGGAACCCGTTCTGGAACACGTCCACCAGCAGCTTCTGCGACAGCGCGTTGACCACGCTGACGCCGACGCCGTGCAGACCACCGGAAACCTTGTAGCTGTTGTCGTCGAACTTGCCGCCGGCGTGCAGCACGGTCATCACCACTTCCGCGGCCGACACCTCGCGGCCAAGCTTGGCGCTCATCTGCTCGTGCTTACCCGTGGGAATGCCGCGGCCGTTGTCCGAGACCGACACAGAACCGTCGGCGTGGATCGTCACCGCCACGTGGTCGGCATGGCCGGCCAGCGCTTCGTCGATGGAGTTGTCGACAACCTCGAACACCATGTGGTGCAGACCGGTGCCGTCATGGACGTCACCGATGTACATGCCAGGACGCTTGCGGACAGCCTCGAGCCCTTCCAGGGCGGTGATGCTGTTGGCGTCGTAGTTGCCGTTGTTTACCGGGGTGTTCTGTTCGTCGGTCATTGCGCTTGCCGTAGGCTCCGCAGGTCGGGCACCACGTGGAGCGGTGCGCCGGGAAAGTAGGGGTACAGCATGAATTATACCAGCCGGGCCTTTGCGGGCCCTGATGTTGCCACTATGGCACAGCCACGATCCGTGCATGTTCCACGTGGAACCGGGTGATCTCGGGCAGATCCACCAGGGCCGCCGGCGTTTCGGTGGCCGTGACAAAGATCTGCGCCGGTCCAGCCAGCAGCCGCTGCAGCACACGGGCCTGATGGGTGCGATCCAGCTCTGAGGCCAGATCATCCAGCGCGATCACCGGCCACTCGCCGCGTTGCTCGGCATAGTCCTCGGCCTGGGCCAACAGGCAGGCCAGCGCCGTCAGCTTGGCCTGGCCACGGGACAGCGCGTCACGACCAGGAATACTGTGGAAATCCACGCTCCAGTCGGCCCGGTGCGGGCCCACCGAGGTGTAACCGGCCTGGCGGTCGCGTTCGCGGGCCAGCAGAAGGGCATCGGCCAGCGGCAGTTCGTGCCGGCGCCAGCCGGGGCTGAGATTCAGGCCCTGGATGCCCAGTTGCGGCGCCAGCTCGGACGCCAGGGCAATTGTCCGCTCCTGCAGCCGCTCCAGGTAGTGCTGGCGTCGGCTGGTCAGGGGTTCACCGGCTTCGGCCAGCTCGTGGTCCCATGTATCCAGCATTCGCGAGGGCCCGCCCTGCTTCAGCAACGCATTACGCTGCTTCAGTGCACGGGAATAGCGGCGCCACAGTGAAAGAAAGTCTGGTTCCACGTGGAACAGGCCCCAATCCAGGAAGCGACGGCGCGGTTCGCCGCCACCACTGACCAACGCGTGGCTGCCGGGCTCAAACGTCACTACCGCCAACGCTGCACAGAGATTGCCCAGCTGGGCAACGTCCTCGCCATCCAATCGGCCCTTCCATTCCTGCCCACTGTGGCGCAGACCGGCCTTTCGCCGGTGAGGCGGGTGGTTGGATCGCTGTTCGTCCCATTCGACGAAGATCTCCAGCGCGTCCTGCCCTTGCTGCACCAGCCCATCGCGCACCCGCCCGCGGAAACTACGGCCATAGGCCATCAGATGCAGTGCCTCCAGCACACTGGTCTTGCCTGCACCGTTGTCGCCGGTCAGCAGGTTCAATCCCGGCAGCGGCGACAGGTCCACCGCACTGAAGCGGCGCAGTTGGTTCAGGGCAAGACGGCGGATCAACATGGGAAGCGGGGGACCATCCGCGCAGGGCGGAAGCAGGGCAGGGAATCCATCAGCTTACTGTATCGGTCAAGAGCGCCGCCGCCAGGCATGGGAGGTGTCTGAACCCCGCGAATTTCTTGAAATCTGCAGCACCTGCCTGGCCTGGCGTGCGCAGAATCCAACGAATCGAGGCCGATCCAGCGCTTCAGAAAGCCTTGCAGGCCTGCCCCCAGCCAACGTGACCTGCCCATTGCTTGAAATCTGAAGGGCAGGGCAGCGGAGCGTTTCACAGATTTCAAGAAATTCACGCAATCAGTTCCACGCTGTCCACAGCGGGACTGTATGACTTATGCACAAGGCATGGGCAATCTGTGGATAAAAAAGCCGGTTTCGGCCACTGGTAAAACTATCCACAGCTTCCCCCCCAGCCCCAGAGCCCGATATACAGGGGGTTTCAGGTGCATAAACCTCTTTTAAAACAAATAGATAAGCTTGTTTTCCACGAAATCTGGCTCTACCAGCACCACCATGCTTTAGATTTATACCCAGATTTAAAAGCTTGGGACGCCCTCAAACGCAGGAAACCGGGCCTGTGGACACTAGCGTCAGCAGATGCCGCTTCTCCTCGCCGAACATGACCAGCGAAGTCAGGGCAGACCTGTGGTCGAAGGATTGACTCCCGATCACCTGGGCCATGTGCGTATCTCATCAACGAAGTGCACACCGTCATCCGTCTGTTCTCGGCAATGCTCCACGTGGAACAAAAAAAAACGCCCGGATCATCCGGGCGTCTTCTTGTTTCACGTGGAACAGGCGCCAGGTCAGAGACGCAGCGGCATCACCACATGGCGCGACTTCTCACTGCTGGACTCACGCACCAGCGCCGAGGAGTTGGAATCGCGCAGCTGGATGATGACCTCTTCGTCGCGCAGCGCGGACAGGGCATCCAGCAGATAGTTCACGTTGAAGCCGATGGCCAGATCGCTGACGGTGGTGTCGGCTTCGATCTCTTCCTGGGCTTCTTCCTGCTCCGGGTTGTGCGCGCTGATCTTCAGGTTGCCCGGCGAGACCTCCACGCGGATACCGCGGTACTTCTCGTTGGACAGGATCGCGGCACGCTGCAGCGAGGCACGCAGCGCTTCGCGGTCCACCTTCACTTCGCGGTCGGCGCCAATCGGAATCACAGCTTCGTAATCCGGGAAGCGGCCATCGATCAGCTTCGAGGTGAAGGTGACATCGTCGCGCTTCACGCGCACGTGGCTGCGGCCGACTTCCAGCTCGATCTCGCGATCGCCGCTTTCCAGCAGACGCTGCAGTTCGGTCACACCCTTGCGCGGCACGATGATCTGGCGCTTGGAACCGCTGGGCTTGGCCAGATCGGTTTCACACAGGGCCAGGCGGTGGCCGTCGGTGGCCACGGTACGCAGGGCATCGCCGCGCAGATCGAACAGCAGGCCGTTGAGGTAGTAGCGCACGTCCTGCTGGGCCATCGCGAACGCGGTGCGTTCGATCAGTTCCTTCAGCGTCGCTTCGCCAATGGCCACGCGCTCGGTGGCTTCCACTTCGTCCACCGACGGGAAGTCGTTGGAGGGCAGGGTGGCCAGGGTGAAGCGGCTGCGGCCGGCCTGCACGGTGATCTTGTCACCGGTCTGCGAGACGGTGATCCGGCTGCCGTCGGGCAGGGCGCGGATGATCTCGAACAGCTTGCGGGCGGGAATGGTGGTTTCGCCGTCCTGGGCATCTTCAACCGCGATCCGCGACACCATCTCCACTTCCAGGTCGGTACCGGTCAGCGACAGCTGGCCGTTCTGCACCTGGACCAGGAAATTGGCCAGAACCGGAAGGGTCTGGCGGCGTTCGACCACGTTGACGACCTGTGCCAACGGCTTGAGAAAGGCTTCGCGCTGCAGTGTGAAACGCATGTGGTTCCGTGCCCCTATGCTTTAAAAAAATGTGGAATAAATCAAAAGCTTGGTGGTGCTGGTAGAGACAGAATTGCTGGAAAACAACCCTAAGTCTTTGTAATAAAAGGATTTTTATACCGCGAAACCCTCTGCATTACCGACCCCCAAGGGGTGGGGAAAGCTGTGGATAAATCTGCCGCGATTTCAAACCGCTTTTTTATCCACAACTCATCCCGCGCTTGCTACCGGATTCTGCACCGTTTTGTGCGATGACGCCTTATCGGCGTCGGTGCATCATTCGCTCAGCTTCCGGATCAGCTTGTCCCAGTCCTCGCGGAGCTTGCCGTCGGTTTCCATCAGGGTGCGGATCTGACGGCAGGCATGCAGCACCGTGGTGTGATCGCGACCGGCAAACGCGTCGCCGATCTCGGGCAGGCTGTGTTCGGTCAGCTCCTTGGTCAGGGCCATGGCGACCTGACGGGGGCGGGCCAGCGAACGGGTCCGACGCTTGGACAGCAGATCCTTGATCTGCAGCCCGTAGTAGTCGGCCACGGTTTTCTGGATGTTGGGAATGCTGATCGCCTGCTGCTGGGCGCGCAGCAGATCGCGCAGGGTTTCCTGGGCGAATTCAGTGGTGATCGCGCGGCCGGTGAAATTGGCGCGGGCGGTCAGGGTATTGAGCGCACCTTCCAGGTCGCGCACGTTGGAGCGCATCTTCTTGGCAATCAGGAACGCAACATCATCGGGAATCTCCGCGCCGCGCTCGCGTGCCTTGGCCAGCACGATCGCTGCGCGCGTCTCGAAGTCCGGCGGTTCGATCGCGACGGACAGGCCCCAGGCAAGCCGCGACTTCAGGCGCGCTTCCAGGCCTTCCACTTCGCGCGGGTACCGGTCGCAGGTCAGGATGATCTGCTGCTTGCCGTCGAACAGCGCGTTGAAGGTGTGGAAGAACTCTTCCTGGGTGCGGTCCTTGCCGGCGAAGAACTGGATGTCATCGATCAGCAGCGCGTCCACCTGCTGGAACTGGCGCTTGAACTGATCCATGGTCTTTTCCTGCAGGGCCCGGATCATCGCGCTGAAGAACTGTTCCGAACGCAGATAGAGCACCTTCGCACCCGGATTGGCCTGGCGCATGGCATTGCCGGCGGCAAACATCAGGTGGGTCTTGCCCAGGCCGGTGCCCCCGTACAGCAGCAGCGGATTGTGCGCGCGGTCGCCCGGCTTCTGCGCCGCCTGGAACGCCGCGGCCAGACCCAGCTGGTTGCTGCGGCCTTCCACGAAGTTGGCAAACGTGTAGTGGTTGTCCAGGTTGCCGGCGAACGGCACCTGCGGTTCTGCTGCCACGGCCGCTGCCGGGCTCGAAACCGGCGCGTTCTGCGTGTCCGAGGGCCGCGGGCGCGAGCCGATTTCAAGAAAAACGTCGCTGAAACCGGCGAAATGGGCCAGCAGCTCGCGGATGCGCGCCAGGTACAGTTCGCGTACCTGGTCGACGATGAAGGCGTTCGGTGCATACAGCACCAGGCTGTCCACGCGCAGATCGGCCTGCAGCGGCTTCAACCAGGTGTGAACGTCTTCCGGCGGGAACTCCGCTTCAAGGCGTTCGAGACTTCGGGTCCAGGCATCCATCGGCAATAATCGTCCGGTGGCCGGTGGATAGGCGCGACAACGCGCCCAGACACAGGCCGGAAAGGGGGAAATGGATGGCTCAGACTACCACCGCGCGCGCGCCTTCGGAATGGTTGTCCCCCACTTATTCACAAAAACATCCACAGCTATTGCACAGGCCGGTGAATTCGCGTAGTCAACAGGGGTTGACGGGAGGGGGGCGACCTCTCTAGAATTTCCGGTTCTTTCCCGTCCCATTCATACGAGAGGCCCACATGGCCACCAAGCGCACCTACCAGCCCAGCAACCTCAAGCGTAAGCGCGACCACGGCTTCCGTGCCCGTATGAAGACCGCTGACGGCCGCAAGATCCTGTCGCGTCGCCGCGCCAAGGGCCGCAAAGTCCTGAGCGCCTGATTGACATGCCGCTCACCGCGGCAGACGCAATCCCTTCGACAGTGAATACTGCAGACCCGCGCAAGCGATTCCCTCGCTCTGCGCGGGTTCGCACGCGTGCCGAATATTCAACGGTCTTCAACGGCGCCCGCCGTGTGTCCGATCCGCTGATGACCCTGCACTGGCTGCCGGCTGACCGGCCGGCCAGGCTGGGTCTGGCGGTTTCCCGCAAGGTCGATCCGAACGCCGTGGGGCGTAACCGGATCAAGCGCGTCCTGCGCGACATCCTGCGTCAGACACGTACCGATATCCAGCCAGGCGACTTCGTCGTCGTGGCCCGTAATGCTGCGCGTTCTGCCAGCAACGACGACATCCGCCAGGCCTTCCTGCGCCTGCTGCGGCGCCTGCGCGCATTGCCCGCGCCGGGCGTGGACGGCACAATGCCGCCGCCTGATGGCATCGCAACTCCCTCTTTGACCGAGCCGGCATCGCGTTCCGGCCCCGCTGAGCCTGCCCGCTGATGAACCAGACCCGCGTATTCCTCATTTTTGCCTGGCTGATGGTGGCCGTGCTGCTGTGGATGGAGTGGAGCCGTGAAACGGCCGCCCCGACCCCGGCCCCGACCAGCAGCTCGGCCCCGGCCGCTGCACAGAGCGTTCCGGGCGCGACCCCGGGCAGCATTCCCAGTGCACAGGTTCCCGGCGCACCGGGCCAGGCTGCCGCGACCCAGGCCCAGGCCAGCGCGACCCCGGCTGCCCAGCGCGTCACCGTCACCACCGACGTGCTGCGCCTGGTGCTCGACGGCGGCCGCGTGCTGGACGCCGAGCTGCTGCAGTTCCCGCAGAGCAAGGATGAAGGCAGCCCGCCGGTTCGCCTGCTGACCGAAGACCCCGCGCACCCCTACAGCGCGATCAGTGGCTGGGCCAGCGAAGACAAAAGCACCCCGGTGCCCGGCGCCGACGGCTTCAAGCTGGTCGGTGATACCCGCGACTTCGTGCTGGCCGACGGCCAGAACGAACTGCAGATCCCGTTCGAATGGACCGCCAACGGCGTGACCATCAAGCGCACCCTGACCGTCTCGCGCAACGAGTACGCCGTGCGCTTCAAGGATGAAGTGGTCAATGCCGGCGCCGCGCCGTGGAACGGCTACGTCTACCGCACCCTGGACCGCACGCCGACCATCCTGTCGCGCAGCATGACCAACCCGGACTCGTTCAGCTTCAATGGCGCGACCTGGTATGACAACGACAAGAAGTACCAGCGCCGTGCGTTCAAGGACTACCTGGAAGATGGTGCGCTGAACCAGAACATCACCGGCGGCTGGCTGGCGATGCTGCAGCACCACTTCTTCACCGCGTGGATTCCGCAGAAGGACCAGACCGCCCACTACGTGCTGTCGCAGGTGGCCGGTCGTGATCTGATCGAAGCGCGTGGCCCGGCCTTCACCGTGGCCCCGGGCCAGTCCACCAGCACCGAGGCCCGCCTGTGGGTGGGCCCGAAGCTGGTGAACCAGATCGCCAAGGAAGACGTGCCGGGCCTGGACCGCGTGGTCGACTACAGCCGCTTCTCGATGATGGCGGTGATCGGCCAGGGCCTGTTCTGGGTGCTGAACCAGGTGCACAAGCTGGTGGGCAACTGGGGCTGGGCGATTGTGGGTCTGGTAGTGCTGCTGAAGCTGGTGCTGTACCCGCTGTCGGCCACCCAGTACAAGAGCGGTGCGAAGATGCGCCGCTTCCAGCCGCGCATCGCGCAGCTGAAGGAACGCTATGGCGATGACCGCCAGAAGTTCCAGACCGCGATGATGGAGCTGTACAAGAAGGAAAAGATCAATCCGATGGGCGGCTGCCTGCCGATCCTGATCCAGATGCCGATCTTCTTCGCCCTGTACTGGGTGCTGGTGGAATCGGTCGAACTGCGCCAGGCACCCTGGTTCGGCTGGATCCAGGATCTGACCGCACGCGACCCGTACTTCATCCTGCCGGTCATCAACGTGGCGGTGATGTGGTTCACCCAGAAGCTGACCCCGGCACCGGGCATGGACCCGATGCAGCAGAAGATGATGCAGTTCATGCCGCTGGTGTTCGGCGTCATGATGGCCTTCATGCCGTCCGGCCTGGTGCTGTACTGGGTGGTGAACGGCGGGCTGGGCCTGCTGCAGCAGTGGTGGATGACCAAGCGCCACGGCAGCGAGCCGGTGGCCGCCAGCACCGCCCCGGCCCCGGTCAAGAAGAAATAATCCGACCCGGCCCAAACGACGCAGAAGCCCGCCGCAAGGCGGGCTTCTCGCATGCGGGGCGTAGAATCGCCCGCACACCGCTTTTCTCCCCTTCGAGTCCGCCATGCCGCGAGTGTCGTCGTTCCGCCTGTTCCTGCCCTCGCTGTTGCTGACCCTGGTCGTTGCCGGCTGCGGCGACAAGGACGCGAAGGCGCCGGTGAGCGCGGTGACCCAGCCCAGCGCGCAGGCCGCCGCCGCCGCCGATCCGGCCGCCGCGCCGCTGCTGGCCGCGCTGCAGAAGCAGCTCGATGGCTACCGCCGCATCGTGGTGCTGCTGGCCGACGAAGAGCAGCAGAGCGCCGCCGACCGTGGTACCTCCACGCGTATCGGCCAGCAGTTGTTCCACCATGGCCTGGAGCAGCGCAGCGCCATCGCCGCGCAGTTCGACAGCCTGCTGCGCAGTGGCAGCCCGCAGCGCTTCGCCACCCTGGGCACGGTGCTGGACTACATCGAATCGGCGCCGGAACTGTTCGACGCCGACCGCCTGGCGTTCCGCGAAGTGCTGCGTGACCTGCATGACCGTGTCGGTGCCGATTCCTCGCTGCCGGCGGTGAAGCTGCACCAGCGCATCGGCGAAGACCTGGACGCGCTGGACGAGATCGAGCGCAACTACAACCAGGAACTGACCCGCATCTTCAGCCGCTTCGAGCGCACCCGCGCCATCGACCTGAAGCGCGAGAAGTGGGACGACTACATCGCCCACCTGCACAAGGATTACAGCCGCGAGGCGATCCTGCGCGACTACGGGGTGATCGAGCCGTACCCGATGTCGATGAAGGACAGCGACCGCGAGATCTTCGGCCGCGACCTGCCGCCGAAGACCGTGGTGCTGACCTTCGATGACGGCCCGCACAAGGCCTATACCGATGAAGTGGTGGCCATCCTCAAGCGCTACGACGTGCCGGGCGTGTTCTTCGAAGTGGGCCGCAACCTGGGCAAGGTGGAAGCCGACGGCAAGGTCACGCTGGGCCCGATGGCGAAGATCAGCCGCAGCCTGATGGAAGAGGGCTATGCGGTAGGCAACCACAGCCTGACCCACGCCCAGCTCTCGCGCACGACCGGCGATGCGCTGCGCCAGCAGGTGCTGGACACCGATACGCTGCTGAAGGACGTGGACAGCAAGCGCGCGCCGCTGTTCCGCTTCCCCTACGGTGCACGCAATGCCGAAGGCCTGCAGCTGCTGAACGAAGCGGGCCTGAAGTCGATCATGTGGAACATCGATTCCATGGATTGGGCCGACCCGGTGCCGGAATCGATCGTGCAGCGCGTGCTGGGCCAGGTGAACAAGGAACAGCGCGGCATCATCCTGTTCCACGATATCCACGACCGCGCGGTGAAGGCGCTGCCGCAGATCCTCGATCGCCTGATCGCCGAGGGTTACCAGTTCGCTGGCTGGAACGGCCGCGAATTCACCGTTGCGCGTCCGCGCAAGGGCGCCAGCAACGATGCCACCGTCACCACCGGCTACGAGAAATCGTGGGCGATCGTGGTCGGCATCGACAACTACGCCAAGTGGCCGAAGCTGGAATACGCCAGCCACGATGCGCAGGCGGTGGCCGATACGCTCACCGGGCAGTTCGGCTTCCCGTCTTCGCAGGTGATCGTGCTGAAGAACGAACAGGCCACCCGCAACAACATCCTGGCCGCCTTCCACGACCGCCTGGCCGACGACCGCACCGGAAAGAACGACCGCGTGTTCGTGTTCTTCGCCGGCCACGGCGCCACCCGCCAGCTCGCCTCGGGTCGCGACCTTGGCTACATCATTCCCGTCGATTCGGACCCGAAGGAATTCGCCACTGACGCCATCGCGATGACCGACATCCAGAACATCGCCGAGAGCATGCAGGCCAAGCACGTGATGTTCGTGATGGATGCCTGCTACAGCGGCCTGGGGCTGACCCGTGGTGGTCCGTCGTCATCGTCGTTCCTGCGTGAGAACGCGCGTCGCAGCGCGCGGCAGATGCTGACTGCCGGCGGCGCTGACCAGCAGGTGGCCGATGCCGGCCCGAACGGCCACTCGGTGTTTACCTGGGTGCTGCTGCAGGCATTGGCCGGCAAGGGCGATCTGAACGGCGATGGCCTGATCACCGGTACCGAGCTGGCCGCCTACGTGGCGCCGGCCGTCTCAGCGGTTTCGCAGCAGACCCCGGCCTTCGGCAGCCTGCCCGGTTCGCAGGGCGGCGAGTTCGTGTTCCAGGTGCCGGACAGCCAGGAATACCTCAACGCCGATACCCGCCAGCTGACCGCCGATGCGATCGCGCTGAACAACAAGGTGGACGCCGCGCAGGACGCCAAGAACACCCAGGCGCCGGTGACCGTGGCCGACCTGCAGGGCGGCAAGGCAAGGCTGGTGGTACCCAGCGCCGGCCCGGCCTCGGACCGCCAGCGCGCGCAGCAGGCCAACGACCGCGGCCTGCAGCTGTACCGCGAGAAGCAGTATGACGAAGCCGCCGCACAGTTCGCCGAAGCACTGAAGCTGCGTCCGGACTTCGCCCAGGCCGCCAACAACCTCGGTTTCGTCTACTACCGCCAGCAGCGCTACGCCGAAGCGGCGCGCTGGCTGGAAAACACCTTGAAGATCGATCCGTCGCGCGCGGTCGCCCATCTCAACCTGGGCGATGCCTACTTCAATGCCGGCGACAAGGCCAAGGCGAAGCAGGCCTACACCACCTACCTGGCGCTGCAGCCGCAGGGCAGTGGTGCCGCACAGGCGCGCGCACAGCTGGAGAAGCTCTGAGCCATGAACGATGTGACCCGCACCGATACCATCGTCGCCATTGCCAGCGCACCCGGCGCGGGTGGTGTCGGCCTGCTGCGTTTGTCCGGTCCGCGTGCGGCCGCCATCGCCAACGCACTGGGCGCGCCGACGCTGCGCCCGCGCCACGCCCACTACGCGCGCCTGCGCGATGCCGACGGCGAGGTGATCGACGACGGCATCGTGCTGTGGTTCCCGGCGCCGAACAGCTTCACCGGCGAAGAAGTGGTGGAGCTGCAGGGCCATGGCAGCCCGGTGCTGCTGCAGCAACTGGTGGCGCGCTGCATCGCCCTCGGCGCGCGCCAGGCGCGGCCGGGTGAGTTCAGCGAACGCGCCTTCCTCAACGGCAAACTGGATCTGGCCCAGGCCGAAGCCATCGCCGACCTGATTGCCGCCGGTGACAACCGTGCCGCGCGTGCTGCACGGCGTTCACTGGACGGCGTGTTCTCGCGCCGCATCGATGCGGTGGTGGAACAACTGGTGCTGCTGCGCATCCACGTGGAAGCGGCCATCGACTTCGCCGACGAACCGCTGGATACCCTGGGCGGCGCGCAGGTGCGGCGTGGACTGGAACAGGCGCGCGCTGATCTTGCCCTGCTGCGTCGTGATGCCGAGCGCGGCCGTCGTCTGCGCGATGGCCTGCATGCCGTGCTGATCGGCCCGCCGAATGCCGGCAAGAGCTCGCTGCTGAATGCCCTGGCCGGCAGCGAACGCGCCATCGTCACCGACATCGCCGGGACCACGCGCGACACGTTGCGCGAGACCATCCGCCTGGACGGGCTGGAGCTGACCCTGGTCGACACCGCCGGCCTGCGCGACGGCGGCGATGCCATCGAACGCGAAGGCATGCGCCGCGCGCATGTGGAAATCGAGCGCACCGACCTGGCCCTGATCGTGCTGGACGCGAGCGACCCGGCCGCCGGCGAAGCCGCGTTGGGGCTGGCGGTGGCCGACGTGCCGCACAAGATCTACATCCACAACAAGTCGGACCTGCTGGACGCGCTGCCAACGCTGGACGATCCGGACCGTGTGTTCGTCTCGGCCGCCACCGGTGCCGGTCTGGAGGACCTGCACACGCGCCTGCGCTCGATTGCCTCGTCCGGGGCAGGCGAGCAGGTGGATGGCGAGTTCTCCGCCCGCACCCGCCATGTGGATGCGATCGAGCGCGCGCAGGAGCATGCGCAGCGCGCCGATGGCGAGCTGGCCCACGAACACCTGGAACTGGCCGCCGAAGAACTGCGGCTGGCGCACGACGCGCTGGGCGAGATCACCGGGCAGATGAGCGCCGATGACCTGCTGGGCAGGATCTTCTCCAGCTTCTGCATCGGCAAATAGGCTCTGCCTCTGGTAGATGCCAACCTTGGTTGGCATATGGCCCAGGCCAGAAGCCAGGGTCGGAGCCCCTGCGGGGATCCGACCCCGTGCTTCCCCCACCTGTCACATTCCCGCCGCATACTGACGGCCATCACAGACCGTTTGGGGACGTCGCAGTGAAGTCGTGGGGTTGTGCGTTGCTGTTGTCGCTGGCCGTGGCACCATCGGTGGCCATGAGTGCTGAATCGTCCACCCCGACCGCGCCCAAGGCGCTGGTCTACGGCCACCGCGGCGCCAGTGCGCTGCTGCCCGAACACACCCTGGCCGCGTATGCCCAGGCGATTGCCGATGGCGCCGATTACATCGAACCGGACCTGGTGATGACCAAGGACGGGGTGATGGTGGCCCGCCACGAGAACGAGATCGGGGGCACCACCGACGTGGCCGAGCACGAGGAATTCGCCAAGCGGAAGACCACCAAGGTGATCGACGGCCAGCGCGTGACCGGCTGGTTCACCGAAGACTTCACCCTGGCCGAGCTGAAGACCCTGTACACCCGCGAGCGCCTGCCCGAGCTGCGCAGCACCGCCTTCGATGGCCAGTTCCGCATCGCTACCCTGGACGAGATCCTGGCCTTCCTGGTGCAGCAGGCCGGGCGTGCCAACCGCGGCATCGGCCTGGTGCCGGAGATCAAGCACCCGACCTACTTCCAGTCCATCGGCCTGCCGATGGAAGACGCACTGCTGGCCGCGCTGCGTGGCAATGCGTATACCAACGTCGGCCCGGTCACCATCCAGTCGTTCGAGACCGCCAACCTGCGCTACCTGCGCGGCAAGCTGGGGCGCGGCAGCAACATCCGCCTTCTGCAGCTGATGTGGAAGGGGGAGGTGAAGCCGGCGGACATCGCCAAGGCCGGCGGCAGCCTGACCTATGCGCAGATGATGACACCCGCCGGTCTAGAGCAGGTGGCCACCTATGCCGATGGCATCGGGCCGGAGCTGCGCTCGATCATCCCGCTGCAGGCCGATGGCGCGCTGGGCACGCCCACGACCCTGGTACGCGATGCGCATGCGGCGGGTCTGATGGTCATTCCCTACACCTTCCGCCCGGAAAACCACTTTCAGGCCAGCAACCTGCGCAAGGGCGCGGACAACGCGCGCAACCCGGAAGGTTCGATTGCGGAAATACGCGCCTACCTGGCGACGGGCATCGATGCGTTCTTCACCGACGACCCGGCGCTGGGCCGGCAGGCGGTGGATGGCACGGGCGCGGCGGCTGCCGGGCAATGACGCGTGCGGGTGGGGTCAGAGCCCCTTCGGGGATCTGACCCCGCCACCGGTCAACCGCGCGGGTCTTCCGGCCGGCGGAACGGAATCACCACGTAATCCTGCCCTTCGCGCGGTTGCCAGAGCACCGGCGCGCGCTGCGGCGACGGCGGCTCCAGCTCGTCGTCGGCCAGCGGCTCCACCTCGTCCTCTTCGTCTTCCCAGCTGTAGCGCTGGCGCGGCGGCAGCGGGTCGGCGTTGCGGAACAGCAGCGCGGCGATGATGCCGGCGAAGGCGCCGCCCATGTGCGACTGCCAGGACACACCGTCGGCATGCGGCAGGATGGTCATCAGCATGCCGCCGTAGAACAGCATGCCGATCAGGCCGGTGGCGATGGCCGCGCGGTCGCGGCGCAGCAGGCCCAGGCTGGCCAGCAGGAACATCAGGCCATGGGTCACGCCACTGGCACCCAGGTGCACGCTGCCCGGGTTGCCCAGCATCCATGCCCCTACGCCCGAGCCCAGCCACAGCAGGGGCAGGGCGCGCAGGGTCGCCTTCGGGTACACGCTGCCGGCCAGGGTGCCCAGGATCAGGATCGCGATGCTGTTGGCGGCGATGTGCTCCACCGACGCATGCAGCATGGGGCCGCCGACCAGGCCCAGCAGGCCCTTGGCTTCCAGCGGTGCCACCGCCCACGGCCGCCAGTCGAAACTGCCCTGCAGGGCGAACACGACCACCAGTACCAGCACGGCGGCCAGGCTGGTGTTGAACGCCCGCACGATGCGTTGGCGGTCAGTGCGGGGGGCCGGCACGTCGCCGGCGGGCAGGGGCGCGTTGTTGTCCATGCTTCAGCAATGGCGGTGGCTGGCGCGAAACCAAGGCCACCGCGGCGGGAGAGTGGGCGCGGCCGGCGGGACAATCCCGCCGGCCGCGCGTTGCAGGCCGGTCAGGCTCAGGCCTGGCCGGCGTCTTCCTTCGGCGGGTACTTCAGGCTGAGTACCACGGTGGCGGCGATGATGACCGCGACCACGCCCAGCGACACCGGGGTGGGGATCTTGAACAGGTCGATGATCATCATCTTGATGCCGATGAAGCCCAGCACCAAGGCCAGACCGTACGGCAGCAGGTGGAAGCGGTCGGCCATGCCGGCCAGCAGGAAGAACATGGCGCGCAGGCCCAGCACCGCGAACACGTTGGAAGTGAGCACGATGAACGGGTCGGTGGTGATGGCGAAGATGGCCGGGATGCTGTCCACGGCGAAGATCACGTCAGTCACCGCGATCAGGATCAGCACCGCGAACAGCGGGGTGAACCAGCGCACGCCGTCGCGCTTCACGCTCAGCGCATTGCCTTCATAGCCCGGCAGCAGGCGCAGGTGCTTGCGCATCCAGCGCAGCGCGGGGTTGGTTTCCAGATCCGGTTCCTGGCCGGCGGCGAACCACATCTTCCAGCCGGTGAACAGCAGGAAGGCGCCGAACACGTACAGCAGCCAATGGAACTGGCTGATCAGCACGCTACCGGCGAAGATCATGATGGTACGCAGCACGATCGCGCCCAGGATGCCGATGATCAGCACCTTCTGGCGCTGTTCCTCCGGCACCGCGAAGTAGCTCATGATCATCAGGAAGACAAAGATGTTGTCCACCGCCAGGGCTTTTTCGACCAGGTAACCGGTCAGGAACTCCAGGCCCACCTTGTTGGCCACCACCTGGCCGGCGGTTTCACTGAGGTAGAACCACAGCCCCGCGTTGAACAGCAGGGCCAGGGCGACCCAGCCGATGGACCACCACAGGGCCTCCTTGAAGGTGACCTTGTGCGGTCCGCCGTGTCGCATCAACACCAGGTCGACCAGCAGGGCGATGATCACCACCGCCACGAAGCCGCCCCACATCCACACATTACCGATCGTCTGCATTGGGAATATCCGTTGGAAAGATGAATGCCAGGCCGGACGGCGAGGATCTGCAACGGAGGATCGGGAGGGGGATCCAGGGACAGAGCTTCGCCAGTACGGCGAAGGTCTCGCTCGCAACCCCACGCGGGTGGGATTGCCGTTGCACCGGAGCCTGCGGGCTCGAATTGACGGCGACAACGTCTGGGAGCTACTCCCCTTCTGGCGCCGATTCTGCGGCCTGGCCGGCCCGCCGTCAAATGGCCGGCCCGACGGGGTCAGATCCCCGTTGGGGATCCGATCCTGGCTGCCGGTTTACAATAGGCCGATGAATACCCCCTTGCCCGTTGTCCGCCTGAAGAATGCGTGGCGTTCCAGCCACCCGTGGATCTTCCAGAAGCTGGTCGAAAAGCCGACCGTCCGCCCCAAGCCCGGTTCCATCGTCGACGTGGTCGGCATTGATGGCGAATTCATCGGCCGCGGGTTCTACAACGGGCATTCGCGCATTGCCGTGCGCATCCTTGAAGCCGATCAGAACGTGCCGGTCGATGCCGGCTGGTTCTCGCGCAAGATCGCCCAGGCGGTGTCGCTGCGCCGTGAGGTGCTGAAGCTCGACACGGTGTCCGACGCCTGGCGCGTGGTGCACAGCGAAGGCGACGGCCTGTCCGGCCTGGTGGTCGACCGCTACAACGACCTGGTAGTGGTCGAATTCTTCGCTGCCGGCATGTTCCGCCACCGCGAATGGATCTACGACGCGCTGCGCGAGCAGTTCCCGGGCTGCCGTTTCCACAGCTTCGCCGACGAACACGTGCAGAAGCAGGAAAGCTTCGACTTCCACGGCAACACCACCACCGAAGCGTCGGTGATCACCGAGTACGGCATCAAGTTCCGCGCCGACCCGGCCGGTGCCCACAAGACCGGTTTCTTCGCCGACCAGCGCGAGAACCGGCAGTGGTTGAGCCAGCAGGTGGAAGGCAAGCGCGTGCTGGACCTGTGCTGCAACACCGGTGGCTTTGCCGTTTACGCGGCCGCGCGTGGTGCTTCGGAGGTGGTCGGCATCGACATCGATGAAGACGTGATCCAGATCGCCAAGGGCAATTCGCGCCTGAACAACGTGCGCCCGAAGTTCGTCCAGTCCGACATCTTCCCGTGGCTGCGCGACGCCGCCAACCGCGGCGAGCAGTACGACGTGGTGATCCTGGACCCGGCGAAGATGACCCGCGACCGCGACCAGGTCATCACCGCGCTGAAGAAGTACCTGGACATGAACAAGCTGGCGCTGGGCGTGGTCAAGCCGGGCGGCCTGTTCGCCACGTTCTCCTGCACCGGCCTGGTGGCCGAGGACCAGTTCCTCGACATGCTGCGCCGCGCGGCCTACTTCTCCGGCCGCACGATCCAGATCCTGAAGGTGGCCGGCGCCGGTCCGGACCACCCGTTCATGGCCCATGTGCAGGAATCGCGTTACCTGAAGGCCGTGTTCTGCCGCGTGGTCGACTGATTCCGACCTGTAGAGTCGAGCCATGCTCGACTCTCGGTGCCTGATCAATTCAGTCGAGCATGGCTAGCCGCGACAGGTGCCACACCCGGTGACGGCGGCACCTGCAACTGCAGCAGCAGGCCGTTGATCACCCGTGCCCGGCCGCGCACGTGGTAGCCCAGGGTGGTCAGGCCGATGCCGGCGATGATCAGCAGCAGCAGGGACCAGGCGATCACCATGCCAACGACATGCTGCACGCGGTTACGCAGCCAGTGGTCGCGCAGCCACGCCTGGCTGCCCGCCGAATAGGGAAGCCGGGCCTTGGCTTCAAAACGCGCGCGGATCACCGCCGGTACCGCGATGCCGATGTCCTCGCCGCGGGCAATGGCCAGGCCGGTGTTGTTCAAGGGCGTGGAGTCCCGTGCCAGCGAACGCTGCGCCTGCAGGTAGCCCTGCCACTGCGGGCTGAGCGCGGTGAACCCCGGGCTGTCGATGAGCGCGGGCAACTGCGTGCTGTCGAGCTTGGTGCCATCGCCGGCTTCTGACCGGCTGAAGTCGGGACTGACGATGCCCTTGCCCGCCAACAGGGCGACCAGCACCGACCCACCGATCACGAACGAGAAGGTGAAGTGGCGCACGCCACGGTTGAGCAGCACCCTGCGCAGGCCGAAGCCCATCCACACCAGCAGGCCACCCACGATGCTGAGGTTGGCAAATGCCAGCAGGGCGAGCGACGAGGGCGCATTGCCGTAGCCAGCCGGTACGTGCGCCGAGGGCGGACTGCCGGTCAGGCCCTGCAGCAGCATCATCGACAGCAGCGCCGTGGCTGGCAGCACCGCGAAACACGCCAGCCCCAGGGTGCGTGCGAACGAACCCCGCCGGTACAGCGCGCGCAGGCCGGGGACCGCTTCAACACGCTGCTGCAGCTCTGCCGGCACCTGCAGGGGGTCGGGCCTGGACGGGGTCATGCCGGTGCTCCGGAGGTACGCAGCAGCTGCTGCAGGGCCTGCTTCAATTGGTCCTGGGCCTGTGCCGCACGCGCCACCATCTGCGGGCTGGCGTTGTCGCTGTTCTGCAGGGCCTGAATGGTCTGCCGCCAGATGGGCAGCAGGATCTGCACGGTTTCGCAGTAGCGGTCGAGCAGTTCAATGGCGTGGTTGCGCGCCAGCTGCACCTGGATACGGCTCATCGAATGGCTGGCCAGCAGCGCGGTCAGATTCGCTACCCGTCGCTGCAGGCGTTCCACGGGGCGGTCCAGCACCAGCGGGTCGTCGCTGACGCCGCTGTCCGCCGGCAGTTCCTGCAGGAACTGCACGCCCGCGTCGATGTAGATCTGCAGGCGTGCGCCCTGCACATCGTGCGCATCCAGCTGTGCGTTCAAGCGGTCGACGCTGCCGCGCACCGCGGCGGCCTGGTGCTCCACTTCCGACAGCATGTCACCATTGCCGCCCAGCGCGATGCGCCGGCGCAGCCGCCGTTCGATATCGGCACCGGTGAACCGCTCCCACCAGGTAGCGCGTTCCAGCAGCGCATTGGGGTCGTGTGCGGAAAGGCGGCTGACCAGATCGGCCAATGCCTGGGCCAGCGCGTGGGCACTGGCTTCCTGCCAGGCCGGCTCGGCACTGGCGCTGGCCAGGTCGGCCGGCCCGTAGCGACCGATGTCGATGCGCCCAGCGAACAACGCCGGCAGCACATCACGCTTGAGTTGCTCGACGCTGAGCGGCGCACTGTCAGGTACAGGCTGTGCCGTGGGAAGCGGGGGTGGGGCGGGATGGGACATCGGGATTCCGTTCCAGGGATGACGCGGCGTAGCGACTGCCGTTGTCGATAGCGGCTGTTGCCGAGTGTAATGGAGTGCGCGCGCCCACTTGGCACTACCGGTAGTGGCTGACCCGGCGCTATGGTCGTGTTCTTCCCGTTGCTGGTGAGAGCCCATGCCATCGTTGCGCCGTCTGTCCCTGCTGCTTGCCCTGGCGCTGAGCGCGCCACTGTCCGCTCACGCCATCGAGTTCAGCGCGCAGGAACTGGCCCGCGCCAAGGCCCTGCAGCAACGCCTGCTGACCCTGGACAGCCACCTGGATACCCCGGCCAACTTCGGCCGCAGCGGGTTCGACATCGAGCAGCGCCACGACCACAACGCGCTCTCGCAGGTGGATTACCCGCGGATGGTCGAGGGCGCGCTGGACGGCGGCTTCTGGGCGATCTACACCGACCAGGGCGACCGCAGCGCCGCCGCCCATCTGGCCGAGCGCGACCATGGCCTGCAGCGGCTGCTGGAGATCCGGCAGATGCTGGCGGCCAACCCTGAGCGCTTCGAACTGGCGCTGACCGCCGATGACGCTGCGCGGATCAAGGCCGCCGGCAAGCGCGTGGTCTACATCAGCATGGAAAACGCCAGCCCGCTGGTGGAAGACCCCAGCCTGCTCTCGTTCTACCACCGCGCCGGCCTGCGCCTGCTGAGCACGGTGCACTTCGCCAACAACGAGTTCGCCGATTCGGCCACCGACCCCAAGGGTGCGGAGTGGAAGGGCCTGAGTCCGGCCGGCAAGGACCTGGTGCGCGCCGCGGTGAAGCTGGGCATCGTCATTGACCAGTCGCACGCCTCAGATGCCGTGTTCGATGATCTGCTGGCGATGATGCCGGTGCCGTTCGTGCTGTCGCACAGCTCGGCCAAGGCGGTCTACAACCATCCGCGCAATCTTGACGATGCGCGCCTGCGCAAGCTGGCCAAGGCCGGCGGCGTGATCCAGGTGAACGCCTATGGCGGTTACCTGATCGATACCGGCAAGACGCCCGAACGCAAGCGGGCCGAGGAAGCGCTGAGCAAGCAGATGGGGGGCTGGGAAGGCATGACCATCGCACAGGGCGTAGCCCTGCAGCAGGCCGAGCAGGCGTTGGACCATGAACATCCGGTACGCCACGCCAGCCTGGATGACTTCTTCGCCCACTTCGAGCACATCCTGAACGTGGTCGGCCCCGACCATGTGGGCATCGGCCTGGACTGGGATGGCGGTGGCGGCCTGACCGATCTGCCCGATGTCAGCCAACTGCCGAAGATCACC
This sequence comes from Stenotrophomonas sp., assembly GCF_032056425.1. Classification (GTDB taxonomy): domain Bacteria; phylum Pseudomonadota; class Gammaproteobacteria; order Xanthomonadales; family Xanthomonadaceae; genus Stenotrophomonas. The sequence goes on from NZ_DAMBCN010000002.1 coordinate 176,498, forward strand.
GCCTGGCTGCTGCGCAAGGGCTACACCGAACAGCAGATTGCCGGCATCTGGGGCGGCAACCTGCTGCGGGTGATGCGCCAGGCGCAGGCTTACGCGTCTCCGTAGCGTCGAGCCATGCTCGACTGCGCTTTTGTAGAGTCGAGCCGTGCTCGACTGCTTCTGCCAACAGCAGTCGAGCATGGCTCGACTCTACAGATCAGCGCGCGATCACCGCATTGCGGCGGCTGTACAGGAAGTACAGCACCAGGCCGACCACGTTCCACACAAGGAAGTACAGCTGGGTGGTGTGCGGAAGGCTGATGAACAGGTAGATGCAGCCCAGCGCGGCCAGCGGCCCGACCACGAAGGCCAGCGGCGTGCGGAAGGTGCGCGCGCGGTCCGGCTCGCGCAGCCGCAGCACCACCAGGCAGATGCCCACCGCGGTGAACGCGGCCAGGGTACCGGCGTTGGCCAGTGCCGCGATCTCGTCCAGGCGTGCCACGCCGGCCAGCGCCGACACCACCACGGCAGTGAACAGCGTGGTCGCCACCGGCGTGCCGGTGCGTGCGTTGACCTTGGACAGGCCACGCGGCAGCAGGCCGTCGCGGCTCATCACGAAGAAGATGCGGCTCTGCCCGTACAGGAAGGCCAGCAGCACGGTCGGCAGGGCGATGATCGCGATCACGCCGATCACCATGGCCGCGGTCGGATGGCCGAGCTGGCGCATGATCAGGGCGAGCGGCTCGGCGCTGTGGCCGAACACCGCGTAGCTCATCGCACCCACCGCAGCCAGCGCCACCAGCACGTAGACGATGGTGCAGCCGATCATCGAACCGATGATGCCGATGGACAGGTCGCGGCCGGGATTCTTGGTTTCTTCGGCCGCAGTGGAGATTGCATCGAAGCCGTAGAAGGCGAAGAAGATGATCGCTGCCGCCGCCATCACGCCATGCTCGACGCCATCGGGGCCCATCGATTTGGCAAACCCGTACGGCATGAACGGCTGCAGGTTGGCGCTGTCGAAGGCGGGCAGGGCGACGGCCACGAAGATCGCCAGCGCGATCAGCTTGAACACCACCAGGATGGCGTTGAGCGTGGCGCTTTCCTTGGTGCCGGCCATCAGCATCAGTGCGACCAGCCAGGTGATGACGATTGCCGGCAGGTTGATGACGCCACCGGCGACATGCGGGCCCGCAGCGAGTGCGGCCGGCAGGGTGATGTTCCAGCCGAACTGCGTATGCGCCCATTCGAGGAAGCCGACGAAGTAGCCGGACCAGCCGACCGCCACCGTACTGACCACCAGCGAGTATTCGAGGATCAGGCTCCAGCCCACCACCCAGGCGAATACCTCGCCCAGCGCGCTGTAGCTGTAGGTGTAGGCGCTGCCGGCGGCCGGCATCATCGTGGACAGCTCGGCATAGGACAGCGCCGCGCAGGCGCAGACCGCACCGGCGATGGCGAAGGAGATCAGCACCGCAGGACCGGCCAGGTTGGCGCCCACGCCGATGAGCGTGTAGATGCCGGTGCCGACGATGGCACCGATGCCCAGAGCGATCAGGTGCGGCCAGCTGAGGGTCGGGACCAGCCGCCGGCCGGCTTCATGCTGGGTGACGGAATCTAGGGTCTTGCGCCGGAGCAGGGACATGCAGGCCTCGGAAGGGGATGACTTGGAACGACAAGTTCCCGAGTGTGACCCAACGCAGCGCAGCATTACCACTGACGGGGGTCATACCCGCCATGCCGCGCGCTGTGGCCCGATCAGGGTGCCGGAATCGGCATAAACGGTCACCCGGTCACGCCCGATGGCTTCGGGTGGGTAGCGTCGAGCTTGCTCGACTGTGCAGAACAGTCGAGCAAGCTCGACGCTACCGGTCATCCATGGCCGCGCGCAGGTGGTCGATGAACACCCGCAGCTTGGGCGGCATCTGTTCGCGCGCCGGGTAGTACAGGTGGAAGCCGGGGAATGGTGGCTGCCAGTCCTGCAGCACGCTGCGCAGGCGGCCGGCGGCAATGTCGTCGGCCACCAGCGAGGCGAAGCCCTGGGCCATGCCCAGACCATCCAGCACGGCGCGATGGGCGACGCCGGCATCGTTGAACACCAGCCGCCCGGTCACTTCCACCTCCAGGTCGTGGCCCTCGCGGCTGAATTCCCAGGGCATCAACCGGCCGTTGGCCAGCCGGTGCACGATGCAGACATGGTCCTGCAGGTCGTGCGGCGTCTGCGGCACACCGTGGCGTTCGAAGTAGGCCGGCGTGGCCACCACCACCTGTCGCTCGGGCGGTCCAACCGGCACCGCGATCATGCCCTGCGCCAGTGATTCGCCCAGGCGGATGCCAGCGTCGAAGCCCTCGGCGACCAGATCGGTCAGCGCCGGGTCCACGCACAGTTCCACCTGCACCTGCGGGTAGCGGGCGAGGAAATCGGGCAGCCGCGGCAGCACCATGCGATCGGCGACGATGCGCGGCAAGGTCACCCGCAGCAGCCCGGCCGGCACCGAGCGCGCGCTGTCCAGCTCGGCGAAGGCCTGGTCGATCTGCTCCAGGCCGCCGCGCACGCGCTGCAGGAAGCGTGCGCCGTGTTCGGTCAGGCCCACCCGCCGCGTGGTCCGCTGCAGCAGGCGCACGCCCATCCGTGCTTCCAGCGCGCGCACGCTCTGCGACAGCGCCGAGGTCGACACCCCCAGAGCGTCGGCGGCGCGGGTGAAACTGGCATGGTCGGCCACGCGAACGAAGGCGACCACGGCGGTAAGTGGCGCAGAGGCGTCCATTGTGAAGCCATCCTTCAAGGTGAGTCCGGTTGTACGCAGTTTATCCACATGATCGAGAGGAGGAAGCTGGCTTCCCCGGCGGATGCACCGCCTGCGTGATGGAGATCTGCAATGTCGCTCGACCACTACCGCCTGCTGGGCCGCTCCGGCCTGCGGGTCAGCCCGATGGCCCTGGGCACGATGACCTTCGGCGCCGACTGGGGCTGGGGCGCGGATGAAGCCGAGGCCCGTCGCATCTTCGACGCCTACGTCGAACGTGGCGGCAATTTCGTCGATACGGCGAACAACTACACCAACGGCAGCGCCGAGACCCTGCTCGGCCGTTTCGCCAAGGGCCGGCGCGAGCGGCTGGTCATCGCCAGCAAATACACCCTGGCCACCGTGCCGGGCGACCCCAACAACGCCGGCAACCACCGCAAGAGCATGCTGCGCTCGGTGGAGGACAGCCTGCGCCGGCTGGGTACTGATTACCTGGACGTGCTGTACCTGCACGCCTGGGACGGCACCACCGGCGTGGACGAGGTGATGCGTGGCTTCGACGATCTGGTGCGCAGCGGCAAGGTGCTGTACGCCGGCATTTCCGATACACCGGCCTGGCAGATCGCACGCATGCAGACCCTGGCCGACCTGCGCGGCTGGGCGCCGCTGGTGGCGCTGCAGATCGAATACAGCCTGATCCAGCGCAGCGTGGAACACGAACTGCTGCCGATGGCGCAGGCGCTGGGCCTGGGCGTGGTGGCCTGGTCGCCGCTGGGCAGCGGCGTGCTGACAGGCAAGTACAGCGCCGCCGATCTGGCCCAGACCGATGCACTGGAGGCCACGCCGGGTGGATCACGCCGCAACGTCGCCCTGATCAACGGTGCGTTGACCCCACGTTCGCTGCAGATCGCCGATGAAGTCCGGCAGATCGCCCAGGAACTGACGCACTCCCCGGCCCAGGTTGCCCTGGCCTGGCTGTTGCAGCGCCCCGCAGCCGGTGCCCTGCCCATTGTCGGCGCCCGCACGCTGGCCCAGTTCGAGCACAACCTGGACGCCCTGCAGCTGCAGTTGCCGGTCGAGGTGATCGCACGACTGGACGCGATCAGCGCCGTTGCACCGTCCTTCCCGCACGACTTCCTGCAGATGCCACTGCCACGCATGTTGATGAGCGGCGGCACCCGCCTGCAGACGCGCGCCTGATCTTTCCGACGGAGACTTGCCGATGAACCCCGCACCGATGACCACCCGCACCCTCGGCCCCGCCGGCCCCACCGTGTCCGCCCTGGGCCTGGGCTGCATGGGCATGAGCGCCTTCTACGGCGGGCGCGGCAGCGAAGACGCGGCCATCGCCCTGATCCATCAGGCGCTGGACCGTGGCGTGACCCTGCTCGACACCGCCGATGTATACGGCCCGCACAGCAATGAACGCCTGCTCGGCCGCGCCATAGCCGGAAGCCGCAACGAGGTGTTCCTGGCCAGCAAGTTCGGCCTGAAGCTGGACCCGGGCAACCCGCAGGCACGCGGCATCGACGGCCGCCCGGAATACGTGCAGGCCGCCTGCGAGGACAGCCTGCGCCGGCTGGGCGTGGACCACATCGACCTGTACTACCAGCACCGCGTCGACCCGACGGTGCCGATCGAAGACACCGTAGGTGCGATGGCGCGGCTGGTGGAACAGGGCAAGGTGCGTTGGCTGGGCTTGTCCGAGACCTCCGCAGCTACGGTCCGCCGCGCCCACGCGGTGCACCCGATCACCGCGGTGCAGAGCGAGTACTCACTGTGGTCGCGCGAACCGGAACAGAACGGGGTGCTGGCCACCACCGCCGAACTGGGCATCGGCTTCGTGCCGTATTCGCCGCTGGGCCGGGGCTTCCTGACCGGTGCCATCCGCAGCCCGGATGACTTCGAGGCCGACGACTACCGCCGCAGTTCGCCGCGCTTCCAGGGCGACAACTTCGCCCGCAACCTGGCGCTGGTGGCACAGGTGCAGGGGTTGGCCGCCGAGCTGGAGATCACCCCGGCACAGCTGGCCCTGGCCTGGGTACTGGCGCAGGGTCCGCACCTGGTGCCGATTCCGGGCACCACGCGCCTGCCACGGCTGCAGGAGAACCTGGGCGCGCTGCAGGTGCAGCTGGGCGCGGACGTGCTTGCTCGACTGGATGCGGTGTTCCCGCTGCATGCGGCGGCCGGGGAACGCTACTCGCAGGCCGTGCTGGCCACGGTGGACCGCTGAAACGACGGGCGGGGCCGCGCTATCCTGCCGCCCCGCCCGCAACCGCCAAGGACGCACGATGCCCCCCATGGACGACGACACCCTGCTCGAACGCAGCTGGGAAATCCGCGAGGAGACCCTGTACAAGCAGCACTTCGGTGATACCGGTCCGGGCATCTACCCGCTGGACATGGACCTGCTGCGCGGGGTGTTCCAGCAGGAGGACATTGATCCGCGCTGGCTGCACGTGGGCGTGTTTGCCTGCCCTCCACATGGCGAGCGCCGGCACTGGGTGTATGTCAGCTCGGGCCTGTCCAACGCCTGGGAAGGTGCGCACGAGGACGGCGATTCGGGCTTTGGTGTCGAACTGCTGCTGGAGACGCGCGACGAAGCGCCATGGGCACTGACCACCCTGCGCTGGTTCACCGCCTACCAGCTGCTGCTGTGCCATTCGCGCATGCCGGGCGGGCCGCTGGCGCCGTGGCACCGGTTGAAGCTGGGCATGCCGGTGGACCGTGCCGACAGCGAACTGCAGGCGATGGTGTTCATTCCCTCGCCGCATTTCCCCGGCCCACAGCAGCTGCCCTCCGGCCGCTTCGATTTCCTGCAGCTGCTGCCGCTGACCCTGGATGAACATGCTTTCGGCCGCGAACACGACTTTGAAACGGTGCTGGCGCAGCTGACCGCGGCTGGCGCCGCGCCGGTGGTCGACCCGCAGCGTGGCGGAATCGACCTGGCACCGTAGCGTCGAGCTTGCTCGACTGAAGGAGTCGTAGAGTCGAGCTTGCTCGACTGGCACGGAAAATAAGTCGAGCAAGCTCGACGCTACCGCGACGGATCAGTCCAGCAAGCTCGACGCTACGGTCAACGGCTCGATCCCCGGCCAGTGGCAGCCGTCTTCCTGCCACGCATCAACATCCTCGGTGAAGGCCGTGCGTCGCCCGTCGCTCGCGCGCTCGTAGCTGAAACTGTAGACGCGCGCACCCTGTGTGCTCAGGTAATAGCGCCCGTTCCGGTGGCCATTGACGTCTTCCTGCCACACGCTATCGAACTGATAGGGCCGGTCCCCGTCCAGCACCGTGGTCTCCTGCGCTATCCGGCGCACCGGCAGGCGCCCGCGCTGCCCGGCGTACTGCACATCGGCGCTGCCATCGTCGAGCCAGCGCCACAGCAGGTGCAGGCTGTTGTCGCGCCCACCCGTCAGGCAGCGATGGTCCTGCGCAGTCGCCGCCGCCGCTGGATCAGCCAGCAGCGCGGTCACCACCAGCAGCATCAGCAGCCGGATCACCCGTTCAGCCCCAGGCGGATGCCGAAGCCGACCAGGAACAGGCCGGCCACGCGGCGCAACGCCGTACTCACCCGCGGGTGCTGGATCAACCGGCGCCGTGCCAGGTTGCCTGCGCCGATCAGCAGCGAGCAGTAGGCCACGCTGACCACGAAGATGATGCCGGCCAGCGCCGCGAACGTGGCGATGCCATGGTGCGCCTTCGGATCGATGAACAGCGGCAGGAACGCCATGTAGAAAAGAATGGCCTTGGGATTGAGCAGGCTGACCAGGATCGCCTGCTGGAAATAGCGGCCGGGCTGCATGCGGATCGGGCCGGCATCACCGCCCTCGGTCTTCGGCGTGCGCAGCAGGCTGATGCCAACCCACACCAGGTAGGCCGCGCCCAGGTACTGCACCGCGTGGAAGACCGGCGGGTTGGCTTTCAGCAGCGCGGCCACGCCGGCCAGCGCCAGCCACATCAGGATCTGATCGCCCAGCAGCAGCCCGGCCAGCGCGGTGTAGCCGCCGCGCACGCCGCCACGGCCAGTGGCCGTGAGCAGGGTGAAGGTGCCGGGCCCGGGCAGGGCAAGGAACACCAGTACGGCGAGCAGGAACGTCCACAGGTCCTGGATGCCCATCCACGGCATGGCTTGGCTCATTGTTGTTGCGGGGGGCCGTTATTGTCGGCCAGAGCCGCAGTGGGGGACAGGGGCACGCCGTCGCCGCCGGGCAGCCCGGACAGCAGCGGTTGCAGGTGCTGGCGCAGCTGCGCGTGCAATTGCCGCACCGCCGGCGAGAACTGCTTGCGGTGCGGGCACACCAGCTGCAGCGGAACAGGGCTGCCAACGCCGTCCAGCAGCACCTGCAGGCGACGTTGCAGCACGTCCTCGCGCAGGTCCAGCCACGACTTGTAGGTGATGCCTTCACCAGCCACCGCCCAACGCCGCACCACGTCGGCATCGTCGCAGACCAGCGGGCCGCGCACCGGCACCACCACCCGCCGTCCCTCGACCTCGAACGCCCAGCGATCGTAGGTGCGGCCACCCAGCTGGTAGGCCAGGCAGTCGTGCTCGCGCAGATCCTCCAGCCGCGCCGGCACCCCGCGCCGCTGCAGATAGGCGGGTGAGGCGGCCAGCACGCGGCGGTTGCCCTCCAGCAGGGGCAGGGCCACGTAGTTGGCATCGTCGAACTGGCCCAGACGGATCGCCACGTCCACCGGGTCGCGGAATACATCGGCAACCTCGTCGGACAGCCGCAGGTGCAGGCGCAGCTTCGGATGGGCGGCGCGGAAGGTCGCAAGCCACGGCAGCAGCAGGTTGCGGCCGAAATCCGAAGGCGCCGACAGCTGCAGGGTGCCGTGCAGTTCGGCCGCGTCGCCCTGTACCCGTGCCTGACCCTCGCGCAGGGTGGTCAGCACCTCCTGCGCATAGGGCAGGTACAGCGCACCTTCGCCAGTCAGGCGCAGGCTGCGGGTGGTGCGCACGAACAGGCGCAGGTCCAGCTCACGCTCCAGCCGTGCCACCGCGGCGGCCACCTGGCCGGGCAGCAGGTCGGCCTCGCGTGCGGCCTGCGAGAAGCTGCCCAGCGCGGCGGTGCGGACGAACAGCTGCAGATCGTCGAAACGGATCATTTTCATTGTCGGAGTGAAAGTGCTGACCGATTCTGCGCCTTTCCGGGGAGCCGCGCGCGGCGCACGCTGTGGATTCCTTTCCCCCCTGGACCGCTGCCATGCGCGCCATTGCCTACACCCACGCCGGCCTGCCGATCGATGACCCGCAGGCCCTGATCGACATCGACTTGGACCTGCCGCAGCCGGGCCCCCGCGACCTGCGGGTGGCGGTGCGCGCCGTGGCGGTGAACCCGGTGGATACCAAGGTGCGCCGCAACGCCGCCACCGAAGGCCCGCGCGTGCTGGGCTGGGACGCCGTGGGCGTGGTCGATGCGGTGGGCAGCGAAGTGACCCTGTTCCAGCCCGGCGACGCGGTCTACTACGCCGGCGTGATCGACCGCCCGGGCAGCAATGCCGAATACCAGCTGGTGGACGAGCGCAGCGTCGGCCGCAAGCCCGCCCGTCTGGACGACGCGGCGGCGGCGGCCCTGCCGCTGACCGCGATCACCGCCTGGGAGCTGCTGTTCGACCGCCTGCGCGTTGCCGAGGGCGGCGGTGAAGGGCAGACCCTGCTGGTGATCGGTGCCGCGGGCGGTGTCGGCTCGATCCTGGTGCAGCTGGCACGGCAGCTGACCCAGCTGACGGTGATCGGCACCGCCTCGCGTCCCGACACCCAGGACTGGGTGTACGCCATGGGTGCGCACCACGTGATCGACCACAGCCTGCCGCTGGCCGAAGGTCTGGCACGACTGGGCATCGCCCAGGTGGAGCACGTGGCCAGCCTGACCCACACCGACCAGCACTATGGGCAGATCGTGGAGGTGCTGGCACCGCAGGGCCAGCTGGGGCTGATCGATGACCCGGGCCAACTGGACGTGATGGCGCTCAAGCGCAAGGCGCTGTCGCTGCACTGGGAACTGATGTTCACCCGCCCGCTGTTCAAGACGGCGGACATGCAGAAGCAGCACGATCTGTTGAACCGCGTGGCCGAGCTGATCGATGCCGGCGTGCTGCAGACCACGCTGGGCGAGAACTTCGGGCGCATCAATGCCGCCAACCTGCGCCGCGCGCACGCAGTGCTGGAAAGCCACCGCGCCAAGGGCAAGATCGTGCTGGAAGGCTGGTAAGGATTCCAGCCAACGGCTGAGCCCCTCGCGGCTGTGGGTTGGTCGCGGAAAGCGAAACCCTGCGCTGGGTCGGGCGGGTGGGTTGCGCGGGGGACGCCGTGAATCCATCCATGGAGGCTTGTCAGCCGCATCCATGCGGCCGACACCCCCGCGCAACCCACCCGCCCGACCTCTGACAGTTCCCGTGTGCGGTCAGCCACGGAGAAGAAAAAAGAAGATCAAGATCAAGAGCAAGATCAAGAGCAGAACCGGGGTCAGAGCCCGTTGCGATGCAACGGGATCTGACCCCGTGCCGTTCCGACAGATCGCGGAAGTCTGTCGAAGGCGGGGTGGGTCCGGTTGCGGGGGTATCCGCGCCATGGATGGCGCGGATAAGCCCCCATGGACGGGTTTACGGCGTCCCCCGCAACCGGACCCACCCCGCCAACCCACGGATAGCCGCTTTTGACGTTGACGTTGACGTTGCTGTTGCCGTTGCCGTTGCATCGAGCAGGTGCAGGGCGCAGCCCTGCCGAAAAGCCCCCAACACCTGCGACGGTTCGTCGCACGGCCAACCCTGGAGCGGGCTCTACACTAGCGCGGTGAACCGTCTGTCCCGCCCGCAGCGCCTCCTGCTGCAGCTTGCCTTCGTGGCAACGCTGCTGATGGTGCTTGCGCCGCTGGTCAGCCGCGCGCTGCAGGCGCCCGAGCATCGCCCTCCTGCGCATGCGCAGATGGATCAGATGTCGCCAGCCATGCACGCCCACATGCATCACGGCAGCATGGCTGAAGAACACGGCACGTTGCATGCGCAACGGGATTCAACCCCACCGGCCGATCCGCATGCCATGCACGGCGAAGCCTGCGAGTACTGCGTGCTGGCCATGCGCCTGCTGCCGTGGCTGGCCGTGGCGCTGCTGCTGGTGCCGCTGCTGTGGCGGCCGCGTGTGCTGTTCGCCCCGCTGCTGCCGCCGCTGCCACCGCAACACTGGCCCGCGCATGCCGCGCGAGGCCCACCGCTGCGCTCCATCGTCCGCTGAATTTCCCATTCAATCCGCCGCACGATGCCTGACCGGGCGCCGTGCGCGCGTGCGTACCCTGGAGTTGTCTGCATGAAAAGCCTGTCCCGCCCCGCGGGCGCATCCGCGCGCCTGCCAGTTGCCCTCGGCCTCGCGGTGGCCGCCTCGCTGGCCCACGCTGCGCCCGCTGATGAAGCGCGCACCCTCGATACCCTGGTGGTGACCGCCGCCGCACCCTCTTCGCCACTGCACTGGGTGACCGACCCGCGGCTGCCGCGGCAGCCGGTGCCGGCCAGCGATGGCGCCGATTACCTGAAGACCGTTCCCGGTTTTTCCGCCATCCGCAACGGCGGCACCAATGGCGACCCGGTGCTGCGCGGCATGTTCGGTTCGCGCCTGAACATCCTCAGCAACGATGGCAACCTGATCGGCGCGTGTCCTTCGCGCATGGACAATCCGCTGTCCTACATCGCGCCGGAGAGCTTCGACCGGCTGACCATCATCAAGGGCCCACAGAGCGTGCGCTGGGGTGCGGGGGCCTCGGCCGGCACCATCCGTTTCGAACGTGATACGCCGCGCTTCGAGGCGCCGGGCGTGCGCGCCGATGCAAGTACCCTGGTCGGTTCGCGCAACCGCAACGACCAGGTGCTGGACCTGACGCTGGGCAATCCCGCCGGCTACGTACGCGCCAGCGGCAACCGTTCCGAAGCGGATGACTACAAGGACGGCCACGGCGATGTCGTGCCTTCGAAGTGGCGCAAGTGGAACGGCGATGTGGCGCTGGGCTGGACGCCCGATGCCGATACGCTGCTGGAAGTGTCGGCCGGTGCCGGCGACGCGATCGCGCGCTATGCCGGCCGTGGCATGGACGGTGCGGCCTTCGAACGCACCACCTTCGGTGCGCGCTTCGAGAAGCGAAACCTGCCCGGTGCATGGGACACGCTGCAGGCCAACGTGTACTACAACGAAGCCGACCACGTGATGGACAACTACACGCTGCGCACGCCCAACCCGGACAGCAGCATGCCCATGCCGATGGCCTCCAATGTCGATCGGCGTACCCAGGGCGGGCGGATCAGTTCAGAGTGGCGCTGGCAGGACGTGCAGCTGGTGGCCGGCGTGGATGCCGAGGACAGCCGCCACCGTGGGCGCGTGGGCATGGGCCGCAACACCTACCAGAACGCGGCCTGGAGCCGTGATGCCGACTTCGAGCGGCAGGGCGTGTTCACTGAACTGACCCTGGGCGCGGACACCGCGCAGCGCTGGATCAGCGGACTGCGCATCGACCGTGCCCGGGTTCGAGATACGCGCGCGCAGATCAGCGGGATGATGATGGACATGCCCAACCCCACCGCTGGCCAGCAGCGCCGGCAGTGGTTGGGCAGCGGCTTCCTGCGCTACGAACAGGAGCTGGCCCAGGGCCTGACCGCCTACGCCGGGCTGGGCCACAGCGAGCGCATGCCGGATTACTGGGAACTGTTCTCGCCCGATGCCGGACCGGCCGGCAGCGTGAATGCTTTTGCCGGCATCCAGCCCGAACGCACCACCCAGCTCGACGTAGGCGTGCAGTACAACGGGCCGCGCGTGCAGGCCTGGGTGTCTGCCTACGCCGGGCAGATCCAGGACTACATCCTGTTCACCTATCGAAGCGGCGGCATGATCGGCAGCAGCAGCCAGGCCGACAACATCGACGCGCGCATCGCTGGCGCCGAAGCCGGAGTGAAACTGCAACTGGACCCGCAGTGGTCGCTGGGCAGTACCGTTGCATATGCCTGGGGCGAGAACGGCGATGCGCACCGCCCGTTGCCGCAGATGCCGCCGCTGGAAGCGCGCCTGAGCGCCGACTGGCAGGGCCAGCGCTGGAGTGCCGGTGCGTTGCTGCGGGCCGTGGCCGCCCAGCACCGGGTCGCCACCGGGCAGGGCAATGTGGTGGCGCAGGATCTTGGGCCCAGCGCAGGGTTTGCCACCTTCGCGCTCAATGCGGCGTTCCGCTTCAGCCCGCAACTGCAGGTCAGCGCGGGCGTGGACAACCTGTTCGACCGCGCCTACAGCGAGCACCTGAACCTGGCCGGCAGCGCCGACTTTGGTTTCCCGGCCGATCCGGTGCGCATCAACGAGCCCGGGCGCAGCCTGTGGCTGAAGGTGAACTACCGGTATTGATCCGCCGCGCATGGCCCGGCGCTACCCATGCGCCGGGTAAAAAAAAACGGGGTCGGACCCCGCCAGGGCCGACCCCTGCCTGGCGCCCTCAGCCAGGCAGGTTTGACTGTACGATGGCATCGGCGCGCGCGGGGGCGCTGGATACATCCCGACATACGCCGACACCACGGCGGCAACCCTTGCATGGAACGGGTTCCCGGCGCTATCGCAGTGGCGGTTTCACGGCGGTAAACGCTTGGCACATACCGATTTCATGGGGGGGTGCCTACACTCGGCGGCCGTGGATCAATCAGGACTGTGCATGTTGGCTCGTATCGCTTCCCCGCTGGCCCTTGGCCTCGGCCTGGCCCTCCTGGCCGGCTGTGCAGGCAAGCCGGAGGCTGCCGCACGCCGGCAGGGTGAAGCCGTACCGGTCACCGCGCAGGTGGTGCAGCCCACGCAGTGGAATGACACCCTGCAGGCGTTGGGCACGGCCAAGGCACGTGAATCGATCAGTGTGACTGCCAAGGTCAGCGAAATCGTGGACCGGGTCCATTTCGAAAGCGGCCAGCAGGTGGCCGCCGGTGCCCCCATCGTGACCCTGCGCGGCCAGGCCCAGCAGGCTGCGCTCAGCCAGGCCCAGGCCACGTTTGCCGAAGCCGACCAGCTGTACAAGCGCCAGCGCGAACTGGCCACCCAGCGCCTGGTGTCCAGCGCCACGCTGGATACGCAGAAAGCGATCCGCGATTCGGCTGAAGCGCGCGTGGCGGAAATGCAGTCGGAAATCGGCGATCGCCGCGTGCGCGCGCCGTTCGCCGGCGTGCTCGGCATCCGCCAGGTCAGCCCCGGCTCGCTGGTCACCCCCACCACGGTGATCGCCACGCTGGATGACATCGAGCGCATGCACGTCGATTTCCAGGTGCCGGAAGTGGAACTGGCTGCGTTGTCCACGGGTGACAAGGTCAGTGCCACCAGCGTGGCCTGGCCCGGCCGCACCTTCGAAGGCGAGGTGAGCACCATCGATGCCCGCATCGATCCAGCCACCCGTGCGGTGACCGTGCGCGCCGACTTCGCCAACGCCGACCACGCGTTGCGCCCCGGCATGTTGCTGGACGTGCGCTTGTTCCGTCCCGAGCGCCCAGCGCTGGTGGTGCCGGAAATCGCCGTGGTGCAGGTCGGGCGCGACTCGTATGTGTACCGGCTGAAGAACGACGACACAGTGGAACGTGCCGACGTGGTGATCGGCGCGCGGCGCTCGGGCGTGGTGGAAATCCGCCAGGGCCTGCAGGCCGGGCAGCGCATCGTGGTTGATGGTACCGGCAAGCTGCGCCCCGGCTTGAAGGTGGCGGCCACCGATGCGGCCCCCGCCAACGGAACGCCCGCGCCGGCTGAAGCCACCCCGGCCGCGGCCGAGGGCCAGGGCGGATGAAGCTTTCGGACATCTCCATCCAGCGGCCGGTGTTTGCCGTGGTGATGAGCCTGCTGCTGCTGGTGCTGGGCATCATGTCCTTCACCCGCCTGACGTTGCGCGAACTGCCGGCCATCGATCCGCCCATCGTCTCGGTGTCGGTCGATTACACCGGCGCCTCGGCGGCGGTGATTGAAAGCCGCATCACCCAGGTGCTGGAAGACGCGCTGGCCGGTATCGAAGGCATCGACACCATCAACGCGCGCAGTACCAACGGGCGTTCGCAGGTCAGCATCGAATTCACCTCCAACCGCGATATCGAAGCGGCCGCCAACGATGTGCGCGATGCCGTCAGCCGCGTGGCCGACCGCATGCCCGAAGAGGCGCGTCCGCCGGAAATCGCCAAGGTGGAAAGCGATGCCGACCCGATCATCTGGTTCAACATGTCCTCCACCACCATGGACACGCTGGAACTGAGCGACTACGCCGACCGCTACGTGGTCGATCGCTTTTCCAGCCTGGATGGCGTGGCCCAGGTGCGCATCGGCGGCCGCCAGCGCTACGCCATGCGCATCTGGCTGGACCGCGACCAGTTGGCCGCGCGCGGGCTGACCACCGGCGATGTGGAAACCGCCCTGCGCAACGAGAACGTGGAACTGCCGGCCGGCCGCATCGAATCGGCCGACCGCGATTTCACCCTGCGCGTGGAGCGCAACTACGTCAAACCCGAAGACTTCGCCACCATTCCACTGGGCAAGGGCGCCGACGGCTACGTGGTGCGCATGGGCGACGTGGCGAAGATCGAACTGGCCTCGGCTGAACGCCGTGCCTACTTCCGCAGCAACGGTGAACCGGGCGTGGGCCTGGGCATCGTCAAGACCTCCACCGCCAACTCGCTGGACGTGGCCCGCGCCGCGCGCGCGGAAGCAGAAAAGGTCGCCGCCACGCTGCCCGAAGGCACGCAGATCGTGGTCACCTTCGACAACACCACCTTCATCGAAGCGGCGGTGGACCGCGTCTACGCCACCCTGGTGGAGGCGATGCTGCTGGTGCTGGCAGTCATCTGGCTGTTCCTGGGCAGCTTCCGTGCCGCATTGATTCCGGCAGTGACGGTGCCGGTGTGCCTGGTGGCTGCGTTCATCGCGCTGTACGCGTTCGATTTCTCCATCAATCTGCTTACCTTGCTGGCGCTGGTGCTGTGTATCGGCCTGGTGGTGGACGATGCCATCGTGGTGGTGGAAAACGTGCAGCGCCGCATCGATCTGGGCGAACCGCCGCTGGTCGCGTCCAAGCGCGGCACCACCCAGGTCGCCTTCGCGGTGATCGCCACCACCGCGGTGCTGGTGGCGGTGTTCCTGCCGGTCGGTTTCCTGGAAGGCAATACCGGTCGCCTGTTCCGCGAACTGGCGGTGGCGCTGGCCGCAGCGGTGGCGCTGTCGGCGTTCGTGGCGCTCACGCTTACCCCGATGATGGCCTCCAAACTGCTGAAGCCGCATACCGGGCAGGCACCGCGCGGCCTGCATGGCTTCATCAACCGCAACCTGGATCGCCTGGCGGCTGGTTACGGCCGCGTGCTGGACCATCACGTTGATCGCACCTGGATCTACCTGGTGGTGATGGCCGCTGCGCTGCTGGCCACCTGGGGGCTGATGAAGATCCTGCCCTCCGAACTGGCCCCGGCCGAAGACCGCGGTTCGTTCCAGATCATGATCGATGGCCCCGAAGGCGCCGGCTATGACTACACCGTGCAGCAGGTGCAGCAGGTGGAAGCACTGCTGGCCCCGCACGTGGGCGCCGACAAGACCATCGCCCGTGCCAACCCGCGCGTGCCCGGCGGCTTCGGTGCCAGCGAGGAAATGCACACCGGCCGGGTGAGCGTGTTCCTGCAGCCGTGGCGCCAGCGCAGCGAAAACACCGTGGACGTGGCCAACGAACTGCAGAAGGAGCTGGACACCCTGCGTGGCGTGCGCGTGCGCACCCAGGTTGGTGGTGGCCTGGTGCGCAGTGGCGGGCAGCCGTTCCAAATCGTGCTGGGCGGGCCGGAGTACGCGGAAATCGCCCAGTGGCGCGACCGCATCCTGCTGCGCATGGCCGACAACCCGGGCCTGGTCGGCCCCGATTCGGACTACAAGGAAACGCGCCCGCAGATGCGGGTGAACATCGACCGCCAGCGTGCGGCCGACCTGGGCGTGCCGGTCACCGCGATTGGCTCTGCGCTGGAAACCATGATGGGTTCGCGCCGCGTCACCACCTTCGTCGACAACGGCGAAGAGTATGACGTGCTGGTGCAGGCCGGCCGCGATGGCCGCGCCAGCCCGGCCGACCTGGCCGCGATCCGCGTGCGCGCCAACTCCGGCGAACTGGTGCCGTTGTCCAACCTGGTCACGCTGAGCGAAGTGGCCGAGGCGGGCACGTTGAACCGCTTCAACCGCCTGCGCTCGATCACCATCAGCGCCGGCCTGGCGCCGGGCTACCCGTTGGGTGAAGCCATCGCCTGGGCGCAGCAGGTCAGCCGCGAGGAACTGCCGCAGTACGCGCAGATCAACTGGAAGGGCGAATCGCGCGAGTACCAGAGCGCCGGTGGCGCGGTGCTGCTGACCTTCGCCATGGCCCTGCTGGTGGTCTATCTGGTGTTGGCCGCGCAGTTCGAAAGCTTCATCCATCCGCTCACCATCATGCTGACCGTGCCACTGGGCGTGCTCGGCGCGCTGGTCGGCCTGTGGGTGAGTGGCGGAACGGTGAATCTGTTCAGTCAGATCGGTATCGTCATGCTGGTCGGCCTGGCCGCCAAGAACGGCATCCTGATCGTGGAATTCGCCAACCAGCTGCGCGACGACGGGCGCACCGTGCGCGAAGCCATCATCGAATCGGCGATGGTGCGCCTGCGCCCGATCCTGATGACTTCGATCGCCACGGTGGTCGGTGCCATTCCGCTGGTGGTGGCCGGTGGCCCCGGCTCGGCCAGCCGTGGCACCATCGGCATCGTCATCATCTTCGGCGTCACCCTGTCCACCTTCCTGTCGCTGTTCGTGGTGCCGGCCTTCTACGCGCGCCTGGCCCCCTACACCCGTTCGCCCGAAGCGGTGAAGCGCGAACTGGAAAAGCAGGAAGCCGAATCGCCCTCGGTCGGCGGCCATGCCTGACCGGCACACCGGCGGGGTGCCGGA
Organism: Stenotrophomonas sp.; assembly: GCF_032056425.1. Lineage (GTDB taxonomy): Bacteria > Pseudomonadota > Gammaproteobacteria > Xanthomonadales > Xanthomonadaceae > Stenotrophomonas. The sequence goes on from NZ_DAMBCN010000002.1 coordinate 193,151, forward strand.
CGGGGTCGGATCCCTTTCCCAACGGGAAAGGGCTCTGACCCCCAGGCTGCAGGGCGAAGGCTTCATCCTTCGCCCCTGGCACCCCGAAGACCTCGAATCGCTGCTGCAGCACGCCAACGACCCCGAGGTATCGCGCGGCCTGCGCGATCGCTTCCCGTACCCGTACACCCGCGACGACGGCCTGGCCTTCCTGTCCGGCCGCGTGCTGGCGGCCAGCACGCTGAACCTGGCCATTGAAATCGACGGCCACGCCTGCGGCAGCATCGGCGCCCAGCCGGGCACCGCCGAGCGCGGGCACAGCGCCGAACTGGGTTATTGGCTGGGCCGGGCGCATTGGGGGCAGGGCGTGATGACCCGCGTTGTGGGCCTGTTCGCGCCTTGGGTGATGGATCAGCTGCGCCTGTTCAGGCTTCAGGCCGAGGTCCTGGATTTCAACCAAGGCTCGGCCCGGGTGCTGCTGGCCAACGGCTTCAGTGAAGAGGGCACGGCCCGCTGCGCGGTGTACAAGCGCGGCCAGCTGCACGACCTTCGCCGCTTCGCCCGGGTGCGCACCCAGCTGCCTTGAACAGCCAGAGTGCTGCGGCTACCGTCTGGTAGGTGCGAACCTTGGTTCGCACCGCTCGTGCCGCTGCGCTCGCCGGGCACGGCCCGGCGCTACCGATTCCGCCGCGGGTAGCGCCGGGCCATGCCCGGCGGATTGCTTCGGGCGCTATCGCACCGGTCCGCGATCAGGGAGAATCGGTGCCGTCCCTTCCAGCCGACGGGACGTCCCCCAACCCGCCGACTGGAGAGAGCGCGCGTGGAAGCAACCGTACATTTCATCAACAGCATCATCTGGAGCAAGGCACTCATCGTGGTGTGCCTGGGCGCCGGCCTGTTCTTCAGCCTGCGCACGCGCTTCATGCAGCTGCGCGGCTTCTTCGAGATGTGCCGCCTGACCGTGAAGGGCGAGAAGTCCGACGCCGGCGTGTCCTCGTTCCAGGCCCTGGCCATGTCCATGGCCGGCCGCATGGGCATCGGCAACATCGCCGGCGTGGCCACCGCCATCGCCTTCGGCGGCCCCGGCGCGATCTTCTGGATGTGGGTGATGGGCTTCCTCGGCGCGTCCACCTCGTACGTGGAATGCACCCTGGCGCAGATCTACAAGACCAAGGATGCCGAAGGCCGCTACCGCGGTGGCCCGGCCTACTACATCGAAAAGGCGATGGGCCTGAAGTGGTATGCGCTGGCCTTCGCCGTCGCCACGATCATCGCCGCCGGCTTCCTGATGCCCGGCGTGCAGGCCAATGCCATCGCTGACAGCGTCATCAACGCCTGCCGTGGCACCGCGCTGTGCGGCCCGCTGGATGGCCAGGCCTTCGGCATGGACCAGGTGCAGGCGCTGAAGCTGGGCATCGGCATCGTGGTGGCCCTGCTGCTGGGCGTGGTCATCTTCGGTGGCGTCAAGCGCATCGCCAACTTCGCCGAAGTGGTGGTGCCGTTCATGGCCGCTGGCTTCATCCTGATGGCCATCGTCATCATGATCATCAACGCCGACCGCGTACCGGAAATGTTCGGCATCATCTTCGACAGCGCTTTCGGGACCCACGCGGCGTTCGGCGCCATGATGGGCCTGGCCATCGAATGGGGCATCAAGCGCGGCATCTATGCCAACGAAGCCGGCCAGGGTTCGGGCCCGCACGCGGCGGCGGCCTCGGAAGTCTCGCACCCGGCCAAGCAGGGTTACGTGCAGGCCTTCGCCATCTACTTCGACACCATGATGGTGTGTACCGCCACGGCGTTCCTGATCCTGGCCAGCGGCACCTACAACGTGTATTCGCCGGTGGAAGGCGCCGCCCCGATCTTCCAGGGCCTGGCCGGTATTCCCGAAGGCGCAGGCTATGCGCAGGCGGGCGTGGAAGCGGTGCTGCCGGGCTGGGGGTCGGCGTTCGTATCCATCGCCATCTTCTTCTTCGCCTTCACCACCATCATGGCCTATTACTACATGGCCGAGACCAACCTCAGCTATGTGAACCACAACAAGAAGCGCCCGCTCACCGTGCAGGTGCTGCGCCTGGGCATCCTGGCCATGGTCGTGTTCGGTGCCTTCCACAACGCCACCCTGGCCTGGGCGCTGGGTGACATCGGCGTGGGCCTGATGGCCTGGCTGAACATCATCGCCATCCTCATCATCCAGAAGCCGGCGATGCTGGCCCTGCGTGACTACGAACGACAGAAGAAGCTGGGCCTGGACCCGGTGTTCGACCCTGATGCCCTGGGCATCAAGAACGCCGATTTCTGGCGCCAGCGCAAGCAGGAGACCGTGTAAGTGAACAACCCCTGGAACAACCGCCGCCCGTCCGCCCGTCCGCCGCGCGCCACACCGTTGCCGCGCCCGGAAGGGCAGGGCAGTGGCGGTGGTGCAGGCGCCGGTGGGCGTGGCAATGACGAACTGCGCCTGTATGGCCTGAACGCCGTGCTGGCCGCGTTCGAAGCCCGCCCGCAGGCATTGCGCAAGCTGTACCTGCTGGAGGCGCGCATTCCGCGCCTGCAGCCGCTGCTGAAGTGGTGCGTGGCCAACCGCGTGGGCTACCGCGTGGTGGAAGACGGCGATCTGAACAAGCTGGCCGGCACCACCCACCACGAAGGCGTGGTGGCCGACGTGCTGCGCGCGCCTGCGCTGGAACTGGTGCAGTGGCTGCAGCAGGTGGGCGATGGGCCCGCACTGGCGTTGTGGCTGGATGGCGTGGGCAACCCACACAACCTGGGCGCGATCCTGCGTTCGGCCGCACACTTTGGCGCGAAGGCCCTGCTGCTGCCGGCCGGCAGCACGCTGGCCCTGTCCGGTGCCGCCGCGCGCGTGGCCGAAGGCGGTGCCGAAGCGGTGCCGCTGGTGCAGCTGCCTGACGATGCGCAGGCCATGGCGCAGCTGCGTGCGGCCGGTTTCGGCCTGGCCGCCACCCTGGTGGACGGCGGCGAAGACGTGTTCCGCGCGACGTTGCCGGCACGCCTGGTGTACGTGATGGGCGCCGAGAGCGAAGGCATGGACCGCGAACTGGCCAGCCAGTGCGATCAGCAGGTCTCGATTCCCGGCAGCGGTGCGGTGGAAAGCCTCAACGTCGCATCCGCCACGGCGGTACTGCTGGCGCAGTGGGCCAGCCGCCGCGGCTGAGTTGCCGGGTCGGGGTCAGAGCCCTCGCCGTAGGCGAGGGATCCGACCCCAGGCAGTTGCCAAGCACGCTTTGCAATTCGCAATGCCTGCTGGTCATTTGAAACTTTCCTTATTGGTCTGCCATTTCTGGCGACGCAGGGTGGAACTCCATCCCACGTTGTTCCCGGAGTGGCTGTCATGTCCTACCTGCAACGCACCCTGTCCGTGTCCGTGATGCTGGTCTGTGCGCTGGCCTGCGCCCCTGCTGGGGCCAGCGAGCACAGCCTGGAGAACGTCAACTTCATGGGCCCGCTCATCACCCCCAATCCCGCCGGCCTGCCACAGGGCCGCTGGTTCCTCGAACCCTACCTGGTGCGTGTCGACAGCAACGCGCACTACGATGCGGACGGCAAGCGCCAGCGCAGCGCGCAGGACAGTGGCGCGTGGGCAGTGGTCCTGCCGGTCATGTACGGCTTCAGCGACCGCCTGATGGGCCAGGTCAACCTCAGCGCCTCACGCGCCGAATCCGGCAACGGGCACAGCAGCGGCTTCCGGGCTGGCGATACGACTGCCCGGCTGCAGTACCTGCTGCAGGCGCCGAACGCCGATGGCACCCGGCCCGCGGTATCGCTGGCGCTGACGCAGCGCTTCAGCACCGGCAGCCACGACCGCATCAGCGGCAATCCACTCGATGCGCAGGGAGATGGCGTGCAGCGCACCACCCTGGCGCTGGGCGTGCAGCAGGTGGTGTGGATGCCGAACGGGCGGCCGCTGCGCTGGCGTGGTCAGTTGATGGCCGGGCCTGCGCCCGCGCGCACGGCGCTGTCCGGCGCCAGCATCTACGGCACCGAAGCGGGCTTCCAGGGCCACATCGCACGTGGCTCGGTACTGGGGCTCTCGGTGGCCGGCGAATACAGCTTCAACGACCGCTGGGTCGGCGTGATGGAAGTCGCCGCCAGCCGCGAAACCGGCCAGCGCCTGATCGGCTTCACTCCCACTGCCGACGGCAGCGGGCGTCATATCAATGAACTTCGCCCGGCCAGTCGCTCGCTGTCCCTGGCGCCGGCGGTCGAGTACCACTTCAGCCCGTCGCTGGGCCTGATCGCCGGGGTGGAGTTCACCGTCGCTGGGCGCAACACCGGTCGCGTCATCAGCCCCCAGGTCGCCCTGGGCGTGTTCTTCTGAGGGGCGTGTCATGACTGTCGAATCCGTTGTGAACAGCGTGCTGGGCGTGGTCTGGAGCCCACTGCTCGTGGTGCTGTGCCTGCTGGCCGGCCTGTACTTCAGCATCCGTACCCGTTTCATCCAGCTGCGCGCACTGCCGGACATGCTGCGGCTGATGTTCCGCCACGAGCGCTCCTCCGCGGGCGTCTCACCGTTCCAGGCGTTGTCGTTGTCCCTGTCCAGCCGGGTCGGTGTCGGCAACATCGCCGGTGTCGCCATGGCCATCGCCTTCGGTGGACCCGGCGCCATCTTCTGGATGTGGATCGTTGCCTTCCTCGGCGCCTCCAGCGCCTTCATCGAATCGACGCTGGCACAGATCTACAAGGAGCGCGATGCCAGCGGCCAGTATCGCGGCGGTCCGGCGTACTACATCGAAAAAGGCTTGGGCCAGCGCTGGTATGCGGTGCTGTTCGCGCTGGTCACGGTGATGGCCGGGGCGATGCTGGCGGGCACGCAGTCCAACGCCATCACCAGCGCGGTGAACGAGGCCTGGGGCATTCCGGTGGCGGGTACCACGGCGGTGCTGCTGCTCATCCTGGCGGTCGTGCTGTACGGCGGCGTGCGCCGTATCGCGCGGGTAGCCGAGTGGGTGGTGCCGATCATGGCCGTGGCCTACCTGCTGGTTGCAGGCGTGGTGATGGTCATCAACGTGGACAAGGTCCCGGAGGTCTTCGCCCTGGTGCTGCGCAGCGCGTTCGGCGTGGATGCGGCGTTCGGCGCGATGATCGGTACCGCCATCCAGTGGGGCGTGCGTCGTGGCGTGCTGTCCAACGAGGCCGGCATGGGCAGTGGCGCGCATCCGGCCGCGGCGGCGGAAGTCTCGCACCCGGTCAAGCAGGGGCTTGTGCAGTCGTTCTCGGTCTACATCGACACCATGGTGGTGTGCAGCGCGACCGCTTTCCTGATCCTGTCGACGGGGCTGTACAACGTCTACGACCCGGCCGTGAATGGTGTGCCCGACGAGGCACGCCTGCTGTTCGCCAATCTGCCCGGTGTCGAGGCCGGGCCGCGCTTCGTGCAGCACGCGGTGGAATCGGCGTTGCCGGGCTTCGGTCGCTCGTTCGTAGCATTGGCGATCCTGCCGTTCGCCTTCACCACCATCCTGGCGCTGTACTACATGGCCGAAACCAACGTCAGCTACCTGTTCCGCGACCGTCCCAGTGCAGGGGTGGTGGTGGTGTTCCAGTTCCTGTTCCTGGCTGCCACCGGGTATTCGGCCATGAACAGCGCCACCGTGGCCTGGTCGCTGGGCGATATCGGCGTGGGCATGATGAGCTGGTTGAACATCATCGCCATCGTGCTGCTGCAGAAGCCTGCGCTGGCTGCACTGCGGGATTACGAGCAGCAGAAGCGCAGGCAGCGTGATCCGTTGTTCAATCCGCAGGCAATCGGCGTGCGCAACACTCGGGTCTGGGAGACCTGAACGAAAGCGGGGTCAGAGCCCTCGCCAAGGCGAGGGGTCTGACCCCGTGACTTCACTGCGACCGGGGTCGGATCCCTCGCGCATGCGAGGGCTCTGACCCCATCACATCACCGCATCACTCGCTCGGCGGCGTGGTTGCCTTGGCTTCACTGCCGAAGCTGCCATCGGCCTCGGCGGCCAGATAGGCGAACACCGTGTACGCGGCCACGTTCTGCGCCAGCGCCTTCGGGTCGATCTTGTCCAGCGTATCGTCGGCGGTGTGGTGCAGGTGGAAGTAGTCCGACCCATCCTGTGCCAGCCACGCCCACGCACCGCCCTTGGCCGCCAGCGGACCCACGTCCGGGCCCGGGCCGCCCTTGTCGGCCTGGTACTCGATGCCCAGCGGCTTCATTACCTCGGCAATCTGCCTGGTTGCTTCGCGCGAACCTTCCGGGTTCGGCGAGCCGGTGTTGAACGCATAGATGCGCCCAGCGCCGAAGTCGCTCTCCGCGGCCAGCTGGTGCAGGGCCACGTCCTTGGCATGCGCTTCTGCGTACGCCTTGCCACCGTACAGGCCTTGCTCCTCGTTGGCGAAGGCGATGACCCGGATCGTGCGCTTCGGCGCCTGCTTCAGCTGGCCGATCAGATGGCCGGCGGCCATGGTGATGCCCACGCCGGCGCCATCATCCACCGCGCCGGTTCCCAGGTCCCACGAATCCAGATGGCCGCCGATCACCACCACTTCCTTGGGCAGGCTGCGCCCGGTGATCTCACCGATCACGTTGTACGAGGTGGCCGTGCCATCCCAGCCGCAGTCCAGCGCTACCTTCACCGTGGTGCTGCCACGGGCCAGCAGGCGTGCCAGCTGGTCGGCGTCGGGCACCGACAGGGCGGCCGACGGCACCGGGGTCAGACCCTCGTCGAAGCGGGTGATGCCGGTGTGCGGCACGCGGTGCGAATCGGTACCGGCCGAGCGCATCAGGAAGCCAACCGCGCCCTTGCGGATGGCCTCGGACGGGCCCTTGCTGCGGATCGCACCGCCACGGCCATAATCGCGGCCATCGCGGAACGGCAGCATCTGGTAGTCAACGAAGGCGATCTTGCCCTTCAGCGAACCGGCCGGCGCAGCCTGCAGGGCGGCGAGGTCTGCAAAGCGCACCACCTCGGCTTCCACGGTGCCGCCGGGGCTGCCGCCCAGCGCGGTGATCTGCAGCGGCTGCGGATTCTTGCCGGTTACGGCAGCGTGTTCACTGCGGCGCTCCCACTTTGGGAAGGTCACCGGTTCCTTCCAGACCTTGTCAAAGCCCAGGGCCTTGAACTTGGCTTCGGCCCAGGCCACGGCGCGGGCATCGGCCTCGCTGCCGGCAATACGCGGGCCGATTTCGGTGGTCAGCGATTCGACCACCTTCCAGCCGGTGTCATCGGCCAGCGCCTGGTCGCGCAGCTGCGCGGCCGTGGCCAGCGAGGTGGGGGGGAGCGTGGTGGTGCGGGGCGCCGCGAAGGCCGGCGCGGCCAACAGGGCGAGGGACGATGCGATGGCAAGGACGCGGCGACGCATGGACAGCTCCGGGAAGGGAATCAGCCTTGGAGCTTAACAGTCGTTCAGTGCGGCGCATGGGTGGGAGGTCATGCCGGGGCTGAATGCTGTTTTCCGGCCATGTGCGGCAAAGCGGTAGCGCCGGGCCATGCCCGGCGGAGGTCCACGATCCGCTTCGCTCGCCGGGCATGGCCCGGCGCTACCTTGATTATCGTCCCGCCCAGTCGAGCATGGCTCGACTCTACAGACGGGCGAAGTCGAGCAAGGTCGACCTTACCGCTTCAGGCTGTCGCGGATCTCGCGCAGCAGCACCACTTCTTCCTTCGGTGCGGCCGGGGCGGCTTCCTTCTTGCGCGACAGGCGGTTGATCACCTTGATCACCAGGAAAATGGCGAATGCCACGATGATGAACTGCACCAGCGTGTTGAGGAAATCGCCGTAGCCGATCACCACGGCCGGAATCTCCTTGCCATCCGGGCCGATGCTGGCCGGTGACAGCACCCAGGCCAGGTCAGAGAAATCCACCTTGCCGATCAGCATGCCCAGCGGCGGCATGATGATCTTTTCGACCAGCGCGGTGACGATCTTGCCGAAGGCTGCGCCGATCACCACGCCTACGGCGAGGTCGATGACGTTGCCGCGCATCGCAAATTCCTTGAACTCGGTAAGCATTCCCATTGTTGTTCTTCTCCACAGGGCGAGGGGACAGGGCGCAGGGTAACGCAGCAGATGTCAGCCAGCGATGACGCCGTGGCGCTCGGCCACGTTTTCCAGGCGTGCGCTGAAACGGTCGCCCGGCTTCAACGCGGCCACGCCCGACGGCGTGCCCATGAACACCAGGTCGCCAGCACGCAGCTGCCACAGCTTGGACAGCTCGTGCAGGATTTCCGGTACGTTCCAGATCATCTGGTCCAGCAGCGATTGCTGGCGCACTTCACCATTCACTTCCAGCGACAGATTCAGTGCCGCCAGATCACCCACCTCGCCGGCATGCACGATTTCGCTGATCGGCGCAGAAGCATCAAAGCCCTTGGCCGAATCCCACGGGTGGCCCTTCTCCTTGGCGGCGGCCTGCAGGTCGCGGCGGGTCAGGTCCAGGCCCACGGCATAGCCGTACACCAGTGCTTCGGCATCGGCCACGGCCAGTTCACCGGCCGGTGCATCGCGGCCGATGGCCACCACCAGCTCCACCTCGTGGTGCAGGTTGGCAGTGGCGGGCGGGTAGGGAATCACATCGTCGTGGCCGACAACGATGGCGTCGGCTGGCTTGGTGAAGAACATCGGTCGGCCGCGATCGTCGGTGGCCGGAACGGCTGCGCCCATCTCACGCGCGTGGTCTGCGAAGTTGCGGCCCACGCAGTACACGCGGTGCACGGGGAAGCTGCCTCCGCCCACCACGGGAACCCGGGGCACGGCGGGGGCGGCAATCACATCGGAAACATCGGACATGCGGACATCCAGAAAGGGCGTGCCCGCAGTCTAGAACCTAACGCGGCCCGCCGTCAGCGGGTGCGTGTCTTCAGTGCTTCAGCGCGGCGACGACAGCGCCGACTTGCGCACCACGCGGTACTCGCCTTCCACCACATTGGGGTCGGCGGCACGGCCGACACTGGCCGGCTTGCGCGAGGCCAGCAGCTTCCACGCCAGGCCGATCAGGATCATCGCTGCGCCCACGAACACGCCCACGAACACCATGGCGGCCAGGATGGCCAGGCCCAGCAGGCCCACGGCGATGCGTACCAGCGGGTTGCGCGGTTTGCGCGGCGCGAACAGGGTACGGAACTGGTGGATGGCGGATGCGCGAGTAAACATGGCGGCTCGATAGGCTGAAATCAGCGAGCTGCCAGTATCCGGAGGCGCCACTGTCATTGAGTGAAAAAGTCGTTAAATATAGCCTCGGCTTATTACCAATCAATGACTTGTGTTCATGTGAGAGCCAGCGACCTGTGCGGGCGTGCGAGAATGGCGCTTTACGTTGGAGCTTTCGCTATGACCGCCACCGCCGCCGCCCTCATTGCACTGGATGCCTTGGCAGACGGGGCATTTGCCGAGGTCGAAGCGCTGCTGGAGGGGGATGCCGAATCGGTGGTGCTGTATCGCCACGGCAATGACGTGCGCGCCTTCCTGAACATCTGCCCGCATGCCGGCCGCCGCCTAGACTGGGCGCCGGGGCAGTTCCTGAAAAGCCGCGAAGGCCACCTGGTGTGTGCCGCGCACGGCGCTTCGTTCGCGCTGGACAGCGGCGACTGCGTGGCAGGCCCTTGCAAGGGCGATCGCCTGCGTGCGGTGCCGGTGGATGTGCGCGACGGGCAGGTCTACCTGGCCTGACCCCATCGGGCCGGAAGCAGTCGAGCATGGCTCGACTCTACAGAAGCATCCACGCACGGCGTGGATCTACCGTGTCGACCAAGGTCGACACCTACCGAAGCGGTGCACGATGCCGTTCTGGCAGATCGCAGAAATCTGTCGAAGGTGGGGTGGGTCCGGTTGCGGGGGCGTGAGCCGCATGGATGCGGCGACCGAGCTTACATGGACGTACTTGCAGCGGCCCCCGCAACCGGACCCACCCCGCCATCACCCAGTAAACCCGCTGTTGCTGTTGCTGTTGCTTCGGCTTCTGCGGGTGCAGGGCGCAGCCCTGCCCACAAACCCAACCATCAGAACATCAGGTTGATCATCAGCACCACCACGCAGGTGTAGATCAGCGACAGCGGCCCACCCACGCGCCACATCTCGCGCGGGGTGTAGTTGGCCGGGCCGGTGATCATCGAAATGACCGGGTTGGACGCGGTCATCAGGTTGTTGGACGCCGACAACGCCACGATCAGCGCGAACGCGGTCGGGTTACCGCCCGCCGCCAGCGCCAGGTTCACCGCAATGGGCACCATCACGATGGTCGCGCCCACATGGCTGATCACCAGCGAGAACGCGGTGGTCAGCAGTGCCAGGGCTACTTCCAGCACCCACAGCGGAATGCCGGTGGGCAGCTTGTCGATGGTATGCCCAGCCACCCAGGCCGCCGCACCACTGGAATCCATCGCCCAGCCGAGCGGGATCAGCCCGGCCATCATGAACACCGTCTTCCAGTTGATCGAGGCATAGGCCTCGTCCATGCGCAGCACGCCGGTCAGCAGCATGCCGGCCACGCCGGTCATCAGGGTCAGCGCCACCGGCAGCTTGCTGGTCAGCGCAATCAGGATGGTCAGGGCAAAGATCGCCATGGCGATCTTGAACTTGTGCGGGCGCTGCTCGCCGGTCGGGTAGTCGGTCACCACCACGAAGTCGCGGCTGCGTGCGGCCTGCGCAAGATCGGTCCAGATGCTGTGGAAGACCAGCATGTCGCCGGCGCGCAGCTGCACGTCACGCACGTCCTCGCGGATCACCTGCTTGTCGCGGTTGATCGCCAGCAGGCTGATGCCACGTTCCTTGCGCAGGCGCAGATCGGCCGCGCTCTTGCCGATCACGTTCGAGGTGGGCGGCACCACGGCCTCGGAAATGCCGGCGCGGCTGGGGTTGAACAGATCGCCCAGGTGCTTCAGGCGCGAGGACATGCGCAGGAACTGGTTCTGCGCGAAATCGCTGATCTGCTCGCGCGGGCCCATCGCCCCCAGCACGCTGCCCACCCAGATGCGCATTTCCGCCGGCGGCGCCAGCCGGGTGTCGTTGCCGGTTTTCAGCGCCAGCAGCAGCGGCGCATCGTGCAGGTTCTCGGCCTCGCCCAGGGTCATGCCCACCAGCGGGCTCTCGGCGGTCACCACCAGCTCGAAGACATCGCCTTCAATACCGTAGGTCTTGGCGAAGTAGCTTTCGGTGCGCGCCGGGGTCACCCCGTCGTTCGCCAGGTTCTCTTCCTCGATCAGCTTGCGGTCGCCGTAGTAGCGGAAGTACAGCAGCGAAGCGACCAGCAGTGCCAGGCCGATCGGCAGCGGCGCGAACATGCGCAGCGGCTCGATGGTGGCCAGGCCGGAGGGCAGGTTGTTGTTGGCCGAGGCCAGCAGATCGTTCAGCAGGATCAGCGGTGAATTGCCGACCATGGTCAACGCGCCGCCCATCACGATCGCCGCGGAAATGGGCAGCAGCAGGCGCTGCAGGGTCAGCCCGGTGCGCGCGGCCAGGCGCGACGCCACCGGCAGGTACAACGCCATCACCGAAGGGTTCTGCATGAACGAGGAGTTCAAGCCGGCAATGGCGGTGGTCATCATCAGCAGCCGCTGCTCGACGCCGTGGCCGCGCCGCAGCAACCACGCCGCCAATCGGTTCAGTGCGCCGGTGCGGTCCAGGCCCGCGCCCAGGATGGTGGTGGCGATGATGCTCATCACCGCGTTACCGGAAAAACCCCCGAAGATTTCCTCAGGGGCGATCAGGCCGGTCACGCCCAGCACCACCAGCACCACCAGCGCCACCACGTCGGCGCGGATGCGCTCGAACAGGAACATCGCCATCGTGAAGCCAACCAGCCCGAGCACGAGCTTCATGTCGTTGGTCAGCGTCAGCGCGGTATCCATGTGGGGCGCAGTGTCCTCGGTGGTGGGTCAGGTACGGTCGTACAGCAGATCCCAGACGCCGTGGCCCAGCTTCTGGCCGCGGGTCTCGAAATGGGTCTGCGGGCGCCAGTCCGGGCGCGGCACGCTGCCACGCGGGCCGGCGCGGTTGACCAGCCCGGCGGTGGCGTCCAGCACGTCCCACATCTGCTCGGCGTAGTCTTCCCAGTCGGTGGCGCAGTGCAGGCGGCCACCGGGGCGCAGCTTGCGCACGATCAGCTCCGCAAACGCCGGTTGCAGCAGGCGGCGCTTGTTGTGGCGCTTCTTGTGCCACGGGTCGGGGAAGTAGATGCGCACTTCATCCAGCGCACCGTCGGCGATCTCGTTCTGCAGCACTTCCACCGCATCGTGGTGGTACAGGCGCACGTGGTCGGCGTTGTCATCGGCCAGCGCGTTCAGCAGGCGCCCCACGCCGGGGGCGTGCACTTCAATGCCGATGTAATCGCGCGACGGGTCGTGCTGGGCGGCAAAGCGCAGGGCGGCACCATTGCCGAAGCCGATTTCCAGCACCTTGTGCGCCGGGCGGCCGAAGGTCGCGTCCAGGTCGCGCGGTTGGCCGTTGTAGTCGATGCCAAAGCGCGGCCAGCGTTCGTCGAAGGCGCGCTGCTGAGCGGGGGTGAAGCGGCCCTGGCGCAGCACGAAGCTGCGCACCTCGCGGCGGCCCTCGCTTACGGTGAAGGGCTTGGGCGGGGCCTTGGAACCGGCACTGTCGAAGGGATTGGTCATCAGCCGATCACCCCTTCCACCGGCGAAGACGCACTGGCATAGCGCTTGCGCGGAATGCGCCCGGCCAGGAAGGCCTCGCGGCCGGCTTCCACGGCCTTGCGCATGGCGCTGGCCATCAGCACCGGGTTGCGCGCACCGGCAATGGCGGTGTTCATCAGCACGCCGTCGCAGCCCAGCTCCATGGCAATGGCCGCATCCGATGCGGTGCCCACGCCGGCGTCGACGATGATCGGCACCTTGGCGTCTTCAATGATCTGCAGCAGGTTGTACTTGTTCTGGATGCCCAGGCCCGACCCGATCGGCGCGGCCAGCGGCATCACCGCCGCGCAGCCGATCTCTTCCAGGCGCTTGGCCAGGATCGGGTCGTCGGAGGTGTAGACCATCACCTCGAAGCCATCCTTCACCAGCTGTTCGGCGGCCTTCAGCGTCTGCACCACGTCCGGGTACAGGGTCTTCTGGTCGCCCAGCACTTCCAGCTTGGTCAGGTTGTGGCCGTCCAGCAGCTCGCGCGCCAGTCGGCAGGTGCGCACAGCATCTTCGGCGGTGTAGCAGCCGGCCGTGTTGGGCAGGATGGTGAAGCGGTCCGGCGGCAGCACGTCCAGCAGGTTCGGTTCGCCAGGGTTCTGGCCAATGTTGGTACGGCGGATGGCCACGGTGACGATCTGGGCGCCAGCCGCATCGGTGGCCAGGCGGGTTTCCTGCAGATCCTTGAACTTGCCGGTGCCGGTCAGCAGCCGCGAGCCGTAGGTCCTGCCGGCGATCACCAGCGAATCAGGGGAGACATGAACGTTCATGCCGCAATTATCGCCTATCCGCCTGAAGATGGGGTCACGCCGGAAGCAGGGTCGGATCCCTTTGCCAGCGGCAAAGGGCTCTGACCCGTGGCGTGATGCGTGGGGGTCAGAGCCCTTCGCTGTGCGAAGGGATCCGACCCCTTTGCCTCAACCGCCGCCCAGAGCGTGCACGATCTCCACCACATCGCCGTCGGCCAGCGCGTGCTCGCCATGCTGGCTGCGGCTGACGATCTGGCCGTTCACTTCCACGGCCACCCGCCGCTGCAGCAGGTGTTCGGCCGCCAACAGGTCGTGGACGGTGGCCGCGGCGGGCAGGGTGCGGGGTTCGCCATTGAGCTGGATGTTCATGGCCGCATTGTCGCCGATGGGCCGGTTGTATCGGAACCGTTGCAAATCCTCCGCAACGCCACCTCCGGCACAGCGATGGCGGCGCCATCCGGGCGACAATTCATGCGGCGGCGCAGCGTGAGCAATCGGCGGGACGGTGAAACCATTCACCGTGCGCCGGCGTACGTGCGCCGGGTCCTCAACATTTTCCCCCAGGAGTTTTTACATGCTGCTCAGCAAACGCCCGATCCGCTCCCTCATGGCGGCCGCGATCGCGCTGGCCGCGCTGCCGGCCATGGCAGGCGAATCCCCGTTCAACAGCACCGTCTTCTTCGGTGACAGCCTGACCGACGGTGGCTACTACCGCCCGCTGCTGCCGGCCGAAGTGCGCCCGGTGGTGGGCCAGTTCACCACCAACCCGGGTTGGGTGTGGTCGCAGTACGTGGCCGACTACTACGGCACCAATGCCACCCCGAACGGGCTGGGCCGCACCGGTGACAACTACGCCGTGGGTGGCGCCCGCGTGGGCACCGACCTGACCCAGCCGGCGTTCGGCAACGTGCCGGTGCCGTCGCTGAAGACGCAGACCGCCAACTACCTGGCCGCCAACGGTGGCAAGGCTGACCCGAATTCGCTGTACACCGTGTGGGGCGGCGCCAACGATCTGTTCGCCATCACCACCCCGGCGCAGGCGCCGGCCATCATCGGCGCGGCGGTGACCGACCAGATCGGCATCGTGTCGTCGCTGAAGCAGGCCGGTGCCCAGTACGTGATGGTGCCGAACCTGCCCGACGTGGGCATCACCCCGGGGTTCATCGACCGCGGCGCTGCGGGCCAGGCGCTGGGCACCTCGCTGTCCAATGCCTATAACAGCGCCCTGTACGGCGGCCTGAAGCAGGCCGGCATCGACTTCATTCCGCTCGATACCTACACCCTGCTGCACGAAATCATCGCCAGCCCGGGCATGTACGGTTTCAGCAATGTCACCGGCCGCGCCTGCCTGGTGGCCTCGTCGCTGACCTGCAGCCCGCTGGCGTATGCGAGCCCGGACGCGGCCAACACGTACCTGTTCGCCGATGACGTGCACCCGACTGCCGGCGCGCACCAGATGCTGGGCCAGTACGCGCTCTCCATCCTGGAAGGCCCGCGCCTGCAGCAGGTGCTGAGCCACTCGGCGCAGACCATCGGCCGTTCGCGCGCCGACCAGGTCAGCCTGCACCAGAGCGGTCGTCCGGCCGATGGGCTGTCCTGGTGGGGTGGCCTGCGCGGCGACATGCAGCGCTACGACCACGCCGATGTGTACGACGGCATGGCCCCGGCCGGCCTGGCCGGTATCGACTGGGCACGTGACGGCATGGTGGTGGGCGGTTTCGCCGGCTTCGGCCGCATGGACGCCGACTTCGGCAACAGCCGTGGCGACTTCACCCAGAAGGACACCACCGCCGGTCTGTTCGCAGGCTGGTACGGCGAGCGCGTGTGGGTGAACGGCCAGGTCAGCTACACCTGGCTGTCGTATGACGTGAACCGCAAGGTCCAGCTGGGCCCGGCCACCCGCGAACACGGCGGCTCGCCGGACGGCAGCAACCTGACCGCGGCACTGAACGCGGGCTACGAGTTCGGCACCGAAGGCGGCTTCCGCCACGGCCCGATCGCCTCGGTCATCTGGCAGAAGGTGAAGATCGACAGCTACACCGAAACCGCCGACGCCAACACCCTGGCCACCGGCCTGGGCTACGGCCAGCAGGATGTCGACTCCACCGTGGGCCGTATCGGCTGGCAGGCCCGCTTCGACGGCGGCGCCGTCAAGCCGTACGCGCAGCTGACCTACGACCACGAGTTCGAAGACACCCAGCAGGCCAGCGCCTGGGTGCAGAGCCTGCCGGACGTGGGCATGTACCGTGTGCCGGGCATGAACTTCGACAAGAACTATGCCACCGCCATCCTGGGCGCGCGCATGGAACTGTTCGGCCTGCAGAGCAACGTCGGCATCAGCGCCACCACGCTGCAGAAGCGTGCGATGGACGCCACCGTGTTCGCCAGCTTCAGCGGCAGCTTCTGATGCAAGGCGGGGTCAGAGCCCTTTCCGGTTGGAAAGGGATCTGACCCCAACACGCCCGGGGTCGGATCCGTTTCCGCCTGGAAACGGCTCTGACCCCACGGCGGCATGCCGCCATTGCGCAACACCGGCTGCTGCGCATAAGATTCCACCCTGCACTGCGGGCGTAGCTCAATGGTAGAGCTGTAGCTTCCCAAGCTACTGACGTGGGTTCGATTCCCATCGCCCGCTCCAGCATTCCAACCCCGGTTGTGGCCCTGCCACTGCCGGGGTTTTTTGTGGGTGCCGTAGCGCGTTGGCTTGCCGCGCACATCCGCATCATCGCGCCGCCACACGCCCGCGCTATGCTGCGCGCCTGCCGCCCGATGCCCCCGCGATGAAGCTTGCCATCCTGTCCCGCAACAGTTCGCTGTACTCCACCCGCCGGCTGGTCGAGGCTGCGCGCGCGCGCGGCCACACCGTGCGCGTGCTGGACCCGCTGCGCTGCTACATGCGCATTGCCGCCGACGGCTTCTCGATGCACTACAAGGGACGGCCAATGACGGGTGTGGACGCGGTCATTCCGCGCATCGGCGCCTCCATCACCCGCTACGGCACCGCTGTGCTGCGCCAGTTCGAGCTGATGGGCGCACGCACGCCCAATCCGTCAGACGCGATCCTGCGTTCGCGCGACAAGCTGCGCGCGCACCAGTTGCTGGCGGCCAAGGGCATCGACATGCCGGTAACCGTGTTCGGCGACAACCCCGACGACACCGTAGACCTGCTGTCCATGCTGGGCCCGGCGCCGCATGTGGTGAAGCTCAACGAGGGCACCCAGGGACGTGGCGTGATCCTGACCGAAAAGGCCAGTGCCTCGCGCGGCATCGTGGAGGCGCTGCGCGGTCTGTACGCCAACTTCCTCATGCAGGAATTCATTGGCGAGGCCAAAGGGGCCGACCTGCGCTGCTTCGTGGTGGGCGACCAGGTCGTGGCCTCCATGCAGCGGCAGGCGGCCGAGGGCGATTTCCGTTCCAACCTGCACGCCGGTGGCACGGCCCAGGCGGCCAAGGCCAGCCGCGCCGAGCAGCAGGTGGCGGTGCGCTCGGCCAAGGCACTGGGCCTGTCGGTGTGCGGGGTGGACCTGATCCGCTCCCAGCGCGGGCCGCTGGTGCTGGAAGTGAACTCGACCCCGGGCCTGGAAGGCATTGAGGCGGCCTGCGGCGTGGACGTGGCCGAACGCATCATCGTGCACGTGGAGAAGCTTAAAAAGCCTTGATTATCAGCTGTTTGCATTGGTGTTCAGGGTGTGGTCGGCGGTTTAACACGGCTTTAATCGGTCGGGGCGTAGGCTTCATCGAACCGCAGCTCTGCCTCTCAGCAGGATCGGTAATCGGGATACGACTTCAGGCCCAGACGGCTTACCGTCTGGGCCTTTTTTATGCGGCGGCCTGCAGCGGCGGCCCTCGCTTGTCCGGGGCGCGGTAGCCTCGTAAAGTGGCCCCTTCGTTCCAGGAAGGATCGGGAGGCTGGTGATGTACCGCATGACGACGATCGCAATGCTGCTGGGCCTGAGCGTGGTCGCACAGGCCCGACAGGAAAGCAGTGCCGTACAGATGGACCGCCAGGCCCCCGTGGCCGAGCAGGTGCGCCGGGTCGAAAAGGCCCTGGACAATGGCGATTACAGCGAGATCTCCGCCGACGACCGTGCCCAGGTGCGGCAGGCGCTGGCACGCATCACCCAGCACATGGGGGATCGGCAGACCCTGCAGGAGCTGCCACCGGCGGTCCAGAACGAGGTGTTCAACGATCAGGAACGGGTGAACACGCTGCTGACCCGGGCCCACGCCGACAGCCGGATGATCTGCCAGCACACCCGCACCACCGGCAGCAACATGCCCAAGAGCCGTTGCCTGACCGTGGCCGAGCGCAGGCGCATGGAAGAAAAGGGCAAGGCGTTGCTGAACGACCAGCGCTCCTACAGCAACTTGAACCCGAACGACCGCCGCTGACCGGGTTCAATGCGTTGCCTTGGGCACTTGATGGCCTTGAGCGCATGCGCATACAGTCAGCGTTCACATCAACAAGGACGGTACCCGTGAAGCATCCATTGATGGTTGCGCTGCTGGTTTCTGGCTTGGCACTTGCGGTGTCGGCCCATGCCAAGGAGGCCGCACTGCAGGCCGGCCAGCCGCTGCTGCCGCAGCTGGACAAGATCGACAAGGCATTGAACGACGGCGAAACCTATTCCGAGCTCAGCCCGCAGGACCGTGGTCGCCTGCGCGAAACCCTGGTGCGCCTGCGCCGGGTTGGGGAGGAGTACCGCGACGGAGCACCCATGCCTGAATCGGTTCGAACCCAGGTGTTCAACGACCAGGAGACTGTGAACGTAGTTTTGACACAGGCTCGTGAAGATAGTCGTCTAATATGCCGACGTGAAAAGGTCACCGGCTCCAACCGTGCGACCACGCAATGCCTGACGGCGGCCCAGCGCGATCGCATGCGTGACGACGCCAACCGCAACATGATTCGTGCGCAGGGCGGCGGCCCGGCCACAACCAATTAGAGGTGACAGTGAGAATCCTGGTAATCGAAGACAACAGCGACATTGCAGCCAATCTGGGTGACTACCTGGAGGACCGGGGCCACACGGTGGATTTCGCCGCCGACGGCGTGACCGGCCTGCATCTGGCTGTGGTGCACGAGTTCGACGCGATTGTCCTGGATCTCAACCTGCCCGGCATGGATGGCATCGAGGTCTGCCGCAAGCTTCGCAATGAAGCGCGCAAGCAGACCCCGGTGCTCATGCTGACCGCCCGCGATTCGCTCGACAACAAGCTGGCCGGCTTCGATTCGGGCGCCGACGATTACCTGATCAAGCCGTTCGCGCTGCAGGAAGTGGAAGTGCGCTTGAACGCACTGTCGCGCCGTGGCAAGGGCGTGCAGACCCGCGTGCTGGAGACCGGCGATCTGGAATACAACCTGGACACGCTGGAAGTGCGCCGGCAGGGCAAGCTGCTGCAGCTCAACCCCACGGCGTTGAAGATCCTGCAGGCCCTGATGGAGGCGGCCCCGGCCGTGGTGACCCGCCAGGAGCTGGAAACCCGCGTGTGGGGCGAGGAGCTGCCCGATTCCGATTCGCTGCGCGTGCACATCCACGGCCTGCGTGCGGTGGTGGACAAGCCGTTCGAAGTGCCGCTGATCCAGACCCGCCATGGCATCGGATACCGCATCGCCACACCGGAAGCCTGATTCGGTGGCGGCGAAAGGGGAGCGCCGGCGCACGCCTTATCGGCGGCGCCTGCGCAGCCGCATCATCGTGTCGTTCGTGTTGTTGGGCTTCTGCCTGACAACACTGTTCGCGTTCGCCACCAACTGGGCCCGCATGCGCGTGGAAAACCAGTTGGTGGAAGACGTGATGAACCGCAACATCAATGAGTATGCGCGGCGGTTCCATGAAAACCCGGAGCGCAATCCGGATCTGCCCGTGCAGCAGATGTACGCCCGCCTGATCAAGCCGGACAAGTTCGAAGCACTGCGGCAGGAAGAGCCGGACTGGTACGAATTCAAGGACGGCCTTTACAACATGGGCGGCATCGACGAGCGGGGCCAGCGCTATTCCTACAAGCTGGCCGTACGCAAGACGCCTGATGCCTGGGCCTTCCTCGCCTATGACATGACCGACAGCGTGCGCGGCGGCCAGCAGCTCAACCGCGCGCTGCTGATCTCGGTGCTGGTGTTCAGCCTGCTGTCGCTGGTGCTGGGGTGGTGGTCGGCGTCGAAGGTGATGAAGCCGGTGTCCGATCTTGCCGCGCGGCTGCGGGCCTACCGCGGTGGCACCAGCGATCCCGAGCCGTTGGCGCCGCGTTTCCCCGATGACGAGGTGGGGCAGCTGGCGCAGGCGCTGGATGACTACTCGTCGCGGCTGACCGAAGTGGTGCAGCGCGACCGCGAGTTCAATGCCGACGTCAGCCATGAGCTGCGCACCCCGCTGGCCGTGATTCGCGGTGCCACCGAACTGCTGCTGACCCGCCCGGGTCTGGACGACAAGGTCTTGCAGCGCCTGCAGCGCATCCAGCGCGCCGAACAGCAGTGCAGCGACCTGATTGGCGCGCTGCTGCTGCTGTCGCGCAACGAGCGCGGGCAGGGCACCAGCAACGTGGCCCGTGTGGCCGAGCAGCTGCTGGATGCCCACCGCGCACAGCTGGGTGGCAAACCGCTGGAGCTGGTGCTGGAAGGCGAGCGCGATCTGGTGATCGACGCGCCCGAGGCTGCGCTTTCCGTGGCGCTGGGCAACCTGATCGGCAATGCCGTGAAGTATTCCCAGGACGGCGACGTGCGCGTGCACGTGGGCAGCAACGCGGTGTCGGTCACCGACAGCGGCCCTGGCCTGAGCGAGGAAGATGCCGCCAAGCTGTTCCAGCGCGGTTATCGCGGTACCCACGCCGGTCATTCGCAGGGCGGTGGTATTGGCCTGTCGATCGTCAGCCGCCTGTGCGATCTGTATGGCTGGCAGGTGAGCGTGCGCCCGGGCGGGCAGCGCGGCGTGATCGCCACGCTGACCTTCTCGCCGAAGCCCCTGTAAGCGGGGCTCTACAGTAGATCCACGCCATGCGTGGATACGCGTTGGTCGTGCCGGCCGCTGGCCGGCAACCAGGCCTCAACCCCCGGCCAACCCAAGATACCGCGCATGCAGCTGCTCCACCTGCGCCTGCAGGTCCTGCGGCTTCCCGTCATTGGTCACCACGTCATCGGCCAGCGCCAACCGCTGTGCACGGCTGGCCTGGGCGGCCATCATCCGCTCAGCCAGCGCGGCGTCAATGCCGTCGCGCTGCATCAGCCGGGCATGCTGCACGGCCTCCGGCGCATCCACCACCAGCACGCGGTCCAGCCACGGATAGGCGGTGCGTCCGCCCACTTCGGTCAGCAGGGGGATGGCGGCGATGGCATAGGCGCTGGGTGCCTGCTCGCACTGCTGCTGCATCAGCAGGCGGATGGCCGGGTGGGTGATCGCTTCCAGCGCGGTGCGTTCGGCCGGGTCGGCGAAGACGTGGGCGCGCAGGCGCGCCCGGTCCAGGGTGCCGTCGGCCAGCAGCACGTCGGCGCCGAAGCGCTCGGCAATGCGCGCCAGTGCCGGTGCGCCAGGGGCCACCACGGCGCGGGCGGCCAGATCGGCGTCGGCCACCACGATGCCCAGCGCCTCGAAGCGCCGGGTCACTTCGCTCTTGCCGGCCGCAATGCCGCCGGTCAGGCCCACCACATAGCGGCTCATGGCGATGCCGTCAGCGCAGCCCGCTGATCGCCATGTACTGGTCCAGCAGCGTCTCGCCCCACATGAAGAAGATCCAGCCGGCCAGCGCCAGGTAGGGGCCGAACGGGATGGGGGTCGCTTTGTCGCGGCCGCGGGCATAAAGCCAGATCGAACCGATGATGGCACCCAGCACCGAGGACATCAGGATGATGGGCAGCACGCCCTTCATGCCGCACCAGGCGCCCAGCGCGGCCAGCAGCTTGAAATCGCCGTGGCCCATGCCTTCCTTGCCGGTCAGCTGCTTGAACAGCCACCACACCGACCACAGCGACAGGTACCCCAGCAGTGCGCCCAGCAGTGCGGGCTTGGCGGGCATGTACAGGTTGTCGACGCTGCCTATCAGACCCAGCCACATCAGCGGCAGGGTCAACTGGTCGGGCAGCAGCTGGGTGCGCAGGTCGATGCCCGACAGGGCGATCAGGAAGCAGGTCAGCACGATGGCACCGAAGCCCTGCCAGCCGAAGCCGAACTGCCAGACGCAGGCCAGCACCATCACCGCGGTCAGCGCTTCCACCAGCGGGTACTGGATGGAGATGGGCGCCTTGCAGTGGCGGCACTTGCCGCCCTGGATCAGCCAGCTGAACAGCGGGATGTTCTCGTACCAGGACAGCTTGTGCTTGCAGTGCGGGCAGTGCGAAGGCTCCACCACGATGCCCGGCGGTGCCGGTTCGTAATAGTCCGGTTCTTCCAGAACCTCGCGCGCGTCGCGCTTCCACTGCCATTCCAGCCGCTTGGGCAGGCGCAGGATGACAACGTTCAGGAAACTGCCCAGCAGCAGCCCCAGGCCGGCCGCGGCGGGGTAGCCGAGGCCGGGATGCTGGTCGAGAAATGCCATGTTTATTCTTATCCGACGACGGAAGCGAGCTTGAAGATGGGCAGGTACATGCCGACGACCATGCCGCCCACCACGACGCCGATGAATACCATGATCATCGGTTCCAGCAGGCTGCTCAGCGCGTCAACGGCATTGTTGACTTCCTGCTCATAATACTCGGCCACCTTGAACAGCATGGTATCCAGCGCACCGGCCTCTTCGCCGATACCGGTCATCTGGATGACCATGTGGGGGAACATGTTGGTCTGCTTCATGGCCATGTTCACCGGGTAGCCGACCGACACGTCATCGCGCATGCGCAGCACGGCCTCTTCGTAGACCTTGTTGCCGGTGGCGCCAGCCACGATGCCAAGCGCCTCCACCAGGGGCACGCCTGCCTTGAAGGTGACGGCCGTGGTACGGGAGAAGCGCGCGATCGAACTGTTGTGCATGATCTGGCCAACCACCGGCACCTTCAGGATGAACCGGTCCATGCCATGTTGCATCTTCGGTGAGCGCTTGTAGGCCATCACGAAGCCGACGATGCTGCCGATGACGATCGCCGCGATCAGCCACCACCAGGACACCATGAAGCGTGATGCGGCCACGATCAGCTGGGTGAAGGCGGGCAGATCGGCACCGAAGCTCTGGAACACATCCTCGAACTGCGGAACGACGAAGATCAGCAGGATGGCGCTGACCAGCAGCGCCACGGCAACCACCATGGCCGGATAGAACAGCGCCTTCTTGATCTTGCCCTTCAGGGCTTCGATGTTTTCCTTGTAGTTGGCCACGGTGTCCAGCACCGTTTCCAACACACCGGCGCCTTCGCCGGCGCGGACCAGGTTCCGGTACAACTCGTCGAACTGCACCGGGTGCTTGCTGATTGCCTCGTACAGCGACGAGCCGCCCTCGATATCGGTGCGGATGCTGTCGACCATCTTCTTCATGCGCACGTTCTTGTGCCCACTGCCAATGATCTCCAGCGCCGACACGATCGGTACGCCGGATTTCATCATCGTCGCCATCTGGCGGCTGAAGAAGGCAATGTCCTTGGTACTGATGGTCTTGCCGGAACCGCCGAACAGCGGCTTCGGCTTGACCTTCACCTGCCCGGGATTGATGCCCTGGCGGCGCAACTCGGCGCGCAGCAGGTTGGCGTTCTTCGCCAGCTGCTCGCCTTTCATCTTCACACCCCGCTTGTCGGTCCCCTCCCAGACAAACGGCTGCAGCTCCATCGTGGCGCGGGCCACGGGCTCTTTCTTGATCGCACTGCGACTGACAGACATGTAGGCTCCCCGGCCCGCCATCCCCAGGCGGGCATCCAAGGCTCGATGTTAGCGGGTTAAACGCCGTCTGGGCAGCGGGCAGACCGGCCGGAGTGTGATTTCGTGCCGGTCGCCGGCCAAAGGTGACGCACTGCGTCACATTGCCGCCTCCGTCGCATTTCCTGTTCAGGGGGCTTCACATACAAGAAATTGCTGCCATCATTGGCGCGGGGAAATCCAGGGGGAGGCGTGCCGGGGTTGGCACGCAACCTGCGTTGATCCACCCGCAGGGCACAGGACCCGCTCACCCGGCCGCCGGCCGGACCGCTCCTGGGCACTGACATCAACCACCACTATCTTGGGGATGTACGACTATGAAGAACCAGAAGGGCTTCACCCTGATCGAACTGATGATCGTCGTTGCGATCATCGCGATCCTGGCCGCCATCGCGCTGCCGCAGTACAAGAACTACACCGCTCGCGCCAAGATCACCCAGGCGATCGCCACCGTGGCCGGCGAAAAGATCAAGGTTGCCGAGAACTATGCTTCCGAAGCTACAAATCTCTGCGACGGCGTGTCGGGCTGCACCCCGGCAACCGGAAAGGTTCTGGCCAACGTGAAGCTGGACGGCGCTTCCAAGGATGGCACTGCAACCATCGAACTGGTGCCGAAAGCTCCGGCTGACGACAAGGCACCCATCGAGTGGACCTGCACCGTCAAGACCTCGTCGGGCCCCTACGCCAACAAGCCGTGCGATGACCTGAACAAGGCGTCCTAATCGCGATTGAAGTTTAGGGCCCAGTGTTGGCTGTGTACTACCGGATGCCCGCGAGAAATCGCGGGCATCTGCGTTTGTAATGTCTGCGCCGGGCGTCTATAACCTGATCACCCCTTCCAAAGTTTCCGCCATGAACGCAGTCACCACCGCCAATCTTGTCGGCATCACCGGCCTGGCCCGTCGCCTCGTGCAGGACGGCGCCTTGGATGAGGCCGGCGCCCGCGATGCCATGGCCAAGGCCACGGCTGCCAAACAGCCGCTGCCGACCTGGTTCGCACAGAACAAGGTGGTGGGGGCCGCCCAGCTGGCCGCCGCCAATTCGGTTGAATTCGGCATGCCGCTGTTCGACGTGTCCACGTTCGACAGCAGCCAGAACGCCATGAATCTGGTCAGCGAGGAACTGCTGCGCAAACACAACGTGCTGCCGCTGTTCAAGCGCGGCGGCAAGCTGTTCGTCGGCACCAGCAACCCCACCCATTCGCTGGATGAGATCAAGTTCCACACCAACCTGGTGGTGGAACCGATCCTGGTGGATGAGGACCAGATCCGCCGCACCCTGGAGCAGTGGCATTCCAGCCACGACACCCTGGGCGATTCCCTGGGGGGCGACGATGATGGCCTGGCCAACCTGGACATCAGCGGCGGCGAAGAAGATGCCGCAGGCAGTGACAGCGGCGTAGACGCCAAGGGCGACGACACCCCGGTGGTGAAGTTCGTCAACAAGGTGCTGGTCGATGCGATCCGCAAGGGCGCGTCGGACATCCACTTCGAGCCCTACGAAGACGACTACCGCGTGCGACTGCGCATCGATGGTCTGCTGAAGATGGTGGCGCGTGCGCCGGTGAAGTTGAACCAGCGTATCGCCGCGCGCCTGAAGGTGATGGCGCAGCTGGATATTGCGGAAAAGCGCGTGCCGCAGGACGGTCGCATCAAGCTGAACCTGTCCAAGAGCAAGCAGATCGATTTCCGTGTCAGCACCCTGCCCACGCTGTTTGGCGAAAAGGTGGTGCTGCGTATTCTGGACGGCAGTGCCGCCAAGCTGGGTATCGACAAGCTGGGCTACGAGCCGGACCAGCAGAAGCTGTTCCTGGAGGCCATCCACAAGCCCTACGGCATGGTGCTGGTGACCGGCCCGACCGGTTCGGGCAAGACGGTTTCGCTGTATACCGCGCTGGGCATCCTGAACGATGAGACGCGCAACATCTCCACCGCCGAAGATCCGGTGGAAATCCGCCTGCCCGGCGTCAACCAGGTGCAGCAGAACAACAAGCGCGGCATGACCTTCGCAGCGGCGCTGCGCTCGTTCCTGCGACAGGATCCGGACATCATCATGGTGGGCGAAATCCGCGATCTGGAAACGGCGGAAATCGCCATCAAGGCGGCGCAGACCGGTCACATGGTGCTGTCCACGCTGCATACCAACGATGCGCCGCAGACCATCGCGCGTCTGATGAACATGGGCATTGCCCCGTACAACATCACCAGCTCGGTCACCCTGGTGATCGCCCAGCGCCTGGCGCGCCGGCTGTGCAACAACTGCAAGCGGCCGGCTGAACTGCCGGCGCATGCGCTGCTGGCTGAAGGCTTCACCCAGGCACAGTTGGATGCGGGTATCCAGCTGCACGAAGCGGTGGGCTGCGATGAATGCACCGAGGGCTACAAGGGCCGTACCGGCCTGTACCAGGTGATGCCGATGACCGACGAGATTTCCACCATCGTGCTGGCCGGCGGCAATGCATTGCAGATTGCCGAAGCGGCGCAGGCGATCGGCGTGAACGATCTGCGCCAGTCGGCGCTGAAGAAGGTGGCGGCGGGCATCACCAGCCTGGCCGAGATCAACCGCGTGACCAAGGATTGATGCGGCCGGCGCGGCGGGGTCGGATTCCTTTCCCTGCGAAAGGGCTCTGACCCCAGTAGGCGAATCCAGCAAGGGGTCAGAGCCTTTTCCTGCGGAAAAGGATCTGACCCCTTATTCCATGCCCAGCTTTTTCAGCTTGTAGCGCAGCGCGCGGAAGGTAATGCCCAGCTGCGCGGCGGTGCGGGTCTTGTTCCAGCGGTTTTCTTCCAGCGCCCGCTGGATGGCGCTGCGTTCCAGCTGCTCGATGTAGGAGGGCAGGGCGGCGTTGCCGGGCTGCAGGTCGGCTACCGCTTCCACGGCCACGCTCGCGTGGACGCCGCCGGCGCTGCGCGGGGCGTGCTGCGGCAGGCGCAGGTCATCGGCGCCGATGCGGTCTTCTTCGGCCAGCGCCAGGGCACGCTCCAGGATGTTTTCCAGTTCGCGCACGTTGCCGGGGAAGCCGTACTGGGCCAGCGCGTCCAGCGCCGACGGTGCCAGCAGCGGGGTCGCGCGGCCGTGGCTGCGGGCCAGCCGGGCCAGGATGGAACCGGCCAGGTCCGGCAGGTCCTGGCGGCGCTCGCGCAGGGGCGGCACCTTCAGTTCGATCACGTTGATGCGGTAGTAAAGGTCGTGGCGGAAGCGGCCGTCCTCGACGAGTTCGGCCAGGTCCTTGTGGGTGGCCGACAGGATGCGCACGTCCACCGGTTCTTCATTGGCAGCACCGACCGCGCGCACCGATTTTTCCTGGATCGCGCGCAGCAGCTTCACCTGCATCTGCAGGGGAAGTTCAGCCACCTCATCCAGGAACAGGGTGCCGCCATGCGCGGCCTGGAACAGGCCCGGTTTGTCAGCGTGGGCGCCGCTGAAGCTGCCCTTGCGATGGCCGAAGAATTCACTCTCCATCAGTTCGCCGGGAATGGCACCGCAGTTCACCGGCACGAACGGGCCGGCCGCGCGCGCGCCCTGGGCGTGGATGGTGCGTGCCACCAGTTCTTTGCCCACGCCCGATTCGCC
This sequence comes from Stenotrophomonas sp., assembly GCF_032056425.1. Classification (GTDB taxonomy): domain Bacteria; phylum Pseudomonadota; class Gammaproteobacteria; order Xanthomonadales; family Xanthomonadaceae; genus Stenotrophomonas. The sequence goes on from NZ_DAMBCN010000002.1 coordinate 219,887, forward strand.
CAGGATGTACACCGGGGCCTGGCTGCGGGCCACTTTGCCGATGGTGGTGCGCAGCACGTCCATGGCCGGCGAACTGCCCAGCAGGCGTGCGGCCTGTTCGCTGGCCGGGCCAGTGGCGGGGCGCTCGGCGTTGTTCAGTTCCAGCGCGTGCTTCACCAGGCCGCGCAGCACGGAGATGTCCACCGGCTTGCTGACGAAATCGAAGGCCCCGGCCTTCAGCGCTTCCACCGCCAGATCCATGCTGCCGAAGGCGGTGATCATCGCCACCGGGGTGCGCGGGTAGTGGTGGGCGATCTCGCTCACCAGTTCGATGCCGTTGCCATCGGGCAGGCGCATGTCGGTGATGCACAGATCGTAGGGATTGCTGGCCAGCAGCTCGCGCGCTTCGGCAAGGTTGGCGGCGGTGCTGATGCGCAGGCCCATGCGGCCAAGGGTCAGCACCAGCAGTTCGCGGATGTCGCGTTCATCGTCGACGATGAGAGCGCTGCGGGTTTCGTTCATGGGCGGAAAGATAGCCGAGGGGGGCGGAAGCGACAAATCCTTGACGCGCAGGATCAGGTCGGGAGCAGGGTGTGCGGGCCCGGCAGGACCAGGCGGAAGCACGAGCCGCCGGCCGGTACCGGGATGTAGTCCAGCCGTGCCTGGTTGGCGCGGCACAGCTCGCGGGCGATGTACAGGCCCAGGCCGGTGCCGTGTTCGGACGTGGTGAAGAACGGGCGGAACAGCTGCGCGGCGACGGCTTCGGGAATACCCGGGCCGCGATCCATCACATCGATCACCGCATTGCGCTCGTGCTGGGCCACGCGCAGGCGCACGCGTGCCGGTTGCTGGCCCACGCGGCCGTACTTCAGGGCGTTGTGCACCAGCACGGTCAGCACCTGGTACAGGTGGCGGGTGTCCACCTGCGCCGGCACCGAAGTGTCGGTGATGATCGGTTCAATGCTGTCGGTTTCCAGCGTCTGCCCCTGCTTGTACTCCAGCACGAAGCGGCGCACGAAGGCGGCCAGGTCGACATTTTCCGGGGTGGCACGCTCGCGCCGGGCCAGGCCCAGCACGCTTTCCACGATGCTGTTGGTGCGCTGGCACTGCTGATGGATGATCTGCAGCAGGCGGCGGTCGCTTTCGTTGAATCCGGTGCCTTCTTCCAGCAACTGCACCGCGTAGTTGATGGCCGCCAGCGGGTTGCGGATCTCATGGGCCAGGCTGGCCGAGAAACGACCCATGGCCGACAGGGTGAGCGATTCGGCACGGCGCGAGACCACGCTGGAATCGTCCAGGAACACCAGGGCCAGCTCGCTGCCGGCGAGCAGCCGGGCAAAGCGCGGTTGCACTTCTGGCTGGTCGGGGTTGAGCTGCAGCGGCAGTTCGTCCTGGGTCCAGCCGTTGCGCCAGCGGTTCAAGCGCCGCGCCAGTTCCGGCGCGATGCTGCTCAGATCCAGGCGGCCGGTTTCGCCCACGCCATCGTTGTCGCCCAGCAGCAGTGACGCCGCCTCGTTGGCCAGGGTGATGCGGTTTTCACCGTCGACCACCAGCACGCCGGTGCGCATGCGGCGGATGATCAGTTCGTTGATCTGGAACAGGTTGGCCACTTCGTCGCCACGCTGGTTGGCCAGCTGCTGGTTGCGGCGGGCGCGGTTGCCCACCTGGTAGCTGATGAAGGCCAGGGCCAGGTAGCTGGTGGCGAACATGGCCAGTTCGGCCAGGGTGCGGGTGGGGTCGCCGCCTTCCAGCACCTTCCACAGATACTCGGCCGCGGTGGCCACGCTGGCGGCCAGTGCCAGGCACAGGCCCCAGCTGAGCGGCAGCAGGGTGGCGGCCGCGGCGATGTTGAACAGCAGCGACATGGAAATGCCGGCGCTGGCGCCGGGAAGGGCATGCGCCAGCAGGCTGGCGGCAATGATGTCCAGCAGCACGCCACCGACCACGATGGCGCGCAGCCAGCGCTCGCTGCGGCCGATCAGCAGCCACAGCAACGACAGGCCCAGGTAGGCCGCGCCCACGGCATAGGCCAGGCGCGGGTGGTGGGCCTCGCCGACCATGGCCGACAACGGGCTGTAGAGCAGGGCGGCGATGACCGATGCGATCAGCACCCGGTACAGGGCGAAGAAGTACAGCTCACGCCGGGGTATTGATTCGATGCGGTCGATCAATGAAGCACTGGGTGACACGCCGGAACTCCCCTTCTGGCTGCCTGGAACTGGGTTTGACGGCGGTGGCCTGCAGCGTAGCCGATGTTCCCCCGATCATCGGAACCGCGCTTTGTAGAGTCGAGCCATGCTCGACTGCCTTGCCCAAGCAGTCGAGCATGGCTCGACTCTACAGATCAGAAGCCGTCGAGCAAGCTCGACGCTACCGCCCCAAGTATAGGCCCGTGGAAGCGATTTCCTGCGCAATCGGCCTTGGGCCGGCGCCCGGTCGGGCCTGCCGGGCAGCCGCAACTGTCTGAATGGCGGCGGAAAACTGCCCGGGTCTGGCCATTTGTCCATACTTCTTTGCGCCCCGGCGCTGGCTCGGCCACAATAGTGGGCCCGCCGCGGTCCATGCCGGCGCCCCGCCGGGGCCCCTGAGGAATTGCGTGCGGTCGTTCCTATTCCCACGGTGACGCATGAATTTCCACGAATACCAGTCAAAACAACTGCTTGCCGAGTACGGCATCCCGGTCCCGGCCGGCAAGGTCGCTGCGACCCCGGACGAAGCGGTTGCCGCTGCCAACTCCCTGGGCCAGGGCCCCTGGATGGTCAAGGCGCAGATCCACGCTGGCGGCCGCGGCAAGGCTGGCGGCGTCAAGTTCTGCAAGACCACCGACGACGTGAAGGCCGCTGCGGCCAAGATGCTCGGCACCAAGATGGCCACCTACCAGACCGCTGGCGTTGAACTGCCGGTCAACCTGGTGCTGGTGACCACCGCTGGCGAGATCGTCAAGGAACTGTACCTGTCGGTGCTGGTTGACCGTGGCACCAAGACCATCACCTACATCGCCTCTTCGGAAGGCGGCGTGGAGATCGAGCAGGTCGCTGCTGAAACCCCGGAGCTGATCCACTCGCTGAACGTCGACTTCGTCGAAGGCGTGCAGGGTTACCACGGCCGTGATTTCGGCTTCAAGCTGGGCCTGACCGCCAAGCAGGCCGGCCAGTTCGCCAGCATCATGGTGAACCTGTACCGCCTGTTCAACGAAAAGGACCTGGCCCTGGTTGAAATCAACCCGCTGGCCATCCTGGACGACGGTAACCTGTACGCGCTGGACGGCAAATTCGACAGCGACGACAACGCCGCCTTCCGCCAGAAGGCCCTGGTCGCCATGCGCGACAAGACCCAGGAAGATCCGACCGAAGTGATCGCTTCGGAGCTGGACATCAACTACGTCACCATGGACGGCAACATCGGCTGCATGGTGAACGGTGCCGGCCTGGCCATGGCCACCATGGACGTCATCAAGCTCAACGGCGGCGAGCCGGCGAACTTCCTGGACGTGGGCGGCGGCGCCAACAAGCAGCGCGTCATCGAAGCCTTCAAGCTGATCCTGTCCTCGGACAAGGTCGAAGGCATCTTCGTCAACATCTTCGGCGGCATCGTCCGCTGCGACATGATTGCCGAAGGCATCATCGCCGCCGTGAAGGAAGTGGGCGTCAAGGTTCCGGTCGTGGTGCGCCTGGAAGGCACCAACGTGGAAGAAGGCAAGCAGCTGCTGCGTGACAGCGGCATGGCCATCATCCCGGCTGACAACATCAACGATGGCGCCAAGAAGATCGTTGAAGCTGTCAAGAACGCCGCCTGATACCGACACCAAGGAATTCCAATGTCTGTTTTGATCAACAAGAACACCAAGGTGATCGTGCAGGGCTTCACCGGCCAGCAGGGCACCTTCCACGCCACTCAGATGATCGAGTACGGCACCCAGGTTGTCGGCGGCGTGACCCCGGGCAAGGGTGGCACCACCCATATCGACCTGCCGGTCTTCAACACCGTGGCCGACGCCGTGCAGAGCACCGGCGCCAACGCGTCGGTCATCTACGTGCCGCCGCCGTACGCGGCTGACGCGATCCTGGAAGCCGCAGCTGCCGGCATCAAGGTCATCGTCTGCATCACCGAAGGCATCCCGGTGCTGGACATGCTGCGCGTGAAGAACGTGCTGACCCGTTCGCATCCGGACACCGTGCTGATCGGGCCGAACTGCCCGGGCGTCATCACCCCGGGTGAGTGCAAGATCGGCATCATGCCGGGCCACATCCACCAGCCGGGCAAGATCGGCATCGTGTCGCGTTCGGGCACCCTGACCTATGAAGCGGTCAAGCAGACCACCGAAGTCGGCCTGGGCCAGTCCACCTGCATCGGCATCGGTGGTGACCCGATCAACGGCCTGAACTTCGTCGACTGCCTGAAGCTGTTCAACGAAGATCCGCAGACCGAAGGCATCATCATGGTTGGCGAAATCGGCGGCGACGCTGAAGAAGCCGGTGCCGAGTACATCAAGAACCACGTGAAGAAGCCGGTCGTCGGCTTCATCGCCGGTGCGTCGGCTCCGGCCGGCAAGCGCATGGGCCACGCCGGTGCGATCGCCTCGGGCGGCAAGGGCACTGCCGAAGGCAAGTTCGCCGCCATGGAAGCTGCCGGTGTCGTCACCGTCCGCTCGCCGGGCGACCTGGGCGCCGCCATCGCCAAGCTGGTGAAATAAGATTGTTGCCGGCCTGCGGCCGGCACGATTTTGTAGAGTCGAGCCATGCTCGACTTGCTTGATACAAAGGCCGCCTCCGGGCGGCCTTTGTGCGTCTGGCGTGGCGTGGGGTCAGAGCCCCTTTGCTGCGCAAACGGGATCTGACCCCGGCGTTACAATGGGCCATTGCAACCACAGGCTGGATTCCCATGGCTTCGATCCGTATCGCGATGGCGCAGTTCGATTTTCCGGTCGGCGATGTTGCCGGCAACACCGAACGCATCATCGAGATGATCGGCCAGGCGCGCGAGGAGTACGGCGCCGAGCTGGTGATGTTCCCCGAGCTGGCAGTGAGCGGCTACCCGCCGGAAGACCTGCTGCTGCGCCCGGGCTTCCTGTATGAGTGCGAACAGGCGTTGGGGCGCATCGCCGCCGCCTGCCGCGGCATCACCGCCGTGGTCGGCTGGCCGCAGGCCGCCGGTGCGGTGGTCTACAACGCTGCCAGCGTGCTGCGTGACGGCCTGGTCGAGCGCACCTACCGCAAGCGCGAGCTGCCCAACTACGCCGTGTTCGACGAGCGCCGCTACTTCGACGTGGACCCGGACGGCGGCAGCTGCGTGTTCGAGGTCAACGGCGTGCCGGTCGGCCTGCTGATCTGCGAGGACCTGTGGTTCGCCGAGCCGCTGGCCGACACCGTGCGCGAGGGTGCGCAGCTGGTGGTGGTGCCCAACGCCTCGCCGTATGAACGCGGCAAGCATGCCCAGCGCGATGCCGTGCTGGCCGCGCGCACCCGCGAGAGCGGGGCGGCGATTGCCTACCTCAACGTGGTCGGTGGCCAGGATGCGCTGGTGTTCGACGGTGCCTCGGTCGTTGCCGATGGCGACGGCACCGTGCACCCGGCGGCGGCGGCCTTCGTCGACCAGTGGCTGGTGGTGGACTACGACGGCGAAACCCGCCGCTTCCTGCCGCACGTGTGGATGGACGATGGCGACGAGAGCATCGACGCGCTGGCCTGGCGTGCGGTGACCCGCGGTATCCAGGACTACTGCCGCAAGAACGGCTTCAAGAAGGTGTGGCTGGGTCTGTCCGGCGGCATCGATTCGGCCTTGGTGCTGGCCCTGGCCGTCGACGCGCTGGGTGCGGAGAACGTGACCGCCGTGCGCCTGCCGTCGCGTTACACCGCCGGCATGTCCAACGACCTGGCCGCCGAGCAGTGCGAGGCGCTGGGCGTGAAGCTGGAAGCGGTCTCGATCGAGCCGGCCTTCAAGGGCCTGATGGAAGCGCTGGCGCCGATGTTCGAAGGCACCACGCCGGACGTGACCGAAGAGAACCTGCAGTCGCGCAGCCGTGGCGTGATTCTGATGGCGCTGGCCAACAAGTTCGGCGGCCTGCTGCTGACCACCGGCAACAAGAGCGAGTATGCGGTGGGCTACGCCACCATCTACGGCGACATGTGCGGTGGCTACGCGCCGCTGAAGGACCTGTACAAGACGGAGGTGTTCGGCCTGTCCAAGTGGCGAAACACCGTGGGCGGGGCGCCGGTCATTCCGCCGGCGGTGATCAGCCGCCCGCCGTCGGCCGAGCTGCGCGACAACCAGCTGGACCAGGATTCGCTGCCGGCCTACGACGTGCTGGACGGCATTCTGTACCGCTACGTGGACCAGGAGCAGTCGCGCACGGAGATCGTGGGCGCCGGTTACGACGCTGCGGTGGTGGACCGCGTGCTGCGCCTGGTGCGCATCAGCGAGTGGAAGCGCCACCAGGCCGCACCGGGGCCGAAAGTGTCACGCCGCGCATTCGGGCGTGAGCGCCGGTACCCGATCAGCAATGGGTTCAAGGGCTGAAGGCGGCCCGGGCCACATCGCCCGGCGTCTGGTAGGTGCGGACCTTGGTCCGCACGGGGGGCGACCATCCACGCATGGCGTGGTCTTCCCCAAGAAGCGCAGTCGAGCATGGCTCGACGCTACAAAAAGAAAGGGCCCCTTGCGGGGCCCTTCGCTTTCTTATTTCTTTTCCAACCGCGCGTTGCGCTGGCCGGTGCTGGCAGACTTCTCGCCCGCGAACGGGTTCAGTTTGCGGATCATCCACGGGTACTTCGGCCAGTTGCCTTCCAGCCACGGGTGGTTGGGCTGGTTCAGGGTCAGCACGCGACGGGCGTCGTCCGCCAGGGTCTTGTTGCCCAGGTGGGTGTAGGCTTCGGCCAGCACCGCCACGGCGTCATACTGGAACGCGCTCTGCGGGTAGGTTTCCAGCAGGTAGTTGGCACGGCCGGCGGCGGACACATAGGCTTCGCGGCGCAGGTAGTACAGGGCGTTGTCCAGCTCGTGCTGGGCGAACACGTCACGCAGCTCGATCATGCGCTGGCGCGCATCGGCGGCGTAGCGGCTGTTCGGGTAGCGGTCGACCACGATGTTGAAGTCCGAGTACGCCTGGTGCGGCGTGGACAGATCGCGACGGCTGGGGTCTAGCGACCATACGCGACGCAGGAAAACCGTATTGCGGTTGGAGTTGGCCAGGCCGCGCAGGTAGTACATGTACGCAATGTTGCGGTGGGTCGGGTAGGTACGGATGAAGCGGTCGATGCTCGACACGGCGTCATCGTGCTTGCCGGCCTTGTACTGGGCGTAGGCGGTTTCAATCATCGCCTGCTCGGTGTACGGGCCGTACGGGTACTGGGCCACCAGGCGGCGGAAGCTGGCTTCGGCGCCACTCCAGTTGCCACCCTGCATCAGCTTGTGGCTCTTGTCGTACAGTTGTTCGACCGGCGTTCCTTCATCGGGGCGATCACCCTTGGCGCCGCGATGGCAACCAGTGGCGGCGATGACCAGCACCAGCAGCAGGGCGGTGAGGCGGACGGGCGCAGAGAGCATGGAGGAGCGTCGGATCATGGGGTCAAGGCGGGACGCGTCTGGAATACGAAGGGTCGATGATAGCCTAGTGTCCTGTCCAGCGACTGAAACCGGTCGACCGGACCCCAAAATTTCGAAGATACCCCCCTGCCATGTCTGAACAATCCTCCGAATCGGCCCGCCAGGCCATCGTCCCCGACACCTCCGCCGGCCGTCGTTTCGACGCGGTCGTGGCCGAGCTGTTCCCCGAATACTCGCGCTCGCGCCTGACCGAATGGATCAAATCCGGGGATGTGCTGCTGGACGGCGCCCAGGCCCGCCCGCGCGACCCGCTGCGCGGCGGCGAGGTGGTCAGCCTGACGGTGGTGCTGGACACCCAGACCGACGCCCAGCCCGAAGACATCCCGCTGGACGTGCTGTTCGAGGACGAGCACCTGCTGGTGATCAACAAGCCGGTGGGCCTGGTGGTGCACCCCGGCGCCGGCAACCACAGCGGCACCCTGGTGAACGCGCTGCTGTACCGCGATCCGTCGGTGGCGGTGCTGCCGCGTGCGGGCATCGTGCACCGGCTGGACAAGGACACCAGCGGCGTGATGGTGGTGGCCCGTACCCTGGAGGCGCAGACCGCGCTGGTGGAACAGCTGGCCGCGCGCGACGTGCATCGCCAGTACCTGGCCGTGGTGATGGGCGCACTGGTGGCCGGTGGTACCGCCGACGCCCCGATCGACCGCCACCCGCGCGACCGCCTGAAGATGGGCGTGCGCGAGGATGGCAAGGAAGCGGTGACCCATTACCGCCTGCGCGAACGCTTCCGCGCGCACACCGCGCTGGAATGCCGCCTGGAAACCGGCCGCACCCACCAGATCCGCGTGCATATGGCCCACCTGCGCCACCCCATCGTGGGTGACCCGCTGTACGGCGGCGCGTTGAAGTTGCCCAAGGGCGCCAGCGACGAGCTGGTCGCTGCACTGCGCGGCTTCAAGCGGCAGGCGCTGCATGCCGAAACCCTGGAGTTCGTGCACCCGATCACCGGTCAGCCGGTGCGCAACAGTGCGCCGGTGCCGGCCGACATGCTGCACCTGATGAAGGTGCTGCGCGAGGACAGCGAAGCCTTCGCGGCGCGCGAGCGGGACCGCTGGTGATGGCTGCCGCACTGCCGCTGCTGCAGGCTGACTGGCCGGCACCGCCGGGAGTGCGGTCGCTGACCACCCGCCGCCATGGTGCCGGTATTTCGCCGGCGCCGTTTGACCAGTTCAACCTGGGCAACCGGCATGCCGCCGATGGCGATACCCCGGCCAACGTGGAGCACAACCGGCATCTGCTGCAGCAGGGCCTGGGCCTGCCGTCGGCACCGCACTGGCTGCGCCAGGTGCACAGCAGCACCGTGCTGCGTTTCAAGGCGCCGCCGCAGCCCGGGGCCAGCGAGCCGGTGGCCGATGCGGCCGTGACGTCCGAGCGCGGCGTGGTGCTGGCCATCCTGACCGCCGATTGCCTGCCGGTGGTGTTTGCCGCGGCCGATGGCAGCGAAGTGGGTGCCGCGCACGCGGGCTGGCGCGGACTGGCCAACGGCATGCTGGAACACACGGTGACGGCGATGACCACCGCCCCGGCGCAGCTGCGCGCGTGGCTGGGACCGGCAGCCGGCCCGCAGGACTACGAGATCGGTGAAGAGGTGTACCACGCCTTCGTCGGCCACGATCCGGCGGCGGCTGCGGCGTTCGTGGCCACCCGCGAGGGGCACTGGAAGGTGGACCTGTTCGCGCTGGCGCGGCAGCGCCTGCAGGGGGCGGGCCTGGATCTGGCCAACATCCATGGCGGCAGCCTGTCGACGATGGCCGACCCGGATCTTTACTCGCACCGCCGCGATCGCCGAACCGGGCGCATGGCCACGCTGGTGTGGATGGAATGAAGCCGGTGGGTGATCCTGTAGGGTCAGAGCCCTTCCCTGGCGGGAAAGGATCCGACCCTTTGCTCGCGGAGGGGTCAGATCCCTTCTCGACAGAAAAGGGTTCTGACCCCAGCCACGCCGCCGTCATTGTCTTCGACGGCGTCTGCGCGCTGTGCAGCCGCTGGGTGCGCTTCCTGCTGCGTTTCGACCGCCAGGGCCGCTATCGCTTCGCTGCCATGCAGGGCGCGCACGGCAGCCACCTGCTGCGTGCGCACGGGCTGGACCCGAACGACCCGCTGTCCTTCCTGCTGGTGGACGCTCAGGGCGCCTGGACCGATACCAACGCGATCCTGCGGGTGTTGGCCGGCCTGGGCGGCGTCTGGCGGCTTGCGGGCGCGCTGGGGGTGCTGCCGCAAACCTGGCGCGACCGGGCGTACCGCGTGCTGGCGCGCAACCGCTACCGCTGGTTCGGGCGCCACGACACCTGCTACCTGCCCGATGCGGAACAGGTCGCGCGCTTCCTGGATTGACCGCGCATTCCCGTAGAGTCGAGCATGGCTCGACTCTACAAGATGCGGCGCGGTCACCCCTCCAGCGCTTCCAGGTAGCTGCGCCGCCAGTGGTTGATGTCGTAGGTGCGCAGATGGTCCATCATCGCGTGCCAGCGTTCCTTGCGCCGGCGCAGCGACATGGTGGCGGCGGTGGCGATGGCGTCGGCCATGCCATCCAGGTCGTAGGGGTTCACCAGCAGCGCCTGCTTCAGTTCATCGGCCGCACCGGCCAGCAGTGACAGCACCAGCACGCCAGGATCCTCCGGGTCCTGCGAAGCCACGTACTCCTTGGCCACCAGGTTCATGCCATCGCGCAGCGGTGTGACCAGGCCCACCGCCGCGGCGCGGTAGAAGCCGGTCAGGGTGGCATGAGTGAAGTTCTGGTTGACGTAGCGCAGTGGGGTCCAGTCCGGCGCGGCGTGGCCACCGTTGATGTGGCCGGCAATCTGCTCCAGCGTGCTGCGCAGCTGGCGGTACTCGGTGACATCGCCGCGCGATACCGGCGCGATCTGCAGATAGGTCAGCGAGCCGCGCTGGTCGGGGTGGCGTTGCAGGTAGCGTTCGAAGCCGCGGAAGCGCTCGGGCAGGCCCTTGGAGTAGTCCAGGCGGTCCACGCCAATGGCCAGTTGGCGGTCGCGCAGGCTGCTGCGCAGGTCCTTCACCGCGGCCTTGCTGGCGGCGGTGCCGGCCTGCCGGGCAATCAACGCGGTGTCGATGCCGATGGGGAAGGCGGCGGCGCGGAACCGGCGGCCGCCCGGCGCTTCAAGCCGTCCATCGTCCAGTACGCGGCCACCACCGAACAGGCGTAGGTAGGTCTGGAAGCGGTCAGCGTCGCGCTGGGTCTGGAAACCGACCAGATCGTAGGCGTACAGCGCCGAGAACAGGCGCAGGTGGTCGGGCATGGCCTGCAGCAGGTCGGCCGATGGCATCGGGATGTGCAGGAAGAAGCCGATCCTGCAGCCGATGCCACGCTCGCGCAGCAGCGCGCCCAGTGGAATCAGGTGGTAATCGTGGATCCAGACAATATCGTCTTCGCGCAGCAGCGGCGCGAGCTTGTCGGCGAACAGCGCGTTGACCTTCTGGTAGGTCTCGCGGGTGCCACGGTCGTAGTCCACCAGATCCAGGCGGAAGTGCAGCAGCGGCCACAACGTGCGGTTGGAAAACCCATTGTAGTAACCATCCACATCGCGCTTGGCCAGATCCATGGTGACGTACTCGATGTCACCTTCCTTCTGCTGGTGCAGCGTGCCGCTGGCATCCTTGGCGTTCTTGCCGCTCCAGCCGAACCACATGCCGCCACGCTCCTTCAGCGCGGCCAACAGGCCAACGGCGAGGCCGCCGGCGCGGCTTTCACCGGGCACGGCGACCCGGTTCGAAACAACGACCAGACGACTCACGAGGCCTCCTGCCAGGACCGCGACAGGCGCATGGCGGCAGTGATCAGCCCCACGTGCGAGTACGTCTGCGGGAAGTTGCCCCAGGCTTCGCCGCCATCGAAGGCAAGGTCTTCCGACAACAGTCCCAGGTGATTGCGCTGCTTCAGCAGCAGCTCGAACATCTCGCGTGCTTCGTCCATGCGGCCGATCGCCGCCAGCGCGTCGATGTACCAGAAGGTGCAGATGGTGAAGCTGGTTTCCGGCTCGCCGAAATCATCCGGGGCGACGTAGCGGTACAGCGAGTTGCCGTGTTTCAGGTCGCGGCCGATAGCTTCAACGGTGGCGACGAAACGCGCGTCGTGGGCCTCGATGAAGCCGATGTCCGCCAGCAGCAGCAACGAAGCATCCAGGCGATGGCCGCCGAAGGTATCGGTGAAATGGCCGTGCTCATCGCTCCACGCCTCGGCCATGATGCGCGCGTGGATGGTGTCGGCGCGCTCGCGCCAGTACTGCGCGCGGTCATCGCGCTTCAGGCGCACGGCGATCTTGCACAGGCGGTCGCACGCGGCCCAGCACATGGCGCTGGTGTAGGTGTGCACTTCGGTACGGCCGCGGAATTCCCACAGGCCGGCATCGGGCACGTCGTGCAGGGCGAAGGCCTGTTCGCCCAGCGGTTCCAGCCGCGCGAAGGTATGGGCATCGCCCGGGTCCTGCAGGCGGCGGTCGAAGAACAGCTGGGTGGAAGCCAGCACCACGCTGCCATAGACGTCGTGCTGGCGCTGCACCCAGGCCAGGTTGCCGCGGCGCACCGGGCCCATGCCGCGGTAGCCCGCCAGTGTCGGCACTTCGTCTTCGTCCAGCTTGGCCTCGAAGCCGATGCCGTACAGCGGCTGCAGCGTACCGTCGGTGGTGGCCAGGTTGAAGATGTACCCCAGGAACTGCTCCATGGTGCGGGTAGCGCCCAGCCGGTTCAGCGCGCGTACCACGAAGGCCGCATCGCGCAGCCAGCAGTAGCGATAATCCCAGTTGCGCACGCTGCCGGGCGCCTCGGGAATGGAGGTGGTCATGGCTGCGATGATCGCGCCGCTGTCTTCGTATTGGCAGAGCTTCAGGGTGATCGCACTGCGGATCACCGCGTCCTGCCACTCCAGCGGAATGGACAGATAACGCACCCACTCGCGCCAGTAGTCGCGCGTGCGCTGGAAGGCTTCCTGCACGTAGCCGCTGATCGAGCGGTTCAGGGATTCATCCACGCCCAGCACCAGATGGATGGGGTGGTTGAGCACGAACGGCAGGCCGTCGCGGACGAAGCGCACGGGTACGTCGGTGGTCAGGCGCAGCACGTGGTCGGGCAGGATCCAGCGCACATGGTTGCTGCCCCAGGTGGATTCGGGCACGCGCGCGCCCCAGTCGGCCAGCGGCCGTGCACGCACCACGATGCGCGGGCTGCCGGCCAGTGGACGCACCTGGCGGATCAGGCTGACCGGTCGGTAGAAGCGGTCGTTCTGGCGCCAGCGCGGGGCGAAATCGAGGATTTCCAGCGCGCCGCCATGGTGGTCGTGCAGTACCGTGCGCAGGATGGCCGTATTGGTCAGATAGCTCTGTTCGCTGCTGGCAAAATCCTCCAGTTCGATGGCGAAGTCGCCACCTTCCTGTTGGTTGGGCGAAAGCAGTGCGCAGAACGTGGGGTCGCCATCGAAGGTAGGCAGGCAGCTCCACACCACACGGGCATGCTTGTCGATCAGGGCGCCGAAGCTGCCGTTGCCGACCACGCCCAGATCAAGATCGGGTTGGGTCATCACGCAGAATATTCCGGTTGTGGCCGTGGGGGCCGGGGTCAATAGGCATTCTCACGCAGCCAGGCGTGCACGCTGCGTATGTCAGGCAGGGCGAACACCGCAGCGCTGGGCTCGCGTTCGCCGATCAGCACGCTCCAGCCGTGCTGGCCGTTGGCGGCGTCGAAGCCGTATTCGTCGGTGAGGTCATCGCCCAGGAACACCGGCAGGCGGCCGCGGAAGGGCAGGTACTGCATCATGCGGCGCAGGGCACGGCCCTTGTCGGTGCCGACCGGCACGAACTCGACCACATGGTCGCCCGGTTGCAGGCGGTAGCTGGGCCGGCCGCGGACATGGCGTTCGGCGAACGCGCGCACGTCCTCGCCGGCATGCGGGGCGCCGCGCCAGTGAAGGGCCAGGCCCACGCCTTTTTCCTCTACCAGCACACCGGGATACCCGTGGGCAAAGCGCATGGCCTGCTGGTGCAGGGCATGCAGCCATTCACCGGTGTCATCGTCGTGGTCATCGCGCAGCACGCGGCCATCGGCGCCGCGCATTTCATGGCCATGCAGGCCGGCGGCGGGCAGCTGCAGGGGCGCGAACAGCTGGTCCAGCTGTTCCAGCGGGCGCCCGCTGACCAGAGCCACGGCGCCTTCCAGGCGGTCGCTGATGCGACCTATGGCTTCACGCACGTCGGGCAGCAGGTGCACGGCATCGGGCCGTGCGGCGAATTCAATCAGGGTGCCATCGACGTCGAGGAACAACGCGCAGGCGTCGTCCAGCAACGGCGGTGGCGGACGCAGGGGGAGCGGTTCAGCCATGCACCGCAGGGTGCCAGCGGCGGCGTGTAGGCCAGGTCGAGGACAGGCTACGGCGTTGCGATGGCGTGGCCGGTTGTACGGGTGGGTGCCGACCGTTGCCAACAGGCAGGTGCCGACCGTTGGTCGGCACCGAAGGCAGTACGGACCACGGTCCGCACCTGCCGATGGCGGTCAGAACGTGTAGCGCACGCGACCGTAGTAGTACGCGCCGTTGCTGCCGATCGGCGACAGCACGTCGTACGGCAGGTTGCCGTAGTAGTAGATATCGTCGTTGGACTTGTCCGGGTAGTTGTCGGTCAGGTTCTGCCCGCCGATGGCCACGCTCCACTGCGTGTTGAAGCGGTACTCCACTTCCGCATCCAGCTGCCATTCGGCCTGGTAGGTCTGGCGCGGAATGTAGCCATCGCCGAAGTTGAACACGCGGGTGGCACTGCCGTAGCGGTTCACCCGGCTGCTCAGCGACCAGTGGTCGTTGCTCCACGCGGCCGAGAAGCCGGCGCGGCTGCGCGGGGTGGCGTCGGTCAGGGTATTGGTCTCTTCGATGCCGAACAGCACGTAGTCCGCATCCAGCGCCTGCAGCTGGGCCGGGGTGGCCAGCACGTTCTTCAGCGTGGTCTTGGTGTAAGCGTAGGTGCCGGTCAGCAGCAGCTGGCCATCGCCCAGCGCCTGGCGCCAGTTGGTGACCAGCTCGGCACCGCGGGTTCGGGTGTCGGCGGCGTTGACGAAGAAGCTGGCGCTCTGCAGGCCGGTGACGCCGTAGTTGGCCGCCACGTAGTCGGTCAGCGCATCGCCGGTGATGCTCTCCGACAGCGCGATGCGGTCGTCGATATCAATCTGGAAGAAGTCCAGCGACAGGTCGAAATGCTCGCCGATGCGGCTGGTGAAGCCCAGCGAGGTGTTCAGCGACTTCTCCGGCTTCAGGTCCTGTGCGCCCAGGCCGCGGGCGATCGGGTTGTTGACCGACAGCAGGCGGCCCTGCACCAGCTGGCCAGCGGCGTTATAGCCGGTGGAGGTGGATTCGTAGCCGATCTGCGCCAGCGACGGCGCGCGGAAGTTGTTGGAGATGGCACCGCGCAGGGCGAAGGCCGGGGTGAATTCGTAGCGCAGGCCGAGCTTGCCGGTCAGTTCGCCGCCGAAATCATCGTTGTGCTCGTAGCGCGCGGCCAGATCGGTGGAGAAGTGATCGCCGAACTGGCTGGACAGACTGGCGTAAGCACTGGCTACATCGCGGGCCAGCGAGGCCGCATCCTGCGGGGTCAGGCCACCGCCGGCCTGCGAGCCGGTCGGGCGATCGGTGTACGGGCCTGCGGCGTAGCTGTACGGATCACCGGGGCGGGTTCCATAGCGCTCGTGGCGCACTTCCGCGCCCAGGCCCAGGGTGTGGGTGATGCTGTCGCTCTGGCTGAACACGCGGCTCAGATCGAGGTTGCCCACGGTCTGCGCGTACTGGTAATCGGCGGTCTTGAAACGGGTCGGGCTGGTCGGGCCCAGCGAGGCGTTGATCGAATCACGCAGGCGGTAGGTGAAGTCGTTCTGGCCGTAATCGATGCTGCCGTCGTAGCTCCACTCAGCCCACTGGCCGCGCACGCCGGCCACGGCCTGCACGTCGCGGTTCTCGCCTTCGGAAATCGGCCGATAACCGTTCGGGTAGACCTCCTTCCAGTTGGCGTCGCTGTCGGGGTAGCGGAAGTAGTTCGCGCCTTCGGTATCACGCTGGTTGAAGGTGCCGAACGCATAGAACGTGGCGGTCTTGCCCACCGGAATTTCGGTGTTCAGCCACAGGTTGATGTCCTTGCTGGCACCGTCGCCGAGCACGTAATTGCGCTTGCCCTGCAGTGCCAGGTTGGCCTCGGTCTGGTCCCACGGCGGAATCAGATCGTAGCCGGCGCGGTTGGTGCCGTTGCGCTTCTTGTATTCCAGGCCCACGCGCAGGAAGCCGCCATCTTCGCCCAGCGAGGTGCCGACCTTGGCGCTGATGTTGCCGGTCTGGCCATCGGTGAGGGTGCGGCCGATCGGCTTCAGGTCGGTGTGGTTGGCGCCGTAGCTGGCTTCAATCTCGCCACCGTCGCCGCCGTTGTCCAGGATCACGTTGATCACGCCGGCCACCGCATCGGAGCCGTACAGCGCACCGGCGCCGTCGCGCAGCACTTCAATGCGCTTGATGGCACTGACCGGAATCGAGTTGAAATCGACCGGGGTAGTGCCCTTGCCGATCTTGCTGTCGGTGTTCACCAATGCGGTGTGGTGGCGGCGCTTGCCGTTCACCAGCACCAGCACCTGGTCGGGCGACAGACCGCGCAGCTGCGCGGCGCGCACGTGGTCGGCGCCACCGGAATTGGACTGGCGCGGGAAGTTGAACGACGGCAGCAGGGCCTGCAGCGCGCTGCCCAGTTCGCCGTTGACCACGCCGGCCTTGCGGATGTCTTCGGCAGTCAGCACGTCCACCGGCGCGGTGGATTCCAGCACGGTGCGATCCGCGGCACGGGTACCGGTGACGATCACCGTGTCCAGGTTGGTGGCGGCGTCCTGGGCTGAAGCCAGGGCGGGGGACAGCGCAAGCGCGATGGCGAGGCCGAGCGGCGACGCGGACAGGCGGGGGGACATGCAGACTCCAGCAGCGACAACGTGGGGAAGGGGGGGAAGCGATGGTTTCACTTACATCCATCCGGATGAAGCGATATATTATCTTCGCGTGAGCAGCCGGTGCGATGCAAGCCCCGGCTGCAATCGCATCAGTTCATGCCCCAACGGCATGAGTGATTGGTTGCAGTTGCAACCACGGCACGGGTGTACCCTCCGTGCCCTTTCACCGCGTTTGTTCCCCTTCCCCGGAGTGTTGTTCCTGATGAAACGCCTTGGCCTGATCTTCGCCGTACTGCTGGCCACCAGCGGCTGCGCCAGCCTGTCTTCGCAGGCGCCCAGCGCCTACACCACCACCGCCGCGCTGGAAGGCGACGCGGCCCGCCCGGCCAGCGGCCACGGCTGGGTGCGCAGCGAGCTGTACTTCGGCGTGGGTGAGGAGCAGGGCACTGGCAACCGCCCGCAGGCCGACACCATCAGCGAGGCGCAGTGGCGCGCGTTCCTAGACAAGGAAGTGACCCCGCGCTTCCCCGATGGCCTGACCGTGTTCGATGCCTACGGGCAGTGGCTGTTCCGTGGCGATGCGGCGCCCAATCGCCTGCGTACCAAGGTGCTGGTGGTGCTGCATGAAGACAGCCCGCAGCGCCGTGCGGACATCGAGGCGATCCGCCTGGCGTGGAAGCAGCAGACCCAGCACCAGTCGGTGCTGTGGTCGCGGCAGGCGGTTGACGTATCGTTCTGACCCGGAGGGCGCCACGGCGGCGCCACAGGCCACGATGATGAAAGACAGGGATGCGATGTTGGGCCTGCTGCTGGCAGGCCTGCTGGCGCCGGCCGCGCAGGCGGCCGGACAGGACGACGCTGCGCTGCGCTTCGCGCCGGCACCGGGCGTGCAGGTGCAGGCCGAGGTGAGGGAGGGCGGCAGCGTCGACGTGCTTGTCTCCCCCTCGGGGAAGCGCCTGCAATTGCCCGGTGCCGCAGACGCCGATGGCAACTCGCGGCTGTCGGCCGAAGACATCGATTTCGACGGGCGCCCCGAGCTGGTGGCGCGGGCGTCGGTCGGCATGGTCAACGAAGCGGTGGCGGTCTATCGCTTCGATCCGGCCAGCGGCGGCTTCCGCGCGCTGGAGGCGGATACCCATGGCCATGACAGCTGCGGCAACCTGATGGGCCTGACCGTCGACGCTGCCACGCGCACGCTGAGCAGCAGCTGCCGCAGCGGTCCGATGTGGTACACCGATCTGTACCGCTTCGCGGGCACCCAGCTGTATCTGTACCGCGCCGAGGACGTGCTGCAGCTGGGCGATGCCTTCGATGCCGCGTTTGAGGTCGACCACACCGGCGAACAAGGGCCGCTGGCGGTGTGGCGCACCTTCGATGCCCAGGGCCGCGTGCTGGACAGCGCCATCGGCGATGGCTTGGTCGCGCCCACCGGTCCATCGCCGGTGCCCGGCATCCAGGCCACGGTGCGGCCGGCGCGCCTGTTCCTGTTCGAACGTCCTGGTGCAGCCAGCACCCAGCGCTACCTGGTGCAGGGCGATCGGGTGGAACTGCGCGATGCAGCCGACGGCTGGGTACAGGTGCGCTATCAGAACGCAAAGCGCGGCGCAGTGCTGGGCTGGATCAACGTGAACTGAACACTGCGCGCGCCCTATACCGATGTATGGGGCGCAGCGTGCCGATGCCTACGGAAGCGTCACCGCGTGGGGTCTAGCCTCGGGGTCCTCCCCCAAGCAAGGCTTTTCCCATGAGCAAGCGCGTTGCCGAGATCGTTGTTGAAACCCTGCAGCAGGCGGGCGTGCGCCGCTGTTACGGGATCGTGGGCGACACGCTGAACCACGTGACCGATGCCATGCACCGCAGTGAGATCGACTGGGTGCATGTACGGCACGAGGAGGTGGCCGCCTTCGCTGCCGGTGCCGATTCGCTGGTGAGCGGTGAGTTGACCGCCTGCGCCGGCTCCTGCGGTCCTGGTGGCCTGCATTTCATCAACGGCATTTTCGAAAGCAACCGCAACCGCGCGCCGCTGGTGCTGATCGCCAGCCAGATCGTGACCAGCGAACTGGGCATGGAATTTCCGCAGGAAGTGGATTTCAAAGCGGTCTATGCCAGCTGCACGGTGTTCTGCGAGCAGGTGCACAGCCCGGAACAGGCGCGTCGCGTAGTGGCGTTGGCGTGCCAGGCGGCGATCAGCCGCCGCGGCGTGGCGGTGGTGATCCTGCCGGCCGATATCAGCGAGGCCGAGGTGAAGCACGATGTGCCGTTCTCGGTGCATTACACCCAGCCGGTGCTGCGCCCGGCCGATGCCGAGCTGCAGCGTATCGCCGAGCTGCTGGGGCAGGGCAAGCGCATCGGCATCTATGCCGGTGCCGGTTGCCAGGGCGCGCATGCGCAGCTGATCGAACTGGCGCGCCGGCTGCAGGCGCCGGTAGCGCACACCTCGCGCGCGAAGGACTTCGTCGAACCGGACAACCCGTACAACATGGGCATGACCGGCATCTTCGGCATTGAATCGGGCTTCCACACGCTGATGGCCTGCGACACGCTGCTGCTGCTCGGCGCTGATTTCGCCTGGGGCCAGTTCTACCCGGACAAGGCCACGATCATCCAGGTGGACCGTGATGGCAGCCACCTGGGCCGCCGTCATCCGGTGGATCTGGGTGTGGTGGGCGACATCGCCCCCACCCTGGATGCCCTGCTGCCGCTGTTGCGGCCGCGCGATGACAGCACCTTCCTGGACGAATGCATTGCCCGCCGTGACAAGGCGTTGCACACGCGCGAACAGGAAGAACAGCCGGGCAAGGGTGAGTTGATCCACCCGCAGCATCTGACCGCGCTGCTGTCCCGGCATGCGGCCGATGATGCGCTGTTCACTGCCGATGGCGGCTCACCGATGGTGTGGATCCTGCGCCATATCCGGGTGAACGGTCGCCGCCGCACGCTGACCAGCCTGCTGCACGGCACGATGGCCAACGCCATGCCGCAGGCGCTGGGCCTGCAGAAGGCGTTCCCCGGGCGTCAGGTCATTTCCTTGTCCGGTGATGGTGGCCTGGCGATGCTGCTGGGCGACCTGCTGACTGCCGTGCAGGAGAATCTGCCGATCAAGGTGGTGGTGTTCAACAACGGTTCGCTGAACTTCGTCGAGCTGGAGCAGAAGGTGGAAGGCCTGCTGGACAACTACACCGATCTGAAGAACCCCGACTTCGGCCGCCTGGCCGAGGTGATCGGCTTCCATGGCCGCACCGTGACCCGCAGCGAGGATCTGGAAGAGGCGGTGCTGGATTTCCTGTCCCAGCGCGGCCCGGCGCTGCTGGACGTGCATACCAGCCGCGCCGAACTGGTGATGCCGCCGCAGATCGAAGCCAAGCAGGTGGCCGGCACGGCGCTGTATGCGGCCAAGGCCGTGTTGAACGGCCGCTTCGACGACGTGAAGCATCTGCTGGTGGACAACTTCCTGAAGAAGTGAGGGTGGGTTTTGATGCAGGGCTGCGCCCTGCACCTGCAGAGGCCAGAGCAAGTGCAAAAGCCTGCTATCCGTGGGTTGGCGGGGTGGGTCCGGTTGAGGGGGACGCTGCAAGTACGTCCATGTAAGCTCGGTCGCCGCATCCATGCGGCTCACGCCCCCGCAACCGGACCCACCCCGCCTTCGACAGTTGGCCGCGATCCGTTGGAACGGCATTCTGCTCTGGTGGGTGCCGACCGTTGGTCGGCACGCGGAGGGATCTGGTAGGTGTCGACCTTGGTCGACATGGTGGATCCACGCCATGCGTGGATAGCGGATGCATGATCGAAAAATCTTCTGTAGCGCCGAGCCATGCTCGGCTGAGGACTCGCGCGTACGGCAGCTGAGCATGGGCTCGGCTCTACAACGGGAGCCTGCTTTTGATCTTTTGATTCTCTTCCGTGGCTGCCGCGCGCGGGAAACCACGAGAGGCCGGGCGGGTAGGTTGCGCAGGGGCGTTAGCCGCATGGATGCGGCGACCGAGCTTACAGGGACGTACTTGCGGCGTCCCCTGCGCGGCCTACCCGCCCGGCCCAGCCGCGGATCCCGCTCCGACGACCAACCCAGCCACGAGGGGCCCCGCCGTTGGCTGGAACCCAGCATTCCACCCGGGAATTGGCGCCTGGCCCCTGCTGGGCCTACCATCGGCGGTCCCCACCCCCACCGCCCCTTCCATGTCCGCTCCCGCTTCCGCCGCACCGCGCCGCTGGTTCGTCGCCGGCGACTTCAATGGCTTCTTCGGCCTGGTCGTCGACAACCTGTCCATCCTCGGCTTCATCGCCATGGCCCTGGTCGGCATGTTCCAGTTCCCCGCCGACGTGGTCTTCGGCCGCATGTTCCCCGGCACCGCCTTCGGCGTGCTGGTGGGCAACCTGCTGTACACCCTGATGGCACGCCGGCTGGCCGCGCGCACCGGCCGCGACGACGTCACCGCCATGCCGCTGGGCCTGGACGCGCCCACCAGCATCGGCATGGCCCTGCTGGTGCTGGGCCCGGCGTTCCTGGCGTTCAAACAGCAGGGGCTGGACCCGCACGCCGCGGCCATCGCCACCTGGCAACTGGGCATGGCCTCGCTGGTCATCATGGGCGTGCTGAAGCTGATCCTGTCCTTCTTCGGCGAGGCGGTGACCCGTGCGTTGCCGCGGGCGGCGCTGCTGGGCTCCATCGCTGGCATCGCGCTGGTGCTGATGGGCCTGCTGCCGCTGCTGGAAACCCTGCGGTCGCCGCTGGTGGGCTTCACCACGCTGGGCCTGCTGCTGTATGTGCTGATCGCCAAGGGCAAGCTGCCGGTGCGTGGCCCGGGTGTACTGCTGGCCTTCGTGTTCGGCACCGTGCTGTATTACGGGCTGGGCCTGGCCGGGCTGGGTGTGCCGGGCTTTGCCATTCCGGCCTGGGTGCCGCCGCAGGTGGTGCTGCCGCTGCCCACCCTGGGCTTCATCGAAGGCCTGCCCACGGCGATGACCTATCTGCCGCTGCTGCTGCCGTTTGGCCTGCTGATGGTGGTAGGCGGCATCAATGTTTCGGAAAGCGCGCGCACCGCCGGCGATGACTACCGCACCCGCGATATCCTGCTGGTCGAAGCCTTTGCCACGCTGGTGGCCGGTGTCTGCGGCGGCGTGGCGCAGACTACCCCGTACATCGGCCAGCCGGCCTACAAGCACATGGGCGCGCGCAGCGGCTATACGCTGCTGACCGGCCTGTTCGTCGGTATCGGCGGCATGCTGGGCATCATCTCCGGGCTGGTGCAGTGGCTGCCGCTGGCCGTGCTGGCGCCGATCATCGTGTACGTGTCGATCGACATCACCACCCAGGCCTTCCAGGCCACGCCGCGCCAGCATGCCGGTGCGATGGTGCTCGGCTTCCTGCCGTCGGCTGCCTATCTGCTGGCGATCAAGGCACCGGGTTGGATTTCGGCCGAAACGCTGGGCGCCATGCTCACCACCGTCGATGGCCACGGCCTGCCGGAACTGGCGGTGATCTTCACCCTGGGCAATGGCTTCATCATCACCTCCATGCTGTGGATCGCCACGGTAGCGGCCATGGTGGATGGCCGCCTGCGCCGTGCCTGCGGTTTCCTGCTGGTGGCGGCAGCGCTGACCCTGTTCGGCCTGATCCATTCGGTGGATCCGCGCGGTGGCATCTACCTGCCCTGGAATCTGGAGGGCCTGGCCCGCGTGATCAGCTGGCAGTTCGCCGGCGCTTACGTGGCCTTGGCCGTGCTGCTGGGGCTGTTGTCGCTGCAGAAGCAGCCGGTGAAGCCATTGGCTGACGCCGGACATTGAATGCGAACGCCGGGCATGGCCCGGCGCTACCGTTCAAGGGCGCGAGAAGGTAGCGCCGGGCCGTGCCCGGCGTCAGGTCTCGCGATCCAGCTCGGGGTAATGGCGGAAGATGCCGTTGGTGTTGAACGCCAGCCGTCGGTCCGAGGCCAGGTAGGCGGCGATGTTCGGCCGCCTCGCCACTCGCTCCTGCAGCGCCCGCAGCAGGGGCAGGGTGGGCGCCAGGGCCTGCATGCGCTTGGGGAACATGTAGTCCAGCCCGCTGAGCAACTGGAACAGCGAGAGATCCACATACGAGTGTTCGCGCAGCGGGTGGCGGCCACCGTTGGCTTCGATCACCTGTTCGAAGTAGCCGAGGAATTTCGGCAGGCGCTCGCCTCACATGGCCTTCGCGCGCGCCTTGGCTTCCGCCTTCTGGTCTTCGTAATACTTTGATGC
This sequence comes from Stenotrophomonas sp., assembly GCF_032056425.1. Lineage (GTDB taxonomy): Bacteria > Pseudomonadota > Gammaproteobacteria > Xanthomonadales > Xanthomonadaceae > Stenotrophomonas. The sequence goes on from NZ_DAMBCN010000002.1 coordinate 242,597, forward strand.
AGCAATCGGATGATGGGTGTCGTGTACTTCGGCGACGAGGTCGGCAATCGTCAACTGCAGCTGCAGCGCCTGCATCCGCCGCGAAGCCGCCTGCGGCACCAGATCCAAAATGGGACCGAGAAAGTCCAGAATCGCCGAGACCTGCGCGATCACTTGCCGGCCCGCCTTCAGGAACGGTGGGGCGAATGGCTGGCCGCCCACGGCTTGGCCGTGCAGGAAAGGTTCCATCACCGCATCGCCGTGGGTGCGTGCCATGTCCTCGTACGCGGCACCGGCATCTTCGAACGCCAGCCGCACGAACTCGCCCCGGCCCTGGATGCCGGCCCAGTAATACAACGCGTAGTGCATGTCCATCTCCGCGAAGAAGTGTCAGCAGACTCGCGCGTTGCACGCAAAGCAGGCGTGAGCATGCCGTTCATGCCAAGCACAACACAGGCCAAACAATGTGGGAACCGCGTGCACTGAAGCGGGTCATACTCCGGTCGTGCACGTGAAAAGCGAGGTGCTGCATCATGCAGAAGAGTGGAAGGGCGGTGTGGCCCTGGGTGCTGGGCGTAGTGGTGGTGGGTGGGGCGGGCGCGTGGCTGTTCCGCGATCAGTGGCAGGGTCTGGCGGATCGCGTGGAGGTGCCGACCCAGGCCGCTCCACCTTCGGCAGCTTCACCCCCGCCGGCACCCGCCGCTGAATCGGCACCGTCGACACCCGCCATCCAGCATCCGCTGGATACCGATGCCGCTGCCGATCCGGCGTTGCCGAAAATGGAAGACAGCGATACTGCGGCATGGACCGCGCTGAGCGGTCTGTTCCAAGGCGAAAGTGGACTGGCGCTGCTGCTGCGTGACCATCTGATCCAACGCCTGGTCACCCACGTGGACAACCTGGACAAGACCAGTGTGCCACCTTCTGCACTCGCCACACGGCCGCTGCCCGGCAACCTGCAGGTAGAAGCCGGCGGGAATGGCGAGCAGATTGCCGCAGGCAATGCGGCGCGTTACGCGCCCTATGTGCAGGCCTTCACCGCGCTTGATCCAGCGGCAGCGGGCACGGCATACAGGCGCTTCTATCCTCTCATCCAGCAGGCCTACGTCGACCTCGGGCGTCCGCAGGGCTACTTCAACGACCGCCTGGTGGCGGTGATCGATCATCTGCTGGAAACCCCGGAACCGGCCCGACCGCTGGCCGTGGTGCGTGATGAACGGGGCCGCTATCGCTTCGCCGATCCCGATCTGCAATCGCGCTCGGTGGGGCAGAAGGCGCTGCTGCGCATGGATGCGACGCAGGAGCGCGCGGTGAAGCAGCAGCTGCGTGCGATCCGCACGGCGATCACCCGCGGTTGATGGCAGCTACAGGCTCTGCAGGAAGGCTTCAATGTCCTGCAGGTCCTGGCGGCTGAGGCCGCGCGGCTTGAGCAGCGGATCAGGCAGCGGGAAGGGCGGCGCATCCGGTGGCAGTGAGGCCGGTGCACGCGGCCGCCCGCCGCCCACGTTGTAGAACGCCAGCACGCCCGACAGGCGCGGAATCAGGCCGTTGTGCATGTACGGCGCGCTGTTTGCCACGCCCCGCAGCGATGGCGTGCGGAAGCGACCGCTGTCGGCCGGATCAGCGGTGACCTCGTAGCGGCCCAGATCCTGCCGCGGGCGACCGTGGAAGTGCAGGCCCAGATTGTGGAAGCCGTTGTCGGTCAGCGCCGCGCCGTTGTGGCAGTTCATGCAGCCGGCCTGCGTGCGGAACAGGTGAAGGCCGCGCAGCTGGGCATCGTCCAGTGCACGCGCATTGCCACGCAGGAAACGATCAAAACGGCTGTTGCGCGGTGACAGGCTGCGCTCGAAGGCGGCGATGGCCTGTGCGAGCTGGGCGGCATCGATGCGCGGCTGCGCGAACACCTCGTTGAACTCACGGCGGTAGGACGCATCGCGGCGCAGGCGGCGCACGGCACCCTGGGTAGTGAAGCCCATTTCGATGGGATCGGCGATGGGGTGCAGCGCCTGGTCTTCCAGCGCCACGGCACGGCCATCCCAGAACAGCGGCGTTACATGCGCGCTGGTGGCGACGCTGGGCGCGTTGCGACGGCCGGCCTGGCGGTCGTGGCCGAACGAGACGCGGCGGCCATCGGCCCAGCCCAGGTCCGGATCGTGGCAGCTTGCACAGGCCAGTTGCCGTGACTTTGACAGCACCGGATCGAAGAACAGGCGCCGCCCCAGTGCGACCTTGGCTGGCGTCGAAGGATTGTCTGCAGGATCAACCGGGGCCGGCAGCGGCGCCAGCTCCTGCCAGGCTACGCCGGGCTCGATCTCCGGCGCGGGCCAGCGCGCAGCGGGGCTGCTGTAGAGCGCGCGCAGGCAGGCCGCGTCCGGGCGTGCGGGCAGCACCTCGGGGCAGGGCGTGTCCTGTGCGGGCGCAGGCATGCCCGCGCCGCCCAGCAACAGGGCGGCGACGGGCAAGGCCAGGCGCAGTGGGTGCAGCCGCTTCATCGTCGGGCGTCAGCCACGGTCAGGCACTCAGAACCGGTAGCCCACTTCGAGCGAGAACTGGCGGCCGATGTCGTAGTACAGCGCATTGCCCACCGACGAGGACACCCCGTTGATGTTGCTGCGGTCGAGCACGTTGGTGATGTCCAGGTTGGTGTAGACCGTGCCGCCCTTGTTTCCCAGGTCCTGTTCCCAGTGCACCCGCATGTCCCAGGTGATCGTCGGCGCGAAGCGCATCTCTTCCCACACGTCGATCGACTCACCCTTGTAGACCTCGTTGAGGCCGGTGTCGTAGATGCGCCTGTAGCCGGCGCTGTAACGCAGCTGGTTGGTCAGCTGCAGGTTCAGCGGCTCGATCCGGGTGATCGCCGTGAGCGCCGTCGACCACGGCCGCGCGTAGTTGTCGGCGGGCTTTTCCTGGTAGCGCAGGTAGCGGCCGTCGTAGCGGATCATCGGATTGAGGTAGAACAGGTCCGATTCGTCCTCGTAGGTGGGGACTGCGCGCTTCACGTCCAGCCAGCTTGCCGAGAAGTGCAGCTGGGTGCTGGTCGCGCCCAGCACCCAGGGTTCGCGGGTGTCGATGTTCAGGCTGTAGTTGGTCGATTCGCCGCGACCGTTGCTGACCCAGGTGCGATAGCTGCTGGTCAGGTTGGTGTCATCCGGCGTGGTGCCTGCATTGCGGCCGCTGACATTGATCGGCTGGTCGTAAGCCTTGCGGTTGACCACCTTCAGCAGCGAGCGCAGGTTCCCCCATTGCTGGTCCCAGGCCAGCATCAGTTCGTCCTGGTAGCCGATCCGGTGCAGGTCGAAGTAGGTGTCGTTGCCTGGCTGGGTGCCCACGGTCCAGCCGCTGTCCAGGCTGGTGCGGCGCTCGCTGTTGTAGCGCAGCAGGTTCATGCCGTCGCGCAGCTTCCAGGTAGCCATGCTGCGGCCGTAGTAGCGGTTGGCGCCGGCGGTCAGCAACGTGCCTTCCCGCGGTGCCCAGTTCATCGCAAGGCGCGGCGACACCGTGGTCTGGCCCATGTAGCTGTCACGCTCGATGCGGATGCCGGGGCGGATGGCAACATTGCCGTACTGCATCGTGTCATCGATGTAGGCCGCATAGTTCTCCACGTCGAAGCCGATCTGGCCGGCGGCGTAGCGGGTGCGGCGGCTGAGGTACTGGCCGGGCCAGCCGGAGGTGGTCAGGCCGATGTCGCAGGCATCGGCCAGCACGCCGCCCGAGGTCGTGCAGGTGCTGGTGCGCACCGGTGTGGTGTAGGTGCTGCTCTCACTCAGGCGGCGGTAGTCGTAGCCGTCGCGGGTGATCGCCAGGCCGCTGGTGAAGGTGTGCACGCCGCCGGCCCATTCAATGAGGTCGGTGCTGGCGTCCAGGTTGTACATCAGGCGACGCTGGGTCTGCTCCACATCGCCGAATTCGCCTTCCAGGGTGAGCGCGGTGGTGCCCCAGTCCTTGGTCTCCGAGCGTTGCCAGGTGTAGTAGTCATCGCTCTCGGCATCGCGGCTCTGTTCGCTGCGGCTCCAGCTCAGGCGCTGCTCCACCTTGCCCCAGTCGGTCAGCCAGGTGGCGCGGGTGTTGGCGAAGGTGCCACCGCCCTCGATGTTGATGCCCGCGCCACGGATGTTGGAGCGGAACAGCTTGTTCTCCGATGGCGCATGGACCAGCGTTGCGTCAACTGTCAGGCGATCATTGACGTCCCAGACCGCCTTCAGCGTGGCCTGGTCGTTCTGCTGGCGCTGCGTCTCCTTGTCGGTCCCATAGGTGTCCACCAGGTGCGACGAGTAGAAGTAGGTCGGGATGGTTGATTGGGTGCGGGTGAAGTTGCCCAGCAGCGCCACCGAGTCGCTGACCCTGCCTTCCAGGGTGGCATTCCAGGTTTCCTTCTTGAATTCAGGCTGGCCATCGCCCCAGGACGACGCGTTTTCATAGTCCTCCTTCAGGCTGTCTGCGATGTGGTACTGGGTCCATACCGAGCGCGAAGTCGTGTAGCCGAACTTGCCGGAGAACTCATCACTGGGCCGGCGCAGTTCCGCCTGGATGACACCGCCGTTGAAGCCGCCGTAGCGGGCAGGAACATTGCTGTCCAGCACGGCCAGGCGCTCGAGCAGGTCGGTGTCCAGCGCGAGCGCCTGGCTGCTGCCTGGCGCGGCATACAGCCGGTACGGCGAGCTGTCGCCAGCCGGATCGATGTCGTTGTTGATGTTCATGCCATCGACGGTGAACGCGTTCTGGTAGAACGGCGCACCGTTGATGCTGACGTTGGCCGGGCTGATGTTGCCGGGCGTGAAATTGCTCAGCTGGGTGTTGTCGAAGCGCGCGGCCGGATTGGTCAGCAACAGGCGCCCGATATCGCGGTTGCCCGCCACTTGGGCGTGGATGTAGTCCTCGTCCAGTTGCACGCCCTCGGCGAACTTGAGGGCCTGGCGGTCACCGCCGACGCGCAGGGGCTGGGTGTGGCGGGTACTGCCGGCGGGGCGGACGTCGGCCACTGCCAGCGTGTAGCTGCCGTCGGCAAGCGCCTGCAGGCGCAGCCCCGTGCCGGCCAGCAGGCGGGCAAAGCCCTGTTCGGTACTGAAGGTACCCGACAGCGCCGGTGCGGTACGGCCGGCGGCCAGTGCCGGGTCGAACGACAGGGCGATGCCACGCTGCGCGGCGAAGGTGCTCAGGGCCAGGCCCAGCGGGCTTTCGGCCTGCTCGGTGGGGGCGACCGCCTGCAGCGGGGCGTTCTGGGCGAAGGCGGGGGTGGCCGCCAGGGCGGCAGCCAGCAGGCTGAGCCGGAAGGTTCGGGTGATGGAAGGCATGTAAGGCACGCGAGGAAAGGATTCATTACCTCTGCCACCCCACTGCGGAAAAAGTGTCACCGCCGTGGAAGGTCGGCTCTCAACGGGATGCGGGCGGGCGCAGGCGCGTCCACAGGCCCGCCGGGCCGCGCTGCACCTGCAGGTGGTGGACGGCGGCCAGCATCGCCACGCTGCGCGCGGGATCATCCACGGGGAAGGCGCCGGACACCGGCTGCGCGGCGATCGCATCGTCACAACCCAGCCAGCCGGACTGGTAACGGCCGAGCTGCTCCAGCACGCGGCGCAGCGGCTGCGCATCGACCACCAGCATGCCGTTGCGCCAGGCATCGATGGCCGGTGTGATCGCCTGCGTGGGCTCGAAGGCATCGGCGCTGAAGCGGACCTGCGCACCGGCGTCGAAGACGCGCTGCTGGCCGCGCGCGGCGAGTACGACCTGTACGGCGCCTTCCAATACCGCCAGCGCAGTGGTCGCTGCCGCGTGGTGCACGTTGAAGCGCGTGCCCAGGGCGCGCATCCGCCCGGCCGGGCTGGCCAGCACGAACGGACGCGCTGGCCGCTGCGGATCGGCCGCGGTCTCCACCAGCACCTGGCCATGCCGCAGCCGCAGCTGGCGCTGCTGGCCATCGAAGGCAATGTCCACGGCGGTGTCGGTATCCAGCTGCAGCACGCTGCCATCGTCCAGCACGTGGCGGCGGCGTTCGCCCACGGCGGTGCGCACGCTGGCATCCCAGGCGGCATCGTCGTACAGGCGCCAGGCCAGCCAGCCGCCCAACGGTGCGACCAGCAGGGCGGCGATGCTGCGCAGCACGGCGCGGCGTCCTGGCGATGACGGGCGCTGCAGGGCGTTGTGGGCGAGGGCAGGGGGCACCTGGCCACTCAGCGCCAGCAGCCGTTCGGCACGCTGCCAGGCACGCGCATGGTCGGGGTCGGCATCGTGCCAACGCTGCCACTGCGCGCGCTGCACGGCACTGCCATCCTCGTGCAGACGCATCAGCCAGTCGGCGGCCTGTTCCAGCACACGGGGCGGCAGCGCCCGCTCGCCTGCAGCATCGACGGCCATGCTCAGCAGGCGTGCACCAGGCAGCCCATCAGTGCGCGCTTCATGTGCCGCTTCACCGTGGACAGCGACAGCCCCAGCTGCTCGCTGATGGCCTCGTAGCGCAGACCATCGAACTGCGCCAGCAGGAACACCCTGCGTGCCATCGCCGGCAGGCCATCGAGCATTGCGTCGATCTGCTGCAGGGCCTCGCGCACCACCGCCTGTTCCTCCAGCGAGGGCAGCACCGGCTCGGGGAACTGCGCCAGATACTCCAGATAGGCGCGCTCCAGCGCCTGCCGCCGGAACCAGTTGGCGGCCAGCCCGCGCGCCACGGTCGTGAGGAAGGCGCGTGGCTCGCGCAGCGCGGCCAGATCGCGATCCAGCAGCAGCCGCGCGAACGTGTCCTGGGCCAGGTCATCGGCCACATCGCGATTGCCCACCCGACCGCTCAGCCAGCCGCGCAGCCACCGGTGGTGGTCGCGGTACAACGTGGCCAGGTGCGGGTGGGAAGCGTGCATGCGTAGAGCGTCGATGCGCACGGATCGAAATGAGAATGATTCGCAAGTATGGCATTGGCGGGCCAGCCGTGCCAGTCCTTGCCCACCGATTGCGCTGGATCAACGCGGTACCCACGGGGGCGGGCGCATGCTTGCCGCAGCCTGACCGACCCCCGGATGCAGTCGCAGCCACCCTTGAAACGGGACGGCGCAACCGCATCTTCCCTGCATCGCCGGCGCGGGCCGGCTCTGTAACCGATGAGGATTCGCAATGCGGATGGACAAGCTCACCTCGCGTTTCCAGCAGGCGCTGGCAGACGCACAGTCGCTGGCCGTGGGCCGCGACAACAGCATCATCGAACCGATTCACCTGTTCAGCGCACTGCTGGACCAGCAGGGCGGCAGTACGCGCCCGCTGCTGGCCCAGGCCGGGGTGAATGTGCCGGTGCTGCGCGAGCGCCTGGCCGAGGCGCTGGATGCACTGCCGAAGGTATCCGGGCAGGCCGGCAACGTGTCGCTGGGCAATGACCTGGGGCGCCTGCTGAACCACACCGACAAGCTGGCCCAGCAGAATGGCGATGCGTTCATCGCCAGCGAATGGTTCGTGCTGGCCGCGCTGGAAGACGGCGGCACGCTGGGCATGGCGCTGCGCGCCGCCGGCGCCGACAAGACGCGCCTGCAGGCCGCCATCGACACGCTGCGTGGCGGCGAGAGCGTGCAGTCGGAAAATGCCGAAGAGCAGCGTCAGGCGCTGGAAAAGTACACCATCGACCTGACCGCGCGCGCCGAGAGCGGCAAGCTGGACCCGGTGATCGGCCGCGATGAAGAAATCCGGCGCACCATCCAGGTCCTGCAGCGCCGCACCAAGAACAACCCGGTGCTGATTGGCGAACCCGGCGTGGGCAAGACCGCGATCGTCGAAGGGCTGGCCCAGCGCATTGTGAACGACGAGGTGCCCGAGGGGCTGCGTGGCAAGCGCGTGCTGTCGCTGGACATGGGCGCGCTGATTGCCGGTGCCAAGTTCCGTGGTGAATTCGAGGAGCGTCTGAAGGGCGTACTCAATGATCTGGCCAAGAGCGAAGGGCAGATCATCCTGTTCATCGACGAGCTGCACACCATGGTCGGCGCTGGCAAGGCCGACGGCGCGATGGACGCCGGCAACATGCTTAAGCCCGCGCTGGCCCGCGGCGAGCTGCATTGCGTGGGCGCCACCACGCTGGATGAATATCGCAAGTACATCGAGAAGGATGCCGCACTGGAGCGCCGCTTCCAGAAGGTGTTCGTGGGTGAGCCGTCGGTGGAAGACACCATCGCGATCCTGCGCGGACTGAAGGAAAAGTACGCCGTGCACCATGGCGTGGAGATTACCGATCCGGCCATCGTGGCGGCAGCGACGCTGTCCAACCGCTACATCACCGATCGCCAGTTGCCCGACAAGGCCATCGATCTGATGGACGAGGCCGCCTCGCGCCTGCGCATGGAGATCGACTCCAAGCCGGAGGAACTGGATCGCCTGGAACGCCGGGTGATCCAGCTGAAGATCCAGCGCGAGATGCTGAAGAAGGAAAAGGACGATGCCTCGCGGCAGCGCCTGGCTGATCTGGAAAATGACATCGAGGGCCTGGAGCGCGAGTTCTCCGACCTCAATGAAATCTGGAAGTCAGAGAAGGCTGCGCTGCAGGGCGCAACCAAGATCAAGGAACAGGTCGAGCAGGCGAAGCTGGACCTGGAAGCCGCGCAGCGCCGCCAGGATTTCGCCCGCATGAGCGAAATCCAGTACGGGGTGCTGCCGCAGCTGGAAAAGCAGCTGGCCGCTGCCCAGGAAGCCGAGAGCAACGACTTCAAGCTGGTGCAGGACCGGGTGACCGACGAAGAAATCGCCGAGGTGGTTTCGCGCTGGACCGGCATTCCGGTGAACAAGATGCTGGAAGGCGAGCGCGACAAGCTGCTGCGCATGGAAGAAGTGCTGCACAACCGCGTGGTCGGCCAGGAAGAAGCGATCAAGGTCGTTTCCGATGCCGTGCGCCGCTCGCGTGCCGGGCTGTCCGACCCGAACCGGCCGGCAGGCTCGTTCCTGTTCCTGGGCCCGACCGGCGTGGGCAAGACCGAGCTGTGCAAGTCATTGGCCGAGTTCCTGTTCGACAGTGCCGACGCGATGATCCGCATCGACATGAGCGAGTTCATGGAGAAGCACAGCGTGGCACGCCTGATCGGTGCGCCTCCGGGCTACGTGGGCTATGAAGAGGGCGGCTATCTGACTGAGGCCGTGCGCCGTCGTCCGTACTCGCTGATCCTGCTGGACGAAGTGGAGAAGGCGCACACCGATGTGTTCAACATCCTGCTGCAGGTGCTGGACGATGGTCGCCTGACCGACGGCCAGGGGCGCACCGTGGACTTCCGCAACACCGTCATCGTGATGACCTCGAACCTGGGCTCGCACCAGATCCAGGACATGAGCGGTGACGACAGCCCGGAGGCCTACACGCAGATGAAGGCCGCGGTGATGGGCGTGGTGCAGGCGCACTTCCGCCCGGAATTCATCAACCGGCTGGACGACATCGTGGTCTTCCACCCGCTGGACAAGCAGCAGATCAAGCAGATCGCGCGCATCCAGATGCGCGGGCTGGAAAAGCGTCTGGCCGAGCGCGGGCTGAAGCTGGTCGTGTCCGATGCCGCATTCGACCTGCTCGGCAATGTGGGCTTCGACCCGGTATATGGCGCTCGCCCGCTGAAGCGCGCGATCCAGGCGCAGCTGGAAAACCCATTGGCGCAGAAGATCCTGTCCGGTGCGTTTGCCAATGGCGATACCATCGAGGTGGGCAACGACGGCGGCCAGCTGGTGTTTGCCAAGGCCTGATTCGGTTGTGCCGGTCCCCGCCTACGGGCGGGGACGTACCGGCCGGTAGCGCCCGTTCTCGCCAACGCCGCTGCCACGGGTATGGACGTTGGCACACAGCTGCTCCTTGCCACACAGCACCACGTCGGCGCGATTGTAGGCGCGCAGCAGCTGGGCCTCGACCTGGTTGCGCTCGATCTCGGCGCGGTACCTGCCGCCCAGCCACGTGGCACCGCCCAGCAGGATCGCCATGGCAGCTGCGGCCGTGGCCACGCTCTTCCAGATAACGCCGCGCGAGGCGAGTTTCAGGCGCGTCACTTCCGCTGCCAGTGCCTCGGCGCTGTGGCCCAGGCGCGTGGCCGAGGCTGCCAACTGCTGTTCGTAGGCGCCCACGGGTGCTAGCAGCGCGTGTTTCACCACGGCGGCTCCCTCGCGCGTCAGTCCTGCAATGGCGCTGTCGGCGCTGGCACGGAACTGCCCGGGCAGCGCCTGCGCCAGGCCGTTCAGCGCGGCCGACAGACGTGACTGCTGCCCAGCCATTTCCGCGCACATCCGCTGGTAGCGCTCCATCAGCAGGGCGGTCCGGCTGATCAGATCTTCCAGTTCGCGTTCATCCATGAGCCTGTCTCCACTCCGTCAACGACGCATGGCGGCTGCCTGCGTGTCCTGCTGCACGTTCTGCTGGCGAAGCTGATCCTGCGCTTGCTCGCGGGCGGCATCTTCCGCGTTCACCTGATTGCGCGTCTGCTGATCCAGTGTCTGGCCCGCCTGCCGCGTGGACATCTGCTGATTCAAAACCCTGAAGCGGTCGGGGTCTGCGTCGAGCAGTTCGTTCAAGCGCTGGCCCAGAGGGGATGCCGTCTGGAACTCTGGATGTTCGCGTAGCGGTCCGCCATGAAAGCCCGGCGCATTTCGGTGCTCGGCCGGATTGAAGGGATATGCGGCGAGCCTGGCTGCCTCGGCCTGGCGTTCGGCGTAGGCGCCCGGTTCATCCGGGCCGCGGAGCTTGTTTACGATGTCCTGCGCCAGGCCGGGTCCGCCACGGGTAATGAACGTCGTGGCGGCGCGGAAATGGTGGATGTTTGATCGATAGGTATCGACCCTGCGCTGATCTTCGGGATCTGTGATGCGCGCAGAAGGGTCATCCAGCACAGACTTGATCTGCACGCCATTCTCGACGCGATCGAGAAAGTGCTTCATCCGGTGCGAATCGGACAGAAGGAACGTGGGCAGTGCGTTGGCACTTGCGCCGCCCATTCCGCCGGCCAGGTAGGTAGCGAGTTCCGCATTGCGGAACAGGGTGAGGTCCCCAGGCGCGGCATACATCTCGACGCTGCCGTAATGCGTGCCTGCGGCGCTGACCAGGTCGCCGGCGGTGACATGGTTGACGAACCGGGCCGCATTCGCAGGCTGGCCACTGGGGATGCGATAGCCCAGGCTGGCTGCGCCATACGCGTTGAAGGCCTCGCCTGGAAGGTTGTAATGATGGCAAGTGACTTGCGCCATGCTTGCACCGAGCGAGTGGCCGGTTACGGAGAGTCTGGTGCCATCGCGTTCGGCCATGTCCTTGGCCTGCCGCGTGAGCTCCAGGGCATCCTTCAGTTGGGCGTTGAACCGCAGCGAGACCATGCCGAGATCCACGACGCCATCCTTCAGTGGTTCACGGTCAAATTCGGTGCCGCGGTGAGCGACTACGTAGTCGCCGGTCTTGACGTCCCGGAAGATCGTTCCCTGGTAGCCGCTGGGTCTGTCCATGTGCGCGACTGGTTCGAATTGCTGATCGTCGATGTGAATGCGCTTGACGTCGCCCTTGCTGTCCAACGTCGGGGCTTCGTAAGCTGCATCGGCCAAGCCAGCGTAGATGCGTGAGTTCATTCTTCATCGTTCCTTGTGACAAGTGAAATGTTGTACGAGAAGAAATCACTCCTGTTCGATTCGGGGATGGTTGCCTCAAATCTTGTCTCGGACAAAGCACTGTCAGGATAGATTCCGCCGTCATCAAGCAACGGACTTATCTCTTTTCGGCTATAGCGTGTGGCAGAACGCGTTTTCGGCGTTGTGCTGATGGGAAAGTATGTGAATGATTCAGTGCTGTGGGTCATGAGGCTTGCACTCACGTACTGGACTTCCCACGAGCAGACTCCACGGCCAAAGTAGTTTTTTTCAGCTATTGCGTCGCGGAAATATTTCCCGACGTACTGGTTCGGTGAAATTCTCCTGAGGGAAATCCTGACGAGGTGCTTCTCGATTCCGTAGCTGACACCCTCGAAGTTGTCGATGGGAGGCAAGCAATCGCTGTTCGCGACGATGTACCCGACGGCTGCGTCTGACAGGAACATGTCCTTCGGCGCATCATGCGTAGTAACCACAACCTCATACGCCTCCTTCGGCGAAGGGTTGGCTTCATACGGCGGCGGCGCGCGCTCCCTGCTTCCGCATGCGCTCAGCAGCGGCAGGGCCAGGATCAACGAATACAGTGCGCGGCTAGCCACGCGCGCGCCGCATGGGGCAGCAACGAGTTCCTTCATCTGTCGGTCCCGCATCCTTGAGTATCCGCACAGTACGACTGCGGATCCGGGGTTTTCAGATCCATCCAGTCCAAACTCAATAGCTGTGATGAGGATCCCGGTTTGTGCGCTGGGTTCCCGCGATCAGGTCGCCCCGTTTCTGCAGATCGCGTCACCGGCTGGAACATGTGCCGAACCGGGTTGCACTCGCAGGGCTGTCGCGCACGGCGCAGAACTGCTGTCCCGGCCGCCGAAGACCCATCAGCATGCCGTGCGCGCTGCCTCTGGTCCGCGGGGAAATGTGCGACCGGCCAGCGATTTCACATGCCCAATCTGGCGCGGCGGGGAGAATCCGCGTAATGCTATGGGCGTCCCCGGCCCCGGCGGACACGCGGTTTCATTTTTCTGGAGAAGGAGTTCCATCCATGACGTCCCGAATCACCTTGTTGCATCTCGCCCTGGCTGCGCTGTTGGCCCCGGCAGCTGCCCTGGCCGCCAGCGGCGAGCAGGCCCGCCTGCCGTCCATGCCTGGCTACGTGCATGCCTACGATGCCGTCGATCCACAGGGCAACCGCATCGACGAGTACGTCCCGAAGGGCCAGACCGTGCAGAACTGGACCGATATGATCACCGTCAACACCGCCCCCAACTCCGCCAGCGTCAGCCCGCGTGAGTTCCTGGGCTTCATGGAGGCTGGTTGGAAAGCGGCTTGCCCCGATGCACAGGCGCACTGGGTGCGCGAGGGTGAGGAGGAGGGGCGCCCCTTCGCGGTGCTGATGCTCGGTTGCCCGCTCAATCCCGGTACCGGCAAACCGGAATACACCTGGATCAAGGGAATCCAGGGGCTGCAGGGCTTCTACACCGTGCAGAAGGCCTTCCGGTCCGAACCCGGCCGCGATGATGTGGTGACCTGGGTCAGCTGGCTGCGCGACGTGAGCCTGTGCGGCAATGGGCAGGCCCCTGCCTGTTCGCCCGCTGCGCGCTGATAGCCGACGGTACGGGCGTTATCGCCAAGCGCTCTGAGCGAGGCGGGACCGCTGCCCTATGGTGGCGGTTTCCCGTCTGGAGCGTGTGCAATGAGCGATCCGCAGTGGCAACTGGAAACCCTGGCCGTGCATGGCGGCTACCGCCCCGACCCGACCACGCGCGCCGTGGCGGTGCCGATCTATCAGACGGTGGCCTATGCCTTCGATGACACCCAGCACGGCGCAGACCTGTTCGACCTGAAGGTGCCAGGCAACATCTACACGCGCATCATGAACCCCACCACCGATGTGCTGGAGCAGCGCCTGGCCGCGCTGGAGGGGGGCATTGGCGCGCTGGCCCTGGCGTCGGGGCAGGCCGCGATCACCTACGCCATCCAGACCATTGCCGAGGCAGGCGACAACATTGTGGCGGCCAGTGCGCTTTACGGTGGCAGCCTGAACCTGCTGGCGCATACCCTGCCGCAGTATGGCATCCAGGCGCGTTTCGCCGACCCGGCTGATCCGGCCACATTCGCCGCACTGATCGACGCGCGCACCAAGGCGGTGTTTGTCGAATCCATCGGCAACCCGCGCGGCAATGTCACCGACATCGCGGCGATTGCCGAGGTCGCGCATGCCGCTGGCGTGCCGCTGATCGTCGACAACACCGTGGCCACGCCGTTCCTGCTGCGCCCGTTCGAGCACGGTGCCGACATCGTGGTGCATTCGCTGACCAAGTACCTGGGCGGTCATGGCAACAGCCTGGGCGGGGCGATCATCGATTCGGGGCGATTCGACTGGGCCGCGCACGCGCAGCGTTTTCCACGGCTGAACCAACCCGATCCCAGTTACCACGGGGTGGTCTACACCGAGGCGCTCGGGGCGGCGGCCTATATCGGGCGGGCGCGGGTGGTGCCATTGCGCAACACCGGCGCCGCGCTGTCGCCGTTCAACGCCTTCCTGATCCTGCAGGGCATTGAAACGCTGGCGCTGCGCATGGAGCGCATCAACGCCAACGCGCTGGCGGTGGCGACGTTCCTGAAGACGCACCCCAAGGTGGCCTGGGTGCGCTATGCCGGTCTGCCCGACGACGCTGAACACGCCGCCGCGCAGCGCTATCTGGGCGGGCACGGTTCGGGGGTGCTGACCTTCGGCCTGCCTGGTGGTCGCGCGACAGGGGCGCGCTTCCTGGATGCGCTGAAGCTGTTCACCCGGCTGGTGAACCTGGGCGATGCGAAGTCGCTGGCCACCCACCCCGCCTCGACTACCCATCGCCAACTGGATGCTGCGGAACTGGCCCGGGCCGGGGTGAGCGAGGACACCGTGCGCCTGTCGATCGGCATCGAGCATATCGGCGACCTGCAGGCCGATCTGCAGCAGGCGCTGGCCAGCGCCTGATAGCCGAAGGCTTGGTCGTCATCGCCAGCGGCCATCACCGCCGGCCGCGCGATGCGCTACGGTGGAGCTGCCTCTCCAAGGCGTGGCAAACGTGGCAATGCAGATCCCCGGCGGGTGCGGGCCCGCCGGGGATTTTAATGTTTGCGGGATCTGACCCCTTGCGCCACCGTGTCGACCAGGGTCGACACCTGCCCACACCCCTTACACCACCGGGATGCTGTTCTGCCCCAGGGTCCGGTACGGCGGCGTGGACATGATCATTTCCGCCAGCGAATAGGCCAGCTCGCGCTCGGCCATGACCGTGCCGTCGGCGCCGTGTTCCAGCAGATGCTTTACTTCGGCATCGCTGTGCGCCCGTGCCAGCAGGGTCAGGTCGGGATTGATGGCGCGCAGCTTGGCCAGCGCTTCACCGGCTTCCAGCGGCTGCGGAATGGCCAGCACCGCGATCTTGGCGCGCTCGGGATGGGCCTCGGCCAGTACCCGATCGGCGGCCGCACTGCCGCGGATCGCCGCCAGGCCCTTGGCATGGGCCTGCTCGACGTGTTCCTTGTTGTCATCGATCACCAGCACCGGCACGCCGCGGTCACGCAGTACCTGCGCCAGTTCGCTGCCCACCCGGCCGTAGCCGATCACGATGGCGTGGTCATGCAGGTCGCGCGAAGGGCCGATGGCCTCCTCCGGCTCCGGTGCCTGCGGCAGCTGTTCCTGCTTGGCCTGCCAGCGGTCCAGCAGGCCGAACACCAGCGGGTTCAGCATGATCGACACCAGCGCACCGGCCAGCACCAGCGACTGGCCTTCCTTGGGCAGGATCTGCAGTGCCACGCCCAGGCCGGCGATGATGAAGGCGAATTCGCCGATCTGCGCGAGGCTGGCCGAGATGGTCAGCGCGGTGCTGGTGGGGTGGCCGAAGGCGCGCACGATGAAGAAGGCCGCCGCCGACTTGCCGAACATGATGATGGCCACCGTCGCCAGCACCTGCCACGGGTGCTGCACGATGATGTTGGGGTCGAACAGCATGCCCACCGAGACGAAGAACAGCACCGCGAAGGCATCGCGCAGCGGCAGCGAATCATGCGCTGCCTTGTGGCTCAGCTCGGATTCGTTGAGCAGCATGCCGGCGAAGAAGGCGCCCAGCGCGAAGGACACGCCGAACAGCATGGCCGATCCGAACGCCACGCCCAGCGCGATGGCCAGCACCGACAGCGTGAACAGTTCGCGCGAACCGGTGCCGGCAATGCGTTCCAGAATCCACGGAATGACCCGGCGGCCGACCACCAGCATCACCGCCACGAACAGCCCCAGCTGCACGAACGTCCAGCCGATATCGGCCAGCACGCTGCCCACGGTGTGGGTTTCCTTGGATGCATCGGGGCCAAATACACCTGCCAGCACCGGCATCATCACCAGTGCCAGTACACAGGCCAGGTCTTCCACGATCAGCCAGCCGACGGCGATCTTGCCGCGCATGGTTTCCAGCAGGCGCCGCTCTTCCATGGCACGCAGCAGCACCACGGTACTGGCGGTGGCCAACGAGAAGCCGAAGATGACCCCGTGCAGCGCGGGCCAGCCCATCAGCCAGGCCACGCCCCAGCCGAGCAGGGTGGCCACGGCAATCTGGCCGATGGCGCCGGGAATGGCGATGGCCTTGACCGCCATCAGGTCTTTCAGCGAGAAGTGCAGGCCGACGCCGAACATCAGCAGCATCACGCCCAGTTCGGCCAGCTGGTTGGCCAGCGCCTGGTCGGCCACGAAGCCGGGGGTGAAGGGACCGACGCAGATGCCAGCGACCAGGTAGCCGACCAGAGGCGACAAACGCAGCTTGTTGGCCAGGGCACCGAAGATGAAGGCGAGCCCCAGGCCAACGGCCACGATGTTGATCAGGTCGGTGTCATGGTGCATCGGCACTCGCAGGTAATCGGGGGATGCCCCGATTTTCACCGATGCGGCCACATACGGCAAACCGAAAATGCGAACGGGGTAACGCGACCGGGGTCAGAGCCCTTTTCTGGCGAAAAGGGATCTGACCCCGCGTCAGCACCGCCGGGCAGGGCCCGGCGCTACCGTTATTGCTTACCAGTTGTACTTGATGCGGCCGTACACATACGCGCCATTGAAGCCGAACGGCGAGTAGTTGCTGTAGGGCAGCATGCCGAAGGTCGAGTTCTGCAGGTCTTCGGTGCGGTCCGGGTACTCGTCCAGCAGGTTGTCGGCGCCCACGGTCAGGGTCCAGTTGCTGCTCGGCTTGTAGCTGACCGAGGCGTCCAGCACCCACTTGTCGCCGTAGGTCTGGTCACGCAGGGCGGTGGCGGAATTGCGCACGGTGAATTCGCCGTAGCGGGTGGCCGCCAGGCCCAGTTCCCAGTGGTCCGAACGCCAGGTGCCGCTGACAATGGTCTTGTCGCGCGGGAAGCTGTCTTCGATGCGGCCGATCTCATCGCGGCCGATCAGCGACTGGGTCAGGCCCAGCGTGCTGAACACCGCCGGGGTGCCGCCCACGCGACGCACTTCGGTGTCGTTGTAGCTGTAGGCCGCGGTCAGTTCCAGGCTGCTGGCGCTGAACGGAATGGTGTAGCTGGACACGAAGTCCACGCCGCGGGTGCGGGTATCCAGGCCGTTGGTGAAGTACGAGAACGCGGTGACCTGCGGCAGCCCCAGCCCGGCCAGCAGGTTGCTGGTGGCGGTGTTGGTGGTGATGCTGGAGGACAGCGCGATGCGGTCATCAATGTCGATCTGGTACGCATCGACGGTCACGTACAGGCGGTCCACCGGCTGCAGCACCAGGCCCACGCTGTAGCTGGTGGAGGTTTCGGCCTTCAGCGGCGAAGCGCCCAGTGCCTGCGCGGCCGCGCTGGTGGTCGGGAAGGTGCCGCGTTCGACGAACACGCCGTTGGTGAACTGGCTGGTGACGGCCTGGTAGCCCTGCTGGGCCAGCGACGGTGCGCGGAAGCCGCTGGAGGCGGTGGCGCGCAGCGCGACCTTGTCGGTGAAGGCGTAGCGTGCCGACAGCTTGCCCGAGAAGCGGTCGCCGAAGTCCGAATAATCCTCGTAGCGACCGGTGATGCCGGCCGAGAACTTCTCGGTCAGGTCCGCTTCCAGGCCGGCGTAGACCGCGTAGTTGTGGCGGTCGGCATGCACTTCATTGGTGGGGGTGAAGCCGCCAAAGCCCTGCGCGCCGCTGCCGGTGTACGAGTTCAGCTCGCCCGGGTTCTGGTCCCACTTTTCCTTGCGGTATTCACCGCCGAAGGAGAGGGTGACCGGATAGGCCAGGCCCCAGTCCAGCGACTTGGTGATGTCGGCGTTGAACACGTCCTGCTGGTACTTCAGCGTGCCGTCGTAGAACGAGCGCGGGCTGGTCGCACCGAGGCTGTAGTTGATGCTGTTGCGGGTGTGGAAATCCAGGGTGTTCTCGCCGTGGTTCAGGCTCAGGTCCCAGGTCCAGCCGCTGTCGGTGTTGCCCTTCACCCCGGCCACCACCGAGCGGTCCTTGGAGTACTGGTTGATCTCCGGCACGAAGCCGTCCGGGTAGACCTGCGCCAGCAGCGCGGTCTGGCCGTTGTGGTTGCGCGAGCGGTAGAACGCGAACGAGGTGATGTCGCGGTTGCTGAGGATCGCGTTGGCGTAGCCGGTGACGTGGTCGCTGAAATCGAAGCTGGCGTTGGCCGACACGGCGGTGGCGTCCACCTTTGGGTCGCCCACCACGAAGGTGGTCTCGCCGACGGAGGGGTAGTTCACCGTGTTGGGGGTGGTGCCGCGGTACGGGCCGGCGCGGTTGCTTTCATCCTGCTGGCTGATCTGGCCAGCCACGTGCACGCGACCGCGACCGCCGGCGAATTCCACGCCGGTATCGCCGGACAGCTGGTACTTGTTGCCGTCACCGGCCGAGTACTGGCCGTAATCGACCGCCAGGCTGCCGCCGCTGCCACTGCCCTTCAGCACGATGTTGATGACACCGGCGATGGCGTCCGAACCGTACTGCGCCGAGGCGCCGTCGCGCAGCACTTCCACGCGCTCGATGGCGGCGATCGGAATGGCGTTGATGTCCACCGCCGACGAGCCGCGACCGATGGTGCCGTTGACGTTGATCATGGCTGAGGTGTGGCGGCGCTTGCCGTTCACCAGCACCAGCACCTGGTCGGGCGACAGGCCGCGCAGCTGCGCCGGGCGCACGCCGCTGGTGCCGTCGGTCAGGGCCGGGCGCGGGAAGTTCAGCGAGGGCAGGGCGCGCGACAGCGCCGTGGCCAGTTCGCTGCTGCCGGTGGACTGCAGCACTTCGGGGGTGATGATGTCGATCGGCGACTGCGATTCGGCCACGGTGCGGTCAGCCACGCGGGTACCGGTGACGATCACCGTGTCCAGGGTGTTGGCGGCGGTGCCGGCCTGCTGGGCTACGGCGGCGAAGGAGGATCCACCGAGGGCGACAGCGACGGCGGCGGCGATCAGGCTGGTCTTGCGGGTCATCGGGAGGGGGCTCCGGTTGGCGGGGGCGGGCACCGGAATCGACATCACTGGGGTGAGGCGGACGACGGTTGTTGCGGTGCGCAATGCAGGAATTAACGGGATATTCAGTGCCTGTCAAATGGTGGTAACAGGAAAAATTGTTGCCGTGGCAACCATTTAGCTTTGACGGGCAGTGAAGCGGGGGAGGGGGCCGGGGGCTGCGCGGGGCCGACGCGGGAGAGAGTGGGCCTGCCACCGCGCATCCCGGGGCGCGTCAAGTATTCGTTAACGCTAGAATTGCGTCGCAGGAACAGTGCTCACCAGCACATTCCATTCGGTTATATGGACGCCTTCCCCCATGATTTCGCTTCGTAATTTCGCCTTGCGCCGCGGCGAGCGGCTGCTGTTGTCCAACGTGGACCTGACCCTGCACGCCGGTTACCGGGTGGGTGTGGTCGGCCGTAACGGTGCCGGCAAGTCCAGCCTGTTTGCCGCGGTGAAGGGCGAGCTGGAGGCCGACAAGGGCGATGTGGACCTGCCCGGCAAGGTGCGCATCGCCAGCGTGGCCCAGGAAACCCCGTCGCTGCCCGACCCGGCGCTGAGCTTCGTGCTGGGCGGCGATACCGAAGTGGCTGCGGTGCTGGCCGCCGAGGCCGATGCCACCGCGCGCGAGGACTGGGAGGCGGTGGCCGAGGCGCATACGCGCATGGCCGAACTGAATGCCTACGACGCCGAAGCGCGTGCCGGCAAGCTGCTGCACGGCCTGGGCTTCCCGGCCGAGACCCACCACCGCGCGGTGTCCTCGTTCTCCGGCGGCTGGCGCGTGCGCCTGAACCTGGCGCGCGCGCTGATGATGCCCAGCGACCTGCTGCTGCTGGACGAACCGACCAACCACCTGGATCTGGACGCGGTGTACTGGCTGGAACAGTGGCTGCTGAAGTATCCGGGCACCCTGTTGCTGATCTCGCACGACCGCGAGTTCCTGGACAACGTGGCCACCCACACCCTGCACCTGCATGGTGGCGGGGCCAAGCTGTACCCCGGCGGCTACACCGACTTCGAGCGCCAGCGTGCCGAACAGCTGCGCCAGCAGCAGATCGCGCACGAGAAGGAACAGGCCGAGCGCGCCCACCTGCAGAGCTTCATCGACCGCTTCAAGGCGCAGGCCAGCAAGGCCGCGCAGGCGCAGAGCCGCATGAAGCGCCTGGCCAAGCTGGCCGGTACCGAAGCGGTGCGCGCCGAACGCGAGTTCCGCATCGAGTTCGCACCGCCGGCCAAGCTGCCGTTCTCGCTGATCCGCCTGAACCACGTCGAGGCCGGTTACGGCAGCGACGCGGTGATCCTCAACAACGTGGGCTTCGGCCTGGAAGCGGGCCAGCGCATCGGCCTGCTGGGCCCTAACGGCGCCGGCAAGACCACCCTGGTGAAGACCCTGGTGGGCGAGCTGAAGCCGATTGCCGGCGAGCGCTCGGCGCACCCGGACCTGCGCATCGGCTACTTCGCCCAGCACACGGTGGAGTCGCTGCATGAAGGGCAGTCGCCGATCGAGCATTTCCGCGAGATCGCCCCGGACGCGCCGAACCAGGCCTTCCGCGATTTTCTCGGCAAGTGGAACTTCCCCGGTGACCGCGCGTTCGAGCCGGTGGATGGTTTCTCTGGTGGCGAGCGCGCGCGCCTGGCGCTGGCGCTGATCGCCTGGCAGCAGCCGAACGTGCTGCTGCTGGACGAACCGACCAACCACCTGGATCTGGAAATGCGCGAAGCGCTGGCCGAAGCACTGGCCACCTTCGAGGGCGCGATCGTGATGGTGTCGCATGACCGCCATCTGATCGGTTTGGTCTGCGATACCTACTGGCGCGTGGCCGACGGTGTGGTCGAGCCGTTCGATGGCGACCTGGATGCCTACGCCGCCTGGCTGCGCACCCGCCCGCAGGCGCAGGGCACCAAGGCGCGCATGGAGCAGGTGGAAGAGCCGGTGGTGGTCAAGACCGCACCGGTGGCGCAGGTGGTGCAGAAGAAGCCGGCGAACCCGCACAAGCTGGCCAGCGCCGAAGCCAAGGTGGCCGAGCTGGAAGGCAGCCTGGCCGAACTGGACCGCCAGCTGGCCGACCCGGCCAACTACGCCGATGCCACCCGCATGGCGGTGTTGGGCCGCGAGCGCGAGACCACCGCCGCGCAGCTGGAAAAAGCCGAAGCGGCGTGGATGGAGCTGCTGGAATCCTGATTGCAACGGTAGCGCCGGGCCATGCCCGGCGAGGTTACCCGCCCTGCGCCTGCAGCCACTCGCGGAAGCGGCGGGCCGGTTCACGCTCGGCGCGTGAGCGCAGCCGGGTCAGCCAGTAGCGGCCCAGTTCCAGCGTGGTCGTGAACGGCTGCAGCAGGCGGCCTTCGGCCAGTTCCTGCTCAAACATGCGCAGCGGCAGCAGGGCGACGCCGGCGCCACCGGCCGCGGCCATCGCCACGGTCAACGACGAATCGAACACTGGCCCACGCGCTTCTACGCCGCTCACTCCGGCCGTCTGCAGCCAGCGCGGCCATTCGTCGCTGCGGTAGGAGCGCAGCAGCGGCACCGTTCCCAGGTCGCGCGGCTGCTTCAGCCGTCGCGCCAGCGCCGGTGCGCACAAGGGCGCGAACGGCGCATCGAGGATCGCCGTGCACGCCTGGCCCTGCCAGTCGCCGTCGCCGAAGCGGATCGCCAGGTCCAGCCCTTCGCCGGCCAGATCGATGCGGTTGTTGTGGGTCTGAAGGCGCAGCTCGATATCCGGGTGCGCCGCTTCGAACGCCGCCAGCCGCGGCAGCAGCCAGCCGGTGGCGAAAGTGCCGACCACGCCCAGGGTCAGCACTTCCCGCGCCGGGCCGCCGGTGTAGCGGGCGATGCTGGCTGAGATGCGTTCGAAGGATTCATTGAGCACCGGGAACAGCGCCGCGCCCTCGTCGGTGAGGGCCACCCCGCGCGGCAGGCGGTGGAACAGGCGGATGCCCAGCCGGTCTTCCAGCCCGCGGATCTGGTGGCTGAGCGCGGCCTGGCTGACGCACAGCTCCAGGGCCGCGCGGGTGAAGTTCTGGTGCCGTGCGGCGGCTTCGAAGGCGCGTAGGGCATTGAGCGGCAGGGTGGGGTGCAGCATGCGCAGGTGTGAGCAGGGGTGATGGCTGATCCTAGCAATGCGGGCGTCATGTGCAATACATGGGGCTTTTCTTGCATGAGACACAATAAAAATTCATGTCTTTCCAGAATCCTGCGGATGCGTCGATATAGGATTTCTACGAAATTCTGCTGTTTGTCGGTTGGAGGCCATGGCACCAACGGTACGCTGACCGTCAGCACATGGACGAAACTGTTACCAGGGAGCGCTGGATGAGTACCGTTGAACCCACTTTCATGGGCCGCATGGGCCGGTTTGCAGTCACGTCGGGTATTTTCCTCGCCATCGCTACGGCGGTGTTGTCCCTGCAGGGCAGCCTTTACCGCAGCGCGTATCTGGGAACGTTCGGCATCGATCCGCTCCAGTTCCCCATCGACAGCGGCGGACTTGAACTGATGATTGCCCATGGATGGGTGGGTTTCAGCGCTACCGTGCTGGAGAACATCGGCCCCGGCTTGTACTCAATGGCTCGTGAAACCTGGTGGGTGCTGCTGCTCGTTGCAGCAACGGCGTTGTCTTCGCCCTTGTGGGGCCCCCTGTTCAGAAAATCACCAGTAGGTGCCGCAAGTGAGCCGGCAGGCAGGCTGGGGACGCTGGCCGAGCGGACCCGGGCGACTCTGCGCCGTCCTCCAATGACCTGGCCCTGGTATGGCCGGCTGCTGGGCGCGGTATTGATGTGGATCGCAGGTCCCGTGACCGTTGCGTTGGCCCTGGTGATGATTGCAGTGGTGGCATTGTTCGGTCTGATGATGGTCGCCGTGCCGTTTGAGTCTGTGGGCGAGCGGAGTGCGCTGCAGTTCTGCGCGAAGGATCCCGGATCCATCGCCTGGGCGGAGTACCAATCTGCAGGCGGGGGCGAACCGATCCAGGCGCCCCTGATCGAGTGCGGCGGAACCTATTGCGCCGTCATTCCGGAGCGGCATGTAGAAGTCCTGCTTGCCAGCCGATTGATCCGGGTGATACCGGGGGCGGTGATCGACGCGAGCAAGGTGGATGCCGCGAGGACTGGGGCGAGTTTTTGTCCTGCAAGCCTGGACAAGCGATTGAAGCGCGTTCCTCGTGATGAGAAACCTTGATGGCAGCATGAACGAGAATCAGCTGGTCGCTGGGTTCTGCATCAGGAAAGATGCTCGCATGTCCCCGAGGAGCCCGCCCATGCACGCCCGCCGTCGATTCCTGCAGTTCAGTGGTGCCGCCCTCGCATCCTCCCTGCTCGCACCCGCCTTGGCGCGGGCCGCCGGCCCCGCGCCGGGGGCGCCTGCCGCGATTGCGGGCGCCGCCGATTTCGCCGCGCTGGAAAAAGCCAGTGGTGGCCGCCTGGGCGTGACCGTGCTCGACACTGGCAGCGGCCGTCGCATCGGCGGGCATCGCCAGGACGAGCGCTTCCCGATGTGCAGCACGTTCAAGTCGATGCTGGTGGCCCACGTGCTGAGCCTGGCCGACGCCGGCCGCGTCTCGCTGGACACCCGCGTGCCGATCGCCGAAAAAGACCTGCTGTCCTATGCGCCGGTGGCCCGCCGCCACGTTGGCAAGGACCTCAGCGTGCGCGATCTGTGCCGCGGCACGCTGACCACCAGCGACAACACCGCTGCCAACCTGCTGCTGGGCGTGAATGGCGGCCCGCCGGCGCTGACCGCCTTCCTGCACGCGCAGGGCGACACGGTCACCCGCAACGACCGCTACGAGCCGGACATGAACCGGTTCGCCAAAGGCGATCCGCGCGACACCACCAGCCCGGCGGCGATGGCGACCAGCCTGGCCCGCTTCGCAGTTGGGGATGGTCTGTCGGAACAATCCCGGCTGCAGTTCGCCGACTGGCTGATCGACAACCAGACCGGCGATGCCTGCCTGCGTGCTGGTCTGGGCGCGCGCTGGCGGGTGGGCGACAAGACCGGCAGCAACGGCGAGGACACGCGCAACGATATCGCCGTGATCTGGCCGCGAGCAGGTGGCGCGCCGTGGGTGGTGACCGCCTATCTGCAGGGGGCATCGGTCGATGATGACCAGCGTGCTGCGGTGCTGGCGCGTGTCGGCGCGCTGGCCGATGCGCTGATCGGCTGAGGTGCAGGGCCAATGTGCGGGGTCGGAGCCGCTTCCGCAGGAAACGGATCCGACCCCGCTGCGTCAGCTGGCCGGCGTGTCGCTGCCTTCCACGGCGGCCAGGAAGTCACGGCCCCAGCGGTCCACGTCGTAGTACTCGACGATGCCCTGCAGCTGGCGCAGACGCGCGCTGGCCTCTTCTTCGGGCATGGACAGCGCCTGCAGCAGGCCGGCGGCCAGATCGGCAGGGTCGTGCGGGTTGGTCAGCACCGCGCCTTTCAGCTCGGCCGCCGCACCCGCGAACTCGCTCAGCACCAGCACACCGGGCGTGCCTTCGATGCCCTGGGTGGCGACGAACTCCTTGGCGACCAGATTCAGCCCATCACGCAGCGGCGTGATCCACATCACCTGCGCGGCCGCGTAGTGCGCCACCACCTGTTCAAACGGCAGGGCCTGGGCGAAGAAGCGCACCGGGGTCCAGTCCAGCCGCGAGAAACGGCCATTGATGCGGCCCACCGCCTGTTCGATCTGGTTCTGCAACGTGCGGTACACGGTCATCTCGCGCGCGGCGGGTACGCAGACCATCAGCAGGGTGACCTTGCCGCAGTGCTCGGGGTGCTGTTCCAGCACGCGTTCGAAGGCTTCCAGCTTGGCCAGGGTGCCTTTGGTGTAATCCAGTCGCTCCACCGACAGCACAAGCTTGCGTGCGCCGATCTCGCGGCGCAGCTTGAACAGGTCGTTGCGCACCTCGGCACGCGCCAGCAGGGTGCGGATGCGGCGAACGTCGGTGCCCACCGGGTGCGCGCCCAGCGCCACATCGCGGTCACCCACGCGCAGGCGGGTGGTCATGGTGTCCAGGCCCACCGCGCAGCCGTAGGTCAAAAAGCGCGGCGCGCAGCTTTCCCAGGCCAGGCGCTCGGCGGGCATGGCGCCACGCACTACGTCCACGAAGTTTTCCACTTGGCGCGGAATGTGGAAGCCGATGTAATCGCAGCACAGCAGGCTGCCGATGATCTCGCGTCGCCACGGCACCACGTTGAACACATCGGCGGACGGGAAGTAGGTGTGGTGGAAGAAGGCGATTTTCAGGTCCGGGCGCAGTTCGCGCAGTGCCGCCGGAACCATCCACAGGTTGTAGTCGTGGATCCACACAGTGGCGCCGTGCGCGGCTTCGTCAGCCACCGCCTCGGCGAATCGGCGGTTCACCTTCAGGAACACCTGCCAATCGTCTTCACGGAACCGCGCGCGTTCCCAGAACACGTGCAGCATCGGCCAGAACGCTTCCTTGGAAAAGCGCTTGTAGAAGATGTCCACGTCCTGGCGGCTGAGCGGCACACGGGTGGCGCGCAGGGTCGGGTAGCGCTGCGCGTCCACCTGCACATGGCGCTGGAACGGGCGATGCTTGGGATCGTCGATGCCCCAGGCCACCCAGCTGCCGCGCTGGCCGCCATCGAAGAAGCTCAGCAGCGAGGGAATGATGCCGTTGGGCGAGCGCGGCGGCCGCTGCACCAGCTTGCCGTCTTCGATGGCTTCGTCGAAGGGCAGGCGGTGGTACACCATCACCAGTTCGGCGCCCTGCGCGCGCGCGGCGGCCGGTGCATGCAGGAAGGGATCGTCGGCGGCCAGCAGGCCGAAGTGTTCGATGGCTTCCAGGATGCCGCCGCAGCCGGGTTCACGGGCGTGGTAGGTGTGGGACAGATCGGCGGTGGCCGCGGTCAGTGCCGGCTCCGATTCGCCCACGCACACGCCGCGGAAGCCTGCCTGGTACATCGACAGGTCGTTCAAGGTATCGCCGGCCACCAGGATGCGCTCGCGCGGCAGTTCCAGCAGGCGTGCCAGCGCGGCCAGGGTGCGGCCCTTGTCGGTGTCCGGCGGCAGGATGTCCAGGTAGCGGTCGGCCGAATACAGCACGTCGCAGCCCAGCGCGTGCGCGGTCTGCTGGATCTGCGCACGCAGCGGGGCCAGCGTGGCCGGATCGCAGAAGTAGGAACAGCGTCGCTCCTGCGGAACGTCCTGGCGCTGCAGCGCGGTGAACGGCCGCATCGCTTCGGCCACCACTTGTTCGCCGGGCCAGTGCGCGTCGATCATTGATTGCAGCGGCTGCAAGGGTTGCAGGGTATGGCCGTGGACGACGGTGGCGCCCACATCGCAGACGATGTAGTCGGGGCGCGGAATGGCCGGGTCGGACAGCAGCGGCATCACCGCCTCCAGACCGCGCCCGGTAATGAACACCAGGGCGATGCCCGGGTGCTGGTCCACCAGCCGGTACAGGCGGTGGCGCTGGGCGGCGCTGCCGGCCAGGAAAGTGCCGTCCAGGTCGGTGGCCAGGATCAGCTGCGGCTCGCGGGCCGCGGGGTCGGAAAGAACGGGGTTCGGAATCAGGGTCGGAGACTCGACAGTCAATGCACTTCCTTCGTGGGTACGGTGGGAGATTCGGTTTCGGGCATCAGTTCCAGCGCGGATGGCGTGGTCCGCAGCATCGGCCGGAACGGTGCCGGGTGGGTGCGCAGGCGCGCATGGCGCAGCAGGCGCAGGGCGGTGAACGCGGCCAGCGCGCTGAGAACCGCGGTGAAATACAGCGGCAGTGCCGGCGCGCCGTAGCGCTGCATCAGCGCACCGGCCAGCGCCGGGCCGATGGCCGCGCCGATGCCGTGCACCAGCAGCAGGCTGCTGCAGCCGGACAGCAGGTCCGGCGTGGGCAGGTAATCCAGCATGTGCGCCACGGCGAACGGGTAGAGCGCGAAGGCCAGGCCGCCGTAGCAGAACACCAGTACGAACAGCAGGTGGATCTGCTGCGACAACGGGGGCAGCGCCGCCAACGCCGCCACGGCGGCGGCCAGCACGCTCAGGCACAGCAGACCCAGGCGGCGATCATGGCCGTCGCTGATGCGGCCCAGCGGCCATTGCAGCAGCGCGCCGCCGGCGATCGCCGTGAGCATGAACAACGGCACCTGGGTCCCGCGCAGGCCGATCTGTTCGGCATACACCGGCAGCAGGCCCCAGAAGGGTCCCATTGCCAGTCCGGACAGGCCGGCGGCCACCGTGGCGACCGGCGCCAGGGCGTACAGGCGCGCCAGCTTCAGCCGCGGCACGCTGGGCACCTCGGGCTGCTGCAGGCGGGTGGCGGTGACCGGCAGCATGGCTGCGCAGACCAGCAGCGCGGTAAGCGAGAACATCGTCGCCGCGCCGGCATCGCCTGCCAGCAACAGCACCTGGCCCAGCGCCAGCGCCGATAGATTCACCATCATGTACACCGAAAACACCCGGCTGCGCCGCTGCGGATCGGGTTCGGCGTTGAGCCAGCTCTCGATAACGGTGTACAGGCCGACCAGGGCGACGCCGGTCACCACCCGCAGCAGCATCCAGCCGGCGGGGCTGATCCACAGCGGATGCAGCAGCACGGCCATGGTGGCCAGCGCGGCATGGAAGGCGAACGCACGGCTGTGGCCGATGCGGCGGATCAACGGCGGGGCGGTGAAGGTGCCGATGAAATAGCCGGCGAAGTAGGCCGACATCACCCAGCCCAGGGTGCCGGCGCTGAAGCCTTCCTGCCCGCCACGCACGGCCAGCAGGGTGCCCAACAGCCCGCCGCCGGTCAGCAGCAGCGCAACCCCCAGCAGCAGGGCCGTCAGCCGCCACATGGGTGCGGCCTCGATGGAAGACAGGGATAAAACACCTGTCCCACCCTAACACACCCGCATTTCAGCCCCGTTCTATTTGCAGCCGCAGCGGTGCGCGCGCATGCTGCGCGCGTTCGTTCCACACGGAAGTCACGATGAGCCATGAACTGATCTACCTGCTGCTGATCTTCGCGCTGCTGGTCATTCCGCGCGCGCTGCAGCGTTTCAGCCTGCCCGCACCGCTGACCTGCCTGCTGTTCGGCATCATCGCCATGCTGTGGCTGGGCGAACGTTCGCACGATGCAGTGATCGGCCTGCTGGCGACGCTGGGCATCTCCTCGCTGTTCCTGTTCGCCGGGCTGGAAGTGGATCTGGCCGCACTGCGGCGCGGGCTGTGGCCGCTGCTGGCGCATCTGGTGATCCGCAGTGCAACGCTGTTCGGCGTGGGCTGGTTGGCCTGGCGCTATGCGGACCTGCCCTGGCAGGCCGCCGGCCTGCTGGCGCTGGCCCTGCTCACCCCGTCCACCGGCTTCATCATGGATTCGCTGTCACGGCTGGGGCTCAGCGAAGACGAACGGTTCTGGGTGACCAGCAAGGCCATTGCCGGTGAACTGCTCGCGCTGGCGGCACTGTTCGTGGTGCTGCAGGCGGGCGATCCGTGGCATATGGCCCTGTCCAGTGGTGCCCTGCTGGCGATGATGATCGGCCTGCCGCTGCTGTTCATCGCGCTGGGCCGTTGGGTGGCACCGCACGCGCCGGGCTCGGAGTTTTCGCTGCTGGTGATGGTAGGCATGGTGGCGGCCTACATCACTTACCTGCTGGGCGTGTACTACCTGGTGGGCGCCTTCATCGCCGGTCTGGTCGCGCGCCTGCTGCACCAGCGCATGCCGCTGCTGGCTTCGCACGAAAACCTGCACGCGCTGCGCCTGTTTGCTTCGTTCTTCGTGCCGTTCTATTTCTTCAATGCAGGCACCAAGGTGCCCAGCGAAGCGCTGAGCTTCGAGGCGCTGGGGCTGGGTGTGGTGATCACGATGGTGGTGCTGCCGCTGCGCATTGCCGTGGTGTGGCTGCAGCGCCGGGTCATGTTCGGTGAAAGTTTCCGCAGCAGCCTGCGGGTGTCGCTGGCGTTGGCGCCCACGCTGATCTTCACCCTGGTGCTGGCGGCGATCATGCGCGAGCGCTTCCAGATTCCGGCGGTGCTGTTCGGCGCGCTGCTGCTGTACGCCGCGCTGACCACGCTGCTGCCCTCGCTGGTGTTCCGCACGCCCTTCGATGTTGACCCGGTGGAGCAGGAGCCTGCCGGTGAAGGCGAGGGCGCACCGGTGGCGGCGACCGAAGTGACGGAGCCGGTACCGGCGCGCGATTGATCGCGCGATGGTCTGGGCCGCTTGCGTTGCAACGGCCCAGACCGGACACTGCGCGCCCGGCCGCACCGCCCTGGTGCGGGCCGGTCTGCACAGGAGCCCCACGCGTGATCGAGGACATGAACCACCGCCGCAGCCTGCTGCCCGCCCGGATCCTGCTGGGGTTCTCGGCGATTGCGCTGTTGATCCTGTTCGCCGCCAGCTGGTCGATGCCGCCGGTGGATGCGTCCGGCTTCCGGCAGACCCAGACCGCGCTGTCCATCGACTGGCTGCTGCGTGGCGGGCCCTGGCTGGATTACCTGACGCCGGTGATCGGTGCGCCCTGGTCCATTCCCTTCGAATTTCCGCTGTACCAGTGGCTGGCAGCGCTGTTGTCGGCGGCCACCGGCCTGAGCGCGGACAATAGCGGCCGTGTGGTGTCGCTGCTGTTCCATGTGGGCAGTATCGTCATGGTCTACCGCGTGGTCCTGGCGTTCCGCCCCGACCGCCTGCTGGCGCTGTGCGTAGCGGCTGCGTTCGCGGTCTCGCCGTTCGCCCAGTTCTGGGGGCGGGCGGTGCTGATCGAATCCATGGCGGTGTTCTTCGGCCTGGTGTTCGTCTGGGCGATGGCCGGCCTGCGCACCCGACCACGCCTCCTGCTGGGCGTAGTGGCCGTGCTGGCCGCGGTGCTGTCGGCGCTGGTGAAGATCACCACGTTCTTCGCCTACGCCGCGTTCGTGGCGCTGGCCCTGTTGTGGCTGGCGGTGCGTGAACACGGCTGGCGGCCGCAGTGGCTGGCCGCGCACTGGAAACTGCTGGCCTGGGGCGTGGCCGCGGCGCTGGCGGTGCTGGCCACGCTGCTGCTGTGGCTGCAGCACGCAGACGCATTGAAGGTGCAGTCGGCGCTGGGCGAACAGGTCACTTCGGCAGGGCTGAGCACGTTCAACTACGGCACCCTGCAGCAGCGCCTGGACCCGGCCACCTGGGCGGCGGTGTTCAAGAAGCGCTTCGGCGCCGCCACCGGCTCGAACTGGGTGTTCCTGCTGATCGTCATCGCCGGCCTGTGCATGCGCCGCACCCGCCCGGCCGTGGCGCTGCTGCTGCTGGCCTACCTGCTGCCGTTCCTGGTGTTCACCAACCTGCAGGTGGTGCACCCGTACTACCAGGCGGCGCAGGTGGTGTTCGCCACCTCCATCGTCGGCCTGGTGCTGTGGGCGATGGTGCTGCGCGCGCAGGCCAGTGGCCGCCATCGCTGGCCGATCGCCTTTGCCGTGCTGCTGTGCCTGTTGTCGACCGGCTTCGGCCTGGTCCATTACCTGAAGAACATGCAGGAAGCCCGTCAGCCCAGCGATGTTTCGCAGCTGGCGGCGCTGATCCAGTCGGGGACGCCCCAGGATGGGGTGGTCGTGGCGCTCGGCCAGGACTGGTCGTCCGAACTGCCGTACCGCTCCGGTCGGCGCGGGGTGATGGTGCCGGACTGGGCCTCGGATGGCGTGCTGCGGTCGCTCGTGGAAACCGATGCGGCCCTGGGTGGCCTGCCGCTGGCCGCGCTGGTGGTCTGCCCCAATCAGTTGGCCAACACCGCCGAACGGGTGCAGTGGCAGGCGCAGCTGGTGCAGCGCTATTCGGCCGGTGCGCAGAAGCAGGTCGTGGGGCAGTGCGAGGCCTGGCTGCAGCCCGCGCGGTGACCCGATCGGCCGGCGCCCGCGGTTTGCGTGCGCTGGCCATGGCCGTTAGGGTGGGGCCATGACTGTCCGTTCCGTCTCGATGTCCGCCATGCTGGCGCTGGCCCTTGCGGCCTGTTCCCAGCAGCCCCCACAGATCAGCCACGATGTGGCTTCCGCGCCATCGGATGCGTTCATGGCTGCGGTGGCCGCGCACTGCGGCCAGGCGTTTGCGGGCAGGGTGGTGGAAGACACCCCGGCACCGGCCGGTGACGATCCGTTCGCGGGCAAGCCGCTGGTGATGCACGTGCGCGGCTGTGATGATCCGGGCCACGAACTGCGCATTCCGTTCCACGTGGGCGCTGACCATTCGCGCACCTGGATCCTGACCCGCACCGAACACGGTCTGAAACTGAAGCACGACCACCGCCATGCCGATGGCAGCCCCGATGCCATCACCCTGTACGGCGGCGACAGCACGCCGCCGGGCACCGCCCAGCGCCAGCAGTTCCCGGCCGATGCGGAGTCGGTGGCGATGTTCCGCCGCGCCGACATGCTCGCTTCGACCCACAACGTGTGGGCCATGGAGATCGAGCCGGACCAGCGTTTCGTCTATGAGCTGACGCGGCCGGGCGGGCGGCGTTTCCGCGTCGAATTCGACCTGGGCACGCCGGTGGCGCTGCCGCCGGCGCCGTGGGGTTCCGAGGCCCCGCCCGCCCAGCCCTGAACTGATCGGGGTCGGATCCCCTGCCGCAGGCAGGGGCTCTGACCCCATCGGGGATTGAACGCAGGGGTCAGAGCCCTGGCCGGTGGCCAGGGATCCGACCCCGCCGCTCAGCGGGTGCCGAAGCGCGCCCGGCAGCCGTTGCTGACCCACACGCTGCCGCGCGAATAGCCCCAGCTGCGGCCTTCCTGGCAGGCGCTGCCCGACAGCTGCTGCTGCAGCACCGGCCGGCCCTGGCGTTCATCCCAGTCGCAGTTCTGGGTGCGGTTGTTGTTGCTGCTGCAGGTGATGCTGTAGTTGCTGTTGCCACCGCCCCAGCCTCCGCCGTTGCCACCGCCCCAACCCCCGCGGCTCTCGGCGAATTCACCGCGGCAGCCCCGGTTGACCCAGATCGCCCCGCGGCGCACGCCCCAGGTCTGGCCCTCCACGCAGGCTGATCCGGAAATCTGCCGCACCAGGGTGGCGCCGCGCCAGTTCACCGGGCAGGTGCGTTCACGGTTGTCCTGGCTCTCGCAGCGGATGGTGCCGCCGCTGTTGCCGCCACCCCAGCCACCGCCATGGTTGCCGCCGTGGTTGCCGCCCCAGCCGCCGCGGCCTTCGACGAACTCGGCACGGCAGCCGCCGTTCACCCAGATGCTGCCGTTGCGGCTGCCCCAGGTGCGGCCCTCCACGCAGGCCGAGCCGGACAGCTGGCGTACCAGCTGGGCGTCGCGCCAGCCGGTGCTGCAGACCCGTTCGCGGTTGTTCTGGCTTTCGCAGCGGACTACGCCAGTCTGCGCGGCGGCGGGGGCGGGGGACAGGGTCAGCCCGGCAAGGGCGCCCAGGGTAAGGGTGGTGGCCAGGCTGGCCAGGGACAGCGCGTTCATGGCAAATCCCCATACGGTGTGTGGTGCGCGACTATAAGGACGGGGCGGATAAAGCCCGCGTGACCGTCCGCATTTGCCCCAGCCGGGCCCTCGGCCGCAGAATACGAGGCTTTCCGGCCCCCGTCGGGTGCCGGCGTTCTCCAGCGGAGCTTTCCCCCCATGCGTACCCACTTCTGCGGCCTGGTCAACGAGACCCTGATTGGCCAGACTGTCACCCTCGCCGGCTGGACCGACGTGGCCCGTAACCAGGGCGGCGTCTGCTTCATCGATCTTCGCGATCATGAAGGCATCGTGCAGGTGACCGTGGAGGTGGACAACGCCGAGGTGTTCGCCGTGGCCGCCAGCCTGGGCTACGAGGACGTGCTGCAGGTGGAAGGCGTGGTGCGCGCCCGCCACGCGGTGAACGACAAGATCGCCACCGGCAAGGTGGAAGTGATCGCCACCGCCATCACCGTGCTGAACAAGGCCGCCCCGCTGCCGTTCCACGCGCACGAGAACCCGGGCGAAGACACCCGCCTGAAGTACCGCTACCTGGACCTGCGCCGCCCGGAAATGCAGCGCATGCAGCGCACCCGCATCAAGTTGGTGCAGGCCCTGCGCCGCCACCTGGACGAGCGCGGCTTCCAGGACATCGAAACCCCGATCCTGACCAAGGCCACCCCGGAAGGCGCGCGCGACTTCCTGGTGCCGGCGCGCATGCACCCGGGCGAGTTCTACGCCCTGCCGCAGAGCCCGCAGCTGTTCAAGCAGATCCTGATGGTGGCCGGCTTCGACCGCTACTACCAGATCGCGCGCTGCTTCCGCGACGAAGCCCTGCGCGCCGACCGCCAGCTGGAATTCACCCAGCTGGACATGGAATTCGCCTTCGTGCGCGAGCGCGACGTGCAGGATTTCGTTGAAGACATGATCCGCGCCATCTTCAAGGAAGTGGTGGACGTGCCGCTGGCGGCCAGCTTCCCGCGCATGACCTGGGCCGAGGCCATGCGCCGCTACGGTTCGGACAAGCCGGACCTGCGCATCGCGCTGGAGCTGGTGGACGTGGCCGAACTGGTCAAGGACAGCGAGTTCCCGGTGTTTACCGGCCCGGCCAATGATGCCGAAGGCCGTGTGGCCGCGCTGCGCATTCCGGGCGGTGCCACCCTGTCGCGCAAGCAGATCGACGAATACGCCGCGCACGCCGCCAAGTACGGCGCCAAGGGCCTGGCGTACATCAAGATCGGCGACAATGGCGACGTCAGCTCGCCCATCCAGAAGTTCTTCAGCGAGGAATCCTTCGCTGCGCTGGTGGCCCACGTCGGCGCCGGCAACGGCGACATCGTGTTCTTCGGTGCCGGTGGCTACAACAAGGTGTCCGACTTCATGGGCGCCCTGCGCCTGAAGGCCGGCAAGGACTTCGGCCTGGTCGCCGACGGCTGGGCACCGCTGTGGGTCACCGACTTCCCCATGTTCGAATGGGACGAGGAAGGGCAGCGCTACGTCGCTCTGCATCACCCCTTCACCGCGCCGGCCGTGGACGATATCGCCGACCTGCGTGCCAACGCCCGCACCGCCGTGTCGCGCGGCTACGACATGGTGCTCAACGGCAATGAAATCGGCGGCGGTTCGATTCGTATCCACCGCCCGGACATGCAGAGCGCGGTCTTCGAGCTGCTGGGCATCGGCGCCGAAGAAGCCCGTGCCAAGTTCGGCTTCCTGCTGGACGCGCTGAACTACGGCGCGCCGCCGCACGGCGGCATCGCCTTCGGCATCGACCGCATTGCCGCGCTGATGGCCGGTACCGAATCCATCCGCGACGTCATTCCGTTCCCGAAGACCACCGGTGCGCAGGATCTGATGACCGATGCGCCGTCGCCGATCGTCGACGCGCAACTGGCCGAAGTGCATATCCAGGTTCGCCCCAAGACCAACTGATCAGGAGATCCACGCAATGACCGAGTTCGCGTTTTCGCTGGAGTGGGAAAAGCTGGGCAATGAAGGCTCCGAGGCCACTCTGGTCACCGAGCGTGCACGTGTATTCGGTGGTTGGCTGGTCCGCGTCGGTACCAACCCGGCGGCGATGGCGCTGACCTTCGTCGCCGACGGCGAAGGTCGTTGGGACGGTGAAGACTTCGGCGTCGAGGATTACGAGGACGACGAAGAGGAAGAGGAAGAGTTCGACGAGGAAGAAGAAGGCGAGGACGAGGACGAGGACGAAGAGGAATACGAGGAAGAGGACGAGGAAGAAGAGGACGAAGCCGAGTCGTCGGAACGGGCTTGACCCCGACCGTCGCCCTGGCGTCCACTCGACCCATGTATTCGATCCGCCGCGCTACTGTGGACGACGCGCCGACCCTGTCGGTGCTGGCCGCGCGCACGTTCACTGAAACCTTCGGCCACCTGTACCCGCCGCAGGACCTGCAGGCCTTCCTGGAGGAGGCCTACACGGTCGAGCGCCAGCGCATCATCCTGGCCCACCCCGACTATGCGGTGTGGCTGCTGGAACTGGATGGGGAGGCGGTCGGCCATGCTGCCGCCGGCCCCTGCGGCCTGCCGCACCCGGACGTGAAGCCCGGCGATGGCGAGCTCAAGCGCCTGTACCTGGTCAAGACCCAGCAGAGCTGTGGCTGGGGCAGCCGCCTGCTGGAAACCGCGCTGGCCTGGCTGGAGCGCGACGGCCCGCGCACGCTGTGGTTGGGCGTGTGGTCGGAAAACTTCGGCGCACAGCGCTTCTATGCCCGTTATGGCTTCCAGAAAGCCGGCGAGTATCTGTTCCCGGTCGGCCAGATCAACGATCTGGAATTCATCCTGCGCCGCGAACCGCGCCCGGCCTGAGCGCGTTCACTGGCGCTTGCCCCGCGATTTCGTTCAATCACTGCAGATTCCGCCCCGCCCAACGCCAGGCTGTTACGCATGAATCCCCCTGTTTTGCTGCTGCATGGCATCTGGAATGCCCGTGCCTGGGTCGGGCCGTTGGCCTGGCGCCTGCGCGCGCGTGGTTTCCAGGTGCATACCTTCGGTTACGCCTCGATCTTCGGCGGGCCGGACGTGGCCGTGCCGCAGTTGCTGGAACGCCTGGCCGGCACCGGCCCGCTGTCGCTGGTGGGCCACAGCCTGGGCGGGCTGGTCGCGCTGGAAGCCCTGCGCCGGCAGCCGCATCTGCCAGTGCAGCGCGTGGTCTGCCTGGGTTCGCCGCTGCGCGGCAGCGGTACCGCGCGCTCGTTGTCGGAACACGGCTGGGGTCTGGCTTTGGGCCGCAGCAGTGACCTGCTGCTCGATGGCCTGCCGGACTGGCAGGGCAGGGCGCAGGTGGGGCTGATTGCCGGGTCGGTGCCGCATGGCTTGGGCAGCCTGCTGGGGGCGATGGGCGAAGCGTCCGACGGTACGGTCGCGCTGGACGAGACCCGCCTGCCAGGCCTCGCCGACCACTGCGTGGTGCGCACCAGCCACAGCGGGCTGGTGGTATCCCCCGACGCCGCGCGGCAGACCGCGCATTTCCTGCAGCACGGCCAGTTCGACCACAGCCGCGACGCCGCCGCCGCGTAGCCTGGTGGGTGCGAACCGTTGGTTCGCACGCCCTCGCCGGGCATGGCCCGGCGCCATCCATCCGCCCTAGACACGGTTGCCGCCCCCGATCAGGTAGAATCCGCGCCTTGATCCTGAAGCAGCCAGACGGTAGCACCCATGGGTAGAGGCCCCTCCATCGAAGCCCGCAAGAACGCGTCCGACGCGAAGCGTGGCAAGATTTTCACCAAGATCATCCGCGAGATCGGCGTGGCCGCGCGCGGCGGTGGAGGCGACCCCAACAACAACCCGCGCCTGCGCGTGGCCATGGACAAGGGTCTGGGCGTGAACATGTCCAAGGACGTGATCGAACGCGCCATCAAGAAGGCCACCGGTGAACTGGAAGGCGTCGATTACGAGGAAATCCGCTACGAGGGCTACGCCCCCGGTGGCGTGGCCGTGATCGTCGACTGCCTGACCGACAACCGCGTGCGTACCGTGGCCGATGTGCGCCACGCGTTCAGCAAGTGCGGCGGCAACATGGGCACCGAAGGCTCGGTCGCCTTCATGTTCAAGCGCCTGGGCGTGCTCAGCTTCGCCCCGGGCGCAGACGAAGAGGCGATCACCGAGGCGGCCATCGAGGCCGGCGCAGATGACATCGTGGTCTACCCGGACGACGGTTCGATCGACGTGGTCACCAGCCCTGACGCATTCAACGCGGTCAAGGATGCGATGGCCGCTGCCGGTCACGTGCCGGGCCACGCGGAAATCACCTTCCGTGCCGACAATGACATCAAGGTCGAAGGCGATGTGGCCCTGCAGGTGAAGAAGCTGCTGGACATGCTGGAAGACCTGGACGACGTACAGGACGTGTACTCCAACGCCGAACTCGGCGCCGACGCCTACGCCTGAGCCGTCTTCGACGGTCTGGGCGCGGGCCGTTGAACGGTCACCGCGGACAGTCATGAGCCCATACGCCTGCCAGCGCTACCCGTTCCACCCGGCCAGGAGCGCCGCATGACCCGTATTCTCGGCATCGACCCCGGTTCCCAGCGGACCGGGGTCGGCATCATTGATGTCGACGCCGCCGGCAAGGTCAGCCACGTGCACCACCAGCCGCTGGTGCTGCTGGGTGCCGACGATTTCCCCCAGCGCATGAAGCTGCTGGTACTGGGCCTGGCCGAACTGTGCCAGCAATTCCAGCCGCAGGAAGTGGCCATCGAAAAAGTGTTCATGGCGCGCAACCCGGATTCGGCTCTGAAGCTGGGCCAGGCCCGTGGCGCGGCCATTTCGGCGGTGGTGCTGCGCGACCTGCCCGTGCACGAGTACGCGGCCAGCGAGATCAAGCTGGCCGTGGTCGGCCGCGGTGGCGCGGAAAAACAACAGGTCCAACACATGGTCGGGCTCATGCTGAACCTGAAAACCAAGCTGCAGGCCGACGCGGCCGACGCGTTGGCCGTAGCCATCACCCATGCCCACGTAAGGGCGACGGCGAACCGCCTGGGGCTCAGTGCCCGCCAGGCCTGGGGCCGCAAATGAGGAGCAGCACGCAATGATCGGTCGACTGCGCGGCATCGTCGCCTACAAGGCACCGCCGTGGCTGGTGGTGGATGTGAACGGGGTGGGCTACGAGCTGGAGGCGCCGATGAGCACCTTCTATGACCTGCCCGAACTCGGCCGCGAGGTCATCCTGTACACCCACTATTCGCAGAAGGAAGACAGCGTTTCGCTGTACGGCTTCCTGCGCGAGGGCGAGCGCCGGCTGTTCCGCGATGTGCAGAAGGTCAGCGGCATTGGCGCAAAGATCGCGCTGGCTGTGCTGTCCGGGGTTACCGTGGAAGAGTTCGCGCGCATGGTCCAGGCCGGTGATATCACCGCGCTGACCCGCATTCCGGGCATCGGCAAGAAGACCGCCGAGCGCATGGTGCTGGAGCTGCGTGATCGCGCCGCCCAGTTCGGTGCCGGCGGTGCACTGCCCACCGGCAGCGGCCCGGCACCGGCCGATCCGCTGGCCGATGCCACCGTGGCCCTGCAGCAGTTGGGCTACAAGCCCACCGAAGCAGCCCGCATGGCCCGCGATGCCTTCAATGAAGGCGACGAAGTGGCCGCGGTCATCCGCAAGGCCCTGCAATCGGCGCTGCGCTGAGCCGCGCCGTCCATTCCCCCCCCAACACGCCTGAGCCCCGCCAGGAGCGCCATGTCCAGCAGTCAAACCCCGCACGATGCCGCCCATGGCGGCCACGGTCACGCTCCCCCGGCTGGGGGTCTGGCGCTGATCATCGGTGCGATCGGCGTGGTGTTCGGTGATATCGGCACCAGCCCGCTGTACACCCTGAAAGAGGCGTTTTCGCCGCACTACGGGCTGACCAGCGACCACGACACCGTGCTGGGCGTGCTGTCGCTGGCGTTCTGGGCGCTGAACATCGTGGTCACCCTCAAGTACGTGACCATCATCATGCGCGCCGACAACGATGGCGAAGGCGGCATCATGGCGCTGATGGCGCTGACCCAGCGCACCCTGCGCAACGGGTCGCGCTCGGCGTACGTGGTCGGCATCCTCGGCATCTTCGGCGCCTCGCTGTTCTTCGGCGATGGGGTGATCACCCCGGCCATTTCCGTGCTCGGCGCGGTGGAAGGCCTGGAAGTGGCCGCGCCGGGCCTGCATGCGTTCATCGTGCCGATCACCGTGATGGTGCTGCTGGCGGTGTTCGCGGTGCAGCGCTTTGGTACCGAGAAGATCGGCAAGCTGTTCGGGCCGATCACCTCGATCTGGTTCATTTCGTTGGCCGCGATCGGCATCTACAACATCGTCGATTCGCCGGAAGTGCTGAAGGCGTTCAACCCCTGGTGGGCCATCCGCTTCTTCATGGACCACAGCTGGCACGGCATCTTCATCCTGGGCGCGGTGGTGCTGGCGGTGACCGGCGGCGAAGCGCTGTATGCGGACATGGGCCACTTCGGTGCCAAGCCCATCCGCCACGCCTGGTACTTCTTCGTGCTGCCGTGCCTGGTGCTGAACTACCTGGGGCAGGGCGCGCTGGTGCTCAACCACCCCGAAGCGGTGAAGAACCCGTTCTTCGAAGCCGTGCCGTCGTGGGCGCTGTACCCGATGATCATCCTGGCCACCATGGCCGCGGTGATCGCCTCGCAGTCGGTCATCACCGGCGCGTTCTCGGTGTCGCGCCAGGCCATGCAGCTGGGCTACATCCCGCGCATGCGCATCAAGCACACCTCGCACGACACCATCGGCCAGATCTACATTCCCGGCATCAACTGGGGTATCGCGGTAATGGTGATCGGCCTGGTGCTGGCCTTCCGCAGTTCGTCCAACCTGGCCGTGGCCTACGGCATCTCGGTATCGGCCACCATGCTGATCGACACCCTGCTGCTGGCCCTGGTGGCGCGCTCGCTGTGGCCCAAGGCACGCAACTGGATCCTGCCGCTGTGCGTGGTGTTCTTCATCATCGACCTGGGCTTTGTCATCGCCAACGGCGCCAAGCTGTTGCAGGGCGCGTGGTTCCCGGTGGTGCTGGGCATCTTCCTGTTCACCATGATGCGCACCTGGCGCCGCGGCCGCGAACTGCTGCGCGACGAGATCCGCAAGGACGGCATCCGCATCGACACTTTCCTGCCGGGCCTGATGCTGGCGCCGCCGGTGCGCGTGCCGGGCACCGCGGTGTTCCTGACCGCCGACCCGACCGTGGCCCCGCATGCGCTGATGCACAACCTGAAGCACAACAAGGTGCTGCACGAGCGCAACGTGTTCCTGCACGTGGAAACCCTGCCCATTCCGTATGCGGTGGAAGGGCAGCGGCTGAAGATCGAATCGGTGGGCGATGAGTTCTACCGGGTCTACGTGCGCTTCGGTTTCATGGAAACCCCGGACGTACCGCTGGCGCTGATGCGCTCGTGCGACCACGGCGGCATCTACTTCGACCCGATGGACACCACCTTCTTCGCCAGCCGCGAAACCATCGTGGCCACCGCCAACCGCGGCATGCCGATCTGGCGCGACAAGCTGTTCGCGCTCATGCACCGGAACGCGGCCCCGGCCACCGGCTTCTTCCGTATTCCCGGCAACCGCCTCGTAGAGCTCGGCGCCCAGGTCGAAATCTGACCGCAGGGGTCGGATCCCTTTCCGCAGGAAAGGGCTCTGACCCCATGCCGCCGCATCCAGATGCGGGGTCGGATCCCTTTTCCACAGGAAAAGGGCTCTGCCCCCATGTTGCCGGTGTCCCGGTTCGGGGTCAGAGCCGTTTTCCGCCGGAAAACGGATCCGACCCCATGCACTTTTGCCGCATAATCAGCAGATGACCGACGACCGCATCATTGGCGCCGGCGCCACCCGCGAGGATGACGCCGCCGACGCCAGCATCCGCCCCAAGCGACTGGCCGATTACCTGGGCCAGGCGCCGGTGCGCGAGCAGATGGAAATCTACATCCAGGCCGCCAAGGCTCGTGGCGATGCGCTGGACCACGTGCTGATCTTCGGGCCGCCCGGCCTGGGCAAGACCACCCTGAGCCATGTGATCGCCAACGAACTGGGCGTGGCGCTGCGGGTCACCTCCGGCCCGGTCATCGAAAAGGCCGGCGATCTGGCCGCGCTGCTGACCAACCTGCAGCCGCACGACGTCCTGTTCATCGATGAAATCCACCGCCTCTCGCCCGTGGTGGAAGAAGTGTTGTACCCGGCGATGGAAGATTTCCAGATCGACATCATGATCGGCGAAGGCCCCGCCGCCCGCTCGATCAAGATCGACCTGCCGCCGTTCACCCTGATCGGTGCCACCACCCGCGCTGGCCTGTTGACCGCGCCGCTGCGCGACCGCTTCGGCATCGTGCAGCGCCTGGAGTTCTACAGCGTTGAGGAACTGACCCGCATCGTGCGCCGCTCGGCCGCCATCCTGGGCATCGACTGCACCGCCGATGGGGCAGGGGAGATCGCCCGCCGCGCGCGTGGCACCCCGCGTATCGCCAACCGCCTGCTGCGCCGCGTGCGCGACTACGCCCAGGTCAAGGCCGGCGGCCATATCGACGAAGCCGTGGCCCAGGCCGCCATGCAGATGCTGAAGGTCGACCCGGAAGGCTTCGACGAACTGGACCGGCGTCTGCTCAGGACCATGGTCGACTACTTCGACGGCGGCCCGGTGGGCATCGAATCGCTGGCCGCGGCACTGTCCGAAGAGCGCGGCACGCTGGAAGACGTGGTCGAACCCTACCTGATCCAGCAGGGCTTCCTAGTGCGCACCGCGCGTGGCCGCATGGCCACCCACAAGGCCTACCGGCACATGGGGTTGAAGCCGAAGAACCCGCCGCAGGACCTGTTCGCGGAGGTTCCCGATGTCGGTTGAGCCCCGATTCAGTTGGCCGACACGCATTTACTGGGAAGATACGGACGCTGGCGGGGTGGTCTACCACGCCCGCTACGTGGCCTTCATGGAACGGGCCCGGACCGAATGGATGCGCGCGCTGGGCTACGGCCAGGAGCGCATGCGCAGCGAGCACGGCATGGTGTTCGCGGTGCGTTCGATGCAGATGGACTTCATCAAGCCGGCCCGGCTGGATGACGCCCTGCAGGTGAGCGCCACCCTGGTCCAGCTGAAGAAGGCCAGCATGGTCTTCGACCAGCGGGTCGAGCGCGACGGCGAGCTTCTGCTGTCCGCCCAGGTCCGCATTGCCGCACTGGACGCGGCCAGTTTCCGCCCGCGCGGCATGGACGAGCCCGTCCTTGCCGCGCTGCAACCCCACCTCCACCCCGAATCCGAACTTTGAGGAACAACGGATGATCGCAACGCTCCTGGCCCTGCAGGCCACGGTCACCGAGGCACTGCCGGCCGATGTCAGCAACGCCGCGACCCAGACCCTTGCCCAGGCCACCACCGGCGGCGGCATCAACTACCTCGAACTGATGGCCAAGGCCAGCCTGCCGGTGAAGCTCATCGTGCTGCTGCTGCTGATCGGCTCGTTCGTCAGCTGGGTGATCATTTTCCGCAAGGCCCGCGTGTTCAAGCAGGCCACCCGCGAAGCCGACGAGTTCGAGAACCGCTTCTGGTCCGGCGCCGACCTGGGCAAGCTGTACAGTTCGGCCACCGACCGCAGCCGCAATGTGGGCGGCCTGGAGGCCATCTTCGAATCCGGTTTCCGCGAATACACCCGCCTGCGCGACAAGCGTCGCCTGGACGGCCGCGCGCAGCTGGAAGGTGCCCAGCGCGCCATGCGCACCACCTACACCCGTGAAGTGGACCAGCTCGAGCGCAACCTCGAACTGCTGGCCAACATCGGCTCCACCGCCCCGTACGTGGGCCTGGTCGGTACCGTGTTCGGCATCATGGTGACCATGCATGACATGATCAGCAGCGGTGCCCAGGCCGGTATCGCCGCGGTCGCACCGGGTATCTCCGAAGCGCTGTTCGCCACTGCCATCGGCCTGTTTGTAGCGATCCCGGCGGTGTGGGCCTACAACCGCTTCACCACGCGTGTGGAGCGCATGTCGGTGCGGTTCGAAACCTTCGCCGAAGAGTTCAGCTCCATCCTGCAGCGCCAGAGCGCTGGCGACGAGTAAGCGACTGACCCGGGAGTCCAAGCCATGTCCGCTGCCATCGGTCGCCGCAAGCGCCGCAAGCTGAAATCGGAAATCAACGTCGTTCCCTACATCGACGTCATGCTGGTGCTGTTGATCATCTTCATGGTCACCGCGCCGCTGCTTACCCTGAGCTTCGATGTCGACCTGCCGCAGTCCAACGCCAAGGCGCTGGAAAGCAAGCAGGACCCGGTGGTCGTCTCGGTCCGCCAGGACGGCCAGCTGAGCCTGAAGCTGCCCGACGCCAAGGAGCCGACCGCGGTCACCGCCGAGGAACTGCAGGGCCGCCTGTCCGGCATTGCCGCGCAGGACAAGGACGTGCGCGTGATCGTGGCCGCCGACCGTGCCGTGGCCTATGAAAAGGTCATCGCCGCGATGGACGTGATCAAGCGCTCGAAAGTGGACAAGGTAGGCCTGGCCACCGATGCACGCTGACGCCCTGCCACCGCCGCACAAGCAGGAACCGGGCTGGGGCCTGCCCCTGGCCCTGGCCGTGCTGGTGCACCTGCTGGTCGCGCTGGTCTTCATCGTGGCCTGGCTGTGGTCGCCGGAGCGCAACACCGAAGCCGCCGCGGGTGACCCGTCGGT
The DNA here is from genome assembly GCF_032056425.1 of Stenotrophomonas sp. Classification (GTDB taxonomy): domain Bacteria; phylum Pseudomonadota; class Gammaproteobacteria; order Xanthomonadales; family Xanthomonadaceae; genus Stenotrophomonas. The sequence continues at coordinate 285,594 of NZ_DAMBCN010000002.1, forward strand.
CGAGGCCAGCCTGGCGCTGTCCTCCTCCGAGGCCGCCGCCGCGCGCCAGGCCCTGCGCCAGTCGGAAAAACTGGAAGACCTGCCCGAACCGGTCGCCGAGCCGGTGCCTGTGCCCGTGCCGGAAGACACCATCCCGCCGCCGCAGCCCATCGAGGAACCGCGCCCGCAGGACGCGCCCACCCCGCAGCAGCAACAGGCGCAGGAGCGCGTGGCCCAGCCCGATACCAAGGACCAGGAAGCGGTCAACGCGTTGGCCATTTCGCAGGAAAAGGCCAAGCAGGAGCAGGAAGCCAAGCGCCGCCAGGAGCAGATTGACCTGACCGAGCGCAAGCGCCAGGAAGAGGCCGAGCAGAAGGCGCGCCTGGCCAAGCAGCAGGAAGAGGACGCCAAGAAGAAGATCGCCGAGCAGCAGCGCGTGGCTGCCGACAAGGCCGAGGCCGAGAAGCAGAAGAAGATTGCCGAGATCCGTGCCAAGCGCGAGCAGGCCGAGAAGGAAGCCAAGCTGGCCGAGCAGAAGCTGCGCCAGGTCGCCGCCGCGCGCAACGCCGCAGGCGCGACCCCGGCCGGCAGCACCGGTGCCGCCCAGCCGGCCGGTGGCGGCGGTGGCACCAGCGATGACCTGGCCGCCAAGTACGCTGCGGCCATCCAGGCCAAGGTGCTGGCACAGTGGAGTCGTCCGGACACCGTGCCGCTCGGCCAACGCTGCCAGATCACCATCCGCCAGTTGCCCGGCGGCAGTGTGCGCAGCGCCACGGTCAGTGCCAACTGCCCGTACGACGAGGCCGGCAAGCGCTCGATCGAGGCCGCCGTGTTGAATGCCCAGCCGTTGCCGTACCGTGGCTTCGAGTCGGTGTTCAACAACACGATCAACTTCACCTTTACGGCCCAGGACCACTGAGCCCGCCGCCCGGGTGGCCCTGCGGGGTTGCCCGGAGCCGCCGCTGGGTGGCGTATCGTTAACATCGAGTGAGGTCCCGGGCTGGCACTGACCCGGAATTCACGTACCCTTGGTTCATGATTGCGAAACGGTTCACTCCCGTTTTGCTATCCCTCGTTCCGGTTTCCCTTTTTTGAGCTCTCCATGAAGAAGATGCCTCGCTGGCTTGCCGTGTTTGCGGCCCTGTTGTTGCCTTTCGCTGCCGCTGCGCAGCAGAAGGGGCTGGATATCGACATCATCGGCGGCAATGCCTCCGCGCTGCCGATCACCATCGTGCCCATGCCCTACCAGGGCGCGGCCGGTGCCCCGCAGACCGACGTGGCCGGCGTGGTCCGCGCCGATCTGGAGCGTTCGGGCCAGTTCCGCACGCTGCCCGAAGCGCAGATCGTGGAAAAGCCCACCCGTGGCGGCGACATCCAGTTCGCCACCTGGCGCGCGCTGAAGCAGAACTACATCGTGGTCGGCCGGGTGATGGACGCCGGTGCCGGTGCCTACCGCGTGGAATACGAACTGTTCGACGTGCCCAAGGGCGAGCGCCTGCTGGGCCTGGCCATGACCGCCCGTGGCAACGCCATGCGCGATGTGGCGCACCAGATGGCCGATGCCATCTATGAAAAGATCACCGGTGTGCGCGGCGCCTTCTGGACCCGCATCGCCTACATCACCGCCAGCGGCAAGGGCGATGCCATGCGCTATGCGCTGATGGTCGCCGATTCCGATGGCTACAACCCGCAGACCATCGTGCGTTCGGCCGAGCCGCTGCTGTCGCCCTCGTGGAGCCCGGACGGCAGCAAGCTGGCCTATGTCAGCTTCGAGCGTGGCAATTCGGCCATCTACATCCAGAACATTTCCACTGGCGCGCGTGAGCTGGTCACCAGCTTCCGTGGCATCAACAGCGCCCCGGCGTTCTCGCCGGACGGCCGCAAGCTGGCCCTGACCCTGTCGCGTTCGGGCAATCCGGAAATCTACGTGATGGACCTGGGCAGCAAGCAGCTGACCCAGCTGACCAACCACTTCGCCATCGATACCGAGCCGACCTGGGCCGCCGATGGCAGCGCGGTGTACTTCACCTCCGACCGCGGCGGTCGCCCGCAGGTCTACAAGGTCGGTGCCGGCGGCGGCAGCGCCGAGCGCGTCACCTTCCAGGGCAACTACAACGCCAAGCCCTCGGTGTCCTACGACGGCAAGAAGATCGTGGTCGCCCAGGGGTCCGGCAACAGCTACAAGATCGCGATGATGGACAGCTCGCTGGGCTCGCCGCGCTGGAGCACCCTGTCGCCGGGCTCGCTGGACGAATCGCCCAGCTTCGCCCCCAACGCCAGCATGGTGTTGTACGCCGCCCGCGAGGGTGGCCGTGGTGTGCTGTACGCCGTTTCGGCCGATGCACGGGTGCGCCAGCGCCTGGTCCTGGCTGACGGTGATGTGCGCGAACCGGCATGGTCCCCCTACCGTACCCAGCGCTAAAAGAGTGTTAATATTTCCGCTGTTTTGAACCCCTCATCGGCCTAGGAGCCACAAAGGTATTGCCATGAACAAGACCACCCGCGTTCTGCTTGTTTCCCTGCTGTCTGTGGCCGTCCTGGCCGGTTGCTCGAAGAAGGTGAAGGAAGAGCCGGCAGCCCCGGTCGACACCGGTTCGACCACCCAGCCGACCGCTCCGGCCACCTCCGGCCTGTACGGCCCGGGCGATCTGGACACCGACGCCTGCCTGCGCCAGCGCGTTGTGTACTTCGACCTGGACAAGGAAGACGTGAAGCCGGAATTCCAGGCGATCATGGCTTGCCACGCCAAGTACCTGCGTGACCGTCCGTCCTCGCGCATCACCCTGCAGGGCCACACCGACGAGCGCGGTTCGCGCGCGTACAACCAGGCCCTGGGCGAGCGTCGTGGCAACGGCGTGAACTCGGCCCTGCAGGCCAACGGTGGCTCGGCTTCGCAGCTGACCGTCGTGTCCTACGGTGAAGAGCGTCCGGTCTGCACCGAGTCGAACGAGTCCTGCTGGTCGCAGAACCGTCGCGTCGAAATCGTCTACACCGCGCAGTAATCCATGCGCATCGGCATCAAACTGATGCTGGTCGTTGCGGCAGCCCTCGTGGCTGCCGCACCGGCGCAGGCACAGCGACAGAGCCTGGCCGATCGTGTCGGCGCGCTCGAGCAGCAGATGTACAACAACAGTTCCAACCAGGACCTGTTGAACCAGATCAATCAGCTGCGCCAGCAGGTCACCAGCCTGCAGGCTTCCATCGAGCAACTGCAGCACGACAACGCCCAGCTGAAGCAGTCCGGCCAGGACCAGTACCTGGATCTGGACAGCCGCCTGAACCGGTTGGAAGGGGGCTCTGCCGCCCCGGCCCTGCCGCCCGTTCCGGCTGGTGCTTCCACCGCGCCCAAGGCCCCCGCGGCCCCGGCCAAGCCCACTGCAGCGGCCACTTCCGAGCGGCCGCCATCGGTGCATGGCGATCCGGGCAGCCTGGCCACCACCGGCGATGAGCGCACCTCCTACAACGTCGCTTTCGATGCGTTGAAGGCCGGCAAGTACGACGATTCGGCACAGCTGTTCCTCAGCTTCCTCGAGTTGTACCCCAATGGCGTCTACGCCCCCAATGCCTTGTATTGGCTGGGCGAAAGCTATTACGCCACCCGCAATTTCCCGATGGCCGAGTCCCAGTTCCGTGAACTGATCTCGCGCTATCCCACCCACGACAAGGCTGCCGGCGGCCTGCTGAAGGTCGGCCTCTCGCAGTATGGCGAGGGCAAGGTTGACCAGGCCCAGCAGACCCTGGAAACCGTCGTGGCGCAGTACCCGGGCTCGGATGCCGCGCGCACCGCCCAGGACCGCCTGCAGTCCATCCGCCTGGGCCAGCAGATCCGCTGAGCCGGCGTACAATACGTGTCCCTAGCGCCGAGCCCAGCTCGGCTGCTGTCGTTTCCGGCACGCTCGACCCGCCGCGATACGGTAGCGCCGGGCCATGCCCGGCGACCTTCTTTCTGTAGAGCCGAGCCATGCCCGGCTGCGTTACCCACCGTCACGTGTCCCCCAAGAAGTTCCTGCCATGACCGCCGTCCCCCTGTCCGCCGCCGTCGCCACGCCCAGCGAGATCGTGCAGTCACCCTTGCCCCGGCTGAAGATCACCGAGATCTTCACCTCGCTGCAGGGTGAAGCCGATACCGCCGGTTGGCCGACCGTGTTCGTGCGCCTGACCGGCTGCCCGCTGCGCTGCCAGTACTGCGACACGGCCTACGCCTTCCATGGCGGCACCTGGTGGGATATCGACGACATCGTGGCCGAAGTACTGGCCCAGGGCGTGCACCACGTCTGCGTGACTGGCGGCGAGCCGCTGGCGCAGAAGCGTTGCCTGATCCTGCTGGAAAAGCTCTGCGACGCCGGCCTGGACGTCTCGCTGGAAACCTCCGGGGCATTGGATGTCAGCGCGGTCGATCCGCGCGTGTCGCGCGTGGTCGACATCAAGACGCCCGGTTCGGCCGAAGTGGCGCGTAACCGCTGGGACAACCTGGCGCTGCTGACCCGCCGTGACCAGATCAAGTTCGTCATCTGCAGCCGCGAAGATTACGACTGGGCCAAGAGCCTGCTGGCCGAGCACGATCTGGTGAAGCGCTGCACGGTGTTTTTCTCGCCCAGCAAGGGCGAGATCACCGCCCGCCAGCTGGCCGACTGGATCGTGGAAGACCGGCTGCCGGTGCGCTTCCAGATGCAGTTGCATAAAATCCTGTGGAACGACGAACCAGGCCGATGAGCCCGGGCGTGGTGCCCTGATGTAGTTCCGGCGCGGGACAGCGTGCTGGCTTTCCCCTCCCAACCGGAAGATTTCCCCATGAAGAAGGCAGTTGTGCTTCTCTCCGGCGGCATGGATTCAGCCGCCGTCATCGCCATGGCCCAGGAACAGGGCTTCGCCGTACACGCCCTGAGCGTGCGCTACGGCCAGCGCCATACCTCTGAACTGGATGCCGCCGCACGCGTGGCCAAGGCCATGGGCGTGGTCGCGCACAAGACCGTGGACGTGGACCTGCGCAGCATCGGCGGTTCGGCGCTGACCGATGATATCGACGTGCCCGAAGCGGGCGGCGAGGGCATCCCGGTCACCTACGTGCCGGCACGCAACACCATCATGTTGTCGCTGGCCTTGGGCTGGGCCGAAGTGCTGGGCGCCAACGACCTGTTCTGCGGCGTGAACGCCGTGGACTATTCGGGCTACCCGGACTGCCGGCCTGAGTTCATCGCCGCCTTCCAGGCGCTGGCCAACCTGGCCACCAAGGCCGGCGTGGAAGGCGGGGGCATCCGCGTGCACGCACCGCTGCAGTTCCTTAGCAAGGCGCAGATCGTGAGCGAAGGCGTGCGCCTGGGCGTGGATTTCGGCCTGACCGTGTCCTGCTACAACGCCGACGCCAACGGCGCCGCCTGCGGCCACTGCGACGCCTGCCGCCTGCGCGCGCAGGGCTTCGCAGATGCCGGCGTAGCCGACCCGACCCTCTACGCCTGACCGGCTTGCTTTGGTGGGTGCGACCACCCGAATGGTGGGTGCGAACCGCCCGATTGGTAGGTGCGAACCGCCCGATTGGTAGGTGCGAACCTTGGTTCGCACTGCTCTGGCGGGCGTGACCGCCCGAATGGGTGTGTGCGAACCACCCCATTGGTAGGTGCGAACCTTGGTTCGCACTGCTCCTCGCCGGGCAGGGCCCGCCGCTACCTCGACCACCTTCCCACCAAGCCATCAAAGTAGGGTAAAATGCGGACCCCGCCGAAAGGTTGGGCATGCATGGGCCGTTAGCTCAGTCGGTAGAGCAGAAGACTTTTAATCTTTTGGTCGAAGGTTCGAATCCTTCACGGCCCACCAATGCAGCAATGACTCAGGCGCCCGATAGGCGCCTTTTTCATGTCGCCGAGAAAGCGGAAAATCACACGGTCCTGGGCTCAAGCGCGCAGCGCATTTGTGGTGGGTGCGCCACTGGCACTTCATTGCACTGGCGCTGTTGCATTCACGCCGAATCGTCGCCGATAGCGGCCTTGTAGTTGCGCTGTGGGTAACGCTGCTGCGACGCCTTTGTTGATGTAGCGCAAATCGATGTTCGCCTGGCAGGAATGATCTCGCAATCACTTGCTGCGGTTCACTTGCCACAGCGCTCCGTGCGGTCGTCTAGCCGCGTGCTCGATCGCACCTTGCGGGCTGGTGAGTGACCTTTTCAACATGTTTGAGCAGTATGTGGCTGGATGATGGTCGACAAGGCCCGCGATGCGGAGTATCGGCGCGTTCATCGGGAGGTCGCTAAAGCGTGGCTACCCCAGGCACTCCAGCTTGGCTGGATGGTCGTTGGGATGGAGCTAGCCAGAATCGGAACTAGTTTGGCTGAATACTTCGCTATCACCCTTGCGCTGTGGAACATCGGCTAACAGGACTTATCTTAAGGGCGCGCTAGTCGAGCGTGTAAGAAGCTCAAGCTGGTCGCGTGGGCAGGCTGTCCACGCGAACCTGGAAATCGTAGCACCCGTATCAGTTAAAGATTGAGTTAAGAGCAGCCTTTCGACTCTTTGCGCGTTCCTCCATAGCAATCAGCTCAGTTCGAATTTTTTCAAAAACATCAACTCCAAATTCATCTGGAATATTTGCGATGGCAGTGAGAGCGCTTGATCGGGCGGTAAGGTTTCTGGCTTCGGAGTTGCTCAATTTTGCCTCTGCTATGATTTTCGCAGAGATGGATTTGTCCTGAGGCTTTGAAGATATATTGAAGGTTCGCTTTACAAGTAAAATTACGCTAAATGCCTGATGATCCTTAATGGAGTAGCTAATTATCGAGTCATCTGAGAAGTCAATAGATTTAAATATGCTTACAAAGATGGATGCCCAGAAGGTGCGGCTGATCTTCTTTTCTTTCTTGCTTTCAAATAATTTGTTCAATCTTGGTATTAGGTATTCTTCCTCTACGAAGTGCGGGTTGATTTCGTACAGAAGGCGAATGACATTGTCTGATGTGCTGCGGAAGTCAGAGGTTATTTCGCTAAGATACTTGCTGCGGATATCGTAATTTGAGTCATTAATGAATCTCGCTGTGAAGTACTCTTGGAAAGAGCGATGAACGAAGGTCAAGTGAAGGCCCTCTTCAATAAGGAGGCATGCAGCTTGCTTTGCATCGTCGAGGAAATTTTCTGATTCGACATCGTCAAGGCTGGTGACGACTTTGGCCTTGTTAATATATTCTATTGCTGACAGCGATGAGAACTTTATACTTTTATCGCGATAAGTTATTGCGCAAAACGCCGAGAATAGTCGTGCGAATTCAAAAATGTCGAGTGTTGTTCTTCGCTCTCTCCTATAGCCAGATTTAAGTGCGTCATGCTTTTGAAATAGAGCGATGTAAGCTTGCTCATAAAATGACGCAAATTTTGTTGGGATGTCTGCTGAATCGCCGTACGTCAGCAGCATTATTGAAAGGAGCAGTGGATTGGAAAGGAAGTGCTTGTGAGACCTGAAAAGCGATTTCTTCAGGCTTGCGATAAATCTCTGCTTGACCTCTTCTTCGCCGTCATAGTCTACCTTTCCTATTAGCTCGCATGCTTCATTAAGGGTTAGAGGTGCAATTTCGGCAGTGGTAAAATCATCCCAGCCCTCTAGTGTCATATCGGGGCGGGAAGAAAGGATTAGGCGTGATTTTGCGTTCGCCATCATTTTTTTTATACTTTTCTCGAGTTTCTTTCTTTGGGACGAGGGGACCTCGTCGAATCCGTCGAGAATGATGACTAGGAGTCCATCGACAATGGACTTCTTTACATACTGTTTGCCGAGAGGGAATCCGTGATCCTCCATGAATTGGGCGACCGCATCCTCAATATTTCCATATTGCTCAGCGCTTAGGCTGCGCAATTCAATGAATACCGGATACCCTGCGCCAGTCTGGATGCTGTCAAGAAGGAGGTGTCTCATGAATATGGTCTTGCCGGAGCCGCCGGTCCCCGTAATGATGCTCCTGTGACCAGTTACCGTGTCGAGCGTTGAAAGGTTCGCTCGTACATGTCGTTCTCGACTGTTGGTCGTTATGGCGGATGGGACATAAAAATCTGCTAAGTATTGCGGTTCGCTTCTTGAGAAGAAAGTGCGGGCTCGGCAGTACTTTGTTATTACTGATAGGCAGTATCGATCATGGGCCGTTCGGAATTCATAAGATGATTCGTTGCTCAGTTTCTTGCCAATGCTTCCCATGAGAGCTAAAGCCTTTGGAACTAGTGCGATGGACTTGGCCAGCGCCGTTGCTACCGGAGTTGCAACAGGATCCATACGGAGTCTTCCATTGATGTAAGTTGAGTGTTCGCCCGTGGACTCTCAAGTTTTGAGTGCCACACCAACACTTTAACTTCTTCGCTGTAGTCTGTGGCTATCAGCTTAGACTCAACCTTAGGCTCAACTTCCAAGTGCAACACCCCGCAATCACGTAGGGTGGCTGCATGGGAAAGCAGTACAGTCATTTGAGTTCCGAAGAGCGCGCTGTGCTCCAGATTGAGATTGGCAACGGGGCGAGCCTTCGGTCCATCGCCAGGCGCCTTGGCCGCAGTGCCTCCACGTTGTTCCGCGAGCTAGGTCGACAGCAGGAGTCCGTTTACAGGGCTATGCCTGCCGCTCAGCGCTATCGTCAGCGTCGCAGCAAGAGTGTGCGTAGGCGCAAGATCGTGGAGGGAAGCGCCTTGTTCCAGAGTATTCGTGACGACCTCGTGCTGTATCGCTGGTCGCCCCAGCAGATCGCTGCCAAGCTGCGTTCCATGCATCCAGATGACCCAACCCAGCGCGTAAGCCACGAGACCATCTACGCCAGCGTTTACGACCATCCACGTGGTGGGTTGAAGAAGGAACTGGCAGAAGCGCTCCGCCAGAGCAAGCCTGCGCGCGGCCGCCGGCGCACGACGGCAGCAAAGCGAACCTGGGTGCCAGAAGAACTGAAAATCGCCCATCGTCCCGAGGAAATACAACAACGGCTGGTGCCAGGACATTGGGAAGGCGACCTGATCAAGGGCGCGTTCAACCGCTCGTGTGTGGGAGCGCTGGTCGAGCGTAAGACCCGCTTCGTCATCCTGTGCAAGATGGACGGATGCACAGCAGACGCTGCATTGGAAGGTTTCAGACGCCAGCTGAAGAAGTTTCCGTCAGCGATGCGGTCAAGCATGACCTATGACCGCGGTACGGAAATGACGTGCTATGCCGAACTGATGGACCGACTGGACATGGACGTCTGGTTCGCCGATCCACACGCGCCTTGGCAGCGCGGAAGCAATGAGAACACCAACGGCCTGCTGCGCCAGTTCCTGCCCAAGGGCGTTGACCTGTCCGTGGCAAGCCAGGAATACCTCAATCACGTGGCGTGGCTTATGAACACTCGTCCGCGTCAGACGCTGGGCTGGAAGACACCGGCAGAAGTGATGGACGTAGAGCTGCAGGCATTTAGATCACGTGTTGCGCTTGCAAGTTGAGACCGCCCTACGCATGGGCGGGCAGTCCAGACAGGCCTCGTCATCGTGAAGATGATCGTCTTCGCGGCCTGATCAAGCACGCCTGGCTGGCGAGCGGGACGGTCTACGGCCACCGTAAGATCACGCGTGAACTTCGCGAGAGTGGGGAGCGCCGCAGTCGCCACCGTGTTCGACGCCTGATGAGAGCGGAGGGCATACGGGCGGAAATTGGCTACGGAAGGAAGCCGCGGCATCGAGGCGGACCAGCCGGCGTGGTTGAAAACGTTGTCAATCGCGATTTTTCGCCATGCGCTCCCAACAAGGTGTGGGTCACAGACATCACCTATATCCGCACCTATGAAGGCTGGCTGTTCCTGGCAGTGATCGTCGACCTTTACTCACGACAAGTGGTTGGCTGGGCCACGCAGCCCCAGATGACCACCGATCTTGTGTTGCAGGCGCTTGTATCGGCGATATGGAAGCGGAAGCCAGCTGCCGGCCTGATCATTCACTCCGATCACGGCAGCCAGTTCACCAGCAGCGATTGGCTATCGCTGCTGAAGCAGCACGGCATCGTCCCGAGCATGAGCCGACGGGGGAACTGCCATGACAATGCGGTGGCTGAGAGCTTCTTCAGTGCGCTGAAGAAGGAGCGGATCAAGCGACGGATCTACCCGACCCGGGACGAAGCGCACTCTGACGTATTCAATTACATCGAGATGTTCTACAGCCCAATCCGTCGGCATGGTTCCGCTGGTGACCTGGCCCCGGTAGAGTTTGAACGGCGCTACGCGCAAAGCGGCTCATGAGTGTCTACGGAACTCTGGCCGGTCCATGCCGATGGGAATGAGGACAACCGCCAGAACGATGACCCAATGCCAGATGCCGAAGGCGCCCATGTGCAAACTCCTTGTAAGGGGCCATGCAGGGTAGCACCCGTGTGCGCGGTCATTCCCCGATGCAGTTCAAGCATCACGCAGCGCCAACGCACGCGACATGGCGCTATGCTCGGCTTCTCTCCCAGGATGGGTCGCTCCATGCGCTTGATCGTGCTGTCGCTGTTGTTGTCCGCCGTCTCCGCCACGCCGCTGATGGCTGCCGAACCGGCGCCCCCCGCGCAGTCGGCCGCCGCCGCGCCGCTGGCCATCGGCGAAACCTTCACGATCGAATCGAAGGCGCTGGGCGAAACCCGCCGCATCAACGTCTACCGGCCGCAACCCTGGGGGCTGGACCCGAAGGCACCGCTGCCGGTGCTGTACATGCCCGACGGCGGTATCGGCGAAGACTTCCTGCACGTGGCCGGGCTGGTGCAGGTGTTGACCGGCAACGGCAGCATGCGTCCGTTCCTGCTGGTGGGCATCGAAAACACCGAGCGCCGCCGCGACATGACCGGCCCCAGCAGTGATCCGCAGGACCAGAAGATTGCCCCGCGCATTGGCGGTTCGGCCGCCTACCGCAGCTTCCTGCGCGATGAACTGATGCCGCAGGTGCGCCAGCGCTACGCCACCACCGACGAACGCGCGCTGATCGGCGAATCGCTGGCCGGCCTGTTCGTGGTGGAAACCCTGCTGCAGGAACCGGGCCTGTTCAACAGCTATATCGCGCTGGACCCCAGCCTGTGGTGGAACAAGGGCGCGCTGCTGGCGGCGGCGCCGAAGCAGTTGCCGGCGGTGGCCAAGGCCGGCCCGCGCGTGTTCCTGGCCAGCAGTGGCCAGCCGGAACTGGCCGATGCCAGCGCCAAACTCGCCGCACTGCTGCAGCAGGCCTCACCGTCGCCGCTGGTGAAGTACCAGCCGCTGCTGGATGAAACCCACGCCACGATCTACCACCCGGCCGCATTGCAGGCGCTGCGCACTTTGTTCCCGCTGCCTGCGGCAGCGCCAGCCGTTGCCGAAGACGCGCCGGCGCAGCCGTATGTGGCGCTGCCCGATACCCAGACGCTGCGCGTGCACGATCCGGCGGGCCGCGATTATCCGGTCTGGGTGGCCTTGCCGGCCGGCTATGCCGAACACCCGCAGAAGCGCTACCCGGTGCTGTACGTGACCGATGCGCTGTACAGCTTCCCGCTGGTGCGCAGCGTGCGCAACCTGGTGGGGCAGCAGGGGCAGAACATCGAGGACTTCATCCTGGTCGGGTTGCCGCCGCAGGAAGGCCTGACGTCCAAGCAGAGCCGCTCGCGCGACTACACGCCCAGCAACCCGGCGCGCATTCCTGCCGGCTACTACAGCAGCGATGTCACCTACGGCGGCGCCGCGCACTACCGCGATTTCCTGGCCACGCACGTGTTGCCGCGGGTCGATGCGCGCTACCGCACCGATCCGGCCCGCCGCACGTTCGCCGGGCACTCCTATGGCGCCCTGTTCGGCGCCTATGTGCTGACCACCCAGCCGGACCTGTTCAGCACCTACATCCTGTCCAGCCCTTCGCTCTGGTTCGACCAAGGGCTGCTGCCACGCCTGCAGGAGGCCGCCGTCATTCCCGCGCAGCCGACCCGCGTACTGCTGTCGGTTGGCGGCTACGAAACCATCAAGCCCGGCCCGCGCTATTCCACCGGCAATGACATGCTGCGGCAGGCGGCCGATTTCACCACCCAGCTGCAGCGCCCTGGCCGCAACCTGCAGGTGGACAACGTGGTGATGGACGGCGAAGACCATCTGACCGTCTACCCGCGCGTGATCACCCGTGCGCTGTTGGACGTGCTGCCGGGGGAGGGGCCTTACACCGGTGGCTGACTATCGTGGATGCGTTGAGATGCCGCCGGATCTGATTGCGCGGGTGGAGGCGTTGCATGCCGAGCATCCCAGCCTGCGTGGACTGCCGGCCACGGACACGCAGATTGCCGAGGCCCAGCAGACGCTGGGCGTGGTGTTCGATCCGCAGTACGTGGCATTCATCAAGCGCTTCGGTGGCTCGTTCGCCGGGGTGGACGTGCATGCGTTTGCGAACGGTTCGCTGGTTGGTCGCGAGACGGTGACCGAGCTGACGCTGCGCTTTCGCGACTTCCATGGCGAGGGGCTGCAGGATGAGCTGCGCGACGCCGTGGTGCTTTCCGATGACGGTGCCGGCAACCCGGTGCTGGTGACCGCACAGGGTGAAGTGCTGCTGTATCTGCACGAAGAAGGCGAAGTGGAACGCTTGTTTCCTTCGCTCTACGACATGATGGATGCCTGGCTGGCGTAGATCCACGCCATGCGTGGATGAATGCCTTACGCCGCCTGCGCGTCCGGCCCGGTCAGCACGCCGGCATCGGCGTGGCGGAAGCACAGCCGGATCGCATCCAGCAGCTCACTCATGTTGTAGGGTTTGGGCAGGAAATGGATGCCTGCGCGCAGCTGAGGCAGCACGCTGTGCTGGTCCATGCCCGAGGTGACCAGGATAGGGAGGTGCGGGTACAGCCCGCGCACCTGGTTGGCGGCCTCGATGCCGCTCACCCGGCCCAGGTTGACGTCGGTGAACAGCAGGTCGAAGCGTTCTCCGGCGGCCAGCAGGCCCAGCGCGGCCTCGGCGCTGCTGACGCCCACCACGTGGCAGGCCTGGCTTTCCAGCGCCATGCGGCTCAGCTCGCGGGTTTCTTCGGCATCCTCGATCAGCAGGACGCGCGGTTCAACGTGGCGCTTGGACAGCAACATGACGCGACAACTCCGGACAGCAGCGGTGAAAAGGCGCGCAAGTATGCCCGCCGCCCCGGTGAGGCCGGTGTGCAGGGCACGCTAAACCGGCGTTACACGGCATGTTGCCGAACAGTCATCGATAGACAGGTAGAGTCGAAGGTCGACAGAGAGGAGCGACGCCCATGCAGTGCCCCGTGTGTACCACCCAGACCCTGCAGATGGCCGAGCGCCACGGCATCGAGATCGACTACTGCCCGGGCTGCCGCGGCGTGTGGCTGGACCGTGGCGAGCTGGACAAGATCATCGAACGGGCCGGCGCTGCCGTGCCACCACCGGCACCGGTGCAGGCGCCGCCGCAGCCGCAGCCGCAGGTGGCACCGCAGGTGGTGCATCGTGATACCCGCCATCTGGGCCAGCGCTATGAAGACAGCCGCGGGCAGCATGGCCATGGTTACAAGAAAAAGAAGAAGGAAAGCTTCCTGTCGGAGCTGTTTGATTTCTGAGAACGGCAGGTAGAGTCGAGCTTGCTCGACTGCGCCGGAAGGCAGTCGAGCATGGCTCGACTCTACAAGGGCCAGAGAGCAGTCGAGCATGGCTCGACTCTACCGGGTCGTGGTTACGGGCGGCGCAGGATGTATTCGCGGTCGCGGGTGCTGCCGACGATGAAGTCGTACTCGCCGGCTTTTTCGCAGCCGTAGCGTGCGTAGAAGCGCTGGGCGGCGAGGTTTTCTTCCCACACGCCCACCCAGAGGGTGCGGCGTTGCGGCTGGTCCAGCCAGGCGATGAAGGCGTCCATCAGGCGCGCGCCGTGTCCGCGGTTGTGGTGGGCGGCCAGGATGTACAGGCGCTTGAGTTCGATGTCGCCGTCGCGTGCGTCGGCATGTGGAAGGGTGTTGGCGCCCGCCGCCAGATAGCCGACCACCTGCTCGCGGTCCAGCAGCAACCAGACGGCGCTGCGTGGGTCGGCCAGTTCCTCGCGCTGCGGCGCGATGCCGTAGTGATGCTGCAGGAACACGCCCAGTTCCCGCGGTGGGTACGAGTCGCCCCAGGTTTCTGTATACGTGGCAATGGCAATGGCCGAAAGCGCTTCGGCATCGGCCAGGGTGGCACGGCGGATCTGCAGGGACATGGCGGTGGCGGTGGTCAAGCGTGGCGCAGTGTAGCCGGCCCCGGCGCGAACCGGGGCCGTGCGGTGCGTTAGAACCACATGCGCACGCCGGCGACCCAGCGGGTGTCGCGGGCATGATCGCCGGCGAGGTCGGCGGCATCACCGAAACTGCGCTCGTGGCTGATGCCGATGTATGGCGCGAAGCGGCGGCTGAACTCGTAGCGCAGGCGCAGCCCGGCCTCGACCTTGTTCAGGCCCTGGCCAATGCCGTGCTCGGCCTCGTCCTTGGCTGCCAGCGTGGCTTCCACCAGCGGCTGCAGGATCAGCCGGTTGGTCAGCAGCACGTCGTACTCCACTTCGGCCTTGGCCAGCACCTGCCCGCCGGAACCCAGGTAGAGCGTGGCCGAGCTTTCGAACTTGTACGGCGCCAGGCCCTGGATGCCGATCGCCGCCCAGGTGCGCGAATCGGCAGGGCGGAAATCCTGGCGGACGCCGACCAGCACGTCCCACCACGGCGAGACGCTGCGGCCGTACAACGCTTCCAGCGATGTGGATTCGGTGCGGCCGCCACTGCGTTCACCATCGCTGCGCAGCCACAGGCGGTTGATGTCGCCGCCGATCCAGCCGGTGGCTTCCCAGGCCTGGCCCTTGCCGTCCTGGCCATCCCAGTGTTCCAGACGGTCGATCAGCAGCAGGCTGTTGATCTGCGGCGCATGTTCCATCGCATCGTGATTGATGGGCGGGAAGGCCGCGGCGCGGTCGGCGTCGGTGGGAACCGGGATGGGTTCGCGGGGTTCGCTGGGCGCGGGCATGACGTGGCCCATCGCGGCGTGGTCCATCTGCGAGTGGTCCATCGTTGAATGGTCCATCTTCGAATGATCGACCGGTGCCGCTGCGGGCATGGCCATGTCATGGCCGGCATGTGACTGCGCGAAGGCGGGCAGGGCAGCGGCCAGGCTCACGGCCAACAGACTGCGGGAGACGAGGCGGCTCATTCTTCGATCCTCACTTCGCGCATCATGCCCGCTTCCATGTGGTACAGCAGATGGCAGTGGTAGGCCCAGCGGCCCAGCGCGTCGGCACGCACGCGGTAGCTGCGGCGGGTGCCCGGCGGCATGTCCACGGTGTGCTTGCGCAGCTGGAACTCACCGGCGGCGTTTTCCACGTCGCTCCACACACCGTGCAGGTGGATCGGGTGCTGCATCATGGTGTCGTTCACCAGCACGATGCGCATGCGCTCGCCGTAGTTCAGCCGCAGCGGTTCGGCACTGGCGAAGGGAACGCCGTCGAACGACCAGGCGAATTTCTCCATGTGCCCGGTCAGGTGCAGCTCGATCTCGCGGCTGGGCTCGCGGCCATCGGGGTCGTCGAACAGGCTGTGCATGGCGCCATAGGTCAGCACCTGGCGGCCGTTGTCGCGCAGGCCGATGCCGGGGTCATCCAGCTTGGGCTCGGTGGCGCCGCTGCGCATGTCCACCAGCGGGCTGGCCCGTTCGCTGGCCGAATGCTTCGGCGCCTTGTTGGCGGCAGCGGTGCCATGCGTGCTGTGGTCCATATGGGCACCGCAGCCGCCTTCCATGCTTTTCATGGCCGCCATGTCGTGGCCGCCGTGGCCTGCCATGTCATGCCCCGACATGTCATGCCCCATGTCGCTCATCGTCAGCAGCGGGCGCGGGTCGCGCTGCGGTACCGGCGCCTGCAGGCCATGACGTACGGCCAGAGTGCCTGCGGCAAAGCCGGTGCGGCCCATGTCCTGGCAGAAGATGGTGAAGGCGTCCTGCCCGGTCGGTTCCACCAGCACGTCGTAGGTCTCGGCCGGGGCAATGCGGAATTCATCGATGCTGACCGGGTGGATGTACTGGCCATCGGCGGCCACCACGGTCATCTTCAGGCCGGGAATGCGCACGTCGAAATAGGTCATCGAGGCACCGTTGATGAAGCGCAGCAGCACCTTTTCGCCACTGCGGAACAGCCCGGTCCAGTTGCCGGCCGGCGCCGTGCCGTTCATCAGGTAGGTGTAGGTGTGCGCATTGACATCGGAAATGTCGGTGGGGGTCATCCGCATGCGGCCCCACATGCCGCGGTCGGACAGCGCCGCCGACCAGCCGTCGCGGCGCACGTCGCGCACGAAGTCGGGCAGGGTGCGCTTGTAGTAGTTGTCATGCTCGGCCAGCTTCTTCATGCGCCGGAACAGCGCGCCCGGGTCCATGTCCGTCCAGTCCGAGAGCAGGATCACATGCTCGCGGTGGTGCTGGTAAGGCGCCGGTTCGGCCGGGTCGATGATCAGCGCGCCGTACAGGCCGGCCTGTTCCTGGAACATCGAATGGCTGTGGTACCAGTAGGTGCCCGACTGCTTGAGGTCAAAATGATAGTGGTAGGTCTCGCCGGGGCCGATGCCGTTGAAGCTCAGGCCAGGCACGCCGTCCATGTTGGCCGGCAGCAGGATGCCGTGCCAGTGGATGGAGGTGGGGTGGCGCTCCAGCGTGTTGCGCACGAACAGGTCCACGGTCTGGCCTTCGCGCCAGCGCAGGATGGGCGCCGGCAGCGAGCCGTTCACGGTGATTGCCGGGCGGGTGCGGCCGGTGAAGTTGGCCAGCGATTCGCCGATGGCCAGTTCGACGCGGGTGTCGGTAAGCACGGCCGGTGCACCGGCCAGGCGCGGGTTGGCGCTGGCAGCGGCAAGCGCGCGCTGCGGCACGCCGATGGCGGTGGCGCCAGCGACCACGCCGCCAGCGGCCAGGCCCTGTACGAACAGGCGGCGGGACGGCATGGGCAGGGCGCCCGGGCCGGGAGGGATGCGGGTATTCATGGGTGACTCCGGAACACGGGTACGACCGGCTGCAGGGCCGGGATCGATGCGCGGCGCGCCCGCGGGCGCGTGGAATCAGCCGATGGGAGGGCGCGAGATGGGCGGCAACGGCGGCGCGGGACGGCCGCTGGCGTGTACCGGCTGCGGGGCCAGCGACCAGGCCGGGCCGACCGGCAGGGCCAGCGGCTGCACGGCCAGCAGGGGCTGCTGGGCACAGCTGCGCACGCAGTCCTTCATCTGGCAGTGGCTGTCGTGGGCCGGGGCCTGGGCTTCCGCGGCCGGCTCGGCCTGCATGCCCGCATGGTGGTGACAGTCGGATTCATCTGCCGCCGCGCTGGCGTTTTCATGCGCCATCGGGCCCATCTGCGCGTGCCCACTGGCCATGGCCGCGTTCACCCCGTTGAGCAACAGGCTGAGCATGAGCACGACACGCAGCAGGGTGGAGGCGACGGACATGGGCATCAATCTAACGGCAAGCGGGGTGCGATGCACTCCTTGATGAATGGCGTGTTCAAGGTTGGAGCAGGGCGAGGGTAGCGCCGGGCCACGCCCGGCGAGCGCGATGCGCGCCAACGCCGAACGCCTAGCCTTCCTCGCGCACGATCTCGACCAGGCGCGGGCCGTAGCGGCTGAGCTTGGTGCCACCGATGCCGCCGACCCGGGCCAGTTCATCCAGCGAGGTCGGGCGCTGTTCGGCGATGTTGCGCAGGGTGCTGTCGTGGAAGATCACGAAGGCCGGTACGTTCTGTTCGCGCGCCAGTTCGGCGCGCAGGCCGCGCAGCGCGTTGAACAGGGCCAGGTCCTGCGGCAGCACCGACAGGCCGGTGCGCTGCGCGCTGCGTTCGCGGCCTGCGGCAGCGCTGGCCGCATCGCGGCGCATGCTGATCTGGCGGCGGCCGGTCAGCACCGCGCGGCTGGCGTCGGTCAGGCGCAGGCCGCCATGGCCCTCGCTGTCCACTTCCAGCAGGCTGGCCGCCACCAGTTGCCGGAACACGCTGCGCCAGGTGCGCGCATCCAGGTCGCGGCCGATGGCATAGGTGCTCAGCTTGTCGTGGCCCTGCTGCTTGATCTTCTCGTTCTCGCTACCGCGCAGGATATCGATCAGATGGCCGACGCCGAAGCGCTGGCCGCTGCGGTACACGCAGCTGAGCGCTTTCTGCGCAGGAATGGTGGCGTCCCAGGCGGCCGGCGGGCTCAGACAGTTGTCGCAGTTGCCGCAGGGCTGCGGATAGGATTCGCCGAAACCGGCCAGCAGCACCTGGCGGCGGCACTGCATGGATTCGCAGTAGCCCAGCAGATGGTCCAGCTTGGACCGTTCCAGCTGCTTGCGCTCTTCGCTGGCTTCGGACTGCTCGATCATCTGCTTCAGCAGCACCACGTCGCCCAGGCCGTAGCACAGCCAGGCCTCGGCGGCCTCGCCATCGCGGCCGGCGCGGCCGGTTTCCTGGTAGTAGCCTTCCATCGATTTGGGCAGGTCGGTATGCGCCACGAAGCGCACGTCCGGCTTGTCGATGCCCATGCCGAAGGCGATGGTGGCGCACATGACGATGCCGTCCTCGCGCAGGAAGCGGCGCTGGTTGTTGGCACGCACTTCCGGCGGCAGGCCGGCGTGGTAGGGCAGAGCATTGAAGCCCTGGCCGCAGAGGAACTCGGCGGTTTCTTCCACCTTGCGCCGCGACATGCAGTAGACGATGCCGGCCTCGCTGCGGTGGCTGCGCAGGAAATCGGTCAGCTGCTTGCGGGCATTGTCCTTCTGCACCACGGTGTAGCGGATGTTGGGGCGGTCGAAGGAGCTGACGAAGTGTCGGGCCTGGGCCAGGTCCAGGCGCTCGGCGATCTCGCGCTGGGTGGGCGGATCGGCGGTGGCGGTCAGCGCGATGCGCGGAATGTCCGGCCAGCGCTCATGCAGCACGGTCAGCTGGCGGTACTCGGGGCGGAAATCGTGGCCCCACTGCGACACGCAGTGCGCTTCGTCGATGGCGAACAGGGCGATGTGGCTGCGCGAGAGCAGCGACAGGAAGCGGCCGGTCAGCAGGCGCTCGGGGGCGACATAGAGCATGTCCAGTTCGCCGGCCAGCAGTTCGCGTTCGACCCGGGCGGCGGTTTCGCCATCCAGGGTGGAGTTCAGGTATTCGGCGCGCACGCCGAGCTGGCGCAGGGCTTCGACCTGGTCCTGCATGAGGGCGATGAGCGGGGAGATGACGATGCCGCAACCGTCACGCAGCAGGGCCGGAACCTGGTAGCACAGCGACTTGCCGCCGCCGGTGGGCATGAGGACAAGTGCGTCATGTCCGGCAGCCACGTGCTCCACGATGTCCTGCTGGGGACCACGGAAATCGTCGTAACCAAAGACGCGTTGGAGCAGGTCGTGCGCGGGACGGGAAGCCATCCGCCTAGTTTACCCCGGCGGGGGTGTCCCGGCAGGGCTGCTCCCTGCACCCGCTTGGAGCAACGTCAACGGCAACGTCAAGAGCGGGCTATCCGTGGGTTGGCGGGGCGGTGTCGGATTGCGGGGACGCCGCAAGTACGTCCGTGTAGGCTTGGCCGCGGCATCCATGCCGCGGACACCCCGCAATCCGACACCGCCCCGCCTCTGACAGGTTCACGCGGCTGTGGGTAGGTGTCGACCTAGGTCGACACATCTGTCAGATATCGAATGAACAAAATGGGGTCGGACCCGTTTTCCTGCGGAAAACGGCTCCGACCCCAAGCTTTGCCGGCAGATCGCGGAGGTCTGTCGGAGGCGGGCTGGGTCCGGTTGAGGGGGTATCCGCGCCTTGGATGGCGGCTGTGGGTAGGTGTCGACCTTGGTCGACACATCTGTCAGACATCGAATGAATCTTCCACGCGTGGCGTGGCTCTACTGTGTCGACCAAGGTCGACACCTACGAGAGCATTGGGCCGTTCCGGCAGATCGCGGAGGTCTGTCGAAGGCGGGGTGGGTCCGGTTGAGGGGGTATCTGGTCTGGCTCCCTGAGAACGGACGCCATGAAGCTGTTTCAGGCGGCAGTCTCG
>NZ_DAMBCN010000003.1:0-181920 GCF_032056425.1 Stenotrophomonas sp.
ACGCCCAACCCCGGTCTTGCCGTGTGCGCAGGAAAGCGCACACGAGCAAGCCGCGGCCGAGCCTACAGGGGTGAGGGCGCTTTGCTGGCGAAGCACTGCTTCGCAAGCGCCCGAACGCACAGCCGCCAGCGGCTGGGCCGGGCCCCGGAGGGGGATTTACGGCGTCCCCCGCAACCGGACCCACCCCGCCAACCCCCAGCAACCCAGCTTCTGCTGTTGCTCCGGCTCCGGCTCTGGTTTCTGCGGGTGCCGGGTGCAACCCGGCCAGTGCTACCCTTCGCGCAACGACAACCACGGAGGCGGGATGGGGGCGATCGTGTTGTTGCCGCTGGGCGTGGACGATGCCGTGCTGGACCGCTGCCTGGCCGCGCTGGATGCCGGTACGGCACCCGGCACCGCCGTCTGGTTGGCCGACGATGCACAGGCCGGGCCGCGTGCGCAGGCCGTGGTTGAACACTGGTTGGCGCACACCCCGCTGCAGGCCGAATACACGCGCCGCGCGCGGCCACTGGGCGAGGTCGCCCACCTGGATGAAATGCTGCGTGCCTGCGAGGGCCTGGATGTGGCCGTGCTGGCCCCCGACTGCGTGCCGGCGCCGGGCTGGCTGCAGCAGCTGCAGGCCTGCTTCGCCCGCGATGCCGCTATCGCCACCGCTACGCCGTGGTGCAACGCCGGCGAAACCGCGGCGTGGCCGCGGCTGGGCGAGATCAACCCGGCGCCGCTCGATCCGGCAGTGTTGGCCCATACCTGTGCCACCCTGCCCAGCCTGCATCCGGAACTGCCTTCGGCCGTGACCCATGCGGTGCTGGTGCGTGGCAATGCCCGCCGCCGTGCCGGTGGCCTGGACGTGGACAGCTACCTGGGCTGGAACGCCGCGCTGGTGGACCTGAGCCTGCGCATGGCCGGCCTGGGGTGGCGCAACGTGCTGTGCGAGAACGCCTTTGTCAGTCGCGCCGGCGAAGCGCCCAGCCGCGAGGGGGACCTGGATGCACTGGCGACGCGCTGGCCCGGCTGGATGCCACGATTGGCCGACTTCCTGATGCATGACCCGCTGCACGCATTGCGCCAGGATCTGCAACAGCACCTGCAGCAGGCGATAATGCCGCGCGGGCAGGGTGATCTGTTCGCGCAGCCATCGCCGCCGGAGTCGCCCGCTTGAAGTCCGCCATCGCCGCCATCGTTGTGACCTACCAGAGCGGCAGCACCATCGACGCGTGCCTGTCGCGGCTTCGCCAGGCGCAGGACGTGGCCGAGATCCGGGTGATCGACAACGGCTCGCAGGACGACACGCTGGATATCATCCAGCGCCACGCCAGCCACGATGCGCGCGTGCGCTTCATCGGCAATCCGGACAACCCCGGGTTCGCTGCGGCCAACAACCAGGGCGTGGCCGATTCACACAGCCCCTGGCTGGCCTTCATCAACCCGGACCTGATGGTCGAGCCCGATACCCTGGCCGCCCTGCGCGAGCATGCCGCGGCTGTCGGTGATGCCCTGCTGGGCGTCGAACAAGTGGACGAGCAGGGCCACGCCGATGAAGCGGTGCGCCGGCGCGATCCCGACTTCCTGGCCATGCTGCGCTCGCCCGGCCGTGGTGGGCGGCTGGCCATCCCGCGCGATCGGCAGCAGACCCTGCAGCGGGTACCGGCGCTGTCTGGCGCGCTGCTGTTGATGCCGCGTTCCCTGTTCGACCGCATCGGTGGCTGGGATGCGGGATACCGCCTGCATGCCGAAGACCTGGACCTGTGCCGCCGCGTGCGCGATGCCGGCGGGGTAGTGGCCATCGCCAACGATCTGCAGGTCACCCATGTGCGTGGGGTCTCCAGCCGCTCGCGGCCGTTCTTCGTGGAATGGCACAAGCACCGCGGCCTGTGGCGTTACTTCAGCAAGTTCGAGGCGAAGCAGCGTTCGTGGCCGGTGCGGGTGATGGTATGGGGCGCGATCTGGGCGCATGCGCTGATGCTGGTGCCGAGGCTGCTGCGCAAGGCGTTGTGACCGCCGGGTTGGGGCGCGCTCCCCACGATACGGGAACGCGATTCACCCCATCGGGCGCATAATGGCGGCATGGCCATCATCCAGTCCCTGCTCGACACCGACCTGTACAAGTTCACCATGATGCAGGCGGTGCTGCACCAGTACCCCGGCGCCCAGGTGCAGTACCGGTTCAAGTGCCGCAACCCCGGCATCGACCTGGCGCGCTACATCGACCAGATCGACGAGGAAATCGACCACCTGTGCAGCCTGCGCTTCACCGATGCAGAGCTGGACTACATGCGTGGCCTGCGCTTCGTGAAGCCGGACTTCGCCGATTTCCTCGGCCTGTTCCACCTGGACCGCAAGTACATCCGGCTGCGGCCGTCGCAGACCGTGCCAGGCGAGATCGACCTGGACATCACCGGGCCCTGGCTGCACACCATCCTGTTTGAAGTGCCACTGCTGGCCATCATCAACGAAGTCTGGTTCCGCAACACCACCACCGCCGATTTCGCCGAGGGCGAGCGCCGCCTGCAGGCCAAGGCCGCGCTGTTGCGCGACACCCCGGGCTTCGAGCAGTGCCGCATTGCCGATTACGGCAGCCGACGCCGCTACTCGCGCGATTGGCATGCGCGCCTGCTGCCCTTGCTGCGCGATGCGCTGGGCCCGCAGCTGGTGGGCACCAGCAACGTGCACTTCGCCCGGCTGTACGGCATGACCCCGCACGGCACCATGGCCCACGAGTATCTGCAGGCATTCCAGGCACTGGGGCCGCGCCTGCGCGATTCGCAGGTGACCGCGCTGGAATCGTGGGCACGCGAGTACCGCGGGGACCTGGGCATCGCGCTCTCCGACGTGGTCGGCCTGGACGCGTTCCTGCGCGACTTCGACATGTACTTCTGCAAGCTGTTTGACGGCGTGCGCCATGACTCGGGTGACCCGTTCGACTGGGGCGACCGCATGCTGGCCCATTTCCAGCAGCGCCGCGTGGATGCGCGCAGCAAGGTACTGGTATTCAGCGATGGCCTGGATATCACCAAGGTCATGCGCCTGTACGACTACTTCCGCGGTCGCTGCCAGGTGGCGTTCGGGGTCGGTACGCACCTGACCAACGATCTTGGCCCGACCCCGCTCAACATCGTCATCAAGATGGTCCGCTGCAATGGCCAGCCGGTGGCCAAGCTCAGCGATTCACCGGGCAAGAGCATGTGCGACGACCCCGGTTACCTGGCCTATCTGCGCCAGGTGTTTGAGCTTCCCGCCGAGGCCTGAAAACAGCGGGCGACCAGTCAACCGTGAAAAGCATCACGATCCTATCAGTCCAAACTGTTTCAAAAATAGCCAATGAATCCATGGGGTTGCGGATTGCCCGACGGTGCAATCCCCCCCTTGATGTGCCACAATCAGTGAGGCATCGATCACACTTTTGACTGCTGGCAGGCCTGAACAGGCATCTGCCTGCGGCGCCTCGCTGTCCGGGAACATGCATGAGTGCACTTGAGTTGTTGGATCACTATCGCCTGCAGGCGTGTTCGTCCCAGTGGCGGGGGTTCGTGCTGGCCATGGCTGAAGAGTTCATGGAGGCCTTGCCCGAGGCCGACCTGGCCCGGCTGATGGCACGGATCGGCGAGCGTTTTGCGCGGGCTCACCCGTTGCCGCAGGCCGTCTCGCTGGAAGACCTGGAGACGTCTGCGAACGTGCTCTGGTCGACTCTGACCTGGGGCCAGGTGCGGTTCCAGGACCAGGGCGACGGCGTGCGCATCGAACACCTGGCCGCGCCGCTGACCGCACTGCTGGCGGGCCAGGCAGGCTGGGCGCCTGCGTTCCTGCAGGGGGTGTACCGCCAATGGTTCAGCCAGGCCGGCATGCTGCCTGCGCTGGATGTGCAACCTGCGGCGGGCGGGTCGGCCGACGTGTCCTGCTACGTGCTGGCACGGGTAAGTTGAGTTCGAAGTTCCTGTCCATGCTTTCAGAGAACCATTCCAATGCCTGTTGATTTTGCCGGCCACGACGATGTCGCCGGACTGTTCAAGCGGCTGGGCGCCAACGCCGGGTCGGGGAGTTACCACGATTTTTCCGAAGCGGTGGACGACCTCGCACCGCTGCCGGCGCCGCAGGCGCTGAATCCAGCCAGGGCGGTGGAGGTGCCGGTTCCGTCGGCGGCCATGCCAGACCCCGTTGCGCCGCCCGCGCCGGCGCAGGATGAGCTGGCCGCAACCACGCCGCTGCAGCAGTTGTTCCTGCGCCTGGCCCAGGTGCCGCTGCCCACTGCAACGGCAAGCCCATTGGCCCGCCTGCGCCAGCGCTGACCCCCGCCGCACGCCCCCCACCGGGCAGGGCGCCGCTGCTTCCTCCCCCCGTATGATGCCGCGCCCGCGCGGCTGGAATGAATCCGCATGAGCGCAGTTTCCGCAGTACCCCCGGGCCGCTTCCTGGCACGGCTGAGTCTGGCTGCGTTGGTGGCCGGCGCCGTGGCCCTGATGGCTTTCGTGGCGACCGTGCCCCTGGATGTGGTGCATCAGTTGCTGTTCTCTGCGGTGGTGTTCGGCATCGCGCTGTGCCTGCGCAACCGCGAAGGCCGCCTGGTGCCGCTGGTGCTCATGGGCCTGTCGCTGGTCATGTCCACCCGTTACATGTGGTGGCGGCTGACCGAGACGCTGGGTTTTGGCAATGTGGTCGATCTGGTGCTGGGGTCGGGTCTGGTACTGGCCGAGATCTACGCATACGTGGTGCTGGTGCTGGGCTATTTCCAGGTGGCGTGGCCGCTGAACCGCGCCCCGGTACCGCTGCCGGACAACCGCGCGCTGTGGCCAAGCGTGGATGTCTTCATTCCGACCTACAACGAGCCACTGTCGGTGGTGCGCACCACCGTGCTGGCGGCGACGGTGCTGGACTGGCCGGCTGACAAGCTCAACATCTATCTGCTTGATGACGGCCGCCGCGACGATTTCCGCGAGTTCTGTGAACAGGTCGGCGTGCACTACGTCACCCGTACCAACAACAACCACGCCAAGGCCGGCAACATCAATGCCGCGCTGAAAAAGACCCACGGCGAGTTCGTTGCTGTGTTCGATTGCGACCACGTTCCCACCCGGTCGTTCCTGCAGATGTCGATGGGGGGCTTCCTGCGCGATGCGAAGCTGGCGGTGGTGCAGACGCCGCACTATTTCTTCTCGGCCGACCCCTTCGAGCGCAACCTGGGCACGTTCGGCAAGGTGCCCAATGAAGGTGAGCTGTTCTACGGGCTGCTGCAGGATGGCAACGACCTGTGGGATGCCACGTTCTTCTGCGGCTCATGCACGGTGATCCGCCGCGCGCCGCTGGAAGCCATTGGCGGCGTGGCAGTGGAGACGGTGACCGAGGATGCGCACACGGCCATCCGCCTGCACAAGCAGGGCTGGCGCAGCGCCTACATTCCCATTCCGCAGGCGGCCGGCCTGGCCACCGAGAGCCTGTCGGCGCACGTCGGCCAGCGTATCCGCTGGGCACGTGGCATGGCGCAGATCCTGCGCGTGGACAACCCGATCCTGACCAAGGGCCTGCGGCTGGTGCAGCGCATCTGCTACACCAACGCGATGCTGCACTTCTTCTACGGCCTGCCGCGCATCATCTTCCTGACCGCACCGCTGGCCTATCTGTTCTTCGGCGCACATGTCATCCACGCCTCGGCGCTGATGATCCTTTCCTATGCACTGCCGCACATCCTCCAGGCCAACCTGACCAACGTGCGCGTGCAGGGCCGCCACCGCCACCTGCTGTGGAACGAGGTGTACGAAACCACCCTGGCCTGGTACATCCTGCGCCCCACGCTGATGGCGGTGATCAATCCGCGGCTGGGCAAGTTCAACGTCACCGCCAAGGGCGGCCTGGTCGAGCGCAGCTACTTCGACGCGCAGATCGCCCGTCCCTACCTGTTGCTGCTGCTGTTGAACATCATCGGCATCGCCGTGGGTGTGGTGCGCCTGGTGATGGCCGATACCGGTGGCGAGAGCAATACCATCTGGTTGAACCTGGGCTGGACGGCCTACAACACCATCATGCTTGGGGCGGTGATCGCCACGTCCGGCGAGCAGAAGCAGGTGCGGCGCTCGCACCGCGTGCCGCTGTCACTGCCGGTGGTGCTGCACCTGGCCGACGGGCGCGCGCTGCACAGCCGTACCCTGAATTTCTCGACCGGCGGCATGGCCATCCGCCTGGACCAGCCCGAACCCCTGCAACCGGGTACCGAGGCCGAAATCGAAATCAGCAACCGCAACCGCAGCAGGCGGCTGCCGGTGGTGATCCGGCACGACCGCGATGCACAAGGCGTCAGTCTGCAGTTCCTGCCGCTGGACCTGGAGCAGGAGCGGTGGCTGGTGACCTGCACCTTCGCGCGCGCCGATATCTGGGTGCAGCTGTGGGGCCGGCATGACCGCGACACCCTGCTGCGTTCATTCGGCGATGTTTTCAAGGCCAGCCTGCGCGGTTTCCACCGCCTGGGCCGGTTCATTACTACTGCCGGCCGTCGTACCGACGCCGCTGCCCCGCGTAACGGAGATTCCGCATGACCCGTCGTGTTCTCGGCCTTCGCCCCGGCGTTGCCGTTGCTGCCTTTGCTCTGGCGCTGCCGTGGATGGCGGTGCAGGCGCAGGATGTGCCGACGGCGCCCGCGCCGGTTGCACCCGGCACCGATGCGGCCATGGCAGGGCCGGCCCCCGTGGCGTCCCTGCTGCCGGCACCGGCCAGCCTGCGGCAGAGCCGGTCGACGCTGAAGCAGTTGGGCATCGACTACGAAGTCACGCTGCGTGGCGTGCAGGGAACGGCGGGCATCCCGTTTTCGGTGCGCAACGACCAGGTCGTTGACCGCGCCTCGCTGCACCTGAAGTACAGCTATTCGCCGGCGTTGCTGCCGGACCTGTCCCACCTGCGGGTCACGGTGAACGATGTGACCGTGGCGACGCTGCCGGTGGACACCGCACAGGCCGGGCGCCTGATCGAGCGCGACATCGACATCGATCCGCGGATGATCATCGATTACAACCGCATCAACCTGCAGTTGATCGGCCACTACACCCGTGAGTGCGAAGACCCCGACCACAGCAGCCTGTGGGCCAACATCGATGCGGGCAGCTACCTGCAGCTGGGCTGGCTGCCGCTGGAGCTGAACAACGATCTGTCGTTGCTGCCGGTGCCGTTCTTCGACGCGCGCGATACCCGGCGCCTTGAGCTGCCCTTTGTCTACGCGGGCCAGCCCTCGGCCGGTACGCTGCAGGCCGCTGGCATCGTGTCGTCGTGGTTCGGTGCCCTGGCCGGGTATCGGGGCGCGCGTTTCAGCGCCAGCCCGGACACGCTGCCACTGCAGGGCAATGCGGTGGTGATGGCCACCCGGGGTGCCAGCATTCCGGGCCTCAACCTGCCCGATGTCGCCGGCCCCACGGTGGCGGTGGTGAACCACCCCAGTGATCCGGGCAGCAAGCTGTTGCTGGTGCTGGGCCGTGACGACGCCGAGCTGCGCACGGCGGCCTCCGCGTTGGCCCTGGGGGCGCCGCTGTCCGGCGCCAGCGCGACCATCAGCAGCTTCAAGCCGGCTGCCACCCGCAAGCCCTATGACGCGCCGAACTGGATTCCCAGCGATCGTCCGGTGCGCATGGATGAACTGGTCAGCCGCAGCAGCGAACTGAATGTCACTGGCTACCATCCCGACCTGATCCGCATCGGCCTGCAGTTGCCGCCGGATCTGTTCGTCTGGCAGAAGCAGGGCATCCCGCTGAACCTGCGCTACCGCTACACCCTGCCCGAAGGCGCCGATCATTCGGCGCTGAACATCAACATCAACGACGCCTTCGTCACGACGCTGCCGCTGAATGGCCTGCCGCGTGCGGAAAGCACGCCGGGTCGCTTGTGGAACCAGTTGAAGACGCGCGGGCAGATGCCCATCGAGCAGCACGTGATGCTGCCGACCGGGCCGTTCTCCTCCACCAGCCAGCTGCGCTTCCACTTCTCGTTCGACCGCCCGCAGGCCGCCGAATGCAAGAGCACCTTCCCGGACGTCGCCGCGGCCATCGATGGCGATTCCACGATCGACCTTCGCGGCTTCCACCACTACATGGCGATGCCCAACCTGGCCGCCTTCGGCAATGCCGGCTTCCCATTCACGCGCATGGCCGACCTGTCCGAATCGGCGGTGGTGCTGCCCGACGGCTTCAGCGCCGACGATGTCAGCAACGCGTTGACCGTGCTGGGCCGCATGGGGGCCGCGACCGGGTATCCGGCGCTGGGCAACCGTTTCCTGCGTGCTTCCGAAGTAGCCGAACATTCCGATCTGGATCTGCTGGTGCTGGGCTCGCGCAACAACCAGCCGTTGTTCGGCCAGTGGGCGCAGCACATGCCCATCGGCGAGGGGGCGCAACAACGCACGTTCGCGCTGTCGGACTGGCTGTCGCGGCATCTGCCCAGCTTCCTGTCGCCCGACGCACGCCGGACCGATCTGCCGTCGGTAGCCGACGTTGGTCTGCGTCCGGACCCGGATGATGTGGTGCTGCTGGGGTTCCAGTCGCCGCTGCAGGCCGGTCGCAGCGTCGTGGCCATCGTGGCGGACAATCCCAGCCGGGTCGGGCGCCTGTTCGATGCCTGGTTCGAACCGGACACGCTGCGCAGCTTCCAGGGCAGTGCGGTGCTGCTGCACGGTACCAAGGTGCGCAGCATGGCCGGCAACCAGACCTACTATGTAGGCGAACTGCCGCCACTGACCTGGCTGCGCTGGTACTTCTCGCACAACCCGCTGTGGCTGGGCCTGCTGGTTGGCGTGGCGTGCCTGTTGCTGGCACTGCTGGCCCGTGTCCTGCTGCGTTGGCAGGCACGCCGGCGCCTGGCGCAGGGTGGCGGCTGATGAGCACGCCTGCTGCACAGGATCCCGGCCGCCGGCGTCTGCTGCACTGGCTTGCTGCCAGTGCCACGCTGGCGCTGCTGCCCACCGCCGCGCAGGCCGTCAACCTGCCGCGTTGCGCAGGTCCGTGGCGCGAGTGGCGCAGCTTCGTGCAGCGCCATATCCAGGCCGACGGGCGGGTGATCGATTTCCTCAATGCCGATCTGCGCAGTACGTCCGAATCGCAGTCCTATGCGTTGTTCTTCGCGCTGGCCGACAACGACCAGGTGCTGTTCGACCGTGTGCTGGGCTGGACCCGCCGCCACCTGAGCGGCGGACGTCCGGACCTGAACCTGCCCGCTTGGCTGTGGGGGCGTGATCCTTCGGGTGCCTATCGCGTGCTGGATGCCAACACGGCCTCCGACGGCGAGTTGTGGATCGCCTACGCGCTGCTGGAGGCTGGACGACTGTGGAAGCGTCCAGGCCTGCAGGCATCGGGCAAGCAGATCCTGACACTGATGCAGCAGGCCGAAGTGGCGGAGCTGCCCGGGTTTGGCAGCATGCTGATGCCGGCGCGCAGCGGTTTCATCGGCCAGGGGCGCTGGACGCTCAATGCCAGCTATCTGCCGCTGTTCGTGCTGCGCCGTTTCGCCGCGGTCGATCCGAAGGGACCCTGGGCGCGCATCGCCGAGCGCAGCGTGGCCATGCTCGAAGCTGGTGCGCCGCTGGGTTTCGCGCCGGATTGGCAGGCCTGGAACGGCAAGACCTTCGTGACCGCACCGGACAAGGGCGACATTGGCAGCTACGACGCGATCCGCTGCTACCTGTGGGCCGGCATGGTCGATCCGGCCGACCCGTTGCGGCGCCGCCTGCTGCAGACGCTGTCAGGACCGGCTGCGATGCTGCGTGCAGAAGGGCGTTTTGCCGAAAAGATCCAGGTCCGCAGTGGGGTGGGCAACGGCACCGCGCCGGTGGGTTTTGCCGCAGCGCTGCTGCCCTATCTGTCCGCCCTTGGGCAATCGGCAACCCTGCGCTCGCAACAGGCGCGCGTGGCTGCCGCGGGTGATCTGAACTACTACGAACGCGTGCTGGTCCTGTTCGGCAAAGGCTGGATGGACCGCCGTTTCCGCTTTTCCGCCGACGGGCGCCTGCTGCCTGCCTGGAGTACCCCATGTTCCGCAAACACCTGAAGCCGCTGTGCCTGGTCGGGCTGATCGATCTGTGCGTACTGACCACGCCGGCATGGGCGCAGAGCGCGTCGGTGCAGCAGCTGGTCAACCAGGGCAACTACTGGCACGACCAGGGCCGCGAGGACCTGGCCGCCGACACCTGGCGCAAGCTGTTGGCGACCGATGCCAGTCAGCCCGACGCGCTTCTTGGCCTGGGCATGATCGACCTCAACCAGGGCCGCCGTGCTGACGCGCAGAAGCGCCTGCAACAGTTGCAGCAGCGCCACCCGCAGGCACCGCAGACGGCCCGGCTGCGGCTGGCACTGGGCGGCGCCGCGGCGGGCGCCGACAACCCGCTGCAGGCGGCGCGCAGTGCCGCCGCTGCCGGGCGTTACGTGGAGGCCGTGCGCAGCTACGACCGCGCGTTTGCCGGTAGTGCGCCGCCGGATGATCTGGCGCTGGAGTATTACCAGGTTCTGGCCGGTACGCCGGACGGCTGGAGCCGGGCCCGCGACGGCCTGCAGAAACTGGTGGCCCGCAACGATTCACCGTCGGCCCGGCTGGCGCTGGGCCAGGTGCTGACCTACCGCGAACCCAGCCGCCGCCAGGGCATCGCCCAGCTCAGCGCGCTCAGCCAGCGCCAGGACACTGGCGGTCCCGCCCGCGCGGCGTGGCGGCAGGCGCTGCTGTGGCTCAATGGCGGGCCGGCCGACGCGCCGTTGTACCAGGCCTTCCTGGCCGCGCAGCCGAATGATCGCGAGGTGGCCGCCAAGGCCGCGCAGCTGCGCGAACAGGCCAGCACCGCTGCCGCGCCCGTTGATCCCAACCAGCGGCTGCTGGGCGAAGGCTTCCGTGCATTGGACAACAACCAGCTGGCGCAGGCGGAAAGCCGCTTCAGCCAAGTGCTGCGTGCGCGCCCGCGCGATGCCGGTGCGCTGGGGGGCCTGGGTTCGGTGCGGCTGCGCCAGGAGCGCTTCGAAGAAGCCAATGAGCTGCTGCGCCAGGCGGCCGCACGTGATGGCAAATGGCGCAGCGCCGCCGACAGTGCGCGCTACTGGCTGACCCTGCAGCAGGTACGGGGCCAGGCCGGTGCCGACGCCGTTGCACGTGTGCAGCAGGTGATCGCGCTGCAGCCGAAGGAACCTGCCGGCCATGTGGCACTGGCCCAGTTGCAGGAAGCCAGCGACCCGGCCGCGGCCGAACGCAACTATCGCAAGGCACTGGAACTGGATGCAGGCAACGCAGGTGCGCTGCAGGGCCTGGTGGGTCTGCTCGGCCGCCAGGGCCGTGCCGAAGAAGCCGCGGTCATGATGGAGCGGATGACGCCGGCACAGCAGGAAAAAGCGGGGGGGCGCGCGGTCCTGCGCGCCAACCTGGCCCGCGCCCGTGCCCAGGAAGCCATTGCCGGCGGCAGCCTGCAGATGGCGCAGGTGGAACTGGAAGACGCGTTGCTGGCCCAGCCCAGCGACCCTTGGCTGCGGTTGGAGCTGGCGCGCCTGTACCGGCGCATGGGGCAGCCCGCCGAGGCTGACCGGGTAATGGCCGAGCTGGCCGGGCAGGGCGATGCCGCGTCGGTGGAATCACTGCAGGCCCAGGCACTGTTCGCTCAGGAACGGCAGCAGTGGCCGCAGATGCTGGCGCTGCTGGACCAGGTGCCCGCCACTGCACGCACGCCCAGCATCGAGGCACTGCGCACCGTCGCGCTGGTGCAGGCGCAGGGGGCGCAGGCGCGCAGCCTGGCCCAGCGCCAACGCACCGGTGAAGCGCAGTTGCTCCTCGCACGCACCGAGGCCGCGCTGGGCAGCCAGGCGCAGAATCCGGAACTGGTGGCAGCACTGGCCGGTGCCTATGCGGATATCGGCAGCAGCGAACGCGCGATGAGTCTGGCGCGCACGTTGCTGCAGGGCGATCCGCCCAGCGCCGAAGCACGTCTGCAGTATGCATCGGTGCTGCTGCGCGCCGGCCGCGATGGCGAAGTGGCAGCGGTACTGCGGCAGCTCGGGCAGGTGCCGCTGGACGCCGCCCAGCAGGCCCGGCTGCAGGACCTGCGCGCGGGCTACGTGCTGCGCCAGGTGGACGCGCTGCGCGAACAGGGCAATCTGGAAGCCGCCTACAGCGTGCTGGCCCCGGCCCTGGCCGAGCACCCGGATGACCCGCGCAACATCGCAGCCTTGGCGCGCCTGTACGCCGCTGCCGGTGACCACGGGCAGGCGTTGGCGTTGTACCAGCAGCAACTGCAGCGCAGCCCGGGCGATGTCGATGCGCTGGTGGCCGCGGCCGGCAGTGCCGCATCGCTGCGCGACATGGATACCGCCGAAGCCTATCTGCAGCAGGCCCTGGCCAAGGCGCCGGATTCGCCGGAGGTCCTGGCCGGCGCCGGCCGCGTGTACCGTGCGGCCGGCAAGAACCGTCGTGCTGAAAGCTATTTCAAGGCATCGTTGGCGGCATCTGCTCGCCAGTCAGGCTACGCCGATGCGGGCATGCCGCGTTCGCGCAACGCCGCACTGGCCGGCGGCGCCGGCGCGTTCAATCCGTTCGCTGGCCTGAACCGTGGCGTTGGGACGCGTGCACTGCGAGGGGACGATGCCGCGCTGCCGCCATCGGTGGAAATGCTGGCCGCGGCGCCGTCCGGCACGCGCCTTTCCGGCGCCGCACACGAAGCGCTGTTCGATGCCTCGGGCCTGCCTGAGCCGGTGGCCGCGCGCGGCCAGGCCAGCGTCGAGACGTTGCCGGTGCCGGGCCAGTCCGTGCGCCCCCGACGTTCCGCATCGGCGGTCGCGAGTGCAGGCAACACGGGCGTGCTGGCGGAGCTGCGTGATCTGAAGGCGGAGAACAGCAGCAGCGTGGCGATCGGCGCCAGCTACCGCAGCCGCGACGGTGAGCCGGGCCTGGGTCAGCTGGACGACCTGCAGGTGCCGCTGGAAGCGCGTTTTGCCGTGGGCGATGGCAAGTTGATCGTGGCGGTCACCCCCACCGTGCTGGATGCGGGCCGACCGGATACGGACTACGCTTCGGGCAGCCGTTTCGGCGGGGGCCCGCAGGCTGCGCTGGCCGGTGCCCTGGCCGCTGATCGGACACCCGTGGATTCGCTGGTGGGATCGTCGCTGTACCAGACCCTACTGACCCGCGGCGAGAGCAATGCCACCCGCAACCTGATCGAAGAACGCGCGCTGGACAATGGCCGCTACCAGGAACTGTACAACCAGACCGATGGCGCGCTGACCGCCGCCGAGCGGCGGACGGCCGCCCTGGCGCTGCTGTTTGCCGATCCATTGCCGTCGTACCTGCTGTCGCGTGATGTCGCCAATACGCCGATCAGCCAGATCGCCAGCCAGCTGCTGAACAACGGCGGCCTGTCGCGCGGCCTGACCCCTGAGGAACAGGCACAGTTGAAGGCACTGGCCAGCGGTGCCAACGCCGGGCAGAGCCCCATCACCTTCCAGGACACGTTGTACGCGATGGTGGCCAATGCCGCCGGCGCACGCCGGCTGTCTGCGCAGGATGCAACCGGTGCGGGCATTTCCGTGGGTTACCAGCGCGGGGGCTTCCGTGCCGATATCGGCAGCTCGCCGCTGGGCTTCGACCAGAGCCAGGTGGTGGGTGGTGCGGGCTATGAGGGCCGCATCGGCGACACCTTTACCTGGTCGGGCGAAGCGTCGCGGCGCGCGGTCACCGACAGCGTGCTGGCGTTTTCCGGCGTGCAGGACGAACGTACCGGGCAGCGTTGGGGCGGGGTGACCGCCACCGGCGCCAAGCTGGGGGGCACGCTCGACAACGGATTGCTGGGCGGTTACGCCAGTGCGTCCTGGCACCGCCTGGAAGGCGAGAACGTAGCCAACAACGAGCGCAGTGAACTGGGCCTGGGCGTGTACGTACACGCGCTGGAAACCGACAACCAGTCGCTGACTGCCGGGTTGAACATCACCGCGCTGCAGTACAAGCGCAACCTCAGCGGCTTCACCTACGGCCACGGTGGCTACTTCAGCCCGCAGCGCTATGTCGATGTGGGTTTCCCGGTGCACTGGAACGGCCGCAACGAGCGCGCGCGTCTGGCTTGGCAGATCGACGGCAGCGTGGGTGTGCAGCACTTCGAAGAAAAGGCCGCCGATTACTTCCCGACCGATCCAGCACTGCAGCAGGCTGCCTACGACGCGGCGTCGATGGCGGCCCTGCTGGGCCTGACCGACGCATACGTGGCCCCGGTCTACGCCGGCCAGACCAAGACCGGTGTGTCCTACAACCTCAGTGCTGCCGCCGAATGGCAGTTGTCCAGCCAGCTCTTCCTGGGGGGGCGCATGGAGCTTAACAACGCACGCGATTACCAGCAGTTCGGCACCACGCTTTACCTGCGCTTCCTGCTGGATCGCCTGGGCGCAGGACTGGGTACCCGGCCGCAGGTGCTGCGCTCGCCCTACGCCAGCGGACTGTGAATCGCGGGTAGGCCGCGGCCGTGTGCTGTACACGGCCGCGGCGCGGGTTGCGGTATACCTGCCGTCACGCCAGCCCTGCACAGGAGCCGTTGTTGATGCCGCACCCTGCCGATCCCTCGCGCCGTCGCCTGCTGCAGACGGTGGCCGCGCTGCCGCTGCTGGGCCTGGCCGGTGCCGCACCCGCCGCAGCACCGCGCTGGCCGGCCTGGCAGCTGCTGCAGGCCAGCAGCCTGAGCGAAGACGGTCGCATGATCGACCGTAGCCATGACGACCAGCGCAGTACTTCGGAAGGGCAGTCCTACGCATTGTTCTTCGCCCTGGTGGACAACGACCCGGCCCTGTTCGATCGGGTGCTGGCCTGGACCCAGGACAATCTGGCAGGCGGGGACATGGCCGCACGCTTGCCGGCCTGGCTGTGGGGGCGCGATGGCAAGGGCGCCTGGCGCGTGCTGGACGACAACCCCGCCTCCGACTCGGATCTGTGGCTGGCCTACGCCCTGCTGGAAGCTGCGCGGCTGTGGCGGCGGCCGGCGCTGCAGGTGATCGGCCAAGGCATGCTGGCGCAGATCCGTGCGCGCGAAATCATTGAACTGGACGGGCTTGGACCGATGCTGTTGCCCGGCCCGCAGGGGTTCATTGAAAACGAGACAACGCGGGTCAATCCCAGCTATCTGCCGCTGCCGCTGCTGCGCCGCTTCGCCGCCGTGGACCGGCAGGGGCCGTGGCAGGTGTTGGCCAGCAACACCGTAGCACTGCTGCAGCAGTGCAGCCCGCACGGCTTCGTGCCGGACTGGGCGGCCTGGCGCAAGGGCGGGTTCGTGGTGGATCCAGTGCAGGGGCCGGTGGGCAGCTACGATGCCATCCGGTGTTATGCCTGGGCTGGCATGACAGCGCCGCGCGACCCATTGTTCCGGCCGCAGTTGCAGGCGTTGTCCGGCCCGTTGAAGCGCCTGCGCAGCGGCGCGGCGATGTGGGAAAAAGTGGATACGCGCAGTGGCGAGGGGCAGGGCGAGGGCAACGACGGCTTCCGTGCCGCGCTGCTGCCCTACCTGCAGGCACAGGGGGAATCACAACAGGCGCAGGCGCTGCTGGCCACCCTGCCCAGCGTCGAACAGCAGCGCGCGGCCAAACCGGTCTACTACACGCAGATGCTTACCCTGTTCGGCCGTGGCTGGATGGAAGGCCGCTGGCGCTTCGCCGCCGACGGCCGCCTGCAGCCGCGCGGGTAGGGGGCCCATGTGGGGTCAGAGCCCTTTGCGTTGCAAAGGGATCTGACCCCAACCGCAGCCACGGGGTCGGATCCCTTCGCAACGCAAAGGGCTCTGACCCCAGACAACGGTCATTCCAACGCGTAGCGCAGCACGAACAGCACTGCCACCAGCCACACCGCCGGGTGCACTTCGCGCCAGCGCCCGGTACCGGCCTTCAGCGCGGCATAGGCAATGAAACCAAACGCCAGGCCATTGGCGATGGAATAGGTGAACGGCATGGCCAGCGCACACAACGCCGCCGGCACCGATTCAGTCAGATCGCTCCAGTCCACTTCCACCAGCTCGCGCAGCATCAGCCCGGCCACGAACAGCAGGGCAGGGGCGGTGGCATAGCCGGGCACCATCGCCGCCAGCGGCGAGAACAGCAACGCGGCCAGGAACAGCGCCGACACCACCAGCGCGGTCAGCCCGGTGCGGCCGCCGACCTGCACGCCCGAGGCGCTCTCAGCGAAGGCGGTGGTGCTGCTGGTGCCCAGCAGTGAGCCCGCCACGATCGCCGTGCTGTCGGCCAGCAGGGCACGACCGAAGCGCTTCGGCGCGCCCGGCAGCTTCAGCAGGCCGGCACGGCCGACCACGCCGTACAGCGTGCCGGTGGCATCGAATACTTCCACCAGCACGAACACCAGCACCACCTGCAGCAGCACCGCGATCGGCGCGCCGCCGTCGTGGTGCAGCAGGCCGGGCAGGTCCAGCTGCAGGAAGGTCGGGGCCAGGCTGGGCGGCAGGGACACCAGCCCCTTGAACTGCACGTCGCCCAGCGCCCACGCGGCGGCGGTCACCGCCAGGATGCCGATCAGGATGGCGCCGCGCACGCGGCGTGCCTCCAGGATCGCGATCAACAGGAAGCCGCCCAGCGCCAGCAGCGGCGGCGCGGTGTTCAGCGGGCCCAGCGCCACCAGGGTGTCTTCGTTGGCAATGATCACGCCCGATTTCTGCAGCGCGATGATCGCCAGGAACAGTCCGATGCCGGCCACGATGGCCGAGCGCAGCGACGACGGAATGCCGGCCACCAGCCACGCACGCACGCCGGTCAGCGACAACACCAGGAACACCAGCCCGGAGATGAATACCGCGCCCAGTGCCTGCTGCCACGGCAGGCCTGCGGCACCGACCACCGTGAAGGCGAAGAACGCGTTCAGGCCCATGCCCGGCGCCATGCCCACCGGGAAGTTGGCCGCCAGCGCCATCACCGCCGAACCCAGCGCCGCGGCCAGGCAGGTGGCAACGAACACCGCGCCGGCATCCATGCCCGTGGTCCCCAGGATTTCCGGGTTGACGAAGACGATGTAGGACATCGTCAGGAAGGTGGTGACACCGGCCAGCAGCTCGGTGCGCACGGTGGTGCCGTGCTGCTGCAGCTGGAACAGGCGTTCGAACAGGGACATGGGGGTTCTCACGACAATTGGGTGTCACCACCAACGGTGGTGACCTACCAGAATGCAGAACGGCCGCGCAGAGCGCGGCCGTTCTTCCTTGCTTATTTCAGCGCCTTGAAGCGCAGGCGCTTGGGCGCGGCGTCGTCGCCCATGCGGCGGCGCTTGTCTTCTTCGTACTCGCGGTAGTTGCCCTGGAAGAACTCCACGTGCGAATCGCCTTCGAACGCCAGGATATGCGTGGCGATGCGGTCCAGGAACCAGCGGTCATGCGAAATGACGAAGGTGTTGCCCGGGAATTCCAGCAGCGCATCTTCCAGCGCACGCAGGGTTTCGATGTCCAGGTCGTTGGACGGTTCGTCGAGCAGCAGCACGTTGCCACCCTGCAGCAGGGTCTTGGCCATGTGCAGGCGGCCACGCTCACCACCGGACAGCGAACCGACCATCTTCTGCTGGTCCTGGCCCTTGAAGTTGAAGCGGCCGATGTAGGCCCGCGACTGGATCTCGATGCCGTTGATGTTGAGGATGTCCAGGCCGCCGGCGATCTCCTGGAAGACGTTGTGGTTGCCTTCCAGTGCGTCGCGGCTCTGGTCCACGTAGGACAGCTTCACGGTCGGGCCGACCACGATCTCGCCCGAATCCGGCTTTTCCTGGCCGGTGATCATCTTGAACAGGGTCGACTTACCGGCACCGTTGGGGCCGATGATGCCGACGATGGCGCCGGCCGGCACCAGGAAGCTCAGGTCGTCGAACAGCAGGCGGTCGCCGAACTTCTTGGAGACGTTCTTGAACTCCATCACCGCATTGCCCAGGCGCTCGCCCGGCGGGATGAAGATTTCATTGGTCTCGTTGCGCTTCTGGTAATCCACCGACTGCAGCTCTTCCAGGCGGGCCAGACGGGCCTTGCCCTTGGTGCGGCCGCCCTTGGCATTCTGGCGCGACCACTCCAGTTCCTTCTGGATCGCCTTCTGGCGAGCCTTTTCCTGATTGTCTTCCTGCTTCAGGCGCTCATCCTTCTGGGTCAGCCAGTCGGTGTAGTTGCCCTTCCACGGAATGCCGCGGCCGCGGTCCAGTTCCAGGATCCACTCGGCGGCGTTGTCCAGGAAGTAGCGATCATGGGTGACCGCCACCACGGTGCCGGTATAGCGCGCCAGGAACTGTTCCAGCCATTCCACCGACTCGGCGTCCAGGTGGTTGGTCGGTTCGTCGAGCAGCAGCATGTCCGGCTTCTGCAGCAGCAGGCGGCACAGTGCCACGCGGCGCTTTTCACCACCGGACAGCTTGCCCACGATCGCATCCCACGGCGGCAGGCGCAGCGCATCGGCGGCCACGTCCAGCTGGTTTTCCAGGGTATGTGCATCGCCGGCGGCCAGGATCGCCTCCAGGCGCTCCTGTTCCTTGGCCAGTGCGTCGAAGTCGGCGCCTTCCTCGGCGTAGGCGGCATACACCGCTTCCAGCGCGGCCTGGGCCTGCAGCACTTCGCCCACGCCTTCCTCCACCGCTTCACGCACGGTCTTGGTCGGGTCCAGTTCCGGTTCCTGTGCCAGGTAGCCGACCTTGATGCCCGGCTGCGGGCGGGCTTCGCCCTCGAAATCGGTGTCCACGCCGGCCATGATCTTCAGCACAGTGGACTTGCCGGCGCCGTTCAGGCCCAGCAGGCCGATCTTCGCGCCCGGGAAGAAGGACAGCGAGATGTCCTTGATGATCTGCCGCTTGGGCGGGACCACCTTGGACACGCGGTTCATGGTGTAGATGTATTGCGAGGACATGAGGTCTCCGTAAGGGCGCGGCCCTGCACCCGTCCGTCAGCGGGAAGATCCCGGACGACAGCGGGCACAGACTGAAATGGAATACCCCCAATTATAGCCGGAACCGCTTACCGCCCGCGCCGCCCCGAGCCCCGGGGCTGGCCGCTGCCTGAATACTGGGTCACATCCCGAGAATCGGAAGCGTTTCCAGCCAATTTCCGTTCAGACGCAATGCGCAAGATTGGCCTCACCACCCACCCAAGCAGAGGTTTCTCATGCGCATCAACCGAATCATGGCCGGAGCCGTGGCCTCTGTTCTGGCCCTTGGCGCGGTCGCCCCGGCGTTTGCCGACAACGACCACCGTGACCGCCGCGAGTGGCGCGAAGACCGCCGTGACGACCGTCGCGAGTACCGCCGCGACGTCCGCGAGGCCCGCCGCGACTACGAGCGTGACCGCCGCGATGCGCGCCGTGACTGGCACCGCGACCATGACCGCCGCTACTACCATCCGGCCCCCCCGCCGCCGCGCGTGGTGTACCGCCCCGGCTATGGTCCGGGCCCGGGCTACGGCTGGCAGCGTGGGCATCGCTACCGCGATTACTACCGTGGCCCGATCTACGTGGTGAACGACTACCCGCGCTACCACCTGCGCCGCCCGCCGTACGGCCACCACTGGATCCGCGACGACCGCGGCAACATGCTGCTGGTGGCCGTGGCCACCGGCATCATCGCCGACTACATCATCAACAACCGCTGATGCAGAGGCGGGGTCGGATCCCTTCCGCAAGGAAGGGCTCTGACCCCAACAGCACGGGGTCGGACCCTTTTCCAGCGGAAAAGGCTCCGACCCCTTCCAGTACTTAGAACGCCACCGACAGATCCAGCTGTGCGCCCACCTCGCGCTGCCCATCGCCGCGCTGCCCCTGCATCTGCAGTGACAGGCGGCTGTTGTCGGTCGGGCTGACCGCCACGCCCACCTGGGCCAGCGCGCTGCGGCGGGCCAGCGGTGCAGCGGCAATGCCGAAGTCCTGCGTACCGTCCACGAAGCGCGCCGCGACCTGCGGCAGGCGATCACCGCCGGCCACCTGCCAGCCCACGCGCGCGGTCAGCGCCGCACGGTCACGCTGGCCACCGCTGATGTCCCAGTCCGCGCGCAGCGCGGCCAGACCGGTGCGGTAGCGGGCGGCTTCGCCATCCAGCTGCAGCGCACTGTGGCCGCCGCGTTCCTGGGCGCCGTCGCTGCGCAGGCGCACCTGTGCCAGCTCCAGTTCCGGGGTCAGCTGCAGGCGCGGCCCACCGAAGGACCAGCCGGCACGCAGGAAGGCCGAGGTGCCGGTGGCGTCCTCGCGTGCGGCCAGGCCCTCGGACAGGGTGCTGCCGACCTGCGCGGTGCGGGTGCTGTCGGTGCGGTAGTCGGCGCGGCTGACGCCCGCACGCAGGCTCAGGCCCTGCCAGCGGTACTGCCCGTACACGCCGTACTCGGTGCTGTCGGTCTCGGCGCGTGCATCACGCTGGGCCAGGCGGCTGACCCGCTGCTGCTGGCCGGCGGCCATGCCCAGTTCCAGTGCATCGCCGAGCATCCAGCCGGCGCCGGCCATCAGTCCGTGCTGCGAGGTGCGCAGCCCGGCGTTCTGCGCGCTGGCGTCGCTGCGTCGCTGGCTGCTGCTGCCGGCCACCCAGGCGTGCACGCCCGGCGCAATCTGCCCGGCCATGGCCGCGCCGTCCAGGTGGCGGTCAATGCCATCGTGCAGGAAGCGGTTCTGCAGCAGGGCGCCGCGGTTGGCGGCATGGATCTCGCCAGACAGGCTGTCGAAGGCGGGCACGACATCGGCCACATCCAGTCGCACCACCGCGTCATACACCTGGTTGCCGCTGCCCAGCGCTTCCACGGCGCCGGCCACGGCCTTCTGGTTGCTGTTCACCACCACATCCGGGAACGCCAGGTCGATGTCCGGCATCGCGATGTCGTTGCGCCGCATGGTCAGGTAGACGTGGTTGGCGTCGTACTCCAGGGTCGGGTCAAGGAAGGCCAGGGTGCTGGCGGCGCCGCTGAAAACACCCGACACGCCGCCGTTGGCGGTCAGCACGGTATAGCGGGTCGAAGCCTGCCAGTCGCCGTCAGTGGCCACGGCCAGCGTGCTGGCATTGCCCAGCGTTGCAAGACCGGTCACCAGCGCGTGGTCACTGAGGCCGTTGGCGCTGACATCCACCCGGTACTGGCTGCTGCTGTCGAATGACAGATCCCCCTTGACCTGCAACTGCCCGATGCCACCGGCCGCCGCACTGCCCGGCGACAGCACGCTGCCGGACAGCAGCTGCACACCGCCCACGCTGCCACGGCCGGTCAGCCAGGCGCCCTGGTCCAGCTTGACCTGGCCACCCAGCAGACCCTCCACCTCCAGCTGGCCTTCGCTCACCCAGGCCGTGCCGCTGAAGGCGCTGCTGTCGCCGGTCAGGGCCAGGTAATGCCGACCCTGGCGCAGCACGCCACTGCCGCTCAGCTGGCCTGCATAGGTCAGTACACGGGTAGTGTCGGTCTGGAAGGTGCCTGCGCTGCCGATCTCGATATTGCCGGTGGGCAGCGCATTGCCCACCGCGCGCACGGTGCCGCCTGCCACGTGGACCTGGCCCGCGAACGGGCTGCTGCTCAGCACCAGCTCGCCGCTGCCATGCTTTTCCAGCACGGTGCTGGCCGTGCCACTCACGCCGCCGGCAAAGGTGACGCTGTCACTGCCGGCAATGTGTACGTCGGTGGTGCCCAGCAAGCGCACGCTGTTGGCAAGCGTGGTCATGTTGACCATGCCCAGCGAGGTGCCATCGGCGAAGATCAGGCGACCGTTGCCGGCGGCCTGGTTGCCGCCTAGGGACAGCGTGCCCTGGTTGATGGTCAGGTCGCCGGCAAAGGAATTGTCACCCTTGAGCATCAGCACGCCGGTCCCGGTCTTTGCCAGACCGCCACTGCCGCGGATGTTGCCCTGGATGTCCAGGTTGCCGATCGCATCCAATTGCGAATCGGAGGTCACCCGCATGTCGCTGGAAACCGTCAGCCAGCCCGGATTGCGAAGCACGCCGCCGGACAGCTGCAGTTCGCCGCTACCGGTGCCGGTGCTGATCGAGGTCAGCAGTGAGGTGCTGTCACCCACCACAAGCACGCCGTTGTTGCTTACCACCAGCTGGCCTTCGCTGCCGGCGGCCGATGCCAGCAGGATCGAACCGATGACGGTCGCCGAAGCGCCGTCAGTCACCGCGAAACGGCCGGTTCCGGCATCGCCCAGCGCCAACGCGTCGCTGATCCATTCACCGCTGGAGCCGCTCAGCTGCACCAGCCCCTGGCTGCCAGCAGCTTCGCCCAGGATCACATTGCTGGCGAAGAACCGGCTGGAGATAGTGGCCGTGGCTTGACCGTTGCGGCCGATCACAGTCTGCGCGCCGGTGGTGTTCATGCCGCCGTCGCTGCCGATGGTCAGGGTCGCAGTGCCGCCCTGTTCGGCCATCACCAGTCCGTTGGAATAGACGCCGGCCCCGTTGTAGACCGACAACTCGCCGGTACCGCCGCGTCCCAGGGTCAGCAGGCCATTGTTGTACCAACGCGAGGCCATGTTGTTGACGGTGACCGTGCCAGTGCCGCCGGCATCACCCACGATGGCCGAATCGCTGCTGACGATGCCGCCCCCCATCACCATCATCTCGCCCTGGCCGTGCACGCCAACACCCAGGCTGCCCGTCGTCAGCTGCGATCCGCCCTGCGCTACCTGCAGCAGTCCGTTGCTGTTGGCTGCACTGCCGATCAGCGTCCGGTTGCTGTTGACCTTGCCGCCATTGGTGATCTGTACGCGGCCCGTGCCCGCGTTGCCGATGTAGATCGCATCTGCGTCCCACAGCGAGCCGGCACCATCGGTCATCACGAAGCCATCGCTGCCCGCCATCGAGCCGACCCAGGCATTTTTCGTGTACAGGTAGGCGCCGCCCAGCACGGACAGCTCGCCGCTGCCGTTGTGTCCGACGCCGATGTCATAGTTGATCTTCCACGAAGCGTCCGTACCCTGGACGATGGCAATGCCCTTGTGGCCCGCGTTGACGCCCAGCGTGGCGGTGGCGGTGGTCAGGCCGCCCACACCCGAGATGCCGAACACGGCGTCGGCCGAGGTGCCGAGGTAGACGTGCCAGGACGTGGTGTCGGCTGTTGCCAGGTTGACGGTATGTCCGTCGATGTAGGCGTAGTTGTCGGAGTTGGTGTCATTGGGCACACCGGCACTCCAGAGTGACGCGTTGTACCAGTCACCGTCGCCGATGCGAACGGTGTTGACCGCCTGGGCTCCAGCGCTGATGGCCAGCCCGACGGCCAGCGCGAGCAAGGATGCACGACGTGCAGTGGCGGAGGTACGGCGCTGGGCCAGCGTCACTGCCGGCAAAGCCTGGAACGAATGGATCACGTGATTTTCCCCTGTTTGGACAGGGCGTATCGGCGGTGATCCCTCCGGCTTTAGGGTTGCTATCCTAAATCGTTCATGATTTCAGTGGCGCGAATCACAATTCATGAAGTTGGATGGGCATTCGTCAGGCTTTCGCAGCGCGTGTCCTGAGCAGGGCCGGCACGCAGCAGGGCCAGCACATCATGCCATGCGCGGCGCGCCAAGCCCCGTTGGCTGCGGTCGCCGCCGCCCCCCGGCGCGCTTACAATTGCAGGCCCGCTGTCCCCCTACTGCCTGGAGTGACCGATGTTCCCGCGTGACGTCCGCATCGAAACCTACGATCCCGAACTGGCCAAGGCCATCGCCGCCGAAACCCAGCGCCAGGAAGACCACGTCGAGCTGATCGCCAGCGAGAACTACACCAGCCCGGCCGTGATGGAAGCCCAGGGCAGCCAGCTGACCAACAAGTACGCCGAAGGCTACCCGGGCAAGCGCTACTACGGTGGCTGCGAATACGTGGACATCGCCGAGCAGCTGGCGATCGACCGCCTGAAGCAGCTGTTCGGCGCCGACTACGCCAACGTGCAGCCGCACAGCGGTTCGCAGGCCAACCAGGCCGTGTACTTCGCCCTGCTGCAGCCGGGTGACACCATCCTCGGCATGAGCCTGGCCCATGGCGGCCACCTCACCCACGGTGCCAAGGTCAATGCCTCGGGCAAGCTGTTCAATGCCGTACAGTACGGCGTGAACGACCAGGGCCTGATCGACTATGACGAAGTCGAGCGCCTTGCCCTGGAGCATAAGCCGAAGATGGTTGTAGCCGGTTTCTCGGCTTATTCGCAGGTGATCGACT
Source organism: Stenotrophomonas sp. (assembly GCF_032056425.1). Classification (GTDB taxonomy): domain Bacteria; phylum Pseudomonadota; class Gammaproteobacteria; order Xanthomonadales; family Xanthomonadaceae; genus Stenotrophomonas. Next base: position 24,076 of record NZ_DAMBCN010000003.1, read on the forward strand.
GGGCGCGCTTCCGCGCCATCGCCGACAAGGTCGGTGCTTACCTGTTCGTGGACATGGCCCACGTGGCCGGTCTGGTTGCCGCCGGCGTGTACCCCAGCCCGCTGGAACACGCGCACGTGGTCACCTCCACCACTCACAAGACTCTGCGCGGACCGCGCGGCGGCATCATCGTGGCCAAGGGCGCTGACGAAGACCTGGTCAAGAAGCTGCAGTCGATCGTGTTCCCGGGCATCCAGGGCGGCCCGCTGATGCACGTCATCGCTGGCAAGGCCGTGGCCTTCAAGGAGGCGCTGGAGCCGGGCTTCAAGGCTTATCAGCAGCAGGTGGTGAAGAACGCCCAGGCGATGGCCACCACGCTCATCGCGCGCGGCTACAAGATCGTGTCCGGCGGCACCCAGAACCACCTGATGCTGGTGGACATGATCGGCAAGGACGTGTCCGGCAAGGACGCGGAAGCCGCGCTGGGCAAGGCGCACATCACCGTCAACAAGAATTCGGTGCCCAACGACCCGCGTTCGCCGTTCGTGACCTCGGGCCTGCGCCTGGGCACCCCGGCCGTCACCACCCGCGGTTATGTCGAACAGGACTGCGTGGACCTGGCCAACTGGATCGCCGATGTGCTCGACGCGCCGGCCGATGAAGCGGTCATCGCCCGCGTGCGCGATGCCGTCAGCGCGCAGTGCCGCAAGTACCCGGTCTACGGCTGATCGAAGCAGGGCAGGGGTCGGATCCCTTTCCACAAGGAAAGGGCTCTGTCCCCGCCAGCCGAACCCAGGGGTCGGATCCCTTTCCAAAGGAAAGGGCTCTGACCCCGCCAGCAGGACCCCCGCGCATGGATGAGCGTCACCTCAAGCGTCTTTACATTGCCCTGTCGGTGCCCTTTGGCCTGCCCAGCCTGCTGCTGGGCGGCGTGGGCGCCTTCATCGCGGCCATGATGGGCGTGTTCGCCTTCATCCGCGTGGATGCAGACAGCCTGCGCTTGGGCGGCGGGCTGTTGCTGTGGGGGCTGGCCGGGCTGTCGGGCCTGCTGGCCTGGGTGATGCTCAGTGCCTTCTGGTTGCGTGGTGGCTTCGCCGCACTGCGTGCCGCCTGGGTGGGCTGGTGGTGGTTGCTGGCCCTGGGCATGCTCGCCACGCTGCCCATGCTGGTCCTGGCACTGACCTACTTCTCCGAACTGGGCCTGACCGTATTGAACAGCCTGTTCGCCGGGCCCTCGCTGCTGGTGCCCGCCGCCCTGCTGTTCTGCCTGCGCTGGCTGGTGCCGGCGCCGCCTGCCACGCAGGGGCCCGATCATGGATGAGCGCGTCCACCGCCGCATCTACATCGCGCATGGCCTGCTGTTCGGGCTGCCCGCGCTGCTGGCCGGCGGGCTGGTGGCGGGCTTCGGGGTCTATACCTTCCTCACCCGCAGCGCCTTCATGCGCGGCGACGAGGGCGCCGTGCTGTTCCTGTGGTCGGCGGCCGGCCTGGCGGGCCTGGTTGGCTGGCTGTGGCTGAGCGTGCGCTACCTGCGGCAGGGGCGTGGGGCATTGCGCCACGCCCGCGCGCTGCCGTGGATCGGTTTGGCGCTGGGCGGGCTGGCCGCGTTGGGCGTGGTGGGGTACATCGGGTTCGCCTGGGCCACCGGCAGCCCGTGGCAGGTGCTGGGCTATCTCGTACTGGGGCCGCCGTTGCTGGTACCCGCCGCCCATCTGCTGTGGCTGCGCCGGGCCCCTGGCACGGCGTGACGTGGACAACCATTTGCCGCCCACCGCCTTCTCAGGTACCGTTGCGACGCTGCCATGACCATGGCCGTGAGTTTGCCCCCTGAGCCAGGCGTTCCATGCATTGCCCCTTCTGCCAACATGCCGATACCCGCGTCATCGATTCGCGCGTCTCTGAAGACGGCGCGACGATCCGCCGCCGGCGTGAGTGCGAGGCGTGCAACGAGCGTTTCAGCACGCTGGAAACCGTCGAACTGAAGCTGCCGGCCATCGTCAAGAGCGACGGCACGCGCGAGGCGTTCGACCAGCGCAAGGTCCGCGCCGGCTTCGACCGCGCGCTGCAGAAGCGCGCGGTGCCGGAAGAAAAGATCGAAGCGGCGGTGCGCGCGGTGGTGCATCAGCTGCGCATCAGCGGCGAACGCGAAGTGCCCTCGATCAAGGTGGGCGAGTTCGTGATGAACGAACTGCGCAAGCTCGATCACGTCGGCTACGTGCGCTTCGCCTCGGTCTACCGCAGCTTCGAGGACGTGGCCGATTTCCGCGAGGAGATCGAGAAGCTGGAACGCGACCTGCCGTCCAGCACCGAACAGCTGCAGCTGCTGGGCGATGTCATCGCCCTGACCAAGAAAAAGAAGGGCTGACGCCCCGGCAGATGCCAACCTTGGTTGGCACGGAGGCAGGCATCGCCGGTAGCGCCGGGCCATGCCCGGCGGGATCGACGGCGCTACCATGTCGCCATGACGACTTCGTTCTCCGCCCTCGACCACCTGCACATGGCCAACGCACTGCGTCTGGCCGAGCGTGCCGCCTACACCACCCGCCCCAACCCGATGGTCGGCTGCGTGATCGCCCACGGCGAGCGCGTGGTCGGGCAGGGCTGGCACCAGCGAGCCGGTGGCCCGCACGCCGAAGTGTTCGCGCTGCGCGAGGCCGGCAGCGAAGCGCGGGGCGCCACCGCCTACGTCACCCTGGAACCCTGTGCGCACTATGGGCGCACGCCGCCGTGCGCGCTGGCGCTCATTGAGGCGGGTGTGTCGCGCGTGGTCGCGGCGATGCGCGATCCGTTCCCGCAGGTCGATGGCGGTGGCTTCGATCTGCTGCGCGCGGCGGGCATCGAAGTGGCTGAAGGTCTGATGGCCGCGCAGGCCCGCGAACTCAACAAGGGCTTCCTGTCGCGCGTGGAGCGCAACCGCCCGTGGCTGCGGGTGAAGCTGGCCGCCAGCCTGGATGGCCGCACCGCGATGGCCGATGGAACGTCGAAGTGGATCACCAGCGCGGCCGCACGCGAAGACGTGCAGCACTGGCGCGCACGCGCGGGCGCCATCCTGACCGGTGCCGACACCGTGCTGGCCGACGACCCGATGCTGACCGTGCGATTGGCCGACACCGAGGTGCTGCCGCCGCTGCGCGTGGTGCTCGATTCGCGCCTGCGCTCGCTGGAATGCAGTCGCGTGCGCGAGGGTGGGGCGCCGACGCTGTACCTGCATGATGCAGCGGTGAGTGCACCGGACGCAGCCGATGCCGAATTCGCCAGTGTGGCCAGCGTGGACGGGCGGCTGGACCTGGCTGCGGTGCTGGCACTGCTGGCCGAGCGTGGCATCAACGAAGTGCACACCGAAGCCGGTGCCACCCTGGCCGGGGCGCTGCTGCGTGGCGGCTGGGCGGACGAGCTGCTGCTGTACCAGGCGCCTACCTTGCTGGGCGATAGCGGCCGCCCGCTGCTGGCCGGCCTGGGTATTGAAGCGATGGAGCAGCAGCGCCGGCTGCGCGTGGTCGACCAGCGCCAGGTGGGGGATGACCTGCGGATGCTGCTGCGCGCGTGATGCGGTGAGATCCATCAACGCATTGCGTGGTTGTACATTGCGTCGTTACTCGCGTACCTGTAGCGCACCGCCATTCTAGGGATATTATTCTTTGAATCCCAGCAATTCCGGGGTGACGCCTGCTTTCAGCACGCTGTCTTCAATCTCTTTGAAGTGCCGGATTTTAATCAGGTCACTCTTTTTGTTGCAGTATCTGAATAAGCTTGCCATGCGTGTGGATTCGGCCTTGATGTTTACACACGTGCCTTTTGGAATGCTGACCTCGCTTCTCTCGTCATCTGGGGCAGTGAAGATGAGCCCGGCCAGTACAGGAGTGTTGGTCACCAGCCAGTAAGTGTGAAAGCTTTCCCTGTCAGCAGGGAGATAGGAACTATCGGTCATCACAATCGACAGCTTTCCACTGAGATTGTTTGGTGTCAGCTCAACGTCGTTGAATTGCGATCCCGTGACGTAGAACACCCCTTGTGGATGGTCTACAGGCTTCGAAAAAGCGGTCTCAGAGCGTCCGCCCAAACCCCAGTTATTCATCATGAGAACAAGTTTCGCTCCATTCACATCAACAACTTCCGTGGTGATTGAGACCAGCTCCGTCAGCGTATTCTCACAGCTCTCGGGTGCTTTGCAGGCAACTACATGGGGTTTGATGGTTGAGCTTGCACTTTCGAGTGTGAAATCAATAGCGCCGAATCCTGCGAAACTGTTTTTGGCCGGCGCTTCCATTGTCAGTCCAGGCAACGTCACGCAGGCAAGCAGCACGATCAGACAGCGCCTCAGCATCATGGAATCCGTGCGGAACAAGGCGGGCAGCGTGGACCACACGCACCTGCGCTTCCATGCAATTATTTGTAAAAGAAGCAAGCCTTTCTAAACTGTGCTGATAACGTCAGTTGACCTCGCACAATGCCGGAACGTCTACCTCATCTTCGCCGGCGTCCCACGTGTCCAGTGGCATCAGCGCCATCAACACGGTGCGCGAACGCTGCTGCCCGCGCGCACGGCGTCCGAGGCTTCGTGGTTCCCCATAGCAGTCCGCTACCGGTATGCAATGTGTGCCATCCGGATCCCCCTGTAGGTAGACGCGGGCCTGCAGCGTGGATGCATCTGCCGGCGATGGCGGTGAACTGGCCGCGCTTGCCGATGATGCCAGCAGTGCCAGCTGCGCAAGGTTTCGCGTACGCGAGGGCCGGGCAAGGAAAGACCTAAACATGGCGATGTGAGGCGGCAAAGGGATCACGAAGCATCGCCATCGCAGCCATCGATCATTCATGCAATCCTTCCGGATTGTGCGGCTGGAAGGCCGCGCACATCGCGCGCGGCCCGCCGTTACCGTGTCACGCGCATTCGTCGGTCCACATCGCTTCAGCCACCGGGCGCAGTGCCTTGCACTCCTGCGTCATTGCCTCGGCCGACTGCACCTGCGCCTTTGCCTTCAGTTCTTCGGCCATCGCGTCCACGCCGCTGATCTGCTCCGGTGCGATCTTCGCTACGCAGCTGCGGTGCTGCAGCAGCAGCAGGTCACAGCCCGGTACGCCGGTCACCTTCGGCGCTTCGGCGGCGGCGGCATCCTGCATCCACGCGTCGAAGGGGGCCAGCGCGCCTACCACCGGGCCGATCAGGTCGTCGAAGTTGGCGCTGTACCAGTACGCGCCGTCCTTGGCGGTGTACAGCTTCAGGCTGCCGGTGATCGGCTGGCGCGGGCCGCTCTGCAGGGCCTGGGTGTAGGCCTCGGTGAAGCGGATGCGCGTGGCCGGCGTGCCTTCGGCCAGGCTTTCGGCGAACAGCGGGCGTACGGCGGTCAGATCCACCGCCAGGCAGCGGAACTGCACCGAGGCGATCTTCTGGTCGTCCACGTATTCGTTGTCCTCCACCTGGCTGCCGGTGGCACGGCACTGCGAGCCGTGCAGGGCCTTGGCGTACATCGCCTCGGCGGCGGCCGGGTCGGCCTTGGCGCCAGCACCGGCCAGCACCACCTGCCACGGTTCGGCCAGCGCCTTGGCCAGCGCACCGGCCGGCGGGCTCAGCGCGTCTTCGCCGTTGAAGGCCGGTTTCAGTGCTTCGTTCAAGCGTGCGGTGGCGGCCGTGTCATCTTCCAGCAGGGCACGCGCGTACAGGTCGAAGGTCTGTTCCGGGCTCAGTGCGGCCGGGGCGGCACTGGCCAGCAACGGGGCGCCGATCAACGCGGTGGCCAGCAGGGTGCGAAGGGGGGTCTTCATGACGGATTTCCTGTTCCAGAGGCGCGCAAGCCTAGTCGATCCGCATGAAAAAAAACGGGCCCCTTGCGGGGCCCGTTCGATTACACGACGAGGATCGAGCAATCAGAAGCTGGCGCGTACGCCGGCCGAGAACTGGGTGACGTCGCGGTAACCGGACACTTCGCCTACCAGGCCCCAGGTCTTGGTGAAGTTGATCTGGCCGCCGACCGAGCCGACCCAGGTGCCTTCGAAGTCATTGCCACCGTCCATGTAACCGGCCTTGATCCAGGCTTCGGTCATGCGCGACGGCTTGCCACGCAGGCCCATGGTGGCGCGCACCAGGTTGGTGTGGTCCTTGCTGCTCAGGCGGCCGAAGTCCACGTCCTTCACGGTCAGTTCGGCCTGCTGGCGCACCCAGGCGATGTCGGCGGTGTAATCCACGCGATCGCTGAAGGGCATGTGGTAACCGATACCCAGCTCCGGCTGGTTCAGTTCCAGCTTGAAGGTGCCGTAGGCATAGTCGTAGGACTTGCTGGCGTAGTTCCAGCCACCGAACACATGCACCTGCTCGGCCAGCGCGATCGAACCGCGCACGTAGCCACCGTCGATCTTCGGATCGTTCAGCTCATCGTCGCTGGTCTTGAACTGGGTCCAGCCACCTTCAACGTAGGTGTAGCTCAGGGCTTCGGCCTGGGCCGACAGCGGGGCAACGGCCAGCAGGGCGGCCACGATCAGGATCTTGCGCATGGAGGTTCCTGTAAGAAATTCAGTCCATTGGCGGGATACCGTCGTGGCAGCCCGTGGCGACGTCATGTCGTCCGAACCGGAAGTTTAATGAAAAATTTACAGATTGCGAGCGACGCCCGTCACAGCTGGGGCGGGCGAGCAGGGCGCGCCTGGGGTCAGAGCCCATTGCTGTGCAATGGGACCCGACCCCTTGGGCACCCCGTTCAGGCCGGGCTGGTACACTGGGCGCGCCGGTTCGCCGGTACACAAACGTCTTCAGGGCGGGGTGCGATTCCCCACCGGCGGTAGGTGCGCAAGCACGAGCCCGCGAGCGCCCCGGCCCACGGCCGGGGGTCAGCAGATCCGGTCCAATGCCGGAGCCGACGGTATAGTCCGGATGAAAGAAGACGGTGCCACAGGGCCTTCGCGGCCCTGCGCCCGCCTGTTTGCCTTGCGGCGTTTTTCGCTCACTTTCCGCGGAGAACGTTTCTTGTTTACTGGAATCATCGAAGGCGTCGGCCGTCTGGCCGCACGCGAAGCCATCGGCGGCGATGTCCGCTTCACCTTCAACGTCGGCAACCTGCCGTTCGACCACGTGCAGATGGGCGAGAGCATCGCCATCAACGGTGTCTGCCTCACCGTCATCGCATTCGACGCCAGCAGCTTCCAGGCCGATGCGTCCACCGAGACCCTGGGCCTGACCACGCTCGGCCAGCTGGCTGAAGGTGCGGTCATCAACCTCGAACGCGCCATGCGCCCGACCGACCGCCTTGGCGGCCATCTGGTCAGCGGCCACGTCGATGGCCTCGGCCAGGTCCTGTCCATCCACGAAGATGCACGCGCGCAGCGCTGGCGTTTCGCCGCGCCGGCCGCGCTGCGCCGCTACATCGCCAAGAAGGGCTCGATCTGCGTGGACGGCGTCAGCCTCACCGTCAACGAAGTGGACGACGAAGGTTTCGAAGTCGCCCTGATCCCGCACACCGTGGCCAACACCGGCTTCTCCGCCACCGGCGTTGGCAGCGCGGTCAATCTTGAAATCGATCTGGTCGCTCGTTACGTAGAGCGCTTGATCGGTGTGCCGGCCAACGGTCAGCACCCGCAGGGAGATGCCGCATGAATTTCGCCCCGATCCCCGAGATCCTCGAAGACATCCGCCAGGGCCGCATGGTCGTCATCGTCGATGACGAAGACCGCGAGAACGAAGGCGACCTGATCATGGCCGCCGAGCTGGTCAAGCCGTCGGACATCAATTTCATGGTCACCCACGGCCGTGGCCTGGTGTGCCTGCCCCTTACCCGCACGCGCGCGGCCGATCTGGGCCTGGCGCCGATGGTGCAGTCCAACACCGCGCAGTTCCAGACCAACTTCACCGTCAGCATCGAAGCGGCCGAAGGCGTGACCACCGGCATCTCCGCCCACGATCGCGCCCACACCATCCGCACCGCGGTGAAGCCCAATGCCAAGCCGGCCGACCTGCACCAGCCGGGCCACATCTTCCCGCTGATCGCCCAGCCCGGCGGCGTGCTGACCCGCGCCGGCCACACCGAAGCGGGCGTCGACCTGGCCATGCTGGCCGGGCTGGAGCCGGCCGGCGTGCTGGTGGAAATCCTGAACCCCGACGGCAGCATGGCGCGCCGCCCGGAACTGGAAGTATTCGCCCGCGAGCACGGTTTGAAGATGGGCTCCATCGCCGATCTGATCGCCTACCGCCTGGCCACCGAAAAGACCGTCGAGCGCGTGGACGAGCGCGACATCGACACCGAATTCGGCCCGTTCAAGCTGGTCACCTACCGCGACCGCATCGCCCACGACCTGCATTTCGCCCTGGTGCGCGGCACCCCCGATGCCGACACCCCGACCCTGGTGCGGGTGCAGGTGGAAAACCCGCTGGCCGACCTGCTGCACTGGCGCCGCGATGATTTCGGCGTGGCCGCCACCGATGCCCTGCGCGCGATTGCCGCTGAAGGCGCCGGCGTGATGGTGGTGCTGTCGGCCCCGCGCGACGGCGAGGCCCTGCTGGCCCGCCTGCGCCAGCAGCCGGCACCGGTGGTGCCGGGCAAGGACAAGGACGTGGGCCAGTGGCGCCGCAACGGTGCCGGCGCGCAGATCCTGTCCGACCTGGGCCTGGGCAAGCTGCGCGTGCTGGGCACCCCGCGCCGCCAGGTCGGCCTGTCCGGCTACGGCCTGGAAGTGGTGGAGACGGTGACCCTGTAACGGCCGCCCAATGGGGTCGGAGCCCGCGGCGCGGGATCCGACCCCGGTAGCGCCGGGCCATGCCCGGCGGATGCCAGACCCCGCCAACCACGGCCGGGGCCCATCCACGCTAGAATTACCCCCTTATCGAACCCCCCAAGCCGCATATGAGCCACTACGAAGGCGATCTTCGCACCCCCGAGTCGGCGCGCTTTGCCATCCTGGCCAGCCGCTGGAACGCCCGCATCACCGATACCCTGGTTGCTGGCGCCCGCCAGAGCCTGGCCGGCAACGGCATTGCCGAAGCCAACATCGACGTGATCCGCGTGCCGGGTGCCTGGGAACTGCCGCTGGTCGCCGCGCGCCTGGCCGCTGCCCATGAACACGCCGCCATCCTCACCCTGGGCTGCGTCATCCGTGGCGACACCCGCCACTACGAACACGTGGCCGACCGCTGCGCCGAAGGCCTGATGCGCGTGCAGCTGGATTTCGGCGTGCCGGTGCTGAACGGCGTGCTGGCGGTGGAACGCGCCGAGGATGCCGAGGCCCGCGCCGGTGGCAGCCATGGCAACAAGGGTGAAGAAGTCGCACTCGCCGCACTGGAAATGGTCAATCTGCTGGAGCAACTGCCATGAACAAGAACACCCAGGGCAAGCCCTCCGGTAAACCCGTCCGCCGCGATGGCATCGACCCGGTGCTGCGTTCGCGCGCCCGTCGTCGCGCCGTGCAGGCGCTCTACGCGTGGCAGATCTCCGGTGGCAACGGCCAGTCGCTGATCGCCCAGTTCGCCCACGAGCAGGCCCGCGAAATCGCCGATCTGGCCTATTTCGAAGCCTTGGTGCATGGCGTGCTGGACAACCGTCGTGACATCGACGAAGCCTTGGCGCCGTACCTGGACCGTGGCATCGAAGAAGTGGATGCCATCGAACGCGCCGTGCTGCGCCTGGCCGGCTACGAGCTGCGCTACCGCTTGGACGTGCCGTACCGCGTGGTCATCAACGAAGCCATCGAATCGGCCAAGCGTTTCGGCTCCGAGCATGGCCACACCTACGTCAACGGCGTGCTGGATCGCGCCGCCGTGGAATGGCGCAAGGTCGAATCGGGTCACTGACCCGTTTCTGCCTCTGGCGGATGCCCTGACACCGCCTCTGGTAGGTGCCAACCTTGGTTGGCACCGATGCCTGATACCGCCATTACCTCGGGAGCGCCCCATGTCCCTGGCCGAATTCGCCCTCATCGACCGTATCCGCGCACGTACCACCGAGCGCGACGACATCCCGCTCGGCATTGGCGATGACGCGGCACTGCTGCAGCCGCGTGCGAATGAGCAACTGGTGGTCACCGCCGATACGCTCAACAGCGGCGTGCACTTCCCGGCCGAAACCCCGGCCTACGACATTGGCTGGAAGACCCTGGCGGTCAACCTGTCCGATCTGGCAGCGATGGGCGCGCGCCCGGCGTGGTGCACGCTGGCGCTGTCGCTGCCGGACACCAGTGAAGAGTGGATCGACGCGTTTGCCGAAGGCTTCTTCGCCCTGGCCGACCAGCACGACATCGCGCTGATCGGTGGCGACACCACGCGTGGCCCGCTGTCGCTGGCCGTGACTGCGATGGGCCAGGTCGGCCGTGGCCAGGCCCTGCGCCGCGACCGCGCCCAGGTCGGCGACGACGTCTGGGTGAGTGGCACGATCGGCGATGCCGCCGGTGCACTGAAGCTGTGGCAGCAGGGTGCGCTGGACGTGGCCACGGCCACCCTGCTGGGTGACTACGAAACCCTGCGCCTGCGCCTGCTGCGTCCCACCCCGCGCGTCACCCTCGGCCTGCGCCTGCGTGCCTTCGCGCATGCCGCGGTGGATCTGTCCGATGGGCTGGTGGCCGACCTCGGCCATATCGCCACGCGTAGTGGCGTGGCGGCACATATCGATGCGGACGTGCTGCCGATCTCGCCGGAGCTGCGTGGCCTGCTGGGCCGCGACGGTGCCCGCGAGTGCGCGCTGCGCGGTGGTGATGATTACGAACTGTGTTTCACCGCCGCCGCCGACCAGCGCGACGCGCTGCTGTACCTGTCCGAATCGCTGGATGTGCCGCTGACCCGCGTCGGTCGCATCACCGAAGGGCAGGGCGTGCAGGTGGATGGTGAAGTCGCCAGCGGCGGTTACCAGCACTTCGCCTGACATGCCGGCGCGGGGTCGGATCCCTTTGCAACGCAAAGGGCTGACCCCAGCCTCGATCCCGGCCTGTCATTTTGCAAGCTTTTGCATGGGCGTCCGCAGCGGCCCCGCCTAGACTCTGTGATCTCCCCCCTATGCGTGGCAGCGCAGGCGCGTGTGCGCTGCGGCCGCTGCGCAGGAGTCGCGCAACATGCATTGCTTTCGTTCGCTGGCGCGCCACGCGCTGCCCTGCACCCTGTTGCCGCTGCTGGCCATTGCGCCGGCCATGGCCTGTCAGCGTCAGTCTCCAGGTGACCAGGTGCTGGATGACAATCGCACCGTACCCAACCTGGACCTGCCTGACCGCTACTTCGCCGGTACCGGTGGCTACCTCGCCAGCGCCTATCGCTGCCCTGCGGGCGTGTCCGAATTCGTGATCAACGCGCCGTTGGCCGGACTCACCTATGTGCGTGACATCGTCTACGACGGGAATACCTATGCCGCGTATGGATTCAGCGACCGCTCGCCGTTGATCGGCATGCTCTACCAGATGGGCGATGACGCGCCGCATACCATTCGCGTCGGGACAGCGCAGACCGTGCGCGGTCCGTCACGTCCCGCAGAAGGCAGCGTCGACGCCGGGGTGATGATCCGCTACTTCCTGCGCGGTGGCGCCATGGAAAGCGTGCCGTACCGGCACCTGGGCAGCGTGGAGGCATGGCCGGTGGCCGATCCCACGCAGCGGCTGCAGACGCCGATCTCCCTGGGGTTCAACGTGCCGCCGGTCACCTGTGCACTGACGGACCACACCTTGGTGCTCGATGAGGTGATCGCCAATGAACTGGCCAGCCCGGGCGACAACGCCAAAGGCGTGGACTTCGACGTACTGATGGCCTGCCCGAGTGCGAACGTGGATGTGAGTTTCAGCATGGCCGATGCCAATGACCCGGCCAATACCGGCAGTCTGCTGGCGCCTGCGGCCGGCTCCGATGCAACGGGCGTGCGGGTGCAGATACTGCGCGGCGGTGTGCCGCTGTCGTTCGGGCAGGCGTGGTCGCATGGCTGGTCGGCAAAGGGCAGCCAGCCGATCGGCTTTCACGCCCGCTATCTGCGCACGGCCGATGCGCTGGCCCCAGGGGCCATCATCGGCGAAGCGGTGTTGACCGCGACCTATCGTTGACGTGTTGAACCCAGTGGGGTCAGAGCCCTTTGCGTTGCAAAGGGATCCGACCCCAACCGCGCTCAGCGCGCAAGCGTGGCCTCGGCATCGCGCGGGGTGCCGTAATCATCCAGCCACTGGAAGCGCAGCGTTGCCGGCACGGCGCCGCCCGCCGGCAACGGGAACCGTGCCGTGGCGCCCGGTGCCACCATGTCCACGTCCACCTTGCGGCCATCGGCCAGTGTCGCGGTGCTCAGTGTTACGTGGTACGCGCTGGGGTTGTGCACCTGCAGTGCGTCGCCGTCGGCGCGCCACTGCAGCAGGCCGGCCGCATCGCGCGCCTCACCGGCCAGGCCGGCCGGGCGGTGGAACAGCTTCACCCGCGTGCGCACGGCAAACTGCAGCAGATTCCTGTCGGCCGCATCGGTTGGCTTGGGTGGGATGTCCAGCAGGTTGAAGTAGAACACCGACTCACGGTCGGCAGGCAGCACGTCCTCCGACGGACGTGGCGCATAGGTCAGCCGGTAGGCCTGGCTCTGCTGCGGCTGCAGCAGGCGGGGCTCGGCCGGGGTCAGGCGGAATGGGGTGCGTGCATCTTCCGGCCGCGCGTGGCTGTCGCCCGCGTCAATCCAGACTTGAGTCATGGCCGGGTGCTGGCCGGTGTTGCTGGCGCGCACCGTCACATCGCGGCCCTTGCTGGCGTCGTGCACGATGCGCGTACCCTGCAGGGTCACGGCCGCCGAGGCCGGCAGCGCAACGAGCGCCAGCACAAGCGCGTGCATCCACGGCATGGCGTGGCATTTCATGGTTCACCTCATTGGAGGGCACCGGCCCGGCGCGCAGGCAGGGCCGGTGCGGGGCTTACTTGTAGAGCACGACGAAATCGCCAGAGGCGTTGGCGGTGCCGGCGGTCGCGTTCTTCGCGGGCGAGGCATACCAGGCGCTGTAGTCCAGCTGGCCGCTGCCGCCGGCCGGGATGGTCACCCATTGGCTGGGATCCTCACCGATCTTCTGGTGGTTGCCGCCGGCGTCGTACAGCGCTACGCCCACATTGCCTGCCGTGGAGGCGGCCGTGAGGGCGAGGTTGCCGGTGGCGCCATCGACGGTGCCGCCGAAGCGCACGCCAACTTCCTGTGCAGCACCCGAAGCGGTGCAGTCCAGCAGGATGGAAAAGTTCTTCTGGCCGGCACGGGTGTCGGCATTCACCGATACCAGGTCGACCTTGCCCATCGGCACGGTGACGGCACCGCCGGTGGAGGCGACCGAGCAGGTCGAGGCCAGCAGTTCGCCGGTGATTTCCAGCTTCTCGGCAAAGGCTGACGGAGCTGCAAGCAGCAGGGACAGGGCGAGCGCTGCGGGTTTCAATTGCATGGGAGTGGGTCTCCAGGAAAAGGGGCGTGCCATGGAACGGCACCGCCGGAAGTCTCGGCGTGACGCGTGCGCGCCGGAATGAAAGAAGTTGCAAATCGCAGGGATCTGCGCGCTTTTGCAACGAATTGCATGTGCTCGCCCGCACGCACCCCCTAGTCTCCTCATTCCCCTGCATCACGCCCGCAGTCTGCTGCGGGTCTTCCGTCATGAGACTTGCACCCTGCGTTGGGCGCCACCGTGTGCTACCTGCGGCCGTGGCCCTGTCGCTCGCTTCGCCTGCGCTTGCCGCGCCCGAGTCAACGCTGGAGTTCAGCGATGGCTTCCTGCTGGGTGGGCAGGCCATCGACATGACGCGCTACGCCAATGGCAATCCGGTGGCTGCCGGCATCCACGCGGTGGATGTGTACGTGAACGACCAGTTCCTGCAGTCGCGCGATCTCCGCTTCGAGCCAGGCCCAGACCCGCACATCGCCCAGCCCTGCCTGCCATTGGACCTCCTGCAGCTGCTGCCATTGAAGGCGCAGTACCTGCAGGCCCTGCAGGCAGGTTCGGGCTGCGTGGATCTTGCCGCGCAGGTGGAAGGTGCCACGGTCGCGTTCGACAGCGGCACGCTCCGCCTGTCGATCAGCGTGCCACAGGCGGCCCAGGCGCAGGCCGCGCGCGGCTACGTGGCACCGGCGCAACGCGATGCCGGCATTACCGCTGCCTTCATCGACTACAGCGCCAACCACCAGCGCAGCAACGGCACCGACAGCAGCTATCTTGGTGTGCATGCCGGGCTCAACGTGGGTGGCTGGCGGCTGCGCCACCGCACCTCGTTCAGCCGTACCGACGCCGGTACCCGGCAGAACGTCATCAGCAGCCAGCTGCAGCATGATCTGCCGGGCTGGAACAGCCAGCTGCTGCTGGGCCAGGGCCACACCGGCGGTGAACTGTTCGACAGTGTGGCATTCACCGGTGTGAGGGTGGCCAGCGATGAACGCATGCTGCCCGATTCGCTGCGCGGCTTCGCGCCGGTGGTGCGCGGTATTGCCGAAAGCAATGCACGGGTGAGCATCCTGCAGAACGGCGTGCTCATCCATGAAGTGAACGTGCAGCCGGGTCCGTTTTCCATCGAAGATCTGTACCCCACCCATTTCGGTGGTGACCTGCAGGTCACGGTCACCGAGGCCGATGGCCGCCAGCAGCAGTTCACGGTGAATTTCTCGGCGGTACCCCAGGCGCTGCGCGCGGGTGCATCACGGCTGAGCGCGACGGCCGGCCAGTTGCGCGATACCGGTATCGCCATCGAATCGTTGCAATTTGCCGAGGGCACCTATGCGCGTGGCATCAGCAATCACCTGACTCTGCTGGGTGGCGCGCAGATCGCACAGGACTACCACGCGGTGCTGGCAGGTGCGGCAGTCAATACCCGTGTGGGTGCGTTCGGCGCCGACATCACCCACTCGCGCGTGCGCCTGCATGGCCAGGCGGTCACTGCGGGCAACAGCTACCGGCTGAACTACCAGCGCTACCTCGCGCGTACCGGCAGCAACTTCGGCCTGGCGGCCTACCGCTACAGCACCCAGGGCTTCCTCAGCCTGCACGATGCCGCGCGTGCGCAGGCCGACGATTGGGGCGCGATGGGCCGTGCCCGCCAGCGCTACCAGGTCAATTTCACCCAACGGTTGGGGGCGCGCAGTTCGCTGTACCTCAGTGGCGGCCACGTCGCCTACTGGAACAGCACGCGCAGGCAGAACGATTTCCAGCTGGGGTTCCAGAGCGTGGCTGGCCGGGTCAACTATGGGCTGTCCGCGCAGCGCTACCGACGGGGCGAAGGTGGTCTGGATACACGCTATGCGTTCACCCTGAGCGTACCGCTGGGGCGCGCGGATACGGCACCACGGTTGAGCAGCCAGGTCAGCCATGCGGGCAGCGGCAGCCAGACGCAGGTGGGTGTGAACGGCGTACTGGGTGAGCGTCGCGCGCTGAGCTACGGGCTGTCCGCATCCACCGGCAGCGGCGACACGGGGACACGCAGCCACGGTGCGTATGCCAGCTACCTGGGCCCGCGTGCCCATCTCAACGCCAGCTACAGCCGCTTGGGCCAGTACCGCAGCCAGAGCCTCGGCGCTTCCGGCAGCCTGGTGCTGCACGGCGGCGGCGTGTTGGCCGGGCCGCCGGTGGGCGAGGGTTTCGCACTGGTGCATGCCGCCTGCGCTGAGGGCGCACAGGTGGGCGGCACTGCCGATGTCCGCATCGGCCGCAATGGCTACGCGCTGCTTCCGCATGTCAGCCCCTACCGCTGGAACCGCATTGAACTGGATCCCTCAGGCCTGCCGATGGAAGTGGAACTGATGCGCACCTCCTACCAGGTGGCGCCCACCGCCGGCAGCATTGTGCGGGTGCCATTCGAGGTACGCCGCCAGCGCACGTTGTTCATCGATGCCACCGACGCGCTGGGTCAACCGCTGCCGTTTGCCGCCGAGGTGACGACTGCCAGCGGCGCACCGGCCGGTGCGGTCGGGCAGGGCGGGGTGATCCAACTGCGCGGCGCGGACGACCGCGGCGAGCTGCTGATCGACCCGGCGGGCACGCACGCCTGCCGCCTGCAGTACCAGATGCCCGACGCACCGGACAGCTATGGCCTGTACTGGACCCACGCCCGCTGCCAGCCCTTGGTGACCGGCCTTCCATCCACTTCCAAGAGGATTCCCTGATGTTGCTTGTCCTGCGCGCCGCCACCCTGTTGGGTCTGGCGGCCTTTGCTCCGGCCGCCCTGGCCGACACCGCCACCCTGACCATCAGCGGCCGCGTGCTGCCCGGTACCTGCACCCTGGCTGCGCCCGCCATCGACCTTGACCCGATCAAGGCCGACGCGCTGGTGGTGGGCGACAACGGCCTGAAGGCGGGCACGCTCAACTTCACCGGCTGCGTGGGCGTGGCCCGGGCCAAACTGAGCTTTGCCGGTACCGCTGCAACCGGTGATGCGCAGCGCTGGCAGAACACCGCAGCCACCGATCCGGCCAGTGGTGTCACCGTAGCCCTGAAGCAGGGTGCCACCGGCAACACCTACCTGAAGAATGGCGACACCGGCATCACCGTTACTGTCAGCGGTGCGACGGCGAGCTTCCCGCTGCGCGCCGGCTACTACGTACCGGCGCTGGCGGCAGCCAGAGGCGGTGTGGTGGCGGCGGAGATCACCGTGACGGCGACCTACGAATGAGTCGGCGCAGGGCCGGATCCCTTTGCAACGCAAAGCGCTCTGACCCCTTGTATGTGTCCCCTCACGCCGCGCGCAGCTGCACATCCACGTATTCGGCCAACGCACGGCAAGCAAACAGCAGCCCTTCGCGTGTGCCATCACCCACCTGTTCCGCTTCGTCGCCATCCACGCGCGTGCGTTCGATGGCGTGCAGCAGTTCCAGCAGGAAGGTCTGCCCGGCATTGGCGCGGTCGATGCGGGCCAGCGCCATGCTCTGGCCGGGCGTGTGGCCATCGTTCGGCCACGGCTGGCCGTTGGCCGCTTCCACCTGGCGGATGCGCCGCAGGCAGTTCAGAACGGTGATGCTCTCGGGCGTGCGTTCGGGGGCGTTGGCGGCATCGGTGGCGGCCAGCGTGCTTTCCAGCGTGCGCGCCAGATCGTCGGGCAGGCGCGCGGCGGCGTCGCCCAGGGTGGCGAACAGGAAGGGGTACTTGGTCGTGGTCATCTGGGCGTCCTTGTGCATGAAGCAGGACGCCACCCGCGCGGGAAGGCGAGGGTGGCGGACGGTGCGTGGTTCCAATACCGGGAAAGTGTTGTCAAACACCGGCGGGCACGAGGCCCCCACGCACCGCCCGCCATGGAGGCGCGGACGGATTGTCTGCCGGCGCCACGCACAGGGGATGCGCGACGCCGACAGACAAGCGTAAACAACACTATTCGAACGGGATTGGAAGCCCGTGCCACCCGTTGTCGGTGGCCTGCTCATCGTGGATGGCAAACGCCTGCCGCCCAATGAGAAAAGTTGGAAAGGTAGAAGAATTACGAATGTTTGCAGCGGGGCGGCAGCGGTCGCACGAGCGTGCAGATCGCGACAGCTGTTGTAGAGCTGAGCCCATGCTCGGCTGCGTTTTGCGCGGGCGCGCCAGCCGAGCGTGGGCTCGGCTCTACAGGATTGCGGGCGGGCTATGCCGCTGGCAGCACCTTGCTCGGGTTGAGAATGCCGTCTGGGTCCAGCGCGGCCTTGATCGCGCGCATCGTCGCCAGCGTGGCCGGGGTGAACGCCTGCGCCATGAAATCGCGCTTGGCCAGGCCGATGCCATGCTCGCCTGACAACGTGCCACCCAGCGCCAGCGTCAGTTCGAAGATCTTCGGCAGCGCCGCATGTGCGCGCGCGTTTTCGTCGGCGTCTTCCGGGTGGTAGAGGATGTTGACGTGCAGGTTGCCGTTACCGGCATGGCCGAAGGTGACGATGGTCAGCGTGTACTCGCGCGCCAGTGCCTGCACCCCGGCTACCAGGTCGGGAATGCGCGAGACAGGCACCACCACGTCTTCGTTGATCTTGCCCGGTGCAACGCTGCGCAGTGCAGGCGACAGCGCCTTGCGCGCGGCCCACAGCTGGTCGCGGGCGCGGCCTTCCATCGCCACGTCCAGTTCGATCATGCCGTCGCCCTCGGCGGCGGTTGCGAGCGCCTGCAGCAGGTAGGGCAGGGTGTCGTGGTCACCATCGGCTTCGACCAGCAGCATCGCGCCAGCCTCAGGCACCTCGGCTCCATTGAGGCGCAGCAGCTCCAGGCTGCGGGCATCCATGAATTCCAGTCGCGTGGGCACCACCGGTTGCGACATCAGGCGCGACACCGCTGCAGCGGCTGCATCGGCATCGCGGTACAGCACGCGCAGGCCGGCCTGGCTGACCGGCAGCGGGGTCAGCTTGAGGGTGGCCTCCACGATCAATGCCAGCGTGCCTTCGCTGCCCACCAGCAGGTGGGTCAGGTCGTACCCGGTGGCGTCCTTGGTGTAGGCGCCGCCACAGCGGATGACTTCACCGGTGCCGGTGACGGCGACCAGGCCCAGCACGTTGTCGCGGCTGGTGCCGTATTTCACCGCGCGCGGGCCGCCGGCGTTGCAGGCCAGGTTGCCGCCCACGCTGCAGATCTCGGCACTGGACGGGTCCGGTGCCCAGAACAGGCCGTGCGGCGCCAGTGCCTGCTGCAGCGTGCCGTTCAACACGCCCGGCTGCACCACCGCGCAGCGGTCGCCGGCGCGGATCTCGACGATGCGGTCCATGCGGGTGAAGGACAGCACGATGCTGCCCGGCTGCGGCACCGCCGCGCCGGTGGTGCCGGTGCCGGCGCCACGCGCGACCAGGGCCACGCCGTGCGTGCGGCAGGCGCGCACCAGCGCCTGCACCTGTTCGATGTCGGCCGGCAGCGCCACGGCTTCCGGGCGCTGCCGGCGCCAGGAATTGTCCTGCGCGTTGGCCTCCAGCGCACCGTCATCCATGCGCCAGCCCTCCGTGCCCAGCAGGGTGGACAGTTCGGCAACGAGGGCGGCAGGCAGGGCAGTGCTCATGAGGGGTTCCGGGGGACGGCAGGGGCGGGTTGGATCAGTTTCCAGGCAACCACGGCGGTGGCCAGCGGCAGCCATACCCAGCGCAGCTCGGACAGCAGCGTGGCCAGGCCGCGCGCGCTGAAGAACTGCGGGGCAAACGGTGAAACGCGGATCGGCCGCCAGGGTGCAAAGAAGCGATGCTCGCTCCACGGCCAGGCCAGGGCGACGCCCAGCCCGCCGGAGGTCATTGCATCCAGCAGCGGATGGCTGGCTGCGCAGATGAAGACGAATACCGCCGCCTGCACGGTGGACGCCACCGTTGGCCGCGCCGTGGCAGGTGCCAACCTTGGTTGGCACGAAACCGCCGACCAAGGTCGGCGACTACCAAAGAACGCCGCCAACGCTGCCAGCGCCGCCAACACCCCGGCAAACAACAACGAATGACTGGCCCCGCGATGCCCGAAGGCATCGGCATAGGGAATGTGCAGTGCGAACGCCAGCACATCGGCATCGGGCAGCATTGCGGCGACCACGCCAGCGCCCAGCAGCCACGGTGGAATGCGGCCGCGATCGGCAGCACACCACAACGCCAGTGGCACGGCAGCGTGGGTCATGATCGAAGGCATCAGCAATCGTCCAGACGGAAGGCGTCGCGCAGCCACTGCAACTGTGGGGGCTCGCCCGTGGCTTCCACCACATCGAAACGGCAGGGCGCGTTGGCCAGGGCAGGATGGTCCTGCAGGTACAGCTGCGCGGCATGGGCCAGGCGGCGGCACTTGCGCGCGTCCACCGAGGCGGCGCCGCCACCGAAGTCCGAACGCGCGCGGTAGCGCACTTCCACGAACACCACGGTGCCCGCATCGTCCATCACCAGGTCCAGTTCACCGCCGCGGTAGCGCACGTTGCGTGCGCGCGGCTGCAATCCGGCCTGTTGCAGGTACTGCTCGGCGGCGGCTTCCACCGCCGAGCCCCGTTGCAGATGCTCAGCGACCACCGGCGATCGGCATCGGGCGGCCACCACTGAAGGTGGACCACGCCGGCTGGCGCAGGATGTTGCCATTGCTGTCCAGGTACAGCGTGCCGGTGGCGCCATCCAGGCCGCCTTCGTTGGACAGCTTTTCCAGGTAGGCGCTGATTTTCCAGGCATCGGCGCCGAAGGCGAACAGGCGGCTGGCCGCACCGCGCGCGCTGGGCAGCGTCTGCGCCACCTGGGCGGCCGAGGGCAGGCCGGACACGCTGCGCACGTTCCAGGCTTCGTTGGGGTAGATGATGCCGTCCAGCGCCACGTCTTCTTCCACCTTGCCGCTGCCGGTGGTCAGCTGCGAGGTGCCAACGCGGGTGGCGCCGCCGGCACCGGCCAGGGCCAGCTGCGGGGCCAGCAGGCGGGCCTGCGGTGCACGCACGGCCAGGAACACGGCATCGACCTGGCCCGCGTTGCGGACCTGGGCGCCCACATCACCCACCGCGTCGCTGATGCTGACAGTGGCGGCAACCGTGCCACCGCGCTGGGCAAAGCGCTGCGCGAAGGCGGCGGCGGCGCGGCGGCCGGTGTCGTCACTGCTGTTGATCACCAGCGCCTTGCTGCGCTCGCGGCCACGCAGGTATTCGGCGGCGACGATGCCATCGTCCTCCGGCGCCAGCGAGAACCCGGCGCTGCCGGCCGGCGGCGCGTCCTTGCCGCGGTTCAGGCCGAGCACCGGAACCGGCAGCTGCGCGCGGCCGTACACCGCGTCCACTTCGTCGCGGCCCAGCGGGCCGACCACGAAATCGACGCCCGAAGCGACCGCCTTGTCATAGGCGGCCAGGGCGCCGGCCGGGGTGCCGGCGGTATCGAAGAAGTTGATGTCCGGGCGGCGCCGGCTTTCGCCGTAGTACGCCGCCAGCAGGCCATCACGCACCGGCTGTGCCGCGGTGGCCAGGCGGCCGCTGAGCGGCAGCAGCACGGCCATCTTCGCCGGCGGGCGGTAGCCATCGCTCATGGCCGGCGGGCGCTTGCTGGTGTCGAACTGGGCCGCGCCGTCGCGGTCGAACGGGCGCGGCAGCGGCAGGCCGCGCGCAATCAGGGCGCGACCGGCGAAGTTGTACAGCGGGTCGTTGGCCGGCAGTGCGGCGGCGCGGCTGCGCAGCGTGGCATCGTCCAGCGTGCCCAGCAGACCGGCGATAGCGGCCTGGTTCTCGTTGCGGGCGGTGCCGGTCAGACCGGCATGGGCGCGGGCACGCTCGGTGGCGGCGGCGAAGCTGTCACCGCTGGCCTGCAGGGCGCTGGCGCGGGCCAGATACCAACGGGTACGCAGGCTGGGGTGCACGCTATCGCCGTGCTCCTTCAACAGGGCCAAGGCCTGCGCCGGCTGCTTGTCGGCCAGGGCCAGCTCGGCGCTGGCCAGCTGGAAGCGCTGCAGGCTGGCACCGCTCAGCTGGCGGGCGGTCAGCTGGCCCAGCAGGCTGCGCGCGCGGGCGCTGTCACCGGCCAGGTGCCAGGCCCAGGCCGCATCGGCCAGGGTATTGCTGCGGGCGGTGCCGCGCAGGGTCGCGGCCTGCGCTTCCAGCTGCAGGGCGGCCTCGCGCGGCTTGCCCTGATCGATCAGCGCCAGCGCCTGGCTCTGGGCCGGCGATTCAGGGGCGCTGGTCAGGCTGGTGGTGGCACAACCGGCCAGCAGCATCAGCGAGAGCGACAGGGCGGAGATCCGTGCGGCGGGCTTGTTCATGATCGGGTCCATGCGATGAGGGCAGCGGCCTTGGCCAGGTACACGCTACGATTCTACCCTTGCCCCGTGAGTACCGCTGAAATGAGTGTGCCAACCCTGTACGTCGTCGCCACGCCGATCGGCAACCTGGCCGATCTGAGCCCGCGCGCGCAGGAGGTGCTGCGCTCGGTGGCGGCCATCTGTGCCGAAGACACCCGCCGCAGCGGCCAGCTGCTGTCCCATTTCGGCATCCAGCAGCCGCTGGTGGCCCTGCACGAACACAATGAAGAGGCCTTGGCGCAGCGCCTGGTGTCGCGGCTGCAGGCCGGCGAGTCGCTGGCGCTGGTGAGCGATGCCGGCACCCCGCTGGTCAGCGACCCCGGCTTCCGCCTGGTACGCGCGGCCCGCGCGGCCGGCATCAAGGTCAGCCCCATTCCCGGCGCCTGCGCCGCCATTGCCGCGCTCAGCGTGGCCGGCCTGCCCAGCGACCGCTTCAGTTTCGAGGGTTTCCTGCCGGCCAAGGCCAGCGGTCGCCGCGACCGCCTGCAGGCGCTGGCCGGTGAGGTGCGCACGATGGTGTTCTATGAATCCTCTCACCGCATCGCCGAATCGCTGGCCGACATGGCCGCGATCTTCGGCGGCGAGCGCCCGGCGGTGCTGGCGCGCGAACTGACCAAGCTGTTTGAGACCGTGCTCGATGGCGATCTGGCCAACCTGCTGGCGCGGGTGGAAGCCGACGACAACCAGCGCAAGGGCGAGTTTGTGGTGATGGTGCAGGGCGCCGGCGATGATGAAGAAGCCAAGCTGGCGGAGGGGCGCCGGGTGTACGCCAAGCTGAGCGAGCACCTGCCGCCGTCCACCGCCGCCAAGCTGGCCGCCGAGCTGACCGGCGCCCCGCGCAAGGCGTTGTACGGCCGGTAGCGCCGGGCCATGCCCGGCGAGCGCGTAGCGCGGCGGGAATGCAAGGATGTCGCGATCGGCATCAATGCCCGATCGGCGTCAGGTCATCAGAGCCCCGCAACGCCGGGCATCGCCGGGCGTCCTGTAGAACGAGGTTGAGGTCCGTTGAGTGTGTGCGGATACTCCTGCGCCGCAAGCGTGTTGGTGACGCGCTTCATTCCCCTACGTTCAGGGAGCGACTGTCCCAGATGTCGTTGAGTGCCTATCTGCAAGCGCATTTCATGCCAAAGGCCGTGTTCGCCGCGTTCTGCAACGTGTCAGAAGATCGGCTCAGCCGCCTGGTTTCAATGGGGGCGGTGCCGGAGCCGACCTACACCTGCGGGGACGGCGCCATCCGATCTGCGGTTTTCGGCGCCATTGCCATCCGTGAGCCCCTTGCCGGGGAGTACTTCCGAACCGAGTGCGCGCGCTGGACGCGCATCGCCGACAGTGCGCCACCTGGGGCTGAGCGGGCGACCGTGACGTCCGTACTTCTGCAGGAGCTCGCAGACTACATGTCAGGCATGCCTGGAGGTGCTGACAGGGCGCGCGAAAAGGCCGAACTGCTGCTCCCGCACTTCTTCAACGGCACCTTCGGTCTGTGTGTCGCCGACCCGTCTACCGGAGGCGGTATTGCCAGAAAGGAACTGCTGCAGGAACAACTGCTCGCACTCCTCAGTGATGAACGCACGGCTCTGGACGCACGTGTCGACAGGCACGCGCTGCTGGCACTGATCGACGCGTACGCGCAGGCGTCGATGCCATTCTCGCCTGCCGAGTACGATCGCAGCAGTCGAAAACGATTGGTGGATGATCTCCGGCGGGAGCTGCGCACGCCGTCCTGAGTGGCGTGCACGGCTGCGCAGCACATTCCCAGGGCGTGTATTGGAACGCGGGCCGATCTGCGGAATGATGGGGCGAAAAGGGCAGACGCCCCGTAATTCGCTTCATGGAGGAAAGGAACATGTTGGCAACCACACTGCCGCTGCTATTGGCGCTGGCTGGCGTGCCCGCCCAGGCCGTCGCTGGCGGCGACACCGAGCCCCTCACCGAGGCCGCCCTGGGCCCGGACTACGTGGGCTATCAGCTGTTCGATCCCGGGCTGGTGGAGTTCAGACGGTTGCCGTCGGCAGGCGATTACGGCACCTACCTGATCTACCGGACGGCACGCGAAGCGCTGGAAAACTACGACGCGTGTCTGCAGTCGGCCACCGACAACCGCGAACAGGTCGAGGCCGCCTACCAGCAGTTGGTGGGCGGCCAGCAGCGCTACGTCAGCGCGGCGCAGTGGCGCGAGCTGCAGCGGGCCCTGCGCGCGGGGCGCACGCAGGTGCCTGAGCGTGCGCCGTGGCAATGTGCCGCGTTCGTGGGCAACGCGCCCTATTTCGATGCGGGGCTGGACGATGCCCTGTTGGGCGCCGCTGAGCTGGCGCGCGAACGGGCGGGGGAAGGGGATACGCGCAGCGACGCGCTGCGTCCGGTCCTCGGCGTTCAGATGGGTGGGCCGGCCTTGATCGAGTCCGAGCCTGGCCCAGGCCCGGCCCGCCGGGCGGGGCTTCGCAAGGGTGATGAAGTGTTGGTGGTGGCAGGCACCCGGGTGAAAACCGTGTTCGGTGTCGGCCAGGCGTTGAAAGCCCACGCGCCGGGTGACCGTGTGGAGGTGCGCGTGCGGCGTACGGAGTGGAACGGTTCGCAGCCGCAGGTGCGCGAACTGACGGTAGTGGTGGTGCTGGAGTCACGGGCGGCAGTACTGGTTCAGGAAAAGGGCCAGTAGCTCTACGCCATGCGTGAATGCAAGCGTCGCGTGCCGCGATCAACCCGGCAGGAAGGCCGCGCGTAAGCTAGACTATGCGCTGGCGGAGCCGGCCAGACAGTCGCGTCATCCCTTCGGGGGTGCCGAGGAAAGTCCGGGCTCCATAGGGCAAGGTGCCAGGTAACGCCTGGGCGGCGCAAGCCGACGGAAAGTGCAACAGAAAGATACCGCCTACGTCTTCTTCGGAAGGCCGGTAAGGGTGAAATGGTGCGGTAAGA
Organism: Stenotrophomonas sp.; assembly: GCF_032056425.1. GTDB lineage: Bacteria > Pseudomonadota > Gammaproteobacteria > Xanthomonadales > Xanthomonadaceae > Stenotrophomonas. The sequence goes on from NZ_DAMBCN010000003.1 coordinate 48,559, forward strand.
GCGCACCGCGAGTCTGGTAACAGACCGGCACGGCAAACCCCACCTGGAGCAAGACCAAATAGGGATCCTTTGGCGCGGCCCGCGTTGGATCCGGGTAGGTTGCTTGAGCGTTGCGGTGACGTAACGCCTAGAGGAATGACTGTCCACGACAGAACCCGGCTTATCGGCCGGCTCCGCCACCTTTTTCGAGCCAGGCACGCTCACGCATGGTGCAGCTCCTGCGTAGAGTCGAGCTTGCTCGACTGCATTGCCCCGCGTAAAGACAGTCGAGCAAGCTCGACTCTACCTAGAATGTGACGCGGCTTTCGCCGAGGAACGCGCCCTGCGCGCCGAAGCGGCGCTCGTGCATCTGGCCATGACCGTCGTGGTCGATCAGCAGCAGGGTGCTGGCGCGGGTGCCGTAGTCGTCACCGCGGATGAAGGCCGGGCTCAGCCAGCGTTCGCGCTCCAGGCCGATGCCGGTGTCGGGCAGGTCGCTGTCGGCCGGGCGGTGTTCGTCTGCCAGGGCATCCCAGAGTGGGGCCGGATCCGGGGTCAGAGCCCTTTCGCTTTGCGAAAGGGATCCGACCCCGTCGGCGTCCAGCCAGGCCGAGAGCGCGGCCATCAGCCGGCGGGTCTTTGGCCAGGGGGCATCCAGCGCGCCGTTGGACATGCCATGCACGCCGGCCCCCAGGGTCTGCCGTTCGGCGGGGTGGTTGCCCAGGTATTCCAGGGTGGTGCCGTCGGCCAGCAGCAGGTTGAACGGTGCGTACGCGCTGGCCACGGCGGCCAACCGGTCCATGTGCACGCCGGCGGGGTCCTGCCCGCGCAGGAAATCGGCCACCAGCGCGCCACGCGACGGGCCGTTCTGTGCCGCCAGCGGGTCGCGCACGTTGGTGACCACCGCCATGCGGCCCGCCGCGCCTACCGCTGCCCAGCCACCGCCCGAGCGCAGGTCGCGCCCGCCGATGATCGCCGGTTCGTTGTCCCAGGGGGCCAGCGCCGCCGTGGGGCGGGCGTGGAACTCATCGCGGTTGCCGGCCATCACCAACCGCCAGCGCGGGTGCTGAAGCCAGCCAAGAGCAAGCAGGCACATGGCGTCATTGTGCCCGGTTTGCGCAGTCTGGCGTCGCTTTCAGCGCGTTCCGGATGAATGCGCGGTCAATGTTTCACGCCGTCTACACGCCCCTGAACTTCGGTTCAATCTCAAAAATTGAGACGGATCAGCAACTTGTGGATAAGCCTTGAACAATTCTCTAAACATTGCTGCAAGCCATTGATGCGGCAGGCGATTTCCCTGCTGAAAAGGTGTTGACAACCCTTGGCCCGCTGCTAAGGTGGGCATCAGAGGGAAATCCGGGTGTTTTGTGGGTTTTCGTGGTTCAATGTTTCACCGGGCGAAGGAAGGGTGCACGCGTCGTGTTCCAGGGCGAGACGGCCATCACAGTTGACGACAAAGGACGCATGGCGGTTCCCACCGCCTATCGCGACCTGGTCGCGCGTGCCAGCAACAACCGTCTTGTCCTGACCTACAACCCGTTCGAAGCCGGCTGCCTGTGGCTGTACGCAGAGTCGGAATGGGAACGGGTCCGCGACGATGTGATGTCCAAGCCCAACACCCAGCGCGTCGTGCGCCTGTTGCAGCAGAAGCTGGTCGGCTCGGCCGCCCACCTCGAGCTCGACGGCAACGGTCGTATCAGCATTCCCGCCAGCCACCGCGGTGCGGTGGGCATTGAAAAGAAGGCGGTATTGCTCGGTATGGGCGACAAGTTTGAATTGTGGAGCGAGCAGGCACATCGGGCCCTGATCCAGCAGACATTGTCTGACGAGGATCTGGGTGATGGGCTTCTCGACCTGAAGTTGTGAGCCGGGGTGCCCGGATGCGCCCAGAAGCGCAGACCGGTCACCTTCCGGTGTCGCAGTCGCCGGCGGTGCACCTGCCGGTCCTGTACACCCAGGTCATTGAAGGCCTGAGGGTGATCGAAAACGGACGTTATCTGGATGGCACGTTCGGTCGTGGCGGTCATGCCCGTGGCGTGCTTACCCAGCTCGGTCCCGAGGGGCGCCTGCTGGTCATGGACAAGGATCCGGAAGCCATTGCCGTAGCCGAGCGCGATTTCGCGCCGGACCCGCGCGTGTCCATCTTCCGTGGCAGCTTCGCCCAGCTGCTGCAGTGGAACGAGACGGCCGAGGGACTGGATGGCGTGCTGTTCGACCTCGGCGTGTCTTCGCCGCAGCTGGACGTGGCCGAGCGTGGATTCAGCTTCGGCAAGGATGGCCCGCTGGACATGCGCATGGACCCGGACAGCGGCGAAAGCGCGGCGCAGTGGATCAACCGCGTAGAAGACCGCGAGATCGCCGACGTGCTGTGGACCTACGGCGAAGAGCGGCAGAGCCGCCGCATCGCCCGGGCCATCGTCGCCCGTCGCGAGAAGCAGCCCTTCACCCGTACTGGCGAACTGGCCGAGCTGATCGCCTCGGTGATGCCGCGTGGCAAGGACAAGATTCACCCGGCCACGCGCAGCTTCCAGGCCATCCGCATCCACATCAACCGCGAGCTGGCCGATCTGGAAGCCGGCCTGGATGCGGCCGTGGAACGGCTCAAGCCCGGCGGCCGTCTGGCGGTGATCAGCTTCCATTCGCTGGAAGACCGCATCGTCAAGCAGTACATGAACCGCCTGGCCAAGGCGCCGCCGGCCAACCGCCGCCTGCCCGAAGCAGAGGTGTTCGTGCCGACCCTGGATTTGATCGGCGGCGCCATCAAGGCCACCGACGAAGAACTGGCCGCCAACCCGCGTGCCCGCAGCGCCGTGCTGCGCGTGGCCCAGAAGCGGGAGGCCGATGCATGAGCCGGCTGCTGCTGATCATCCTGTTGGCCTGCACCGTGGCCTCGGCGATCGGCGTCGTGTTCGTGCGTCACCGTCACCGGCAGACGTTCATCGAGCTGTCGCGCGCTGAGCGCGCACGCGATGACATCAATCTGGAATTTGGCCGCCTGCAGCTGGAACAGGCCACCCTGGCCGAAGCCAACCGGGTGGACCGCATCGCGCGCGAAAAGCTGGGCATGAAGTTTCCTGAAGCCGCCGACGTGGTGGTGGTGCGCCCATGAGCAAGGCCGGCCGCAACCGCCCGCGCAATACCTTCAACCTGCGCCAGCGCCTGCGCTGGGTCGCGCTGGCACTGGGCCTGTGCTCGGTCTCGCTGGTCGGTCGCGCGGCCTACGTGCAGATCGTCAACGCCGATTTCTACCAGCGCCAGGGCGAAGCGCGTTACCTGCGCGAGCTGCCGATCAAGACCTCGCGCGGCATGATCACCGACCGCAACGGCGAGCCGCTGGCGGTGTCCACTCCGGTCGCCTCGATCTGGGTGAACCCGCAGGACCTGCTGCGTGCGCCCGAGCGCATCCCCGAGCTGGCCCAGGCGGTCGGCATGTCGGTGGACGAGCTGAGCAGCCGCCTGTCGCAGAAGTCGGACAAGGAATTCATGTACCTGCGCCGCCGGATCAATCCGGACGATGCAGAGAAGGTGGTCGCGCTGAAGATTCCGGGCGTGGCCGCGCAGCGCGAGTTCCGCCGCTTCTACCCGCAGGGTGAGGCGATGGCGCACGTGCTGGGTTTCACCAACATCGACGACCGCGGCCAGGAAGGGCTGGAGCTGGCCTTCGACGAATGGCTGCGTGGCAAGGCCGGCGCCAAGCGGGTGATCCGCAACCGCAAGGGCGAGACGGTGGAGAGCGACCTGCTGCGCGCCGCCGAGCCGGGCAAGGACCTGACCCTCAGCATCGACCGCCGCATCCAGTACCTGGCCTTCAAGGAACTGCGCAACGCGCTGGTGGCCAACAAGGCGGCCGGCGGTTCGATGGTGATCATGGACGTGGCCACCGGCGAGATCCTGGCCATGGTCAACCTGCCCACCTACAACCCGAATTCGCTGAACGGTGCGGTGCCGGACACGCGCCGCAACCGCGCCGTGACCGACCTGGTCGAGCCGGGCTCGACGATGAAGCCGCTGACCATCGCCACGGCGCTGCAGGCCGGGGTGGTGACCAAGGACACCATCATCGACACCAACCCGGGTTACATGACCCTGGGCCGCTTCACCATCCGCGACGTGCCGCGCAACAACGGCGTGCTGAACGTGACCGGCGTGATCACCCGCAGTTCGAACGTGGGCGCTGCCAAGGTTGCGGCCAAGCTGCCCGACCAGACCTTCTACGATTCGATCCGCAGCTTCGGCTACGGTTCGGTGCCGCACAGCGGTTTCCCGGGTGAATCCGGTGGCGTGGTGCTGCGACCGGCGCGCTGGTCGGGTACGTCCAAGACCACCATGTCCTACGGCTACGGTCTGAATGTCACCCCGCTGCAGATCGCCACGGCCTATTCGGCCCTGGCCAACGGCGGCAAGCTGATCGCCCCGACCTTCGTGAAGGGCCAGCGCAACGAAGGCAAGCAGATCATCGATCCGGCCGTGGCCAAGGAAGTGGTGGCCATGATGGAAACGGTGGTGACCCAGGGCGGCGCCAAGCAGGCCGCCGTGCTGGGCTACCACGTGGCCGGCAAGACCGGCACCGCGCGCAAGGCCGGCCCCGGCGGTTACGAGCGTGGCCACTACAACTCGCTGTTTGCCGGCGTGGTGCCCGCCACCAACCCGCGTTTCGCCACCGTCATCGTCATCAACGATCCGCAGGGCGGCAAGTTCTACGGCGGCCTGGTGTCGGCGCCGGTGTACCACAACGTGATGGAAGGCACCCTGCGCCTGATGGACGTCCCGCTGGACGACCTGCAGTCGTGGCTGGCTGCCCAGCAGTCCGGAAAGATGGGGCATTCGGCCTCCATCCTGCCGGCGCCGCCGGCCGAGGCCGCGCTGCCGGCCGATGCCGCCGCCGAATTCGACGCCGCGCTGCCCAGCGCGCAGAACCCTGTGCCGGCCCCGCCCGCGGGAGGCACGCAATGAGTCCTTCGATGTTGCTTTCGCAGTTGCTTCCGGATGTTGCCCTGGCGGGCAACGATCCCGTTCTGACCGGCCTGGTGCTGGACAGCCGTGCCGTGCGCCCCGGCAATGCCTTCGTCGCCATCGCCGGTTTCGGCGCGCATGGCCTCGGCTTTGTCGAACAGGCCCGCGCCGCCGGTGCCAGCGCCATCCTGTTTGAACCGCCGGCCCCGGTCGAGCTGCCGGCGCCGGCCGATGCCATCGCCGTGCCCGGCCTGCGCGCACGCCTCGGCGCCATGGCCGACCAGTTCCATGGTGCGCCCTCGCGTGCGATGACGATGGTGGGCGTGACCGGTACCAACGGCAAAACATCCACCGTGCAGCTGCTGGCCCAGGCCTGGCACCTGCTCGGTACGCCCAGTGGCAGTATCGGCACGTTGGGCGCCGGACTTTATGGTGCGGTCGAGCCGACCGGCTTCACCACCCCGCTGGTGCTGCAGATGCATGCGCTGCTGGCGCAGCTGCGCAACGACGGCGCACGTGCGGTGGCGATGGAAGTCAGCTCGCACGCGCTGGACCAGGGCCGCGTGGATGCCGTGCACTACGACGTGGCGGTGTTCACCAACCTCACCCGCGACCATCTGGATTACCACGGCGACATGGCCAGCTACGGTGCAGCCAAGGCGCGGCTGTTCCATCGCCCGGGCCTGAAGGCCGCGGTGGTGAACCTGGATGATGCGTTCGGTCGTGAACTGTTCGCGGGCCTGCCGGCCAGCGTGCAGGCCATCGGCCTGAGCTCGCGCGGTGCCACCGGTGCCAGTGTGCGTGCCGAAGGCCTGCAGCTGGATGGCCGCGGCATCGGCTTCGAACTGGTCATCGACGGCGCGCGCGCTGCGGTGCAGTCGCCGCTGCTGGGCCGCTTCAACGTGGACAACCTGTTGGCGGTGGCCGGCAGCCTGCATGCGCTGGGCCAGCCGCCGCAGCGCATTGCCGCCGTGCTGTCCGCGCTGCAGCCGATCCGTGGCCGCATGAACCGTCTGGGCGGCGAGAACGGCCTGCCCACCGTGGTGGTTGATTACGCACACACCCCGGATGCGCTGGAACAGGCGCTGGACAGCCTGCACGGCCACCTGCAGGGCACGCTGTACTGCGTGTTCGGCTGCGGTGGCGAGCGCGATACCGGCAAGCGCCCGCAGATGGCCGCCATTGCCGAGCGCCTGGCCAACCAGGTCATCGTGACCGATGACAACCCGCGTGGCGAAGACGGCGACGTGATCGTGGCCGATATCCTGGCGGGGTTCACCGATGCTTCGGCCGTGACCGTGCAGCGCAGCCGCGCGCGGGCGATCGGCCTGGCGGTGAAGCGCGCCGGTGCCGGCGACATCATCCTGATCGCCGGCAAGGGCCACGAGCCCTACCAGGAAGTCAACGGCGTGCGCCACGACTTCGACGACACCGAAGTGTCGGCGGCCGCGCTGGCTGCCAAGGCCGGTGTGCTGGCAGGCGAGGGCGCGGCATGAAGCGCACCCTGCTTTCGCTGATCGCGCACTGGGCCGGTGGCGAGATCCACGGCGACGACGTGGCCATCGACGCGGTCAGCAATGACACCCGCAGCCTGGGCAATGGCAGCCTGTACGTCGCCCTGCGCGGCGAGCGTTTCGACGGCCACGACTTCGCCGCCGATGCGCACGCACGCGGCGCCAGCGCGCTGCTGGTCGAGCGCTTGCTGCCGCTGGACGTGCCGCAGGTGCTGGTGGCCGACAGCGAACTGGCCCTGGCGAAGATCGCTGCAGGCATGCAGCGCGATCGTGGCACCGAGGTGTTCGCGATCACCGGCAGCAATGGCAAGACCAGCGTGAAGAGCCTGCTGCTGTCGATCCTGCAGCAGGTGGCCGCGCACGCCCACAAAGTGGTGTACGCCAACCCCGGCAACCGCAACAACGAGATCGGCCTGCCGCTGGCGGTGATCGATGCACCGGAAGATGCCGACTACGCCGTCTACGAGATGGGCGCCGGCAAGCCGGGCGACATCGCCTACCTGACCGACATCGCTCGCCCGCGCTACGCGCTGGTGAACAACATCGCACCGGCGCACCTTGAACGCATGGGCAGCCTGCTCGGCGTTGCGGTCACCAAGGGCGCGATCTACGCAGCGCTGCCGGCCGATGGCGTGGCGGTGATCAACGTGGACGATGCCTACGGTCGCTGGTTCGAACAGCATTTCATCGGTACCCCGGCCCGTTGCCGGGTGCTGCGCTATGGCCTGGAACACAGCGCCGAGGTGACCGCGCGCGATATCCGCGCCGGTGCGCAGGGCAGCCAGTTCACCCTGGTGTCGCCGCAGGGCGAGGTGGGCGTGGTGCTGGGTCTGCCGGGCCGCCACAACCTCAGCAATGCACTGGCCGCTGCCAGCCTGGCACTGGGTGCAGGCATCGGCCTGGACCTGGTGGCCGCGGGCCTGGCCGCCGCGCAGCCGGTACCGGGCCGCCAGATCGCCCACACCCTGCACAGTGGTGCGGTGCTGGTCGATGACAGCTACAACGCCAACCCCGGTTCGCTGGCCGCGGCCATCGATGCCCTGGCCGCTGCGCCGGAAGAGGGTTGGCTGGTGCTGGGTGACATGCGCGAGCTGGGCCCCGATGCCGAGGCCCTGCACGCGCAGGCCGGCTTGCGCGCCCGCGCGGCCGGTCTGAAGCGTCTGTACGCGCTGGGCCCGCTCAGCGCCGCCGCCGCGGTTGCCTTCGGTGAAGGTGGCCGCCATTTCGCCACCCATGATGCGCTGTCAAAGGCGCTGCAGGACGAGTTGCACGCTGGTGTGCGCTGCCTGGTCAAGGGTTCCCGTGGCAGTGCCATGGACCTGATCGTCAAAGCGCTGCTGGCGCAAGGAGAGGAATCCCCGCATGTTGTATGAACTGGCTCGATGGTTGCAGCAGTTGGAGAGCCTGTTCGGGCTGTTCAACTACCAGACCTTCCGCGCGATCCTGGCCGCGCTGACGGCGCTGTTCCTGTCGCTGTGGCTTGGCCCGGCGGTGATCCGCCGGCTGGCCCAGTTCAAGGGCGGCCAGCCGATCCGTACCGACGGCCCGCAGACCCATTTCTCCAAGGCCGGCACGCCCACCATGGGCGGTTCGCTGATCCTGCTCACCGTCACCCTGTCGGTGCTGATGTGGGCCGACCTGCGCAACCGCTACGTGTGGCTGGTACTGGCGGTCATGCTGTGCTTCGGTGCCATCGGCTGGTATGACGACTGGATCAAGATCGTGCGCCGCGACCCGAACGGTCTGAAGTCGCGCTGGAAGTACCTGCTGCAGTCGATCTTCGGTCTGGCCGCGGGCATCTTCCTGTTCCAGACCGCCGACGTGCCGGCAGCGCTGACCTTCTACATCCCGATGTTCAAATCGGTGGCGCTGCCGCTGGCCGGCATCGGCTTCGTGGCCATCGCCTACTTCTGGATCGTCGGCTTCTCCAATGCGGTGAACCTGACCGACGGCCTGGACGGCCTGGCGATCATGCCCACGGTGCTGGTGGCCTGCGCGCTGGGCGTGTTCGCCTATGCCTCGGGCAACGTGGTGTTCGCCAACTACCTGCAGATTCCGCAGATTCCCGGCGCCGGTGAGCTGGTCATCATCTGCGCGGCCATCGCCGGCGCGGGCCTGGGCTTCCTCTGGTTCAACACCTATCCGGCCATGGTGTTCATGGGCGATATCGGCGCGCTGTCGCTGGGCGCGGTGCTGGGCACGATTGCAGTGATCACCCGCCAGGAGCTGGTGCTGGTGATCATGGGCGGCGTGTTCGTCATCGAAACGCTGTCGGTGATGATCCAGGTCGCCTCGTTCAAGCTGACCGGCAAGCGCGTGTTCCGCATGGCACCCATCCACCACCACTTCGAGCTGAAGGGCTGGCCCGAACCGCGCGTGATCGTGCGCTTCTGGATCATCTCGGTGGTGCTGGTGCTGATCGGCCTGGCCACGTTGAAGGTGCGCTGAGCATGAACGACCTGTCCCGCCAGGCAACCCGCCTTGAGGCCATCGAAGGCAGCTACGACAAGTGGCTGCTGGGCGCGATCATCGCGCTCACGGGCGTGGGCGTGGTGATGGTGGCGTCCAGTTCGATCGCGCTGATGAGCAGCCCGTTCTACTACCTCAATCGCCACCTGATCTTCCTGGCGGTGGGCATCGTGCTGGCGGTCATCGCCGCGCGCACCGAACTGAAGTCGATCGAGCAGTACAACCAGGTGCTGCTGCTGGGCTGCTTCGCGCTGTTGCTGGTGGTGTTCATTCCCGGCCTGGGCAGCAGCGTGAACGGCGCCCGTCGCTGGATCAACCTGGGCATTTCCAAGTTCCAGACCGTCGAAGCAGTGAAGGTGCTGTACATCGTGTGGCTGTCCAGCTACCTGGTGCGCTTCCGCGACGAAGTGAACGCGACCTGGCCGGCCATGCTGAAGCCACTGGGCGTGGCCGGTGCACTGGTGGTGCTGCTGCTGCTGCAGCCCGACTTCGGTTCGTCCACCCTGCTGCTGGCGATCACCGCCGGCATGCTGGTGCTGGGCGGGGTGAACATGCCGCGCATGTCGATGCCGGTGGTGATCGGCCTGGTGGGCATGAGCGCGCTGGCGATCATCGAGCCGTACCGCATGCGCCGCATCACCTCCTTCCTGGACCCGTGGGCCGACCAGCAGGGCGACGGCTATCAGCTGTCCAACGCGCTGATGGCGGTTGGACGCGGTGAGTGGACCGGCGTGGGCCTGGGCAATTCGGTGCAGAAGCTGTACTACCTGCCCGAAGCACATACCGACTTCATCTTCTCGGTCACCGCCGAGGAATTCGGCTTCCTGGGTACCTGCGTGATCATTGCCCTGTATGCACTGCTGGTGGGCCGTACCTTCTGGCTGGGCATGCGCTGCGTGGAAATGAAGCGCCACTTCTCCGGCTACATCGCCTTCGGCATCGGCCTGTGGATCAGCATGCAGACCTTCGTCTCGATCGGCGTGAACCTGGGCATCCTGCCGACCAAGGGCCTGACCCTGCCGCTCATCTCCTCCGGCGGTTCGTCGGTGCTGATGACCTGCGTGGCGATGGGCCTGCTGCTGCGCGTGTCCTATGAACTCAAACGTGCCGAGCGCCGCCAGGCCGTGCGCATCGGCGCGGCCGACGAAGGCGCACCGGTAGCAGCGGCCAGCGCGCCGGCAGCCGCGACCGCACCGGCCGCGACGCCTTCGATGGCCAACGCTGCGGCCAGCACGGCGGCTGCGGCAGCGCCGGCGGCGGCTGCGCGTGGCACCAGCCGCCTGCAGTCGCGCATTGAACCGACCTTCGGGAGGCTGTCATGAGCGCCGCCCCGACCACCACGGCCAACAACCGCCCGGTGATGATCCTGGCCGGTGGTACTGGCGGTCACATCTTCCCCGGCCTGGCCGTGGCCCGCGTGCTGCGCGAGCGTGGCGTGCCGGTGACCTGGATGGGCGCCGACGGCGCCATGGAAACCCGCCTGGTGCCGCAGCACGGCATTCACATCGACACGCTGGCCATCACCGGACTGCGCGGCAAGGGCAAGCTGGCCCTGCTGGCCGCACCGTGGCGGCTGATGCGCGCATTGCGCGCGGCCGGCATGATCATCCGCCAGCGCCAGCCGCGCGCGGTGGTTGCCTTCGGTGGCTTCGCTTCCGGTCCCGGAGGCATGGCCACGCGCCTGCATGGCCTGCCGCTGATCGTGCACGAGCAGAACCGTGCGCCGGGCCTGACCAACCGCATCCTGTCGCGTTATGCGCGCCGCCTGCTGACCGGCTTCCCCGGCACCTTCGCCAAGGGCGAGGAGTTCGTCGGCAACCCGGTGCGCGCGGACATCGCCGCCATCGCACCGCCGGAGCAGCGCTTCGCCGACCGCCACGGTCCGCTGCGCGTGCTGGTGGTCGGTGGCAGCCAGGGCGCACGTGCGCTGAACACCGGCGTGCCGCAGGCCATTGCCGCGCTGGGTGCCGGCGTGGCGGTGCAGGTGCGCCACCAGAGTGGCGAGAAGATGCATGCCGAAGCGGTCGAGGCGTATGCCAAGGCCGGTGTGCAGGCTGAGATCACACCGTTCATCGCCGACATGGCCGACGCCTTCGCCTGGGCCGACCTGGTGGTGTGCCGTTCCGGCGCATCCACCCTGGCCGAGCTGTGCGCGGTGGGCGTGGGCAGTGTGCTGGTGCCATTCCCCGCCGCCGTGGATGACCACCAGACCCGCAACGCGGAATATCTGGTGGAGCGCAACGCGGCCGTGTTGCTGAAGCAGGACGGAACGCTGGCCGACGGCATTGCCGCACTGCTGCGCGAACTGTCCGAAAATCCCGCCCGCCGCATGCAGATGGCGCAAGCCGCGCGTGCTCTGGCCAAGGTCGATGCCGCCGAGCGCATCGCCGATATCATTCTTGAGGAAGCAGTATGAAGAAGGCCTGCCATAGCGCCTGCCACGCGCGAGGCCACGCATGATCCGCCGCCTGCATGACACCAACGATCTGGTGCGCGCGTTCCCGCGCGTGCATTTCGTCGGCATCGGCGGCACCGGCATGAGCGGCATCGCCGAAGTGATGCTGACCCTGGGCTATGAAGTGTCCGGTTCGGACAACGCCGACAATGCGGCCACCCGCCGCCTGGCCGGGCTGGGGGCGCGCATCATGCGCGGCCACTCCGCCGCCAACGTGCTGGGTACCGACTGCGTGGTGGTGTCCAGCGCCATCCGTGAAGACAACCCGGAACTGATGGAAGCGCGCAGCCAGCGCATTCCGATCATGCCCCGCGCGGCCATGCTGGCCGAGCTGATGCGCTTCCGCCGCGGCATCGCCGTGGCCGGCACCCATGGCAAGACCACCACCACCAGCCTGACCGCGGCGGTGCTGAGCGAAGGCGGCCTGGACCCGACGTTCGTGATCGGTGGCCAGCTGCTGGCCGCCGGTGCCAACGCCAAGCTGGGCGGTGGCCAGTGGCTGGTGGCCGAGGCCGACGAAAGCGATGGCAGCTTCCTGCGCCTGAACCCGCTGATGTCGATCATCACGAACATTGATGCCGACCATCTGGAAAACTACGGCAACGACTTTGCCCGCGTGCAGGCCGCGTTCGCCGAATTCCTGCAGCGCCTGCCGTTCTATGGCCTGGCCGTGCTGTGCATCGACGACCCGGAAGTGGCCGCGCTGGCCGCCAAGACCCCGCGCCACGTGATGAGCTACGGCATGAGCCCGCAGGCCGACGTGCGTGCGGAAAACGTGGTGCAGGAAGGTTCGCGCATGCGCTTCACCCTGCGCCTGCCGCAGGGCACCAGCCAGGAAGTGGTGCTGGCCCTGCCGGGCAAGCACAACGTGCTGAACGCACTGGCCGCTGCGGCGGTGGGCTGGCAGCTGGGCGTGGCCCCGGATGCGATCGCCCGCGCGCTGGAAAGCTTCGCCGGCGTGGGCCGCCGCTTCAACGACCTGGGCGAAGTGACCACCGCAAGTGGCGCCAAGGTGCGCATCATCGACGACTACGGTCATCACCCCAGCGAGCTGGAGGCAGTGTTCGCCGCGGCGCGCGGCGGCTGGACCGACAAGCGCCTGGTGGTGGCCTTCCAGCCGCATCGCTACAGCCGCACCCGCGACCAGTTCGACAAGTTCGCGGCGGTGCTGTCCAGCGTGGATGCGCTGGTGCTGAGCGAGGTCTACCCCGCCGGCGAGGAACCGATTGCCGGTGCCGATTCGCATGCGCTGGCCCGCGCCATCCGTGCGCGCGGCCGCAGCGAGCCGGTAGTGGTGGGCAAGGCCGCCGAGCTGGCCAGCGTGCTGCCGGACGTGCTGCAGGACGGTGACCTGCTGCTGATGATGGGTGCCGGCGACATTGGCGCCGTGGCCAGCCAGATCGCGGTGGACGGTTTCAAGGTGGAGGGCCAGGCGTGAGCACGCTGACCTTCCCGCCGCTGCGCAGCACCGACCCGGCCGTGTTCGGCCGCGTGGCCGTGCTGCTGGGCGGCACGTCCAGTGAGCGCGAGGTCTCGCTCGATTCCGGCCGCAACGTGCTCGAAGCGCTGCAGGCACGCGGTGTCGATGCGTTCGCCGTCGATGGCATTCCGGCGCTGGCCAAGGCGCTGGCCGCCGGTGGCATCGACCGCGTGTTCAACATCCTGCATGGCCACAACGGTGGCGGTGAGGACGGCATCGTGCAGGGCCTGATGGACGCCTTCGGCGTGCCGTACACCGGCTCCAGCGTGCTGGGTTCGGCGCTGAGCATGGACAAGATCCGCACCAAGCAGGTGTGGCTGTCGCTGGGCCTGCCGACCCCGCAGTACCGCAAGGTGACCGCAGAAAACGTGCATGCCAACGCGGCCGAGCTGGGCTTGCCGGTGGTGGTGAAGCCGGCCAACGAAGGTTCCAGCGTGGGCATCAGCCGGGTGACCGACGACGCCGGCCTGGACGAAGCGGTGGCCCTGGCCGCGCGCTACGACGGCCAGCTGCTGATGGAACAGATGGTGCTGGGCGACGAACTGACCGTGGCCATCCTGGGCGATGTGGCACTGCCGTCGATCCGCATCGTGCCCAAGGGCCAGTGGTACGACTACAACGCCAAGTACATCGCCGAAGACACCCAGTACCTGTGCCCGGGCCTGGAAGGCGCCGACGAGGAAGAGATCGGCCGCGTCGCGCTGGCCGCATTCCGCGCGGCGGGCTGCCGTGGCTGGGGCCGGGTGGACGTGATGCGTGACCGCGCCAGCGGCCGCTTCTTCCTGCTGGAAGTAAACACCGCCCCGGGCATGACCAGCCATTCGCTGGTGCCCAAGGCCGCCGCACAGGCCGGTATCGGTTTCGAGGAACTGGTGTGGCGCGTGCTGGAACAGACCCTGGAGGCATCGCACGCATGAACGCGGTGCTGCGCATCTTCGTCTGGCTGTTGGCGCTGTCGGTGGTCGCACTGCCGGTGGTGGCCGTGGTCAATGGCTGGGTCGGCGCCGAGCGCTGGCCGCTGGCGAAGCTGCGCGTGCACGGTGAGTTCAAGCGCGTGCCGCCGGAACAGCTGCAGCAGGTGCTGCTGCCGTATGCACACGCTGGTTTCTTCGCGGTGAAGCTGCAGGATGCACAGGACGCGCTGGAAAAGCTGCCTTGGGTGGAAAGCGCGCGCGTGCGCAAGCAGTGGCCGGATGTGCTGGAAGTGACCGTGGTCGAGCACAAGCCGTTCGCACGCTGGGGCAACGACCGCCTGCTGTCCGAGCAGGGCAAGCTGTTCCCCACGCCGAAGAAGCTGGCCGACCTGCAGCTGCCCGAGCTGGACGGCCCGGACAGCCAGACCGAAGAAGTGGTGAAGCTCTACAACGATTCGCGCGCACTGTTCGCACCGGCCGGCGTGGACGTGCGCCGGTTGAGCATGGATGCGCGCGGCAGCTGGTCGCTGCTGCTGAGCAATGGCACCGAAGTGGTGGTGGGCCGCGACGATGCCCGCTCGCGCCTGCAGCGCTTCGTGCGCGTGCTGCCGCAGCTGGCCAACCAGGCCGCACCGATTGAACGGGCGGACCTCCGCTATACCAATGGTTTCACGTTGAGCTGGGGCACCCCGCCCCCGGCCGACGCGCCGGCCACCCCGGCACGAAGGACGCAGGAAAGGACATGAATCGCAAGGGTGACAAATCGCTGATCGTCGGCCTGGATATCGGCACCTCCAAGGTGGTGGCGCTGGTGGGCGAGTATTCGCCGGGCAACCCGATCGAAGTGATCGGCATCGGCTCGCATGAATCGCGCGGCCTGAAGCGCGGCGTGGTGGTGGACATCGAATCGACCGTGCAGTCGATCCAGCGCGCGGTGGAAGAGGCCGAGCTGATGGCCGGCTGCGAGATCCGTTCGGTCTACGCCTCCATTTCCGGCAACCACGTGCAGTGCAAGAACTCGCCGGGCATCGTGCCGATCCGCGACGGTGAAGTGACCTGGGGCGACCTGGATCGCGTGCTGGACGCGGCCAAGGCCGTGGCCATTCCGGCCGACCAGAAGATTCTGCATGCCATTCCGCGCGAGTACGTGCTGGACGATTCGCAGGAAGGCATCCGCAACCCGGTGGGCATGACCGGCGTGCGCCTGGAAGTGCATGCGCACCTGGTGGTGTGCGCACAGTCGGCGGCGGCCAACATCAGCAAGTGCGTGCAGCGCTGCGGCCTGCAGGTGGACGACCTGGTGCTGTCCTCGCTGGCCTCCAGCGTGGCCGTGCTGACCGCCGACGAGAAGGAGCTGGGCGTGGTGCTGGTGGACATGGGCGCGGGCACCACCGATATCGCGGTGTTCGTGCAGGGCGCGATCTGCCACACCGCTTCGCTGCCGATTGCCGGCGACCACGTGACCAACGACATCGCGCACATGCTGCGCACGCCCACCCCGGAAGCCGAGCAGATCAAGGTGCGCTATGCCTGCGCGCTGGCCCAGCTGGCCACAGCCGAGGAAAGCATCCAGGTGCCGTCGGTGGGCGACCGCCCGCCGCGCCGCATGCCGCGCCATTCGCTGGCGCAGGCAGTGCAGGGCCGCTACGAGGAAATCTTCGAGATGGTGCAGGCCGAACTGCGCCGCTCCGGCTTCGAGGAACTGGTGCGCGCCGGCCTGGTGCTGACCGGTGGTGCATCGAAGATGGAAGGCGTGGTCGAACTGGCCGAGGAAATGCTGCAGATGCCGGTACGGGTGGGCATTCCGCAGCACGTGACCGGGCTGGGCGAAGTGGTGGGCAACCCGGTGCATGCCACCGGCGTGGGCCTGCTGCTGATGGGCAGCCAGAACGAACACCCGCGTCGCCCGTCGCTGCCCACCGGGCGCGCCGGCAGCATGTTCAAGAAATTGAAGACCTGGTTCCGCGGCGAGTTCTGACGCGCAACCTGCAGTACCCGGGCATGCCCGGTCGCAACACCCGCAACACCCGCACTACCGCTTCAAGGCAACACACAACCCACACAGCCGCAACGGCAACATGACGCGCAAAGGCAGGAGGCCTGAACGCCCATGCCACCGAAAGCGGATACAACGAGGACACGGACATGGCGCATTTTGAACTGATCGAAAAGATGGCACCCAATGCGGTGATCAAGGTGGTTGGCGTGGGCGGCGGCGGCGGCAATGCCGTGGCGCACATGGTCAACTCGGCAGTGGACGGCGTGGAATTCATCACCGCCAACACCGACTCGCAGGCCATCAAGAATTGCGGTGCCAAGCTGCAGCTGCAGCTGGGTACCAACGTCACCAAGGGCCTGGGCGCAGGCGCGAATCCGGAAGTGGGCCGCCAGGCCGCGCTGGAAGACCGCGAGCGCATCATGGATGCCCTGCAGGGCGCGGACATGGTGTTCATCACCGCCGGCATGGGCGGTGGCACCGGCACCGGCGCAGCACCGGTGGTGGCCCAGCTGGCCAAGGAAATGGGCATCCTGACCGTGGCCGTGGTCACCAAGCCGTTCCCGTTCGAAGGCCGTCGCCGCATGCAGGTGGCGCTGAAGGGCATCGAGGAACTGAGCCAGCACTGCGACTCGCTGATCACCATTCCCAATGAAAAGCTGATCACCGTGCTGGGCCGCAACGCCACCATGATCCAGGCGTTCCGCGCGGCCAACGACGTGCTGCAGGGCGCCGTGCAGGGCATCGCCGACCTGATCGTGCGCCCGGGCCTGATCAACGTCGACTTCGCCGACGTGCGCACCGTCATGTCCGAAATGGGCCTGGCGATGATGGGTACCGGCACCGCCCGTGGCGATGACCGCGCCCAGGCCGCCGCCGAATCGGCGATCCAGAACCCGCTGCTGGACGATGTGAACCTGGCCGGTGCCAATGGCATCCTGGTCAACATCACCGCCGGCGCCGACTTCACCATGGCCGAGTTCGACGAGATCGGCCGCACCATCGATGGCTTCGCTTCCGAAGACGCCACCGTGGTGGTCGGCACCGTGCTGGACCCGGACATGCAGGACGAAGTGCGCGTGACCGTGGTCGCCACCGGCCTGAACCGCGTTTCGGCCAGCAAGAGCCAGCGCCCGGGCGAGCGTGCACCGATCAAGCTGGTGCGCAACGCGACCACCGGCCAGCCGGAATTCGGCGACTTCGACAACGGCGGCGATGCCGTGTCCAAGGCGGTGGGTGGCATGGGCCTGGGCCTGCGTCGTGCCAGCAGCGACAGCGTGGCCGCGTCGACCCCGTCGGCGCCGAGCGCTTCGTCGCCGGCGGCGGCAGAACTGCCGAACGATTACCTGGACATCCCGGCGTTCCTGCGCCGCCAGGCGGACTGAGCGGGGTCGCCCGGGGCTTGTCCCCCCCGGGTTGCGCCACCATGTCCTGAAATGCGGGCGCCGGGCCAGGATGGGCCCGGCCGCCTTGCTTCACGCGGTCCCACCGGCGTCTGTACAGACGTTTCAGCCGGGGTACGGGACCCTGCGTGTTAATCTAGTGTGTCACTTCCGGTCTGCCCCCCATGATCCAGCAACGCACTCTCAAGAACACGATCCGCGCCACCGGCGTTGGCCTGCACAGCGGCGACAAGGTCTACATGACCCTGCGCCCGGCTCCGGTCAACCATGGCATCGTGTTCCGTCGCGTCGATCTGGACCCGGTGGTGGAAGTGCCCGCCAAGGCCGAACTGGTCACCGAAGTGACCCTGTGCACCGGCCTGACCTGCAACGACGCCAAGATCCAGACCGTCGAACACCTGATGTCGGCCCTGGCCGGTCTGGGTGTGGACAACATCATTGTCGAACTGTCCTCGCCGGAACTGCCGATCATGGACGGTTCCTCCGGCCCGTTCGTGTTCCTGCTGCAGTCGGCCGGCATCGTGGAGCAGAACGCGCCCAAGCGTTTCATCCGCGTGCTGAAGACCGTGGAAGTGACCGAGGGTGACAAGGTGGCCCGCTTCAGCCCGTACGAGGGCTACAAGCTGGGCTTCACCATCCAGTTCGACCACCCGATGATTCCGGCCAAGCAGTCGCGCCAGGAAATCGAATTCTCCACGCAGGCCTATACCAAGGAAATTTCCCGCGCGCGCACCTTTGGTTTCATGCGCGATCTGGAATACATGCGCGAGCGCAACCTGGGCCTCGGCGGCTCGATGGACAACGCGATCGTGCTGGACGAGTTCCGCGTGTTGAACGAAGACGGCCTGCGCTACGCCGACGAATTCGTGCGCCACAAGATTCTTGATGCGATTGGCGATCTGTATCTGGCCGGCGGCCAGGTGCTGGGGGCCTATGAAGGCTTCAAGTCGGGCCACGCGCTCAACAACAAGCTGGTGCGGGCGTTGATGGCCGATGCCACCGCCTGGGAATGGGCGACCTACGAATCGCCCAGCGTGGAAGCCCCGGTGGTGTACGCCATGCCGGCCTACGCCTGACTTTTCAAGTTGTTGAATTTCAACGAAAAGACGCCGCCCTGTGGGGCGGCGTTGTCGTTTCTGCAAGCCTGATGGCGCGCGCGGCCACGCGTGACGTGAATGCGCTCACCGGGTCACGGTTTTGTGAACCTCGCCGATCGAAAGCCTGAATTTAACGTTGTTTTAACAACAATCTAACGACTCGACCACGGGGTGCCGCTAGGATGCGACCCGGCCCCCGAAAATGTTTCACGCTGCGGTGACACGCGCGACGGGGAGTGGAGCTGGATGCTCCGCTGCCATCAGGACCCTTTTCCCGCTTTACCGGGGACATCCTGCAAGGCTGCCAAGGCGTCGCGTAGCCCTTTGTGCGTGGCGGCTGAAACTGCGTGGGGGCCATTCCGGTTGTCGTGCGCTGGGGAGCGCGAGGGAGTGGGAGACGCAGTTTTGATGGTCACCTTGGTGGCCTTCAGCCCGATGGACCGGGCCGCGTCGAGCAACTGGGCTTCGGCAAGCCGCAACCTGGCATGCCAGACCGGGGATTCGACGAGAAAAACGAGGTGTTCGCCGTCCACATTGGCCAACCGGCAACGGTTGCGCAGCGGGGGCGGCAGTTGGGGGCGCAACTGACGGTCCAGCGCGTCGAGCCACAAGGCACGCCGCAGCGGGTTCCCGCTTTTGTCCGCCATCACTGCATCCAGGGCCGGTTTCGGCTTGGACGCAGGGCGAACGCTGGATTTCGGCTCAGACATGAAAACTCACTGATGGCATTCAAAAAGATCGTAATCAAAACGCGTGAACGTCAGGCCAAATCGCCGCTCACGCGTCTGCGGTTCTACTTCGAGGACCGCCCCCGCGCCCTGCTGGGCAGCGTGCTCGGGGTAGGCTGCATTATCGGCCTTGCCGGTGGCTTCGGCGCCAGCGCGCTGAACGACTCGCGCCTGCAGGCCAAGGTCGACCGCCAGGAGGCCGAGCTGGCCAAGGTCCAGCGCGATGCGCAGACCCAGGTCAACGCACTGGCCGCACGCCTGGGCGAGCTGCAGGCCCAGGCCACGCGCCTGAACGCGCTGGGCGAACGGCTGACCCAGATGGGCAAGCTGGAAGACGGCGAATTCGACTTCAACGAGACCCCCGGTCTGGGTGACGGCGATGCCGGCGGCCCGACCGCGGACATCCCGGTGAAGGACGTCAACGCCGACTTACAGATGCTGGAGCAGCGCTTCGCTGCTGCCGGCCGCCAGTTGTCGGTGATGGACTCGCTGATGTTCGACCACCAGCTGCAGCAGAACGCCGTGCCCTCGCGCATGCCGATCCGCAACACCTACATCACGTCCAATTTCGGTACCCGTGCCGACCCGTTCGGTCGCGGTGCCGCCACCCACAAGGGCATGGACTTCCACGCCCGCGTCGGTGACCCGGTGATGTCGGTGGCCGATGGCGTGGTCAGCTTCTCCGGGGTGAAGGGCGGCTACGGCAACGTGGTCGACGTGGACCATGGCAACGGCTACGTGACCCGCTATGCGCACAATTCGCGGCTGGTGGTGAAGGTGGGCGACCTGGTGCGCGCCGGCCAGGAAGTGGCCAAGGCCGGTTCCACCGGCCGCTCGACCGGTGCCCACGTGCACTTCGAAGTCTGGGAAAACGGCAACGTGGTCAACCCGCGCAAGTTCCTGGGTGACGGCGGCAACACGCCGGTGGGACGTATCAGCCGCGGTTGAACCCGGTTGGGGGTCAGAGCCCTTTCGCTGTCGCGAAAGGGATCCGACCCCGATCCTGCGCAGGGTCGGATCCCTTCCGCAGTGCGGAAGGGCTCTGACCCCATCGGCAAAGGGTTGAAACCCCTGCCGCCCGTCCCAAGCTACAATGGGTGTTGCCATCGACAGGGCGCCAGGCGCCCTGTTTCGTTTGCGGCGGACGGATCCCCAGGGGGACGACCGGGCCGCTGTGTCCATCCAACCCGGTTCCTTCAATGATCAACAGCCTGCTTACCCGCGTATTTGGCAGTCGTAACGAACGACAGCTGCGCCAGCTCAACCGCATCGTCGCCAAGATCAATGCGCTGGAGCCGGAGATCGAGAAGCTTTCCGACGAGCAGCTGCAGGCCAAGACGCCGGAGTTCAAGCAGCGCATCGCCGGCGGTGAAGCCCTGGACAAGGTGCTGCCCGAAGCCTTCGCGGTCTGCCGCGAAGCGGGCCGCCGCGTGCTGGGCATGCGCCACTACGACGTGCAGCTGATCGGCGGCATGGTGCTTCACCTGGGCAAGATCGCAGAAATGCGCACCGGTGAAGGCAAGACCCTGGTGGCGACCCTGCCGGTGTACCTGAACGCGCTGGAAGGCAAGGGCGTGCACGTGGTCACCGTGAACGACTACCTGGCCCGCCGCGACGCCGCGCAGATGGGCAAGCTGTACAACTGGCTGGGCCTGAGCGTGGGCGTGGTCTACCCGGGCATGCCGCACAGCGACAAGCGCGAAGCCTACGCCGCCGACATCACCTACGGCACCAACA
The DNA here is from genome assembly GCF_032056425.1 of Stenotrophomonas sp. Classification (GTDB taxonomy): domain Bacteria; phylum Pseudomonadota; class Gammaproteobacteria; order Xanthomonadales; family Xanthomonadaceae; genus Stenotrophomonas. Next base: position 69,284 of record NZ_DAMBCN010000003.1, read on the forward strand.
ACGAATTCGGTTTCGACTACCTGCGCGACAACATGGCGCTGTCCAAGGCCGACCGCTACCAGCGCGGCCTGCACTACGCCATCGTCGACGAAGTCGACTCCATCCTGATCGACGAAGCGCGTACCCCGCTGATCATCTCCGGCCCGGCCGACGATTCCCCGGAGCTGTACATCCGCGTCAACCGTGTCGTGCCGAACCTGGTCAAGCAGGAAGCGGAAGACGGCGAGGGCGACTTCTGGGTCGACGAAAAGGGCAAGCAGGTGCACCTGTCCGAAGCGGGCATGGAGCACGCCGAGCAGCTGCTGGTCGACGCCGGCATCCTCGACGGCCAGACCGAAGGCCTGTACGCGGCGCAGAATCTGACCGTGGTCCATCACCTGAACGCCGCACTGCGCGCGCACGCCATCTACCAGCGTGACGTGGACTACATCGTGCGCGACGGCGAAGTGGTCATCGTCGATGAGTTCACCGGCCGTACCCTGTCCGGCCGCCGCTGGTCCGACGGCCTGCACCAGGCCGTGGAAGCGAAGGAAGGCGTGCCGGTGCAGCGCGAGAACCAGACGCTTGCCAGCATCACCTTCCAGAACCTGTTCCGCATGTACAAGAAGCTGTCCGGCATGACCGGTACGGCCGATACCGAAGCATTCGAATTCCAGAGCATCTACGGCCTGGAAGTGGTGGTCATTCCGACCAACCGCCCGACCATCCGCAAGGACAGCCCGGACCAGGTGTTCCTGAACCGCAAGGGCAAGTTCAATGCGGTCCTGGCCGACATCGAAGAGTGCGCCAAGCGCGGCCAGCCGGTGCTGGTCGGTACCACCTCGATCGAAACATCGGAAATGCTGTCCGAGCACCTTCGCAAGGCCGGTGTGAAGCACGAGGTGCTGAACGCCAAGCAGCATGACCGCGAAGCGACCATCGTGGCCAATGCCGGTCGCCCGGCCGCCGTGACCATCGCCACCAACATGGCCGGCCGTGGTACCGACATCGTGCTGGGCGGTTCGCTGGAAGCGGAAATCCACGAGCTGGGCGAGGGCGCGACCGACGAGCAGAAGGCCGCGATCAAGGCCGAATGGCAGAAGCGCCACGATGCCGTGAAGGCCGCGGGCGGCCTGCACATCGTCGGTACCGAGCGCCACGAATCGCGCCGTATCGACAACCAGCTGCGCGGTCGTTCCGGCCGCCAGGGTGACCCGGGTTCGTCCCGCTTCTACCTGTCGCTGGAAGACAACCTGATGCGCATCTTCGCCTCTGACTGGGTGCAGAAGGCCATGCGCATGATGGGCATGAAGGAAGACGACGTCATCGAGGACCGCCTGGTCAGCCGCCAGATCGAAAAGGCGCAGCGCAAGGTCGAAGCGCACAACTTCGATATCCGCAAGAACCTGCTCGACTTCGACGACGTCAACAACGACCAGCGCAAGGTGATCTACGCCCAGCGCGATGAACTGCTGGACGCCGAATCGGTGAAGGACAACGTCGACGGCATCCGCGACGACGTGATCTTCGACGTGGTGGCGCGCTTCGTGCCGCCGAACTCGATCGATGAACAGTGGGACCTGCGCGGCCTGGAAGCCACCCTGGAATCGGATTTCGGCCTGCAGATGTCGCTGGTCGACATGGTCAAGTCGCACGAAGAACTGGACGCCGAAGCCATCGCCGCCAAGGTGCTGGAGCGTGTGAACCAGCACTTCGCCGAGAAGGAAGCCGGCGTGGGCGAAGAGACCATGCGTGCGCTGGAAAAGCACGTGATGCTGACCGTGCTGGACCAGAGCTGGAAGGAGCACCTGGCCCGCATGGACTACCTGCGCCAGGGCATCTACCTGCGCGGCTATGCGCAGAAGCAGCCCAAGCAGGAGTACAAGAAGGAAGCCTTCGAGCTGTTCTCGGACATGCTGGAAAACGTGAAGCGCGAAGTGGTGACCCTGCTGGCCCGCGTGCGTATCCGCAGCGACGAGGAAGTGCAGGCACTGGAAGCGGCCGAACGCCAGCAGGCGCAGGCACGCCTGAGCCAGTCGCAGTTCCAGCACCAGGATGCCGGTGGCTACAGCGCCGACGAAGAAGCCGCCCAGGTGCAGGCCGCCCAGCAGGGCGTGGCGCAGCGCCAGCGCGACGAGCCCAAGGTCGGCCGCAACGATCCGTGCCCCTGCGGCAGTGGCAAGAAGTTCAAGCACTGCCACGGCCAGCTGAGCTGACTCAGGAAGCCCCGCGAAAGCGGGGCTTTCTCGTTACGGCCGCGGCGACGTCCCGCTGCCTGCCGGCCGCCGGCATTGCGCGAAGCCCTGCCGATTCGGCATCCTGCCCCCATGCCATCCCCGAAACGATCCATTCATGTGGTGGCCGCCGTCATCACCGATGCCCGCGGCCGCCTGCTGCTGAACCGCCGCACCGAGAACCGCGACATGGCCGGGCTGTGGGAATTCCCCGGCGGCAAGCGCGAAACGGGCGAGACGTCCGAACAGGCGCTGGTACGCGAGCTGCGCGAAGAGCTGGGCATCGAGGCCGACATCGGCGACTGGCTGATGGAGGTGCCGCAGCAGTACCCCGACAAGCACCTGACCCTGGAAGTGCGCCATGTGCGCAGCTGGAAGGGCAGCCCGCGCGGTCGCGAGGGCCAGGCGATCACCTGGGTGGCCCCGGACAAACTGGGCCGCTATTCCATGCCGCCGGCCGATCTGCCGGTGGTGGCCGCGCTGCGCCAGCCCGACCAGTATCTGATCACGCCGGCGCCGGCCGATGACGATGCGCTGGCGCAGCAGTGGCAGCAGCAGCTGCAGCAGGCGGTCGCGCTGGGCCACGCGCGCATCCAGCTGCGCGTGCCGCCGCAGCACCCGCAGCGGCAGGCCTTGATTGAAAGCGCCGTGCGGTCGCACGGGCGGGGCGGCCCGCAGTGGCTGCTGAACCGCGATATCGAACTGGCCCGTGCATTGGGGGTGGGCGTGCACCTGGGCAGCGAACAGCTGCTGGCGCTGGCCGAACGCCCCTTGCCCGTGGGGCAGCTGGTGGCCGCATCCTGCCATGATCTGGCGCAGCTGCAGGCCGCGCAGCGCCTGGGCTGCGATTTCGCGGTGCTGGGCCCGGTGCAGGCGACCGCCAGCCATCCTGGGGCGAGCCCGCTGGGCTGGGAGGGCTTCGCCGCGCTGCGCGCGCAGGTGTCGCTGCCGATCTACGCACTGGGGGGCATGGGCCCGCAGCACGTGGCCGACGCCCGCCGCCATGGCGCGCAGGGCATCGCCGCCATCCGCGGCCTGTGGCCGGTGTGACGTGGCGGGGTCAGAGCCGCGCTGCGCGCGGATCCGACCCCGTCCTCACAGCGTGATCCAGAAACACCCGTACTGCCGCCGCAGGCCCACCACCGTGGCCGCGCGCGTGGCGCTGCCCGGCAGCGTCTGTTCCAGCCGCAGGCCGACCGGATGACGGCGCGCCGGCGCCTCAGGGTCCGGCGCCTCAGTGCCTTCAGCGTCGGATCCCTGCTGCGCAGGGCTCTGACCCGCATCCACCACCTCCTGTGGGTACACCGGAACCACATCCACCAGCGGCCTGCGCACCACCGATTCCAACTGCCCCAGGATGCGCTGCGCCCCCGCGTCCGACACGGCGCCCCACAGGTACAGCGTCGACAGCCGATTCACGTCCCGGGTCGCCACGGCGGTCTGCACGGCCTGCACCAGTTCACTCAGCCGACGCGGGCACTGCGCACCGAGCGTGTCGCGCTGCGCGATGGCACCGGCCGGCGCGGGCGGCGGTTGTCGCGATCGTGCGCCCAGGCTGTCGCAGGGGCGGTCGGTGTACACGCTCTGGCCCTGCGCATCGGCGCATCGGTTAACGCGTGTGGCCTGGGCGTGGGCCAGCACCGGCAGGCTGGCCAGCACAACGGCCAGCACGGCGGGAAATGCGAGGTTCATGGGACCAGCGTAACGCCGATGCCGACACAGTTGTGCGTAATCAGCCCTGCAACAGCTTCAATACCGACACGGTCGGCTTGGCCAGGTTCAGGGTGTAGAAGTGCAGCCCCGGTGCACCGCCTTCGACCAGGCGCTGGCACATTCGGGCCACCACTTCGGCACCGAACGCCCGCACCGATTCCGCATCATCGCCGTAGGCCTGCATCCTGCGCCCGATCCAGCGCGGGATCTCGGCGCCGCATTGTTCGGAAAACCGGCGAAGCTGGCTGAAGTTGGCAATGGGCATGATGCCCGGCACGATCGGCACGGTCACGCCCAGCTTGCGCACGGCGTCCACGAAGTGGAAATACGCATCGGCATTGAAGAAGTACTGGGTGATGGCAGCATCGGCACCGGCATCGATCTTGGCCTTGAAGTGCTTCAGGTCCGCCAATGCGTCCGGCGCCTGCGGATGGGTTTCCGGGTAGGCACCCACTTCGATGCGGAAGGCATCGCCGTGCTCGGCGCGGATGAAGGCGATCAGTTCAGCGGCGTAGCGCATGTCGCCGGGGAAACCCATGCCCGACGGCAGGTCGCCGCGCAACGCGACCAGGCGGCGGCAGCCGATGGCGCGATACAGCTTCAGCAGTTCGCGGATCTCCTGGCGGGTCCCGCCCACGCAGGACAGATGAGGCGCCGCTTCGAAGCCATGGTGCTGGTTGAGATGGCGCACCGTTTCAGAGGTGTAGCTGAGCGTGGAGCCCCCGGCGCCGAAGGTACAGGACACATACTCGGGCGCGTAGATCTTCAGCCTGGCGGCGGCACGGTCCAGCTGGCCACGCTGCTCGTCGGTCTTGGGCGGGTAGAACTCGAAGCTGATGGCGGTCATGGCACGGGCGGCGGCGGCGGGTAGGGGCTAGTATATCGCTTCATCAAGATGGATGTGAATTTGTGTGGGCGAGAAGTGGCCCCTGGCGGGCGACCGTTCATCCCGCTGCGCGGCCGTTGCTCCTGAAGGGCAACCCTGGGCCATGGACCGCCGGCACGCTGCGCGCATGGCACTTTCGCCGATGATGGAGCACAACCATGAAGACACTGTTGGCACGACTGGCGATGATCGGCGTGGCGATGACGCTGGGGGCGGGGGGGCCGGTGCATGCTGCCGCGACACCCAGTGGCGCCCTCCAGGTCGAGGTTGTCGGCACGGGGCGGCCGCTGCTGATGATTCCCGGCCTGAACAGCAGTGCAGAGGTCTGGCGCCAGACCTGCCTGGCGCTGAAGGATGTGCAGTGCCATCTGGTCCAGCTGCCTGGTTTCGCCGGCGCTGCGCCTGCGGATCCGCTGCCGGACGATTTCCTGCCGGCCATGCGCGATCAGCTGCTGGCCTATGTGCATGAGCAGAAGCTGGACCATCCGGCGGTGATCGGCCACAGCCTGGGCGGCGTGGTGACCCTGGACATGGCAGTGCAGGAGCCGGATGCGCTGGGGCCGTTGGTCATTGTCGATGCCGTGCCGTTCTATGCCGGCATGCAGAATCCACAGGCCACCGCGCAGAGCGTGCGCACGCTGGCCGGGCAGATGCGCGCCTCCATGCTGGCGGCGGACGCGGCCAGCTACCAGGCGCAGGCCGAGGCGGGGCTGGCACCGTTGACCAACGTCGCCGAGCGGCTGCCGGAACTGAAACGCTGGGGCCGCGACAGTGACCGGGCCACCACGGCCGCCGCAATGTATTCGATGCTGGTGCATGATCTGCGGCAGGCCGTGTCCGGCATCCGTTCGCCCACGCTGGTGCTCGGGGCGTGGGCCTCTTACCAGTCCTTCGGTGCCACCGAGGCCTCGGCGCGCACGATCTTCCAGACGCAGTACGCGGCACTGCCGGGTGTGCGCATCGAACTGAGCGCCGACGGCCACCATTTCCTGATGTGGGATGATCCGCACTGGCTGCAGACGCAGGTGCAGGCGTTTCTGGACAGCCACCGCTGATGCTTGTTGCCCTGGGTTGCCGCCATGCCTGATACCTCCTCCACGCCGCGCTTCTGGTTGATCAACGGCATCGGCTGGGCGCTGTTCTGCGCGCTCAGTCTGGCGATGAGCGGTGTCTTCGGTGCCGGCGCCAGCAGCGGCGGAACGTTGATCAGCGTGGGTTTGGCCCTTGCACTGTGCGGTGTCAGCGGGGGAGTTCGCGCGCTGGCATTGGCGCGCCAGTGGTGGCAGCTGGAGGTCGGCGCGCTGGCCGTGCGGCTGGCGCTGGCGGTGTTGCTGGGCGCGGCGCTGGCGCAGCTGCTGCTGACGGCCGTGCTGCAGCCGGCACTGGCGCTGGGCTGGGTGGATTTCGCTGGCCGGCCGGCCGATTTCCGCCCGCTTGCACGCGTGGTCTACTGGCTCAATACCGTGCTGGTGCTGGGACTGTGGACGGCGGTGTGGGCCGGCCTGCACAGCGTGCGCCGTGCGCGCCATGCCGAACTGGCCCGCCTGCGCGCCGAGGCCGAACGCAACGCTTTGGAGCGCGATGCCCTGCGTGCGCGGCTCAATCCGCACTTCGTGTTCAATGCACTGAACAACCTGCGCGCGCTGATCCTGGAAGACCCCGAGCGCGCCCGCGACATGGTCACCCGGCTGTCGCGTACGTTGCGCCAGGCATTGGCGCACAACCGCAGCGAGCAGGTCACCCTGGCCGAGGAGCTGGCCGTGGTCGATGACTATCTGGCCATCGAAAGCATTCACTTCGAACAGCGCCTGCAGGTGCACCGCCACATCAATGCCGACGCTCTGCAGGCACTGCTGCCTGCGATGGCGCTGCAACTGCTGGTGGAAAACGCGATCAAGCACGGCATTGCCCAGCGCCCGGGTGGTGGGGAGGTGCGGATCCATGCCGCGCTGGACCATGGCGTGCTGCGCCTGCGGGTGGACAACCCGCGGGCTGGCGGCAGCGGCCCCCCCCATGGCCATGGCGTCGGCCTGGCCTACCTGCGTGCGCAGCTCGGCAGCCAGGGGCAATTCACCCTGCGGCCAGCGGGCGAGAACATGCAGGCGCTGCTGGAGATTCCGCAATGAATGACCTGCTGCGTGTGTTGATCGTCGATGATGCGCGCCTGGCGCGGCAGGAACTGCGCACGCTGTTGTCGGCCTGGCCGTGGGTGCAGTGCGTGGGCGAGGCCGATGATGTACCCGCCGCCCGCGCGTCGATCACCACGCTGGCACCGGACCTGGTGCTGCTGGATGTGCAGATGCCGACCGGCAGCGGATTCGATGTGCTGGACGGGCTGGAGACCGTGCCGGCGGTGGTGTTTGTCACCGCGTATGACACCTATGCGGTGCGCGCCTTCCAGGCCAACGCGCTGGATTACCTGGTCAAGCCGGTGGAGGCACCGCGGTTGCTGGACGCGTTGCAGCGGGCACGCCAGCGTGAGGTGCCTGCCGCGCCGCCGCTGGCCAGCGGCAATCGCTTGAACCCGCAGGACCAGGTGTTCGTGCGCGACGGCGAACGGTGCTGGTTCGTGGCGGTGGGCGAGATCCGCCGGCTGGTGGTGGATGGCAATTACACGCGCCTGTGGTTCCGCGACCAGAACGCACTGCTGGCGCGCAGTCTGAGTGCACTGGAGGCGCGACTGCCAGCGGACATGTTTTTCCGTGCCAACCGCAACACGCTGGTGAACCTGCGCCGCATCCGCTCGGTGACCCCCAGTGTGGGTGATGGCTACGATCTGGCGTTGGATGATGGCAGCGAGGTGGAAGTGTCGAGGCGGCAGGCACGGGAGCTGCGCGAACGGATGGCGCTGTAGGTCCATGCAGGGGTTACCCTGTGCAGAGACCCCTGCCTGCACTGACCATGTCCATCGTCCTCACCGAATTCGCCCGTCCCCGCCTGTTCCCGCGCGTGCCGCGTGGCAACACCATCCAGGACGTCAGCGCCGAGCAGTTCCAGGCGCACTTGAACGCGCATGCGCCGTTCAAGGTGCTGGATGGCTATGCGCCGTTCTGCAAACTGTTCGTCTATGAGAACTGGACCAGCACGCGCTGCCTGACCGTGCCGGTCACTGATGCCAACCGGCACCTGCTGCGCAGCGGCTATGAAGCGCGCAACCGCGAGGAGCTGCCGGTACTGGTGCGGTGGTTCGAGGGCGTGGAATCGCCGCGCGCGAACTACCTGGTGGTGATCCTGTACAGCGCCGAGCAGCTGGCGAAGGAAGGCTCGCCGATCGAAGCCGACTGGGGCATCGTCGGCTGCATCTACACCGCCGAGCCGGAAGAAGTGCCGATGGCCCCGATCACCATGATGCGCAATGCGCTGGGCGTGGAGGAGGGCGGTTCCGGCGTGCCGCTGGACCGCGAGGCGTACCGGCGTTCGGTGGAATTCTGGGAAAACAACGCCAACTGGCGGCCGTAGGGGCAGGGCGGGTCATGCGCATCCACGCATGGCGTGGATCTACTCGTGGTGTTGATGGCGGGGGAGACGTATCCACGCATGGCGTGGATCTACCCGTGTTGTCAGTAGAGCCACGCCATGCGTGGCTGCTTCACCGTTCGATGGTTTTCCACTCCCACCACGGGTAGTGATACTCGCGGTCGATGGCCTGCCAGTGCTGGCCGCAGTGGGTGCAGGCGACGCTGTGGCAGTCGCCCCAGCCATCCTCCGCTGCGTCGAGCGACAGCAGCTGCATCTGCCCGTGTTCGATCAGCCGACGAGGGTCGAAGAACGGATAGCCGGGGTTGAGTGCACACAGGCAGCCGGCGCCCGCCTGCCAGTAACGCAGCCGCTGCAGCGCAGCCTTCAGGTGTGCCTGGTTGCTGACCAGCATGCCGCCCAGCGCAATGCCTGCGCTGCGCTGCTCGATCAACGCCGCATGCGGCGCCAGCGCATCCAGTGGCGCGGCATCGAACAGGCAGGCGAGCGTGCGTGCAGCGTCGGTGATGCGCCCGCCGTCGCCTGACAGCAGGTCCTGCAGCAGCGCCTGGGCCTGGGCATCGCGCAGCATGGGGGCTGGCGCCGCAGACCAGGGCCAGCGCATCAGCGCGCCTTGCCGATGGTCGCGAACTGGCCGCCGGTCAGCCGCAGCAGGTCAGCCGGTGCCAGTTCCACCTCCAGGCCGCGACGACCCGCACTGACGTGCAGCGTGTGCAGGGATTCCGCACTGGCGTCGAGGAAGGTACGCAGGCGCTTTTTCTGGCCCAGCGGGCTGATGCCACCGACCAGATAGCCGGTCGCGCGCTGTGCTGCATCGGCAGCGGCCATCTCGCATTTCCTGCAGTGGGCGGCTTCGGCCAGCGCCTTCAGGTCCAGCTGACCGGCGACCGGCACGATGGCCACCAGCAGTTCGTGGGTGTCGGTGCTGGCCAGCAGGGTCTTGAACACCTGTGCCGGATCCAGGCCGAGCTTCTCCACGGCTTCGCCACCATAGGAGGCGGCCTGGGCATCGTGCACGTAGCTGCGCACGCTGTGGGCGATGTTCTCGCGCTTGAGCAGATTGATGGCGGGGGTCATGCGTGCATCGTAGCGCGCAGGCGCGGGCCTGCCTTGACCGAGGCTACTGGCGGGCCCCTGCGATAATGCGCGCTGCACACCGTCTGGAATTTCATCATGCGCGCACCGCCCCTGCTTCATGGCCTGACCCTGGATAGCGAGCCGTGTGCGGGCCCGTACCCACCGCAGGGCTTCTGGCCGCTCGCCGAAGGTGCACTGGGCAACGGTGATCAGTTCGGTCTGTACTGGCCGCTGGGTCGCGAGGCGGAGCCGCCCGTGGTCTGCGAAATGTTCCATGACGAAGGGCGCATGGTCTTCCGCCATTCCTCGCTGGATGTCTTCGCGCAGTGGCTGGATGCCGGTGGCGCGGAACAGGACGACGATGACGGCTGCGAGCCGCGTGAGCACGCGGTACCGGATGCGGGATCGCCGTTGCCCTTGATCGAGCGCGCGCAGCGGCATGTACAGGCCGCTGAACCGGCCCAGGCAATCGGGTTGCTGGAGGATGCCTGCAGCCACTTTCCGGAACTGCAGCGCGCGTGGGCCATGCTGGCAGGGCAGCAGATGCGCCTGGGCCAGCATGCGGCGGCCGTGGCGGCGGCACGTGCGGCGATCCTGGCCAACTGGGCTTTCGGCATTCCCGAGCCCGGGGTGCTGCGCATGCTGCGGGCCACCGATGCGGCCGGCGATCCTGTGCTGGCGATGGCCCAGCAGATGGGGTTCGCCTTCGGCGGCGCCAAGACCAACCCGGACTATGCGCTGATGCAGGCGTGCATTGATCAGTGCTGGGAGGCGGGAGACACGCTGGCGGCACTGCGCGTGAGCCAGAACCGCTGCTACGCCTTGAGCAGCGAGACGGTTTCCTTCCGGCAGCGCGAGGGCTTCGACCTGGAGGCCTGGCGCCGCGACTTCGCCGCACAGTGCCAGCGTGCCCTGCACGATGACCGGCAGCGCATGTAGATCCTGGCCATGGGGTCGGAGCCCTTTCCGGTGAAAGGGATCCGACCCCGCGACGCGGGATCAGCGCGACATCGACTGCTGCGTCTGTATCTGTTCCTGGGTCTGCCGCTGCGACAGCTCGTTGTCCAGCGCCTGGCTCTGCCGCGTGCTGTCCTGCAGCTTCTGGTTCACCGCCTGCGACAGGTCGACGTAGGTGCGGTGCATGGCGGGATCGCCGAGCTGGCCCTGCACCGCGAACACGCCCTGGTTGTCCGGCCGCGCCAGCACGGTATCGACCTGGCTCATGCCGGCCACCTTGGACTCGTAAGCCACCTGGCCCGCGGCGTTCTCGAGCTGGCTGCGGTCATTGAACAGCGGCGACAGACCGCCCTGGCGGCGCTGTTCTTCCAGCGCTTCCAGCTTTTCCACGACCTGCTGGTAACGCGGGTTGTCGGCGTGGCCCGGGGTGGCCATGGTCGGTTCGGCCGCTGCGCGTTCCTGTTCGGACGCCTGCGCGCGCTGCTGGGTGGCTGCATCCAGCGCCCCCAGGGTTGCGCCGCCGGCCTTGCCGTCAACGGTGAGCTGGTGGTCACGCTGGAACTGCTTGACCGCTTCCAGGGTGCCGGGGCCGAAATCACCATCGGCCACCAGCGGCTTGCCGTCCTTGCCCAGGTAGCCCAGGTCCGACAGCTTCTGCTGCATGGCCTGCACCTCATCGCCCTTGCTGCCGTTCACCAGCACGCCGTTGCCGGCAGGCGTGCCGGGCGAACCATGCGAGGGGGCATGGGTGGGAGTGATGCCGAGCTGGGTCATGGCCCGGTCGAAGCGCTCATCGCGGCTGGCCACGGCGCCCGGCGCCTGGATGCCGTACTTGGTGGCATCGACGAAGTTCTGCACGTCGCCGCGGGTTGGCGGATTGCCGGCCTGTATGGTGCCGCCCTGCAGCTTTTCCGCGTTGCCGGCCAGATAGTTGATGAACTGCGGGCCCATGCTGCCGAACTGGTTGTCGTAGTCGGCCATGGCCAGCTGCAGTTCCGGGTTGGCCGCGATGGCATCGGCCGCGGCCGGGTTGGTTGCACGCACCTTGGCGATGGCTTCGTCTACGCGTTCGATGGCGCTGTCCAGCTTTGCGTTGGTGAGCTCGTCCATCTTCGCCTGCGGAATGGCCTGCAGCTTGGCGTCGAGCGCCGCCAGCTGCTGGGTGTTCAGCCCGCCCTGCTGGGAAAGCAGTTCGATGTCACCGGCGGTGAAGCCGTTGTCGCGCAGGAAGCGCCGGGCCTGCGGATTGCCGCCGACGTCGAACTGCACCAGCCCGAACGAGTAGGTGCTGGCACCCTTCTGCGCGTATGCAAAGTGGTCCAGGTGGCGGGTATTGCCACCCAGCTCAGTGTTGAGGAACAGCGTGGACAGCTGTTCACGGGTAATCGTGGAATCCGTTGCCATGGTCATCGTCCTTCAATGAGAGAAAGGAGGCGGGTGCGCCCGGCGAAGGTCAGCCGGCGCAGTGCTGCTGGGTGAAGCCGAGCAGTTGCCGGGTGGCCTGGGGGCCATACGCGGCCGGTGCCGGTTCCAGCGCGAACTGGCCGACCATCTGGTTGCTGCACAGCTGCACGTTGCGCTTGCCGGCGGCGGTTTCCTGGGTGCAGTTGGCCGCCAGCAGGGCATTCGGTCCGCCGCCCATGTTGGTGGCGGCAGTGCAGCCCAGCAGGCGGCCTTCCTGGCCGTTTTCACCCAGCAGCGTGTTGAAGGCAGCCAGCTGGCTGTTGGGATCGCGCAGAACCAGCGTGTCCACGCATTGCTGCTGGCCGTCGGGCGTTTCGCAGGCATCCTGGTCGACCAGGCCGCCACGGGTGGCGGTCAGCACCTTGATGCGGTCGGCGAACACCTGCTGCAGGCACTGTGCGTCGCCGCACAGGTCGCGCGTGTGCTGGGTCCAGCGCTGCTGCTCGGCCTGCAGCCGGGTCTGGCCTGCACTGTCCAGGGTGGCCTGTGCGGCCGCCACCGCCTTGCCCAGGTCCGCGTCCAGCCCGGTCAGGGCCGGGTCTTTGCAGATCAGGGCCTGCGCCGGCGATGCGCCGTCGGCGCAGGCCGTGCTGCCTGCGGGGGCGGCGACCGGGGCGTTGGCGCTGCTGCCGCCGGTGCCGGCCGGTTCGCTGGCTGCTGCCGGCGCGGTGGCCTGGGCGTCGCCGGACGTCGGGGCGCAGGCGGCCAGCAGGGCCACCCAGCACAGGGTCATCAGGGGCTTCAGGGTCCGGGTCATACGTTCACTCTTGCGCTGCATGTCGATCCTTTGATGTCTGCGTCCTGGCGCATGGCCTGCGGGCGGCAGGCATGGGGCGAACCATGGAACGGGGGGCGCCGTGGCGGCCGCACGAAGCGGGCTGGGCACTGGAACACCTGCGGCGGGGGCCGCAGGGGGGAGAGCGTAGCAAGCGACTTCGTAGGGCTCTGTGACAGGGCGCGCGGAACGCGGAACGGGCGCCCGAAGGCGCCCGTTCTGTGTGTAGCCGTTGCGGGGGTCAGCGCCCTTTCCTGCGGAAAAGGATCCGACCCCGGGCACGATCAGTAGCGGTAGTGGTCCGGCTTGAACGGGCCTTCCACCGGCACGCCGATGTAGTCGGCCTGTTCCTGGGTCAGGGTGGTCAGCTTCACGCCGATCTTTTCCAGGTGCAGGCGGGCCACTTCTTCGTCCAGGTGCTTGGGCAGCAGGTAGACCTTCTTCTCGTAGCTGTCCTTGTTGGCCCACAGGTCGATCTGGGCCAGGGTCTGGTTGGCGAACGAGTTGGACATGACGAAGCTCGGGTGGCCGGTGGCGCAGCCCAGGTTCACCAGGCGGCCTTCGGCCAGCAGGAAGATCGCATTGCCGTTGGGGAAGATGTACTTGTCCACCTGCGGCTTGATGTTCACGTGCTGCACGCCCGGGAACGCCACCAGCGCATCGACCTGGATTTCGTTGTCGAAGTGGCCGATGTTGCAGACGATGGCCTGGTCCTTCATCGCGCTCAGGTGCTCGATGCGGATGATGTCCTTGTTGCCGGTGGTGGTGACGTACAGGTCGGCACGGCCCAGGGTCGATTCGATGGTGTTGACTTCGTAGCCTTCCATCGCCGCCTGCAGGGCGCAGATCGGGTCGATCTCGGTGACGATCACGCGCGCGCCGTAGGCACGCAGCGAGGCGGCGCAGCCCTTGCCCACGTCGCCGTAGCCGCAGACCACGGCCACCTTGCCGGCCAGCATCACGTCCATCGCGCGCTTCAGGCCGTCGGCCAGCGATTCACGGCAGCCGTACAGGTTGTCGAACTTGCTCTTGGTGACCGAGTCGTTGACGTTGATCGCCGGGATCAGCAGGGTGCCGGCCTGGGCCAGCTGGTACAGGCGGTGCACGCCGGTGGTGGTCTCTTCGGAGACGCCCTTCCAGTCCTTCACCACGCGGCCCCAGTAACCCGGGCGCTCGCTGGCAACGCGCTTGAGCAGGTTCTTGATGACCTGTTCTTCGTGCGAGGACGAAGCGGTGTTGACCCAGTCGCTGCCGTTTTCCAGCTCGTAGCCCTTGTGGATCAGCAGGGTCACGTCACCGCCGTCGTCCACCACCAGCTCCGGGCCGGTCAGGGTGCCGTCGGCCAGGGTGAAGGTCAGCGCGTCCAGGGTGCAGTCCCAGTACTCTTCCAGGGTTTCCCCCTTCCAGGCGAACACCGGGGTGCCGGTGGCGGCGATGGCCGCGGCGGCGTGGTCCTGGGTGGAGAAGATGTTGCACGAGGCCCAGCGCACGTCGGCGCCGATGTCCTTCAGGGTTTCGATCAGCACCGCGGTCTGGATGGTCATGTGCAGCGAACCGGTCACGCGCACGCCCTTCAGCGGCAGGCTGGTAGCGTGCTTGCGGCGGATCGACATCAGGCCCGGCATTTCATGCTCGGCGATGTCCAGTTCCTTGCGGCCCCAGTCGGCCAGGGTGATGTCGCGGATCTTGTAGTCGCCTTCGGTGGAGAAGGACTTGGCAACAGCGTTCATGCAGTAGCTCCGGTTGTGGACGAGCAGATGCTCGTATCTAGCCGGGCGCCGTTGTTACAAAGCCACCTTACCGAGCCTGGCCGGGCCTCATGGGTTCCGGTCGCAGCGCCCCTCGGCAGGGGAGAACGCCCAGTATATCGCGGCCCCCAACCATCGGCAGATGGGGGCCGTGGCGCTGCCTGTTAAGGTCGGGGTCTTCACGCACCGAAACAGGAAGAATGATGAGCAAGCACGCGCGCCGCCAGCGGCGCTGGACCGGTCTGGTCCTGTCGATGGCCCTGCTGGCCGTAGCGCCGCTGGCCTGGTCGGCCGGTACCGCCCCGGCCGCCGCCGCCCAGGCCGCCGCCGGCTACGAACTGCCGTCGGCCGCGCTCCAGGCGGTGGTGGACGCGCCGCGTGCGCCCACGCTGTCCCTGTCGCCGCGCCGCGACGTGGCCGCGTTGATGCAGATGCCGTCGCTGCCGTCGATCCAGGTGGTGGCGCAGCCGGAACTGAAGCTGGCCGGCGTGCGCATCAACCCGCGCACCTTCTCCGACAGCCGTTTCAGCTTCGGCCAGAAGCTGTGGCTGATGAACGTGGCCGATGGCAAGGAGCGGCAGATCAGTGGCCTGCCGGCGCAGTTGTCGATTGCCGGCCTGTCCTGGTCGCCCGACCAGAAGTGGCTGGCCTTCAACCAGGTGGACGCGGCCAGCGGTGCCAACGAACTGTGGCTGGTGGACGTGGCCGCTGGCAGCGCCCGCCGCCTGCAGGCCGGTCTGAACACGGTGTTTGGCGAGGGCTACCAGTGGCTGCCGGACAGCCGTGGGCTGATCGTCATGACCCGCGTGGCAGGCGCAGGTGATCCGCCGCCGGCCGATGGCGTGCCCACCGGTCCGGCCGTGCAGCAGACCGGCAAGAGCAGCGGCGTGGTCTCCATCCGCACCTACCAGGACCTGCTGAAGAACGAGGCCGACGCGCGCCTGTTCGACTACTACGCCAAGGCCCAGCCGATGCAGGTCGGCCTGGACGGGCAAGCCCGTGCGCTGGGTGCGGCGGGCATCTATCTGGACTTCAGCGTATCGCCCGACGGCAACTACGTGCTCAGCCAGCGCGTGCAGCGTCCGTATTCCTACGTGGTGCCGGTGGGCAGCTTCCCGCGCCGCATTGAAGTGCTGGACCGCAACGGCCAGTTGGCCCATACCGTGGCCGTGCGGCCGCTGGTGGAAGGGTTGCCGACCGGCAACGATGCCGAAGTGACCGGCGTGCGTGACATCAGCTGGCGCGCCGATGCACCGGCCACCCTGGTCTGGGCCGAGGCGCAGGATGGCGGCGATCCGAGCCGCGACGCCAAGGTGCGCGATGCGGTGTTCATGCAGGCCGCGCCGTTCGAGAAGCCGCCGGTGACCCTGGCCCAGCTGGGCAGCCGTTTCGCCGGCATCACCTGGGGCCGCGGCGATCTGGCCCTGCTCAATGAGTCGTGGTGGAAGACCCGCAACAGCAAGACCTGGCGCATTGCCCCGGACGACGCCGCGCAGGCGCCGCAGCTGCTGTGGGACCGCGATGCGCAGGACCGCTACAACGACCCGGGCCGCGCCGGTGTGGTGCGCGATGTGAATGGTCGCGCGCGCCTGCAGACCACCGCCGATGGCCGCAGCATCTTCCTGTACGGGCAGGGCGCTTCGCCGGAAGGCGACCGTCCGTTCGTGGACCGCTTCGACATCGAAAGCCGCAAGGCCACCCGTTTGTTCCATTCGCAGGCACCGGCCTATTCGCTGCCGGTCGCGCTGCTGGACCAGGAAGGCACCTCGTTGCTGCTGACCCGCGAGAGCCCGGACGAGCCGGCCAACTACCAGGTGCAGTCGCTGGCCGATGCCAGTGCCGCGCCGCGCGCGCTGACCCACTTCGCTCATCCGTTGCCGCAGTTGAAGGGCGTGCAGAAGGAGCAGATCCGCTACAAGCGTGCCGACGGCGTGGACCTGACCGCCACGCTGCTGCTGCCGCCGGGCTACGATCCCAAGCGCGATGGCCCGCGCCCGCTGCTGATGTGGGCCTACCCGGGTGAGTTCAAGAGTGCCGCCGCCGCCAGCCAGGTGACCGATTCGCCGTACCGCTTCAACGCGGTCAGCTACTGGGGGCCGCAGGCATTCCTGGCCAAGGGCTACGTGGTGCTGGCCAGCCCAACCATGCCGATCATCGGCGAGGGCGACAAGGAACCCAACGACACCTACATCGAACAGCTGGTGGCCAATGCGCAGGCCGCGGTGGACGAAGTGGTGCGCCGTGGCGTGACCGATCGTGACCACATCGCCATCGGCGGCCATTCCTACGGTGCGTTCATGACCGCCAACCTGCTGGCGCACACGCGCCTGTTCAAGGCCGGCATCGCCCGCAGCGGCGCCTACAACCGCACGCTCACCCCGTTTGGTTTCCAGGCCGAGGAACGCAACTACTGGCAGGCGCAGGACGTCTACCAGAAGATGTCGCCATTCAACTACGCCGGTGACATCAAGGATCCGATCCTGTTCATCCACGGCGTGGACGACAACAACTCCGGCACGTTCCCGATCCAGAGCGAGCGCATGTTCGCGGCAGTGAAGGGCCTGGGCGGTACCGCGCGGCTGGTGATGCTGCCCAACGAGTCGCATGCCTACCGCGCACGCGAATCGATCATGACCATGCTGGCCGAAAGTGAGCGCTGGCTGGAACAGACCCTGGGCCCAGTGCCGCAGGGCAAGGCGAAGAAGAAGCGCTGAGGCGTGTGTGGCGGCGGCCCCTGCAACGGGGGCCGCCGCAGCCGATGTAGCGTCGAGCCATGCTCGACGGCTTTCATCGCGATACGTGCAGATGAAACCATTTTCGCGCCGCAGCAACGGCGGCGAACTGGGGTAGGCTTGGCGACGGATCATGCCCAGAGGTTCGTGCGTCGCCGATGAACGAGTACCGCAGCAGCATCGAATTCGCTTCCCCCGATCTTCCGCTTCGCGATGACGTGCGCCGACTGGGCGCACTGGTCGGCGACCTGCTGGTCGAACAGGTTTCCGCCGCGTTCCTCGACGACGTCGAGGACGTGCGTACCCGCGCGATCGCGCGCCGCGAGAACCACGCACCGCTGTCCGAGCTGTCCGATGGCCTGGCCGGTCGCACGCCGCAGCAGGCGGAAACCATGGTGCGTGCGTTCAGCACGTACTTCCAGGTGGTCAACATCGCCGAGCGCGTGCACCGCATCCGCCGCCGCCGCGATTACCAGCGTGCCGGCACCGCCGCACCGCAGCCCGATGGCCTGCAGGACGCACTGCAGCACCTGCAGGCGCAGGGCGTGGGCCTGGAGGAACTTGCGCAGTGGTTGCCGCGCATCGATATCGAGCCGGTCTTCACGGCCCATCCCACCGAAGCGGTGCGCCGCGCGCTGCTGGAAAAAGAACAGTTGATGGTGGCCAGCCTGGTGGACAACCTGGATGGCCAGCGCACGCCCGGTGAAGCGGCGGCCGATGCCGCACGCTTCCGCATGGCGCTGACCGCGTCGTGGCAGACCACCGACTCATCGCCGGTACGGCCCACGGTGGATGACGAACGCGAACACGTGGGTTTCTACCTGGTGCAGGTGCTGTACCGGGTGATTCCGGTGCTGTACGAATCGCTGCAGCAGGCGCTGCGCGATACCTACGGCGAGGAGCTGCCGCTGCCGCGGCTGCTGCGCTTCGGCACGTGGGTCGGCGGCGACATGGACGGCAACCCGAACGTGGATGCCGGCACCATCCGCAACACGTTGGATGCACAGCGGCAGGCCGTGCTCGGGCGCTACCAGAAGGAGCTGCTGCAGCTGGCCAGCCTGCTCAGCCAGTCCACCGAACGGGTGGGCGTGAGCGATGCGCTGCAGGCGCGCGTGGCGCACTACCAGCAGCTTCTGCCAAAGGTGCAGTCGCGCCCGCGCCACGCCGACATGCCATACCGCCTGCTCAACGACCGCATGCGCGCGCGCCTGCAGGCCACGCTGGATGATGGCCAAGGCGCCTACGCTGGCCCCGATGAACTGATCGAGGATCTGCAGCTGATCCTGGACAGCCTGAGCGCCAACCGCGGTGAGCACGCCGGTGGCTTTGCCGTGCAGCGACTGCTGTGGCGGGTGAAGACCTTCGGTTTCCATCTGGCGCGCCTGGATGTGCGCCAGGAATCGAGCGTGCATGCGCGCGCGCTGGCCTCGGTGCTGGGCGGCGAGGATGCATGGCAGGCGCTGGATGCGCTGGGCCGGGCGCGGCTGCTGGGCCCGCATGCCAGCGGCGAAAAGCCGCTGCCCAAGGCCGATGACGAGGGCAACCAGCGCCTGGATGCGGTGTTCGCGGCGTTGGCCGATGCACGTGCACGCCATGGCGGCGATGCACTGGGCAGCTACATCATTTCCATGGCGCACGATCGCGGCGACGTGCTGGCCGTGCTGGCGCTGGCGCGGCGCGGTGGCCTGGTCGATGCCGATGGCGGCGTGCCGCTCGACATCGCGCCGCTGTTTGAAACCGTGGACGACCTCAAGCGTGGTACCGCCACCCTGCGAGATCTGCTGGAGGATCCGGTGTACCGCGCGCATCTGCGTGCACGCGATGACGTGCAGATGGTGATGCTTGGGTACTCGGACAGCAGCAAGGACGGCGGCATCGCCGCGTCGCGCTGGGGCCTGCAGCGTGCGCAGGTGGAACTGCTGGATGTCGCGGCCGAGGCTGGCATCCGCCTGACCTTCTTCCATGGCCGTGGTGGTTCGATCAGCCGCGGCGGTGGCAAGACCACCCACGCGGTGGATGCATCGCCGCGCGGCAGCATCGATGGGCGCCTGCGGGTAACCGAGCAGGGCGAGGTGATCCACCGCAAGTACGGCATCCGAGCGCTGGCGCTGCGGTCGCTGGAACAGGCCACCGGCGCCGTGCTGCGCGCCAGCCTGCGGCCGCGTGCGGCCGAACCGCGCGAAGACGACTGGCGGCCGGTGATGGACCAGGTGGCTGCAGCGAGCAGTGAGGTCTATCGGGCGTTCGTGGGCCAACCGCAGTTCATGGACTACTTCCGCACCGCCACGCCGATCGATGTGATCGAGCGGATGACCCTGGGCTCGCGGCCGTCGCGTCGGCTGGGCCAGGACGCGGCGCTGGGCAATCTGCGGGCGATTCCGTGGGTGTTCGCCTGGAGCCAGGCGCGTGCGGTCATTCCCGGCTGGTACGGCGTGGGCAGCGGCCTGCAGGCGGCAGTCGATGCGGGCCATGAAGCGACGCTGCGCACGATGGCGCGTGACTGGCCCTTTTTCCGCACGTTCCTGGACGACATCGCCATGGTGTTGTCCAAGGGCGATATCACCATTGCCGAGCAGTTCTCGCTGCTGTCCGGCGACCTGCACGCGCGCTTCTTCCCGCAGGTGCAGCGCGAACTTGAACTGACCCGGCACTGGTTGCTGGCGCTGCTGGACCAGCAGACCCTGCTGGACCACGACGCGCGCCTGGCGCTGTCGATCCGCCTGCGCAATCCCTACGTGGACCCGATCAGCGTGCTGCAGGTCGATCTGCTGCGGCGCTGGCGGGCCAGCGGGCGCGAAGACGACGATCTGCTGCGTGCGCTGGTGGCCTGCGTGAACGGCGTTTCGCAGGGCGTGCAGAACACCGGTTGAAGTTGCGGTAGTGCCGGCCGCTGGCCGGCTACACCGCGAAGTCGGTTCCGTTATCCTCTCGCCCCATGGAGCATTCCTGGCGTATCACCAAATACTGGCAGCGGATGCCCGAGGGGTACCTCTGCTCACCGCCCGAAGAGTGGACGGACTTCGGCGATGTCGGCAGCCTGGTAAGCCTTGAGGATTACCTCGTTGTCGAGCAAGCCTATCTGGATGCGATCAGGCGTTTCTGCGTCGGCATCGGCGTCGAGTCACTGCGTATCCAGTCGCTTGAACGGCGTGACTCACGCAATTACCACGAGGGCCAGCTGCTGGATCTGGATGGGATCGAGCGGGTGGCGCGTGACGTGCTGCGCAATGTCATCTGGTGCAAGCTGGTGGGCGACAGCGCCGAAGTTCACTTCGGTTACGACTACTACATGTACGTGTTGTCCTCGGTGGACGCGTCGGCCGCACTCGCGCAGGCCGATCCACTGTTGAACATCGAGCCTTTCCTGTCGCCCTATCTGCCCGAACAGGAAGGGTAGCGCCGGGCCGTGCCCGGCGAGCGCGGTCAACCCTCCGGCGACGGCGGGTTCGAGGCCAGCAGTTCCAGATGCCGCTGTTCCATTTCCTGGCGCAGCTGGCGGCGGATCAGGGCTGCGGCATGGCGGCGGCGCTCGTCGCTGGTTTCCAGCTGCAGCGGCGGCACGGCGGTCGGCTTGCCGGCCTCGTCCACCGCCACCATCGTGAAGAAGCAGCTGTTGGCATGGCGCACGCTGCGCTTGAGGATGTCCTCGGCCACCACCTTCACCCCGATCTCCATCGATGAGGTGCCGGTGTAGTTCACCGAGGCCAGGAAGGTGACCAGTTCACCCACCGCAATGGGCTGGCGGAACATCACCTGGTCCACCGACAGGGTGACCACGTAGCTGCCGGCGTAGCGGCTGGCGCAGGCATAGGCCACCTGGTCGAGCAGGCGCAGGACGGCGCCGCCGTGGACCTTGCCGGAGAAATTGGCCATGTCCGGCGACATCAGCACGGTCATGGACAGCTGGTGGGTTTTCAGTTCGGTCGACATGCGCCGATTGTATCGGGCACGGGCCGCGTAGAGTCGAGCTTGCTCGACTGAGGTTGCCAGGAGCAGTCGAGCAAGCTCGACTCTACGCAAAGCAGAAGGGCCGCTTTCGCGGCCCTTCTGCAAGGTCAGCCGACTAACAGTCGGCTCTACCCGTCGGTCTTACTTCAGCTTGGCGTCGGCGCGCAGGGCGGCGGCGCGGTCGGTCTTCTCCCAGGAGAAGGCCGTGGCGTTGACGGTCTCGCCTTCGCCGTTGAGGTAGCTGAATTCCTTCGGCTTGCGGCCGAAGTGACCGTAGGCGGCGGTCTGCTGGTACATCGGGTGGATCAGGTCCAGCATCTTGATGATGCCGTACGGGCGCAGGTCGAAGTGCTTGCGGATCAGCTTCTCGATCTTGTCGTCGCTGATCTTGCCGGTGCCGAAGGTGGTGACCGAGATCGAGGTCGGCTCAGCCACGCCGATGGCGTAGGAGACCTGCACTTCGCAACGGTCGGCCAGGCCGGCGGCAACCACGTTCTTGGCAACGTAGCGGGCGGCGTAAGCGGCCGAACGGTCGACCTTGGACGGGTCCTTGCCGGAGAAGGCGCCACCACCGTGACGGGCCCAACCGCCGTAGGTGTCGACGATGATCTTGCGGCCGGTCAGGCCGCAATCGCCCACCGGGCCGCCGATCTCGAACTTGCCGGTCGGGTTGATGTGGAACTTGGTGCCCTTGTGCAGCCACTTGGCCGGCAGCACCGGCTTGATGATATCTTCGCGGACGGCCTCGATCAGGTCCTTCTGCTTGATGCCCGGGGCATGCTGGGTCGACAGCACCACCGCGTCGATGGCCGAGACTTCGCCGTTTTCATAGCGCAGGGTGACCTGGCTCTTGGCGTCCGGGCGCAGCCAGGACAGCGGCGAGTTGCGCTTCTTGCGGATCTTGGCCTGCTGTTCCACCAGGCGGTGCGACAGGTGGATCGCCGCCGGCATGAAGCTGTCGGTTTCGTTGGTGGCGTAGCCGAACATCAGGCCCTGGTCGCCAGCGCCCATTTCTTCGGGCTTCTTGCGGTCCACGCCCTGGGCGATGTGCGGCGACTGCTTGCCGATCAGGTTCAGCACGCCGCAGGTGGCGCCGTCGAAGCCGACGTCGGAGCTGTCATAGCCGATGTCCGTGATGACCTTGCGGGTCAGCGCTTCCAGGTCGATCCAGGCGCTGGTGGTGATTTCACCGGCGACAATGGCAACACCGGTCTTGACCATGGTCTCGCAGGCCACGCGGGCGCGCTGGTCCTGGGTCAGGATCGCGTCCAGCACCGCATCGGAGATCTGGTCGGCAACCTTGTCCGGATGGCCTTCGGAGACCGACTCGGAGGTGAAGAGATAGCTGGACATCAGGCGGTATATCCCTTGATTCGGATGGAAAGATGGGCGCGCATGATACACGGGGTGCGCCGCCTGTGCATTGTGAACCCGGACAGGTTGCCGGTGGTTAAGGCGGTGTGCCCGTCTTCACAGGCCCTGTAGGGCGCAAGTGCCTGATGTTGCAGGGGCAGTGTTCCACTGGCGTGACCATTGAGGGCCCGGCCGGGCCGCCCGGTGCGCGGGGGCGGCGCCGTCATCGTTCTGCCGCCAAACCGCCATCTGCCTGCCTTGGCGGGGGTGCAGGCTCTGCGCCAATCCGGCCGCCGGGCACCCGCGAGCACGCCATGCAGGAACTGCAGCAGCGCCTCCAGCAACGCTTTCCCGAGTGGTTCCATGGCCGCCGGGGGCATCTGGCCCGGCCCCTGCTGCGCGGTATCGGTCGCTGGTCGCGGCTGGACCGCATCGAGGCCTTCCTGCGGCGCAGCGAGGGCCTGCGCGGCTTCGACTTCGTCGCCGCCAGCCTCGATTTCCTCGGCAGCCCCTACCAGCTGGAAGCCGGTGCGCTGGAGCGGATTCCGGCCCAGGGGCGCCTGCTGATCGTGGCCAACCATCCGTCCGGCGCACTGGACGCGCTGGCCCTGCTGGATGCGGTGGGCCGGGTGCGGCGCGACGTGCGCATCGTGGCCAATGATCTGCTGGGCGCGCTGGCGCCGCTGCAGGAGCTGCTGCTGCCGGTGCGCATGCTGGGCGGCAAGGTGCAGCGCGCCAGCCTGCAGGCGGTGGAACAGGCGCTGGCCGCCGAACAGTGCGTGATCGTGTTCCCGGCCGGTGAAGTGTCGCGGCTGTCGGTGCACGGCATCCGCGATGGGCGCTGGCAGCGAGGATTCGTCCGCTTCGCCAGCGCGTCGTCGGCGCCGGTGCTGCCGGTGCGGGTGCAGGCGCGCAATTCACTGCTGTTCTACAGCGCCTCGGCGTTGTTCAAGCCGGCCGGCACGGCCCTGCTGGCGCGCGAGATGTTCGCCCGCCGCGGCCGCCCGCTGCGGCTGCAGATCGGCCAGCCGATGCAGCTCGCCCACGGTGATGCCAGCGCCCAGCTGCTGGCGGTGCGGCGCGCGCTTTACGCCCTGCGCTGCAGCGAATCGGCCGCGTTGGCGCAGGCGCCGCTGGCCGCACCGCTGCCGCCGGCCGAGGTGGCCAGGGCCGTTGCGGCCGCCGAGCGGCTGGGCCAGACCGGTGACGGCAAGCAGATCCTGCTGGCGCGCTGCGCGGCGGGCTGCCCGCTGCTGCTGGAACTGGGGCGCCTGCGCGAGCTGACTTTCCGCCGCGTGGGCCAGGGCACCGGTCGCGCGCGTGACCTGGATGCGTTCGACCTGGACTACCAGCACATCGTGATCTGGGACGCAGCGGCGCAACGCATTGCCGGCGCCTACCGCATCATGCGTGGCGCCCAGGCGCTGGCCCGCCGCGGCCTGGGCGGCCTCTACAGCGCCTCGTTGTTCCGCTATTCCGACGATGCCATTGCGCGCATCGCCGAAGGTCTGGAACTGGGCCGCAGCTTCGTGGTGCCCGACTACTGGGGCAGCCGCAGCCTGGACTACCTGTGGCAGGGCATCGGTGCCTATCTGCAGCGCCAACCGGGCGTGCGCTACCTGTTTGGTGCGGTGTCGATCAGTGCCGCGCTGCCGCGCGATGCGCGCGAACAACTGGTTGCCTACTACCAGCGCTACCACGGCGGTGCGCAGGGGCTGGTCGAATCGCAGCGTCCATTCCAGTACGTCGCTGCGCCGCCAAGCTTTGGCGAACTGGATGCCTCGGCCGCCTTCGAGGTGCTGAAGGCCAACCTGGCCGCATTGGGTACGGCCGTGCCGACGCTGTACCGGCAGTACACCGAGCTGTGCGAACCCGGCGGCGCGCGCTTCCTGGCTTTCGGTGTCGATCCGGATTTCAGCGATTCCATCGATGGCCTGATTGAATTGGACCTGCAGGCGATCCGGCCGCACAAGCGCAAACGCTACCTGCGCGATGCGGAGGCGGTGGCATGAGCACGGTAGCGCCGTTGCCGCCGCGCCATCGGGCTGTCTTTGTTTCCGATGTGCATCTGGGCTCGCCCCATTGCCATGCCGCCGAACTGGCGGGCTTCCTGGGCCGGCTGCGCTGCGAGCGGCTGTACCTGGTGGGGGACATCATCGATCTGTGGTGGATGGCCCACCGCGGCGCGCGCTGGCGGCAGTCACACAGCGATGTCGTGCAGGCCCTGCATGCGCTGCGCAGGGCAGGCACCGATATCATCTACATTCCCGGCAACCACGATGCCTCGCTGCGCCAGGTCTGCGGCATGATGCTGCCGGCCATGCAGGTGCGCCGGCGCGCCATCCATGTCACCGCCGACGGCCGTCGCCTGCTGGTGGTGCACGGTGACGACTACGACGGCGTGACCCACTTCGGCGGCCTGCAGGAGCGCTTCGGCGACTGGTTGTACTACCGCATCCTGACCGGCAACCGCCTGTTCAACGCGGTGCGCCGTCCGCTGGGGTTGCGTTACTGGTCACTGTCCGAATTCCTGAAACGGCGCAGCGGTGCCGCCGAACGCTACATCGCGCGATTCGTGCAGGCCGGCCTGGACGATGTGCGCCGGCGCGGGCTGGATGGGATCGTCTGCGGGCACATCCATCGCGCGGCATTGATTGAACGCGATGGGCTGGTCTATGCCAACGATGGTGACTGGGTGGAAAGCCTGAGTGCGCTGGCCGAGGGCCACGATGGCAGCCTGCGCCTGCTGGACCACACCGGCCGGACGCTGGTGGAGCTGCCAGGCGCACGCATCCGACAGGCCGCCTGACCGGCACCGCTCCGCCCCTGTGTAGAGTCGAGCCATGCTCGACTGCCCCTAAACAGTCGAGCATGGCTCGACTCTACAAACCGGTGGGCGGCGCGCTAGCATCGACCGATGGACTCCTTGACCCAGATCGTACTTGGTGGCGCGGTAGCCGCTGCCATCGCTCCGCCCGGCCATCGCCGTGCGGCTCTGCTGGCCGGCGCGGCGCTGGGCACCCTGCCAGACCTGGACGCGCTCTGGCTTGGCTTTACCGCCAGCGACCCGGTGGCGAACATGGTCGAGCACCGCAGCTTCAGCCATTCGCTGCTGGTGCTGCCGTGGGTGGCGGCGCTGATCTGGTGGTTGTTCAAACGCTTCGGCCATGGGCGCGTGGCGCAGTCGCCGGTGCGCTGGTTCTGGGCGATCCAGCTGGCACTGGTCACCCATCCGCTGCTGGACGCATTCACCGTTTACGGCACGCAGTTGTGGTGGCCGCTGCAGCCGCATCCTGCGATGGGCTCCAGTGTGTTCATCATCGATCCGGCCTACACGGTGTGGCTGCTGCTGGGCTGCGTGCTGGCCTGGTTCGGTCGCGCGCGGCCGTGGGCCGGCAAGGTGCTGGGCGTGGCGCTGCTGGTCAGCAGTGCGTACCTGGGCTGGGGGCTGGTGGCCAAGGCGCAGGTGGACAAGGCCGCGCAACAGAGCCTGGCTGCGATGGGGCTGGGCGATGCGCCGCGCTTCTCGGTACCGATGCCCTTCAACACCCTGTTGTGGCGGGTGGTAGCGATGACGCCCAGCGGCTATGTGGTGGGTGACCGTTCGCTGCTGGCCGATAGCGGTCCGATGCAGTTCGAAGGGCATGCGTCGAACGTGCAGGCGCTGCGCGAGGCGGCGGATGTGCCTGCGGTGCAGCGCCTGCAATGGTTCAATCGCGGCTTCATGCGCGCGCAGGTGGTGGACGGCGCACTGGTGCTGAGCGACCTGCGCATGGGCCTGGAACCGGACTACACCTTCAACTTCGCCGTGGCCCGGCAGGTGGATGGGCAGTGGCAGCCGATGGTGCCCGAGCAGCGGCGTACCGACTACAGCAGCCCGCAGGCGCGGGCCGAGATGAAGGGCCGGCTGGCGGCCATGTGGCAGCGCATCTGGCACCCACAGTAGATCCACGCCACGCGTGGATGGGGGCTCAATAGACTGTGGCGCGGCCCTGCACGAACGAATAGAAGAACACCGCGTTGGGGTCGTTCTGCACCAGCCGGAACTCGCGGCGCATGCCTTCCACGGTGTCCTCGTCCACCGCACCGGCCTGCAGCAGCTGGTCGGCGGCCGACAGCAGCAACTGTTCCCAGAACGCGATCATGGTCTTGCGGCGCGCCGGTTCGCGGTTGTCCAGGTGGATGGTCTTGATCTCGGTATGCACGTCGCGGAAACCGCCGGCCAGCAGCAGGTTGCCCAGCTTGGCGCCCACGAACGGGTCGCCGCCGTGGTCGTACTGGAAATCATTGAAGGCCATCCAGTAGCGCCAGATGTGCGGCGAATACGGATCGAGCAGGAACGAGGCGTTCATCACTTCGGTGATGTACACCGGTGAGCCCGGCGCCAGCACGCGGCGCACTTCGCTCAGCACGCGGGCAGGCGAGGGCACGTGCTCAAGCACCCAGCACAGGAACGCCGAATCGAAGCTGCGTGCCTCGAACGGCAATTCGCCGGCATCGGCCTGCTGCAGGGTGTAGCGGTCGCTGCACCATGGCGTGCGTGCCAGGTTTTCGCGCGCCGTGGCCAGCTGGGCCTCGCTCAGGTCCACGCCGGTCACGTGCAGGTCGGGGAAGCGGCGCAGCAGGATCTCGGTCTGCGCACCTACGCCGCTGCCCACTTCCAGCAGGCGGCGGGCACCGCTGTAGTCGATCTGGCCGAAGATGCTCGATTCCAGCAGGCGCGCCTGGGTCATCAGGCGCTGTTGTTCGGTGCCGGAAAAACCGTGCAGATAGGTGGGGGAAGAGATCGGCGGGGTCATGGTGTGCTCTTGTAGAGTCGAGCTTGCTCGACTATTCGGGAAAGCCAGTCGAGCAAGCTCGACTCTACGGGGTGGGGCCGTCACCCGCTAACGACGGGGCTGGCGCGGTCAGGCGGCTGTGGGCATGGCCGGCTCCCCGGCGATCAGGCGGTCGAAGTATTCGGCCGTCAGTGCGATCTGGCTGTCCGGGTCCTCGGCGCGGTTCACCACGGCGCGGAACGCCGCGTTCTCCGGACGATCCTTGGCATACCAGCCCAGGTGCTTGCGGGCGATGCGCACGCCCTGCGGTTCGCCGTAGAACGCGTGCAGCGCATGCAGGTGGCCCAGCAGGATGTCGCGCACTTCGGCCAACGACGGCGGCGGCAGCTCCTGGCCGGTGGCCAGATAGTGCGCCACTTCGCGGAAGATCCACGGCCGGCCCTGCGCGGAACGGCCGATCATCACCGCGTCCACGCCGGTCTGCTGCAGCACCTGCGCGGCCTTCTGCGGCGAATCGATATCGCCATTGGCGATCACCGGAATGCGCAGCGCGGCCTTGATCTCGGCAATGGTGCTGTACTCGGCCTGGCCGGTGTAATGCTGGTCGCGGGTGCGGCCGTGCACCGCCAGCGCGGCAATGCCACTGTCCTCGGCAATGCGCGCAATCAGCGGGCCATTGCGATGGTCGCAGTCCCAGCCGGTGCGGATCTTCAGGGTGACCGGCACTGGCACCGCATTCACCACCGCCTCCAGGATGCGCGCCACCAACGCCTCGTCGCGCATCAGCGCCGAGCCGGCCCAGGCATTGCATACCTTCTTGGCCGGGCAGCCCATGTTGATGTCGATGATCTGCGCGCCGTGGTCGACGTTGTAGCGGGCGGCCTCGGCCAGCTGCTGCGGCTCGGTGCCGGCAATCTGCACGCTGATCGGCGCCGGCTCACCGTCGTGGTCCATGCGGTGGATCGATTTGCGCGTGTTCCAGAAGCGCGGGTCGCTGATGGTCATTTCCGAGGCAGCCAGACCCGCGCCCAGCCGTTTGCACAGCAGGCGGAAAGGCTTGTCGGTGACGCCGGCCATGGGCGCCAGCACGACGTTGGGGGCAATGGTGTACGGGCCGATCTGCATGTGCCCATTGTAGGGCGCGGGCGGGACGAAGACCCGGCGATACGGGCGCCCATTCAGGCCGATCCGGACCGAGGTCATGCCGGACGGGAATCAGCAGATGCTTGACGGTTGCTTCCGCCGCCCCAAGGGCTGGGGCATGGTGGGCGGCTGGGCCAGGCGCCAACGCCCATCCACGCCCATCCACGCATGGCGTGGATCTACTGCCCCTGCAGCCCGATCAGGGTGGGCGGCGGGACACAAAAAACCCCGGGCATTGGCACGCCCGGGGTTCTCATCCACGCATCGCGTGGATCTACAGGTCTGCCGGAGTGAAGCGCGGCATGGCCGCTGCGGCGCCTTCCTTTTCGGTGGAACGGCCGGCGAACTGGTTGGCGAAACGCACGTGGCGGGCGAACGCGGCTTCCGGTGCCTGGGCCATCGAGGCGGCCAGGGCACCGTTGAAGGCATCACCGGCACCGGTGGTGTCGATGGCCTGCACCTGCTCGGCACCGACGCGGTAATACGGCTGGGTATCACCGCGCAGGTTCTCGTCGGCATGCGATACGAACACGCCCACCGCACCCAGGGTGACCACCACGGTGCCGTTGCCCACCAGCTTGCGGCACAGCGCATGCAGGCTCGCACCATCCAGCGCGGCCACGTCGTCGGCGTCCACGCGTTCGCCCACGTGCCGGCCGAGCAGGGCGGCGAACTCGGTTTCGTTCGGGGTGATCACATCGGCCAGCTTCAGCAGGCCGATGGTGGACGGTGCATCCGCCGGGGCAGCATT
This sequence comes from Stenotrophomonas sp., assembly GCF_032056425.1. GTDB lineage: Bacteria > Pseudomonadota > Gammaproteobacteria > Xanthomonadales > Xanthomonadaceae > Stenotrophomonas. Next base: position 98,299 of record NZ_DAMBCN010000003.1, read on the forward strand.
GAGCACCGTGGTCACACCGGCTTCGCGGGCCGCGGCCAAGGCTGCTTCGATGGTCTGCACCGGCGATTCCAGCTGCACCAGCACCACCTTGGCGTTGGCCAGCACCGATTGCTGCTGCAGGAACCCGGTGCTCAGGGCGGCATTGGCGCCGGGGCCGATGACGATGGTGTTGCGGCCACGGGCATCCACATAGATGCCGGCGGTACCGGTCGGCTCGGCGCTGGCTTCGGCAATCAGGGCGAAGCCGTCCTGCGCGGCCAGGTCACGGGCCATGGCGCCACCGGCGTCGTCGCCCAGCGCGCACAGGAAGTGCGTGTCGGCACCGGCACGGCTGGCGGCTACGGCCTGGTTGAAGCCCTTGCCACCGGGGCCGGTGCTGTAACGGCCGGCAATGGTCGCACCCGGTGCCGGCAGTGCTTCGCACCGCCACACGTGATCGACATTGAAGGAACCGACGACAACGACACTGCTGCTCATAGGGAATCTTTTCTCAAACAGGGGTTCAGCTGAAATGGGTCAGCACGCCGGCGATGGTGGCCGTCATGAAGGTAGCGATGGTACCGCCCAGCACCGCGCGCAGGCCGAACTTGGCCAGGTCGTGGCGACGTTCCGGGGCCAGGCCACCGATGCCACCGATCTGGATGGCGATCGAGCTGAAGTTGGCAAAGCCACACAGCGCATAGGTCGCGATCAGGCGGCCTTCGTCGGACAGGCTCACGCCGGCCACCTGGCCGTTCACGATCTGCGACAGCTCGGTGTAGGCCACGAACTCGTTGATCACGACTTTCTGGCCGATCAGCGAGCCCACCGTGGTGGCGTCGGCCCACGGGGTGCCGATCACCCAGGCAATCGGGGCCAGCACGTAACCGAAGATGGTGGACAGGTTGGTCGGCTTGCCGATGGCGGCAGCCAGGCCGGTCACATCACCGATCCAGGTCAGCGGGGCATTCAGCAGGGCGATCAGGGCGATGAAGGCCAGCAGCATGGCGCCGATGTTCAGGGCCAGCTTCAGGCCATCACCGGCGCCTGCGGCCGCCGCGTCGATGATGTTGCTGGAGGTCTTTTCGACTTCCATCTTCACCGTGCCGCGGGTCAGCGGGGTGCCGGTTTCCGGAATCAGCAGCTTGGCCACCACCAGGGTGGCCGGGGCGGCCATGATGCTGGCGGCCAGCAGGTGCTTGGCGTAGAACGCCTGCTGCACCGGGTCGCCACCGCCGAGCATGCCCACGTAGGCGGCCAGCACGCCGCCGGCGATGTGGGCCATGCCGCCGATCATCATGGTCAGCAGCTCGGACTGGGTCATCTTCGGAATATACGGGCGCACGGTCAGCGGCGCCTCGGTCTGGCCAATGAACACGCTGGCGCAGACGCTGGTGGTTTCAGCGCCGGACACGCGCATCACCTTGGTGATCGACCACGCCATCACGCGCACGATGCCCTGCATGATGTTCAGGTGGTACATCACGCCCATCAGCGCCGAGAAGAAGATGATGGTCGGCAGCACCTGGAAGGCGAAGATGAAGCCGTAATTCTGGGTGTCCATCAACGAGCCGAAGATGAAGCCCGAGCCTTCATTGACGAAGCTCAGCACCTTCACGAAGCCCTTGCCCAGCGCATCGAACACGTCACGGCCGCCCGGTACCAGGATCACCAGCGCCGCAAACGCGATCTGCAGGGTGATACCGGTGACGACCAGCTTCCAGTCCACCGCGCGCTTGTTGTTGGAAAACAGCCAGGTGATGCCGATCAGCACCGCCAACCCGAACAGGCCGAAGCCGATCCTGCCCAAACCTTCGACCATGTGGTGACTCCCCTGGGGCGTCGCGAAAAACGGGAAGCCTAGTGCAGGGCAGGGGCCGGAGCAAGGAAAAGCCGCCTGCCGGTTCCCATCGGCACCGAACAAGCCAGCAACGGCAAGGGCTTGGCCGTTGGCAGGGCAGGTAGAATGGGGGCTCGATCCCGGCCCGGATGCGGGCCTGCAGCAGGAGATTGTCATGCTCTACCGTCGCCTGGGCTCCACCGGCCTGCCGATTTCCGCCCTGTCCTTTGGCGCCTGGGTGACCTTCGGCGATCAGGTTGCCCGTGACGAGTCGCGCAACCTGGTGGCCGCCGCCTGGGACCATGGCATCAACTTCTTCGACAATGCCGAGGGCTATGCCAACGGCCGTGCCGAGCAGGTGATGGGTGATGTGATCGCCGACCTGCGGCTGCCGCGCGACGGCTTCTGTGTGTCCAGCAAGGTGTTCTTCGGCAGCGCCAAGGACCCGCGGCCGACCCAGCGTGGCCTGTCACGCAAGCATGTGACCGATGCCTGCCATGCAGCGCTGAAGCGCCTGCGGGTGGACTATCTGGACCTTTATTACTGCCACCGGCCGGATCCGGATGCGCCCATCGCCGAGACCGTGCACGCCATGGATACCCTGGTGCGGCAGGGCAAGGTGCTGTACTGGGGCACATCGGAATGGTCGGCGGCGCAGATCCAGCAGGCGCTGGAGGTGGCGGCGCGGCACAACCTGCAGGGGCCGTCGATGGAGCAGCCGCAGTACAACCTGCTGCACCGTGAGCGGGTCGAAGTGGAATACGCCCCGCTGTACGACGCGCCGGGGCTGGGCACCACCATCTTCTCGCCGCTGGCCTCCGGGTTGCTGAGCGGCAAGTACGACGAGGGCATTCCGGCCGACGCGCGCCTGGGCCGTGACGGCATGGGCTGGCTGCAGGACCTGGTGCTGGGCGACAACGCCGCCGCGCGCATGGCCCAGGTACGCCGTTTCAGCCAGGTCGCCCGCGAGCTGGGGCATGCCCCGGCCAGCTTGGCCATTGCCTGGTGCCTGCGCAACCCGAACGTGTCCAGCGTGATCCTCGGCGCCAGCCGGGTGCCGCAGCTGCTGCAGAACCTGCAGGCGCTGGATGTACTGGCGCAGATGGACGAGGCCGGCTGGGCACGGGTGGAAGCCGCGTTCGTCTGACCGCCCGGGTGGCGCCGAACCTGCGCGCCATGCCTTTGGTAGCGTCGAGCTTGCTCGACGGCTCCCGGCTTTTCGTAGCGTCAAGCTTGCTCGACTGCTCCTGAGCAAAAGCAGTCGAGCAAGCTCGGCCCTGCTAGTTCGATAGCTCATATCTATTGATTTTCGCAATTCAATAGATAATCGCATTGCCCGAAATGAGAATGGTTGTTGATTGTTAACTGAGAAGCATTATCATCTATCGCGTCCCTCGCACGAGTCCAGACGCTCATGAATGCTCAACCTGTACTGCTGCGCCCCGAAACGCTGACCCTCCGCGACCGCCCGGTGCGTGCCGTTCCCGCCGAAGAGGTCATCGACAGCGAAGCCCTGCTCAAGGGCCGTCGTGAAATCCTGATCCAGCACGGCGACCGCTTCTATCGGCTGCGCCACACGAGCAACGACAAGCTGATCCTGACCAAGTAACGCGGCCCGGTCGCCCGCACCCCTCCCACCTGCCGCCCGCTGGCAGGGTGGGCGACCTGTCCGCACCTGCTCTCTCACCCTCGGCTGTCCGTGCACGTTCTGCGTGCCGGTGGCCGGGGGTTCCCCTGTGTGCCCGACGACCCAAGACCGATGACCCGCCAGACCGCCCTGTCGATCGCCCTGTGGATGGCCCTGCCGCTGTCCGCCCATGCCGCCGCCGAAGCCGATGCCGCGCACGATGCGCGCGAATTCGACCGCGTGCAGGTTACCGCCACGCGCACCGAACGCGCGGTGAGCGATGTGGCCGCCACGGTGGATGTGATCGACCGCGAGCAGATGGACCGCCACCTGGTGCAGGACCTGCAGGACCTGATCCGCTACGAACCTGGCCTGTCGGCCAGCCGCAGCGCCACCCGCTTCGGCCTGGGCAGCATCCGCATCCGTGGCCTGGACGGCAACCGCGTGCGCATCCAGACCGACGGCATCGCCATGCCGACCAGTTTCAGCATCGGCTCGTTCTCCAACGCCAACCGCAACTTCACCGATCTGGACACGCTCAAGCGCGTGGAGATCGTGCGTGGGCCGGCCAGCTCGCTGTACGGCTCGGACGCGCTGGGCGGCGTGGTGGCCTTCGTCACCAAGGACCCCACCGACTACCTGAAGGACGGCAAGAACAGCTACGTGGGCCTGAAGTTCGGCTACGACGGTGAGTGGCAGGGCCTGCTGGGCGGGATCACCATGGCGTTCGGCGGCGACCGCTGGAGCGGCATGGTCAACATCAACCATCGCCAGGGCCAGGAAGCGGACAACCAGGGCGACGTGCGCAGCAGCAACAACACCCGCACCGCAGCCAACCCGCAGGACCGCGATGGCCGCAGCGGCCTGGCCAAGCTGGTGTTCGCGCCCAGCGCGGACCAGCGCTTCCGCCTGACCGTGGAAGGCAATGAAGACAGCACCGATACCGATGTGCTGTCGCTGATCGACCGCACCACGACCACCGGTATGAAGGCGCGCGACACGCAGGAACGTACGCGCGTGTCCTTCGCCCATGAAATGGATGCGCTGGACAAGGCCTTCGCCGACAGCCTGCACTGGCAGGTCTACAGCCAGCACAGCGAAACCACCCAGATCACCGACGAAGACCGGGCCAACCGCACGCGCCGCCACCGCGAGTTCAACTTCGACCAGCAGGTGTACGGCCTGCAGGCGCAGTTCAACAAGGCCTTCAGCACCGGCAGCGTCGAACACGCGCTGACCTACGGCTTCGACGGCGCGCGCACCGAGATCCGGCAGAAGCGCGATGGCTACCAGGTGCTGGCCAACGGCCAGATGACCAGCACGCTGCTGCCCGATGTGTTCCCGGTGCGTGATTTCCCGATCAGCAGGACCACCGAACTGGGCCTGTACGCACAGGATGAAATGCGCATGGCCGGGGGCAAGCTGTCGCTGGTGCCGGGCGTGCGCGTGGACCGCTACGAGCTGAAGCCGGACGTGGATACGATCTTCGCCGAGGATAATCCCGGCGTTGCGGTCACCACGCTGGAAAAGACCAGCGTCTCGCCCAAGCTGGGCATGGTCTATCGCTTCACCGATGCCTGGTCGTTGTTTGCCGGCTACTCGCGCGGTTTCCGCTCGCCGCCCTACAACGACGTCAACCTGGGCTTCACCAACTTCGCCTTCGGCTACACCGCCATTCCCAACCCGGATCTGAAGCCGGAAACCAGTGATGGCGTGGAACTGGGCCTGCGCTTCCTGTCGCCGGCGGCGTACGTCAGCCTGAGCGGCTACTACAACGATTACAAGGATTTCATCGAATCGCAGTCGCTGGTCGGTACCAATGCGCAGGGCCTGATGGTGTTCCAGTCGCGCAACATCGCCGACGCGCGCATCTACGGCGCCGAACTGAAGGCCGGCGTGGACTTCGGCCAGATCAGTCCGGCGCTGCAGGGCTGGGCGCTGCGCAGCGCGGTGGCCTGGTCGCGCGGTGACAACAAGACCGAAGACACCCCGCTGGATTCGGTGGACCCGATGCGCGGCACGGTCGGCCTGATGTACGACACCGATACCTGGGGCGTGGAACTGGCCGGTACCTTCGTCAAGCGCAAGGACCGGGTCGCCTCGGCCACGGTCTATCGCCCGGCCGGCTACGGCGTGGCCGACCTGATGGCGCACTGGAACTTCGCCCCGGGCGCCACCTTCAACGTGGGCGTGTTCAACCTGGGCGACAAGCGCTACATCGACTGGTCCAACGTTGGCTCGACCCTGTCGGCCAGCAGCAGCGTGCTGGACCGCTATACCAGCCCCGGCCGCACGCTGTCGGCCAGCCTTGCCGTTTCCTGGTGAATCCCATGAGCCGAGCCCTGTCTGCACGTCGTCTGTCGTCGTCCCTGCCGCGGGTGCCGCTGCAGGTCTGGCCCACGCCGGCGCAGCTGGCTGCGCTCGGCACCGTGCTGTGCCTGTACCACGCCGATGGCAGCGAGATCGGTGGCTGGCGCCAGGCCGTTTCAGTGCACGCCTGCCAGGGCGTGGACAGCGAAGGCCTGCGCGAAAGTCTGTGTTTCCTCGACGCCCGTGGCCGCTGCGTATGGCGCCTGTACCTGCTGCCGGACAGTGATTTCCTGGCCTGGGACCGGCTGGTGGCGGCGTTGCCGTCAGCGCCGCCGCGCGATGCCGATGGCAGCGTCGGTGAACGGCTGTGGCGACGCCTGGCCGGCCACCTCGGCGGCCAGCGCTGGCGCCTGTGCGCACTGCGCCTGCATGCGGCCGAAGAGGGCCGCACGTTGGCCGCCAGCCTGTCCACGCTGTCCTCGCTGGGGGCGGCCACCGCGCGCCGCATCGCCCGCCTGGAAGGTGCCGAGGGCGAACTGGCCATCGACGACTGCTGCTGCGCCGACGCCGCCCGTCGCCCGGCCCCGCGTGCGCCGGACGATCTGCCGCTGGTGCGCCTGTAAGCGCTCCACCCGCACCGCTCCTGATGGAACGACTGCTGGCCACGGACGGCCTCTCCAAGACCCTGTAGAGCCCAAGGACCCTTCAATGAAGTTGCAGACAGCCAGTGCGATGCTGCTGCTCGCCGCCAACGGCGCAGCCCACGCCCAGCCCTCCGACATTGCCCGCGACCGCGCCAGCATCCTGGTCATGCAGGGTGAGTACACGGTTGATTTCGCCTTCGATGAAACCGTCTTGCTGAAGCCCGGCTACGAGCGGGCACCGGCCATGCGCAGCGGCGGCAATGAAGTGGTGGTGGTGGTGGAAGACAGCCCCCGGCGCGTGGTGCTGCAGCACCTGCTGCTGGATGAAAAGAGCGGCCACGTCACCAAGCACTGGCGGCAGGACTGGGTGTACGAAGCGCCGAACCGCTTCGAGTTCAGTGCCGAACAGACCTGGCAGGTGCGTGCCATTCCGGCCGCGCAGAACCAGGGCGCCTGGACCCAGTGCGTGTACGAAGTGAGCGATGCCCCGCGTTACTGCGGCACCGGCCGCTGGAGCTACGACAACAACGTGCCGACCTGGACCAGCGATCTGAGCTGGCGCCCATTGCCGCGCCGCGAGTACACCAAGCGCAGCGACTACAACGCGCTGGCGGTGATCAACCGCCACACCCTGGCCCCGAACGGCTGGACCCACGAGCAGTTCAACACCAAGGTGCAGCGCAACGCCGACGGCAGCCAGGTGGAGATCGCCCGCGAGTTCGGTTTCAACGACTACATCAAGACCACCGAGGTCGACTTCACCCCGGCCCGCGACTACTGGAAGGCCACCGCCGGTTACTGGGGCAAGGTCCGCCAGCGCTGGGACGGCTTCCTTGGCCAGGCCCCCGGCGTGCACCTGAAGACCAAGCTGGACGGCATGGCGATGATCATCCCGCTGTTCACCCAGGCCCAGGACATCCAGGACGGGAAGAAGGTGAAGGACGCGCAGATTGACGAGGTCTTCGCCAAGTACGTGGAAAAAGCGCCCTTGTAGAGTCGAGCCATGCTCGACTGCCTCGGCCAGGCACCGCATCCACGCATGGCGTGGATCTACCTGCGCTTCTGGTGGGTGCCGAGCTTGCTCGGCACGCTTCCCTTGCGGTCGTGCGAGATGCGAAATGGCATGACGCATCTCGCCACAATGTGTCGGAAAACCCGCTGCGGCCTTCGCCATGCGATAGGGTGGCTGCCCACCCACCGCCTGTTCATTCGATGAAGCTCTCTGCCCTTTGCAGCCAGCTGTTGTCTGACGAAGCCTGCGATGACATCGACAGTTTCTTCCTGGATATCGATGATTTCGAAGAAGTGCCGCTCGTTTCGCGCGAGAGCCGGATCGAGGGGGGGCTGGAGCGTCTGGGGCCGCGAGGGACGTCGGCCTATCTGCTCAGCCTCTGCACCCACGTGCTTTCAACCGTCCGAATTGCCTGCACCGTGCGCAATCCCGCCGGTGCGGAGCTGTTCCTCGCGCTGAGCTTTACCGTCTTCGATCTGCACGCGGAATCGGGGGTGCTCCTGCCCAACGTTTTCTACTATCCGGGTTCGGACGGCGTGGCCTTCGGTAGCCGCCGCTGGCGCGACTGTGGAAGGATGGCTTCGGCTGAAATCGAAGTGGTGCGCTCCACGTTCGAAGATGCTGGCCTGCGTGCAGGCTTCCGCTTCTGCGAAAGCCGGAGCGAGGGCCCCGCGGGCAGCGACGTGGTTCGCGTCTTCGCGCTTCCCGTGTTTGAGAATGAGGTCCGCTGATGCCGTTGGCAGTACATCGCAGCTTCGAAGCCTATCTGTCTGATCCCCAGGTCTACGATCGTTTCGAACAGCATGTCCTCGACCACTTCATGGCGGCAATCGGCGCTGCCGGGCTGCGCGCGGAAGACTTCCGCAGCCCGCATTACAACGTGTTCTTCGCCGATGGTACGAAAGACCGCGAAGCCAACCCCATCTTCTCCGCCAAGCACCTGCCCAGCGGCAACATCGTCCGCATCGTCATTTTCGAAAGCCACCCGGAGTACACCGAAGTCCACAACCGGGTAGGGGATGACAATGCCAACGACGAGCTCTGCGTGTTCACCACCCTGTCGGGCATGGAGCGGGCGATGGACCGGACCGTGGCGTGGGCCACCGCAGCCAATAGGTAGATCCACGCCACGCGTGGATGCCCCGCACTCAGGATACCGGCCCGCCCAACGTGCTCAGGTCCAACCCCGCGTCCTGGAACGCACGCAGGGTGGCCTGCAGGCTCGCCTGGTCATCGCGCGTGCGCACGCCCTTGATGGCTTCGCGGCAGCGCACGCGGTCGGTGCTGCACGCGGTGCGGTCGGGCAGCAGCAGTGCGGTCTGCGCGACCAGGATCGCCATGTGCGCCACTTCCTTCCGCGGTTTCGGTTGGCCCTGGTAGAACCGGTCGAACTCCACACGCAGCCCGGCCAGGACCTCGGCATCGCTGCGCGTGCGCGCCCCGTCGGTGGTGACCAGGTAGGTCGGGTGGCCCTCGTGGAAGGCGCGCACCTCATCGGCCAGCACCGTTTCCAGCACGAAGGCCTGTACCGGGTCCGGGACCAGGCCCGGCGCAGTGCGGGCAGATGCGGCCGGCATCGCCAGCAGCAGTGGCACGCCGACCAGAAGGACGCGCAGGCAGAAGCCGTAGTTCATTCCTATTCCTTGAACATCAGAAACGCGGCTACCACGATCAACCCGAACGCGGCCCAGTGGTTCCACTTCAGCGGCTGGTCCAGGTAGAACGCGGAAAACACTGCGAACACCAGCAGGGTGATCACTTCCTGCATGCCTTTCAGCTGCGGCGCCGAGTACACCGCGCTGCCGAGGCGGTTGCCCGGCACCTGCAGGCAGTATTCGAAGAAGGCGATGCCCCAGCTGACCATGATGACCAGCATCAGCGGCGCGCTCTTGTACTTCAGATGGCCGTACCAGGCAAAGGTCATGAATACGTTGCTGGCGACCAGCAACAGCACCGGGTACAGGTAAGCGGTGAACGGCATCGGCATACGACCTGGGGGAAAGGCGACAAGCATACGCAGCGCGGCGTGGACTGCACATCCACGCCGCGCGGCCGCCGCTCAGGCCTCGCGCAGGGCCAGTGCCGGCGGCGTGTGCAGGATGCGCCGGGTGCCCCACCAGCCCGCCAGCAGACTCAGGCCGATGCCCAGCACGCCGCCCAGCAGCAGGCCCGGCCACGGCGGCAGCAGCGGCAGTTCGAACACCTTCTGCGAGACCAGCAGGCCGATGGCCGCCGCCGCGCCCACCGCCAGCGTGGCGGCCAGGGTGCCCAGCGCACCGAATTCCACCAGCACCGCACCGCGCAGCTGGCGGCGGGTGGCGCCCAGGGTGCGCAGCACCGCGCTGTCGTACCGCCGCTCGCCGGCGGTGGCCTGCAGGGCTGCCAGCAGTACCAGCACGCCGGCCAGCAGGCTGAACACCATCACCAGCTGCACCGCCTGCGCGACGCGGTTCATCACATCGCGGACCTGCGAAATCACCGCGTCCACATCCAGCAGGGACAGGTTGGGCTGCGCCCGGACCAGCTCACCCAGACCCGCGGCCTGGCCGGCGGGCAGATGGAAGGCCGACAGCAGGTTGTGCGGGGTATCGCCCACCGCGTTGGGGTTCAGCAGCACGAAGAAGTTGGGCCGGAACGTGTTCCAGTCGGCCTTGCGGATGCTGGTGACGGTGAACTCGCGCCGCTGCTCACCGACGGCAATGGTGATGCGATCGCCCAGATGCGCGCCATAGCGCCGCGCCCAGCCGATCTCCACCGAGGCCTCCGGCGTGGTGCTGTCGGCTTTCCAGAACGTGCCGCCGAGCAGGGTGTTGGCCGGTGGGAAGGTGCTGCGCCAACTGAAGTTCAGCGGGCGGTTCTCGTCGTCGTCCTCACGCGGGCCATTGTTGGCTCCGTTGCCTCCGGCAGCGGCCTGGTCCACGCGCAGCGGCGGCTTGCCGTTGATCGCGATCAGGCGGCCGGTGGCCATCGGCTCGATGCTGGCGTCGTGCGCGCCCAGGCCACGCAGCGAGGCCAGCACGCCGTCACGCTGTTCGGGCTGGATGTTGATCAGGAAATAGTTGGGGGTGTCGGCCGGCAGGCGCTCGCGCCATTGCTGCAGCAGGCCCGGTCCGGTTACCGCCAGCAACAGCAGCGCGCACAGTGACAGCGACAGGCCCACCAGCTGCATCACGGCCAACAGGCGGCGCCGGGTCAGTGCGGCCAGGCCCAGCCGCCAGTTGCCGTGCAGGCGGTGCTGCAGGCCGCGCAGCACCTGCAGCAGGGCAAAGCCGAGCACGCCGGCAGCCAGGGCCAGCGCGGCCAGCCCGCCCAGCACCCACAGCGCCAGTTTCAGATCGCCGGTGACCTGCACCGCCAGCAACAGGCTGGCGCCCAGCGCGGCCACATAGGCCAGCAGCGAGGTCGGTGGCAGTGCGGCGAACGAGCGGTTCAGCACGCGCATCGGCGGCACCCCGCGCAGGCGCAGCAGCGGCGGCAGGCCGAAGCCGAACAGCAGCAGCAGGCCAATGCCGGCGCCGGTCAGTGCCGGGGTGGCTTCGGGCAGGGGCAGGCGCTGTGGCACCAGACTGCCCAGTGCCTGCACCAGGCCTTCCTGCGCGGCCATGCCCAGGGCAATGCCGACGGCACAGGCCGGCACCGCCAGCATCAGCAACTGCAGGGCCAGGCCCAGCAGGATGTCGCGCTGGCGTGCGCCCAGGCAGCGCAGCACGGCCACCTGGTCGATGCGGCGAAGGGCGAAGCGGTTGGCGGCCAGCGCAGTGGCCACGCCGGCCAGCAGCACCGCCAGCAGCGCGCTCAGGCCAAGGAAACGGCCCGCCAGATCGAAGGCCTGGCGCACTCCGCGCTGGGTGTCATCCACGCTCAGCACGCGCATGCCCTTGGTCTGTGGCAGCAGCCACTGCCGGAACGCATCGATCTGCGCCGGTTCACCGGCGAACATCAACCGGTAGTTGATGCGGCTGCCCGGACCGAGCAGGCCCGTACCGTCCACGTCGGCGCGGTTCACCAGCAGGGTAGGGGACAGCGTCAGCAGGTCGCCGCCGGTATCGGGCTCGGCCTCGATGATGCCGGCGATGCGCAGCGTGCCCGCACCGAATTCCAGATCGTCGCCGGCCTTCAGGCCCAGCGCCTGCAGCAGCCGTGGGTCGGCGTAGGCCTGGCCCTTCGGCGGCATGCCGGCGCGCTCGATCGGGGCCCCGCCGGGGGTGGCGCGCACGCGCAGGCTGCCGCGCAGCGGGTAGCCCGCTTCCACTGCCTTGATGCTGGCCATCTGGCTGGCATCGCCCTGGAACAGCACGCTGCCGAAGCCGGCAATACGGGTATGGGCCAGACCGCGCCGCTGCGCTTCCTCGGCGAAGGCGGCCGGCGGTTCGTTGCGGCTGCCCACGCCCAGGTCGCCGCCCAGCATTTCCGCCGCACTGCCGGTCAGGGCCAGATTCACCCGGTTCACCAGCGTGCCCACCGCGGTCATCACCGCCACGCCCAGTACCAGCGCGGCGAACACGGTCAGCAGGTCGCCGGCCAGCGCCTCGCGGCGCAGCGCACGCCAGGCATGGCGCAGCAGGTTCATGCGTGCGCCTCGTGGGCGACATCCTGCAGGCGGCCGTTGTCGATGCGGTGGATGTGCTGGCAGCGCTGCGCCAGGCGCAGGTCGTGGGTCACCAGCACCAGGGTGGTGCCACTGCTCGCATTGAGTTCGAACAACAGGTCGCTGATGTGCTGGCCGGTGGCCTGGTCCAGCGAGCCGGTGGGCTCATCGGCGAACAGGATGCGCGGCCGGCTGACGAAGGCGCGGGCCAGGGCCACGCGCTGCTGCTCGCCGCCGGACAGCTGGCGCGGGTAGTGGCGGGCACGATGGGCCAGGCCCACTGCCTGCAGTACCTGCTGCACGCGGGCCGGGTCTTCGCGGCCGGCCAGTTCCAGCGGCAGGGCCACGTTCTCGGCGGCGGTCAGCGCCGGCAGCAGGTGGAAGCTCTGGAACACGAAGCCCACCTCGCGCGCGCGCAGCTGCGCCCGGGCCTCTTCGTCCAGCGCGCCCAGATCCTGCCCGGCTACGCTGATACGGCCGTGGCTGGGCAGGTCCAGCCCAGCAAGCAGTCCCAACAGGGTGGTCTTGCCGGAACCGGAGGCGCCGACAATGGCCACGCTGGTGCCTTCATGGACGGTCAGGGTGATGTTGTCCAGTATGTGGACTTCACCCTCCGGGCCCTGCACGGTTTTGCCGACCTGGTTGACGGCGATGGCGACGGGCGCGCTGCGGGGGGACAGGCTGTCGATGAGGAGACTCCAATGCGCGTTACAGGATGGAGCCGGCAAGCCGGCACGATGATGGTGCTGCTGCTAGGGTTGCTGCTGTGGTCCGGGCTGGCGTGTGCCAAAGGTCCGGGCGGCACGGTGCTGGTGCTGGGTGACAGCCTCAGTGCTGCCCACAATATCCCGGCCGATGCCGGCTGGGTCAGCCTGCTGGACAAGCGGGTCAGGCAGCAGTCGAAAACCCCACCGCGCATTGTCAACGCCAGCATGAGCGGGGAAACCACCGCCGGCGCGCTGACCCGCCTGCCGGGCCTGTTGGCCAGGGAGGAACCCAGCGTGGTGGTGATCGCGCTGGGCGGCAACGATGCCCTGCGTGGGCTGACCCCGGTGCAGGTGCGTGGCAACCTGGAAAAAATGGTGCAGGCCAGCCAGAAGGCCGGTGCCAAGGTGCTGCTGCTGGGCATTGATGTGCCGCCCAACTACGGGCCGGGCTACCGCCAGCGTCTGGCCGCCGTCTACCGCGGCCTGGCCGACCAGTACAAAGTGCCACTGCTGCCGTTCCTCCTGGAAGGCGTGGCCCTGCAGCCGGGGCTGATGCAGGCCGACGGCCTGCACCCCACCGCGCAGGCGCAGCCGAAGGTGCTGGACAACGTCTGGCCACTGCTCAAACCGTTGCTGTGAATCTTTTTTCGGCGACTTGACGGAACTTCACATCGCGTCCACCGTCGATCGGGCATGTTTCACAAAGCTGAAGACAGAGGTACTCACATGCGTCAGACGAAGGAGACTTCCGGCTTGGTGCTGGTGGTCGAGGACAACCGCAACATCTCCGAAATGATCGGCGAATACCTGGAAGGCCGCGGCTTCGAGGTGGACTATGCGCAGGATGGCCTGGACGGCTACCGTCTGGCGGCTGAAAACAGCTACGACGTGGTCGTGCTGGACCTGATGCTGCCGCGCCTGGATGGCATCGAAGTGTGCCGCCGCCTGCGTAACGATGCACGCAAGTCCACGCCGGTGCTGATGCTGACCGCGCGCGACACGCTGGACGACAAGCTCACCGGCCTGGGCTTTGGCGCCGATGACTACCTGACCAAGCCGTTCGCGATCCAGGAACTGGAAGCCCGGTTGCGCGCGCTGATCCGCCGCGAGCGCCGCCAGGTGGGTTCGGAAGTGCTCAAGGTCGCCGACCTGGTGCTCGACCCGGTCAGCATGCGGGCCACCCGCGCCGGTACCGAACTGCAGCTGTCGCCGATTGGCCTGCGCCTGCTGACCATCCTGATGCGCGAATCGCCCCGCGTGGTCACCCGCCAGGAAATCGAGCGCGAGATCTGGGGCAACGGCCTGCCGGACTCGGACACGCTGCGCAGCCACCTGTACAACCTGCGCAAGATCATCGACAAGCCGTTCGACCGCCCGCTGCTGCATACCGTGCAGAGCGCCGGTTACCGCATCGCTGATATCGCCCAGCCGATGGCCTGATCGGTGCAGGCGCAGGCACAGACCCGCCCTGGCCAGGGCCCGGGGCAGGGGGCGCGTAGCCTGTTGCCAGTGTGGTCACCGTCCGTGCACGACCGTGGCACGTGGCGCTGCCTATAATCGCAGCGCTTCGACCGGGACCCCGCAATGCCGCACGGCCTGCCGCGCAAGATCCGCATCGTTTTCATCCTGCAGGCCGTGCTGGCCAGCCTGGGCATCCTGCTGGGTGCCTGGCTGGTGGCGCTGGTGATCAAGCACAGCCTGGTGGGCGCGGCCCTGCGCGAAGAGGCGGCCTACTACTGGACCCTGCACGCGGCCTCGCCGGTGCAGCCGCCGCCCAATACCCAGAACATCCGTGGCTACCTGCTGGAGCGCGGGCAGTCCAGCCTGTCGCTGCCGGCCAACCTGCGCACGCTGGAGCCGGGCTTCCACGAACTGCCTGGCGATGACCAGCTGGTGCTGGTGGACGCGCGGCCGGAAGGGCGCCTGTATCTCGTGTTCCTGCGCTCGCGCGCGGAAATGCTGGCGTTCTGGTTCGGCATCGTGCCGGTGCTGCTGACCCTGCTGGCCGTGTACGGTGCCAGCTGGGTGACCTACCGCGCCTCCAAACGCCTGGTTTCGCCGGTGAACTGGCTGGCCCGGCGCGTCTCCCGCTGGGACCCGGGGCACCCGGAAGCGGCCGACCTGGAGCCGGACAAGCTGCCGGCGGACATGCAGGGCGAGACTAGGCAGCTGGCCGCGGCCCTGCATTCGCTGGCCACCCGGGTCAGCGACCACGTGGCCCGCGAGCGCAACTTCACCCGTGATGCCAGCCACGAGCTGCGCACGCCGTTGACCGTCATCCGCGTGGCCAGTGACATGGCGCTGGCCGACGATGGACTGGAACCGCGCCTGCGCCGCAGCCTGCAGCGCATCCAGCGCGCCGGACGGGACATGGAAGCGGTGATCGATGCGTTCCTGATCCTGGCCCGCGAGGCCGACATCGAGCCGCAGATCGAACTGTTCGATGTGAACGATGTGGTGCGCTACGAAGTGGACAATGCGCGCGAACTGCTGGGCAGCCGCCCGGTCCAGATCGCCCTGCACAGTGCAGAACCGGTGCAGCTGCACGCGCCGCCGCGGGTGCTGCAGGTGGTGGTCAGCAATCTGGTGCGCAACGCCTGCAACTACACCGACGAAGGACGCATCGACGTGGATGTGCAGGCCGACCGGGTGGTGGTGCGCGATACCGGCATCGGCATGTCCGAAGAGGCGCTGGCGCGTGCGTTCGAGCCGTTCTACCGCGCCGAACCGGACCGGCCGCAGGGCACCGGCCTGGGCCTGTCGATCGTACGTCGACTGTGTGATCGCTTCGGCTGGAAGGTCGGCCTGGCAAGTGAACCGGGCAAGGGCACCGAAGCGACGGTCATCTTCCGCTGACCCCGGACCGGGGGGCGGACCGCCACGTAGTCGAGCATGGCTCGACTCTACACGGGCGCTATCCCGGGGTCGGATCCCGTTGCTACGCAACGGGCTCTGACCCCACGCCCGATCCCGGTAGATCCACGCCATGCGTGGATGGGGGCTCAGTTGCAGTTGACCTTCGGTGCCAGCGCCTTGGTCCAGATCGCATACCCGGCCCGGGTCATGTGCAGCATGTCCTCGCGGAACAGCTTCGCATCGGGCTGGCCATCGGCACCCAGCATGGGGGTGTAGATGTCGGTGTAGCCGGTGTTGGGCAGCTTCGCCAGCGCCGCCTTGATCTGTGCGTTGGCCTCGTTGATCGCCGGCAGCAGCTGCGCGCGCGACGGGCTGGGCTTGATCGACAGGTATTCCACCTTCGTCTTCGGCAGGTCGCGGTGTACGCGCTGTACGAACGCCACCACATCGTCGCGCACCTGGCTGACGCTGCGGCCGCTGTTCAGGTCATTGTCGCCGGCATACAGGAACACCTTGCATGGCGCATACGGCACCACAATCTGCCCGGCGTACCAGGTGCTGTCGCGCACTTCCGACCCCCCGAAGCCGCGGTTGAACACCGGCTGGGTGGGGAAGTCCTGGGCCAGGGTCTCCCACATGCGGATGGACGAGCTGCCGATGAATTCGATGCCACCGCGCGGCGGCGGCGAGGTGCGGTCGATCTGGGCGAAGGCGGCCATGTCGCCGGCCCAGGCCACGTTGGACACCTGCTCGGGCACGGACGGCGAGGCCGGCGGGCTGAGCGCCTGGGCCAGCGGTGCGGCAGTCAGCAGGCCCAGCATCAGCAGGCAGGTACGGCGACGGGTCATCAGGTTCTCCAGCGCAACTGTAAGGACGTTCATCATAGGAGCTGCGCCCAGCCGCTGCTTGTCCGTGTCAGGCGGCGCGGCGGCATGGCCGGGGTGCCTCGGCGCCCCTTGTGGCAAAATGGGCGCCATCTGTCCCTCCCTGTGCCTTCATGATCTCCTGCCGTGCGTCTGAGCGGTCGCTGCGCCGCGCCCCCATTGCTGGAACCCTTGCCCGTGGCTGACAACTTCGGCCACCTGCCCCGCGGCCCGCGCCGCATTTTCCAGGCCGCCCGCTGGTCCTGGCAGGGCCTGCGCGCCGCCTGGCTGCACGAATCCTCGTTCCGTCTGGAGGTCTACCTGCTGGTGCTGCTGGCGCCGTTGGCGCTGTGGCTGGGCCAGACGCCGGTGGAGCGCGCGCTGCTGATCGGCTCGATGCTGCTGGTGCTGGCCATGGAACTGGCCAACTCGGCCATTGAAGCGGTGATCGAGCGCTACGGCGCCGAGATCCACGAGCTGGCCGGCCGCGCCAAGGACATGGGCTCGGCGGCGGTGTTCGTGCTGATGATGAACGTACTGCTGTGCTGGGCACTGGTCGTTGTGCCGCACCTGCTGGCCGGCACCTACGGCTGAACCTCCCATTCCCCACTGCCTTGAAGAGTTTCCATGTCCTTTGAGTTCCTCGCCGACCCCAATGCCTGGGTGACCCTGTTCACTCTGAGCGCGCTGGAAATCGTGCTCGGCATCGACAACCTGGTGTTCATCTCCATCGCCGTCAGTAAGCTGCCGGAAGAGCGCCGTCCGTTCGCCCGCAAGCTCGGCATTGCCGTGGCCTGCATTACCCGCATCGCGCTGCTGGTGTCGCTGGCCTATCTGGCGCACATGTCGGCCAACCTGTTCAACGTGGCCGGCATGGGCATCTCCATCCGCGACCTGGTGCTGATCGTCGGTGGCCTGTTCCTGATCATCAAGGGCTACATGGAGATCAAGGAACTGATCACCGGTGGCGACGATGAAAATCCCGCCACCAGCAAGGCCTCGGGCGTGTTCGGCATGGTCATCCTGCAGATCGCGATCATCGACATCGTGTTCTCGCTGGACTCGGTCATCACCGCCGTCGGCATTGCCGACCACATTCCGGTGATGGTGGCCGCGATCCTGCTGTCGGTGCTGGTGATGCTGCTGGCCGCCAATCCGCTGGGCCGCTTCATCGACGCCAACCCGACGGTGAAGATGCTGGCGCTGGCCTTCATCCTGCTGATCGGTGCGGTGCTGATCCTGGACGGTCTGGACGTGCACGTGCCCAAGCCCTACATCTACGCCGCGATGGGCTTCTCGGTGCTGGTGGAGTGGCTGAACCTGCTGATGCGCCGCCGCGCACGCGATCACCACGTGCCGGGCGCCGGCGACTGGTAAGCGCGTTTTCTGGAACCCCCGGCCTGGCCGGGGGGGCTGCGTTCTGGGCATCTGTGAACCGGGGTCAACACTGTTTCCCCGCTACGGGGCTTAATCCGGCGGGGCAAAGCGCGCACCCTGTGCGCTTCTTTTCACAGGCCTGCCCCACGCAGGAAACGCCCATGAACTCCAGAGCCGCTCTATTGGCCCTTGCCGTCGGCGCCTTCGCCATCGGCACCACTGAATTCGCCCCCATGGGCCTGTTGCCGGTCATCGCCGACGGCGTGGGCGTGGGCATTCCTACCGCCGGCATGCTGATCACCGCCTACGCGGTGGGGGTGATGCTGGGCGCGCCGGTGATGACCCTGCTGATGGGGCGGTTCGGCAAGCGCACCGCGCTGATGCTGCTGATGTCGATCTTCGTGGTCGGCAACCTGCTGTCGGCGCTTGCCCCGAACTATGGCCTGCTGCTGCTGTCGCGGCTGGTCACCAGCCTCAACCACGGCGCCTTCTTCGGCATC
The DNA here is from genome assembly GCF_032056425.1 of Stenotrophomonas sp. Classification (GTDB taxonomy): domain Bacteria; phylum Pseudomonadota; class Gammaproteobacteria; order Xanthomonadales; family Xanthomonadaceae; genus Stenotrophomonas. The sequence continues at coordinate 116,602 of NZ_DAMBCN010000003.1, forward strand.
GGCGCGGTGGTGGCCGCCAGCCTGGTGCCGAAGGACAAGCAGGCGGCGGCGGTGGCGACCATGTTCATGGGCTTGACCATCGCCAACATCGGCGGCGTGCCGCTGGCCACCTGGGCTGGGCAGCAGCTGGGCTGGCGCCTGTCCTTTGCCGGTACGGCGGTGCTGGGCGTGGTGGCGATCACCGCGCTGGGCCTGGCCCTGCCGGCCTCGGCGCCGGGCCCGCGCCCGGACGTGCGGCGTGAACTGAAGGCGATCCTGCAGCCGCAGGTGCTGCTGGCCATGGCCACCACGGTGCTGGGCGCCGGTGCGATGTTCACCCTGTACACCTACGTGGCGCCGGTGCTGACCGAGCTGACCGGTGCGTCCAATGCGTTCATCGCGGTGTCGCTGGCGCTGGTGGGCATCGGCTTCACCGTGGGCAATGGGATTGGCGGGCGCCTGGCCGACTGGTCGCTGGACGGTGCCACGCGCATCCTGCTGGCCGTGCTGGCGCTGTTGATGCTGGTGCTGCCGCTGGCGTTCATGAGCCACGCCACCGCTGCGGTGGGGCTGCTGTTGTTCGGTGCGGCCACCTTCGCCATCGTGCCGCCGTTGCAGATCCGGGTGATGCAGGCGGCGACCGAGGCGCCGGGCCTGGCCTCGTCGATCAACGTGGGCGCGTTCAACCTGGGCAATGCGCTGGGTGCCGCGCTGGGCGGGGCGGTGATCAGCCTGGGCCTGGGCTATGCGGCCATTCCGGTGGCCGGTGGCCTGCTGGCGGCCGCAGCGCTGGTGCTGGCGTGGTGGGGGCGGGTGCGCGCCCCGGCCGCCGAAGCCTGCTCAGGGGGGGGGCTGCACCCCGTAGAGTCGAGCCATGCTCGACTGAAGCAACGTCAAAAGCTGGCATTCTGTGGGATGGCGGGGTGGGTCCGGTGTCAGGGGACGGCGCAAGTACGTCCATGTAGCCTCGGTCGCGCCATCCATGGCGCTCACGCCCCTGCCACCGGACCCACCCCGCCTTCGACAGTTTCCCGCGGTCTGTCGGAACGGCATCCCGCTCTGGCAGGTGTGTCGACCTTGGTCGACACGAATGCCTGAAGCATGGGCTCTTGCTCTTGCTCTTTTTTTGATCTTCCCGCGGTGCGCAGGAAACCGTACGAGGCCGGGCGGGTGGGCGTGGCGGGGGTATCCGCGCCATGGATGGCGCGGCTAAGCCTACAAGGATGTATGCACGGCGTCCCCCGCCATGCCCACCCGCCCGGACTACCCCGACGATCGATGAGCGCCACCACCGCGGAGGGGGCACCGCCCGATGGCCGATCTTTCACCGCGTCCGTGGCATGCTCGGCACATCGTCCACCCGGAATCGCCACCATGCGCCTGCTCACCCGTGTCCTGCCCCTGCTGCTGGCCAGCCTGCTCTCCGGCTGCGGCTACAACACCATCCAGCAGAAGGACGAGGCCGTGAAAGCCAGCTGGTCCGAAGTACTGAACCAGTACAAGCGCCGCGCCGATCTGGTGCCCAACCTGGTGCAGACCGTGAAGGGCTTCGCCAGCCAGGAAGAGCGCGTGCTGACCGAAGTGACCAACGCCCGCTCGCGGGTCGGCCAGATCAACGTCAACGCCGACGACGAAGCCTCGCTCAAGCAGTTCCAGCAGGCACAGGGCGAGCTGGGCAGTGCACTGTCGCGGCTGCTGGTGGTGACCGAGAACTACCCGGTGCTGAAGTCCGACGCCAACTTCCGCGACCTGCAGGCGCAGCTGGAAGGCACCGAAAACCGCATCACCGTGGCCCGTGGCCGCTACATCCAGCAGGTGCAGGACTACAACACCTACATCCGCTCGTTCCCGCAGCTGATCACTGCCAAGATCTTCGGCTACCAGCCCAAGCCGAACTTCAGCGTGGAAAACGAAGCGCAGATTTCCAACGCGCCGGCGGTCGATTTCGGCAACGCGCCGCAGCAGCCGCCGGCAGCGCAGCCGGCGAACTGATCCATGCGCCTGCTCACCGCGCTGCTGGCCCTGCTGCTGTGGCTGCCGCTGGCCGCGCAGGCGCAGCAGCTGGCGCCGATTCCTGCGCTGGATTCGCCGGTGGTCGACACCACCGGCACGCTGGATGCCACGCAGAAGCAGGCACTGGTGCAGCAGGCGCTGGCGCTGCAGCAGCGCAAGGGCAGCCAGCTGCAGGTGCTGGTGGTGCCCAGCACGCAGCCCGAGGACATCGCGCAGTACACCACCCGTGTGTTCGATCAATGGCAGATCGGCCGCAAGGGCGTGGATGACGGGGTGCTGCTGGTGGTGGCCAAGGATGATCGACGGGTACGCATCGAACCGGGTTATGGGCTGGAGGGGGCCATTCCCGATGCCATTGCCAACCGGGTCATCCAGGAATACCTGGTGCCGCGTTTCCGTGCCGGCGACTACGCCGGCGGCATTACCGAAGCGACCGCGGTGCTGGTCACGCTGATCGATGGCGAGGCGCTGCCGGCCCCGGTCAGCAGCCAACGCGGGACTGACAGCGGCGATGGTGGCGATACGTGGGCGCTGGCGCTGTTCATCGGCGTGTTCGCTGGCAGCATCCTGCGCGGGGTGTTTTCGCGGGTGCCGCGGCCGCTGCGCGGCCTGCTGGGTGGTGGCGGTGCCGCGCTGGCGGCCTTCCTGTTCACTTCCACGCTGTTGGCCAGCGGTCTGGCCGGCATCGTCGGCCTGATCGTGGCCATGCTCTCGGGCCATCCGGGCCGCTTCGCTGGCGGCGGCGGTTGGGGTGGGGGCAGTTGGGGCGGCGGTGGTGGCGGTGGTTTCGGCGGTGGTGGCGGCAGCTGGGGCGGCGGCGGTGGCCGTTCCGGTGGCGGCGGCGCTTCGGGGGGCTGGTGATGATCAGGCGTATCGGGCGGCACCTGTTTTCCCCGTCACTGCGGCGGGCCTTCCCGCCGGCGGCACTGCAGGCCATTACCGAGGCCATCGCCAGTGGCGAAGAGCGCCACGGCGGCCAGGTCATGTTCGCGGTGGAAGCCGATCTGCCCCTGCGCGCGCTGTGGCGGCAAGTCACCCCGCGCCAAGCGGCCGAACAGGCCTTCGCCCAGCTGCGCACCTGGGATACCGCGCACAACAACGGCGTGCTGATCTACCTGCTGCTGGCCGACCATGCCATCGAAATCGTGGCCGATCGCGGCCTGCACGGCCGGGTCAGCCCTGCGCAATGGCAGCGTATCTGCACCCATCTGCGCGAAGGCCTGCGCGGCAGCGAGCCGGTGCAGGCCCTGCGCGATGCCATCGACGAGGTCTCCGGACTGCTGGCCGGGCACTTTCCGCCCGGTTCGGGGTCCGACGATGACGGGCTGCCCAACACCCCGCAGCTGCTTGGTTGAGCCGCGGCGGCGCTGGCCCGAGAATAGGCGTTCAACCGCAAGGCACCTTTCATGATCTATTTCCACGATATCGACCCCATTGCCCTTTCGCTGGGGCCGATCAAGGTGCACTGGTACGGCATCATGTACCTGCTGGGCTTCACGGCAGCCTGGCTGCTGGGCCGCAAGCGCATCGCGCAGGGTCGCCTGCCGGGCGTCGATGCCAATGGTTTTTCCGACCTGCTGTTCTACGCCATGCTGGGCGTGGTGCTGGGCGGGCGCATCGGCTACATGCTGTTCTACGCGCTGGGCGATTTCCTGGCCAACCCGGTGCTGCTGTTCAAGGTCTGGGATGGTGGCATGAGCTTCCACGGCGGCCTGCTGGGCGTGGTGGTGGCGTGCTGGTGGTGGTCGCGCAAGCAGCGCCTGCACCTGTTCGACACGGTCGACTTCATGGCGCCGCTGGTGCCGATCGGCCTGGCACTGGGGCGGGTGGGCAACTTCATCGGCGCAGAGCTGTGGGGCAAGTACACCGACGGTACCTGGGGCGTGGTGTTCCCGTCCGGGCTGCCGGCCCCGCTGAACCAGCTGGATGCGGCCACGCTGAAGGCACAGTTCGCCACCGGTGCGCTGAACCCCTACGCCCGCCATCCTTCGCAGCTGTATGAAGCGGCGCTGGAAGGCCTGGTGATGTTCACCGTGCTGTGGCTGGTGTCGGCCAAGCCGCGCCACCGCTATCTGGTGTCGGGCCTGTTCGCGCTGATGTACGGGATCTTCCGCTTCGGCCTGGAGTTCGTGCGCATGCCTGACAACGGGGTCTACATCGCCTTCGGTTGGCTGACCAAGGGCCAGCTGCTCAGCCTGCCGCTGGTGGCGCTGGGCCTGGTGCTGCTGGCACTGTCGCGCCGCGCGCCGGTGCTGCAGCCGCAGCCGCTGGTGGCGGCGGAGGGCAAGGCATGAAGGCCTACCTGGACCTGCTTTCGCATGTACTGGAACACGGCGCCGAGAAGAGCGATCGCACCGGCACCGGCACCCGCAGCGTGTTCGGCTGGCAGATGCGCTTCGATCTGAACGAAGGCTTCCCGCTGGTCACCACCAAGAAGCTGCACCTGCGCTCGATCATCCACGAGCTGCTGTGGTTCCTGAAGGGCGACACCAACATCGGCTACCTGAAGGACAACCAGGTGCGGATCTGGGACGAGTGGGCCGACGCCAATGGCGATCTCGGCCCGGTCTACGGCAAGCAGTGGCGCAGCTGGGCCACTGCCGATGGCCGCGAGATCGACCAGATGCAGTGGCTGGTGGACGAGATCAAGCGCAACCCCGATTCGCGCCGGCTGGTGGTCAGCGCCTGGAACGTGGGCGAGCTTTCGCAGATGGCGCTGATGCCGTGCCACAACCTGTTCCAGTTCTACGTGGTGGACGGCAAGCTGAGCTGCCAGCTGTACCAGCGCAGCGGCGACATCTTCCTGGGCGTGCCGTTCAACATCGCCAGCTACGCGCTGCTGACCCACATGGTGGCGCAGGCCACGGGTCTGGGCGTGGGCGACTTCGTGCATACCCTGGGCGATGCCCATCTGTATTCGAACCACTACGCGCAGGCCCGTGAACAGCTGACGCGTGAACCGCGCGCGCTGCCCAAGCTGTGGCTGAACCCCGAGGTGACCGATCTGTTCGGTTTCCAGTTTGACGACATCCGCATCGACGGCTACGACCCCCACCCGGCCATCAAGGCGCCGGTGGCGGTGTGAGTGCGATGAAACTTTCGATGGTCGTAGCGCTGGACCGCAATCGTGGCATCGGCCAGGGCAATGCCATGCCCTGGCACCTGCCTGACGACTTCAAGCACTTCAAGGCGCTCACCCTGGGCAAGCCGATCCTGATGGGTCGCAAGACCGCCGAATCGATCGGCCGGGTGCTGCCGGGGCGGTCCAACCTGGTGCTGACCCGCAGCGGCCAGGTGCCGTTCGAGGGCATGCGCGCGGTGGCGTCACTGGACGAAGCCACGGCCATTGCCGAAGGCGAGGGCGCCAGCGAGCTGTGCATCATTGGCGGTGGCGAAATCTTCCGCCAACTGCTGGACCAGGCCAGCGATCTGTACCTGACCTGGGTGGACGCCGAGGTGCCAGCCGACACGCATTTCCCCGAGGTCGACCCGGCGGTCTGGCAGGAAACCAGCAGCGAGCCGCATTCGGCCGATGCGCGCCACGCCTACGCGTTCCGCTTCGCCCACTACACGCGCCGCTGACCCCGGGTAGAGTCGACCGTTGGTCGACTGCCCCGGTCCGTAGAGTCGAGCCATGCTCGACTGCGGCAAAGCAACGGCAGTCGAGCATGGCTCGACGCTACAGAACGGCGTTGAACGTATCAGCCCTGCGGCGGTGCGCTGTTGCCACCACCACCACCACCACCACGACGGCGGCGGCGACGTGGGCCGCGGTTGCCGGGAGCGGCCGGCTGGCCGTTACCGCCTTCCTTGCTCGGCACCGCTGGCGCACGCGGCTGCGGCGGGCGCGCCGGCGGCCGTGCGTTGGCGACTGGCGCCGGCACATCACGGCCCGGCACCTGCACCACGCGCAGTTCGTCGGTATCCAGCTGCAGGGCGGTCAGCTTGCCGCCCCACACCGCACCGGTGTCGATGGCGTGCACGCCTTGGGTGATGGTCAGGCCCAGCGCCGACCAGTGGCCGCACACGACCTTCAGGTCACGCTCGACCCGGCCGGGGACTTCGAACCAGGGATACAGCCCCTGTTCCTGGGTGCCGGGCGTGCCCTTGTCTTCAATGCCGATGCGCCCGCGCGGGGTGCAGTAGCGCATGCGGGTGAGCACGTTGATGATCGCGCGCGAGCGGTCATAGCCGGCCAGGTTCGGTGCCCAGCTGGGCTTGTCGCCGTACATGTTGCGGAACAGCTTGCGGTAGCCGGCACCGTGCAGCTGCACTTCCACTTCGGCGGCGTGCTTCTCGGCCATCTGCGTGGTCCATTTCGGCGCCAGGCCGGCATGCACCATCATCCAGCCCAGCTCGCGGTCCACGTGCACCAGCTTCTGCAGGCGCAGCCACTCCAGCAGCTCGTCGCGGTCTTCGGCCTGCACGATGCGCAGCAGGTCCGGGTTGACCTTGCGCTGTTCCTCTTCGGTGCGGGCGCCCACGGCCAGCAGCGAAAGATCATGGTTGCCCAGCACCACCACGCTGTGTTCGCGCAGCGAATGCACCAGGCGCAGGGTTTCCAGCGACTGCCCGCCGCGGTTGACCAGGTCGCCGCAGAACCACAGGGTGTCCTGCGCCGGGTCGAAGCGGATCTTTTCCAGCAGGCGCTGGGTCACGTCGTAGCAGCCCTGCAGGTCGCCGATCGCCCACACACTCATCGTCCGGCCTCCGTGTCAGTGCAGGGTACGCGGGATGGCCAGCACGAAAGGTGCGACCGGCGCGGCAAATTCAGTGCCATCGTCGGCAACCATGTCGTAGTGGCCCTGCATGGTCCCGTGGTCGGTGCCCAGCATGACACCCGAGGTGTAGTGGAAGTCTTCACCGGGCCGCAGGCGCGGCTGTTCGCCGATCACGCCATCGCCATCGACATGCTCGACGCGACCGTTTGCGTCGGTGATGCGCCAGTGGCGCGCGACCAGGCGGGCGGCCACGCGGCCGCGGTTGCGGATGCGGATCGTGTAGGCGAACGCATAGCGCCCGTCTTCCGGCGCGGATTGGTCGTCGAGGAAGCGCGGGGCAACTTCAACGGAGATGGCGTAAACGTCAGCGTCTTCCATACCGGCAGTGTAATCAGGTGGCATTGGCCAAAGCGATGAATTCAGCCACATCCAGCTGTTCGGCACGGGCATCGGGGCGCACACCGGCAGCGGTGAACTGTTCGGCGGTCACCACCTTGTTCAACGCGTTGCGCAGGGTCTTGCGGCGCTGGCCAAAGGCGGCCTTGACGACTTCTGCAAAGCGCGCGTGATCGTGGATGGCGATCGTGGCCGGATCGCGCGGCACCAGCCGCACCACGGCCGAATCGACCTTCGGCGGCGGCCGGAACGCACCCGGCGGCACCACGAACAGCGAGGTGACCTGGCAGTACGCCTGCAGCATCACGCTCAGGCGGCCGTAGACCTTGCTGCCCGGGCCGGCGGCCATGCGGTCGACCACTTCCTTCTGCAGCATGAAATGCATGTCGCGGATGACCGTGGCATGTTCCAGCGCATGGAACAGGATGGGCGAGGAGATGTTGTAGGGCAGGTTGCCGACCAGGCGGATCGGCTGGTCGGCGGCCAGTTCGGTGAAATCCACGCGCAGCACGTCGCGGTGGACGATGGTCAGCTCGCCCAGCGGTTCGGCGGCCGCGGTAAGCGGCGCGATCAGGTCGCGGTCGAATTCGATCACGGTCAGCTTCGGGTGGACACGCAGCAGCGGCAGGGTGATCGCGCCCTGGCCCGGGCCGATCTCGACCAGGCGGTCACCATCCTTGGGGTTGACCGCCATCACGATCTTGTCGATGTAGTGGCGGTCGGCCAGGAAATGCTGCCCAAGCTGCTTCTTGGCCGGGGCGGTGAACACCGGGCCGGAGGGGGAATGCGGGGAATTCATGCGCTCAGTGTACGTTGCCGGGCCAATTGCGCACACAGGGCAGTGGCAGCCTGCAGGCTGGAAGGATCGGCAATGCCGCGTCCGGCCAGGTCCAGTGCCGTGCCATGGTCGACCGCCACGCGCGGGTAGGGCAGGCCCAGGGTCAGGTTCACGGCCTGTTCGAAGCCCGAATACTTCAGCACCGGCAGGCCCTGGTCGTGGTACATGGCCAGCACGGTGTCGAACCCGGCCAGCTTGGCCGGCAGGAAGGCGGTGTCGGCCGGCAGTGGTCCGACCAGATCCATGCCTTCGGCGCGCAGGCGCTGCAGCAGCGGAATGACCAGGTCCAGTTCCTCGCGGCCCAGGTGGCCGTCTTCGCCGGCATGCGGGTTCAGGCCCAGCACGGCGATGCGCGGTGCGCCCAGGCCGAATTCGCGGCGCAACGCAGCATGCACGGTGCGCAGGGTGTGCTCCAGGCCGGGCGCGGTGATCGCATCGGCCACCTCGCGCAGTGGCAGATGGGTGGTGGCCAGGGCCACGCGCACGATGTGGTTGGCCAGCATCATCACCACCTTCACCCCGGCCTGGTCGGCCAGCAGTTCGGTGGTGCCGCTGTAGGCGATGCCGCCTTCGTTGATGACGGCCTTGTGCACCGGGCCGGTGACCACGCCGTGCAGTTCACCGGACAGGCAGGCCTGGCCGGCGCCGAGCAGGGCACCGATGACGGCACTGGCATTGGCCGGATCGGCCTGGCCGAAGCGGCTGGGCACGGCATTGGCCACCGCGCGCAGGCGCAGATCGCCGGGCAGCCGTGCTTGCGCCGCTTCCGGCAGCAGTTGCAGGGGCAGGTTCAGCGCGGCAGCGGCCGCGCGCAGGGTGTCCGGGTCGGCGAAGGCCAGCAGCCGGCAATCATCGCGCGGCTGCTGTACCAGGCGGACACACAGTTCCGGACCGATCCCGGCGGGCTCGCCCGGTACCAGCGCGAGCTCGGGGCGCATGGGTCAGGACTGCGGCGGGGTGGCGGTGTTTTCCGCCCGGTCGCCGCTGCGGAAGCTGACGTAGGCTTCGCCACGCAGTTCCTGCAGGAAGCGGTTGTATTCCTCTTCCAGCTTGCGGCGGCCGATGGTCTCACGCACCTGGGCACGCTGGTTGTCGCTGGTCACATCGGTCTGGCGGGTCGCGACGCGCTGCACGATATGCCAGCCGGCATCGGTACGGAACGGCTGGCTGACGCCGCCATCCTGGATGCCTTCCACCTGCTGGCCGAAGGCCGGACCGAAGGCATCGGCCGGGAACCAGCCCAGATCGCCGCCCTGGCCCTTGCTGTTGTTGTCTTCCGACGATTCCTTGGCGACCTGCTCGAAATCGCTACCGCCGACCACGCGGGCCCGCAGCGTGTCGATCTTGGCCTTGGCCGCGGCATCGGTCTGGTTGTCGTCCACGCGCACCAGGATATGGCGGGCGTGGTACTCGGTGACGGTGTGGGCACCGGCGGCGGCATTGGCGTCGCGCACTTCCACCAGCTTCAGCAGCTGGAAGCCGCTGGGGCCGCGGATCGGGCCAACCACGTCACCCGCCTTCATCTGCTGCATCATCTGCGCGAACGCCGCCGGGATTTCGTCCAGCGTGCGCCAGCCCAGGTCGCCGCCTTCCAGCGCGTTGGGGCTGTCGGAATAGCGCACGGCAGCGGCGTTGAAGTCCAGCTCGCCCTTGTCCAGCAGGGTCTTCACGCCGTCGGCCTTCTTCTGGCCGGTGGCGATCTGGTCGGCGTTGGCACCGTCGGGCAGGGCAATGAGGATATGCGCCAGGTGGTACTGGTTGCCGGCGGTGGCCTGCTGCTTCAGCGCGGCATCCACTTCACCCTCGCTCACGCTGATGCGGCTCTGGGCGAAGCTCTGGCGCAGGCGCTGCACGGTGATTTCATCGCGCACCGAGGAGCGGAAGTCCTCGAAATCGATGCCGTCATGGGCCAGGCGCTGGCGCAGGGCGTCCAGGTTGGAACCGTTCTGCTGGGCGATGGAGTTCATCGCCTGGTTCAGTTCCTGGTCGCTGACACGGATGCCGCTGCCCTGGGCGCGGGCCACCTGCAGCTTCACCAGCACCAAGCGCTCCAGCACCTGGCGGCTGAGCACGTCGTCCGGCGGCAGCTGGTTCTCGCGGCCGGCGTACTGGGCCTTGATGTTGGCGATGGCGCGCTGCAGTTCACTCTGCAGGACCACGTCCTCGTCGACGATCGCCGCAATGCGGTCCAGCGGCTGGGCCTCCTGCGCGATGACCTGCAGGGGGGCGGACACGCTGGACACCGCCAGCAGCGAGGCGAGAAGAACGGGGAAGCGCTTGGTCATGGGATCAGATTCGGATCGTAGTCGTCCCGGGTCACCCCGGTATTGCTGGGCGGCACCAGATAAAGGTCGTCGCGGTTGTACCCGAGGATAGCACGGCGCAGGGTACGGTCCGTGTCCTGGCCCAGCGAGCTCAGGCCCTTCAGCACGAACTCGACCTGGATGGAATTGTTCAGGTCGCCTTCGCGGTTGCGCACGTAACGACGGGCCACGGCGCGCACGGCCAGGCAGCAGCTGTCCCACTGCACGCCGCCGATGATTTCCAGCGGGGCCTTGTCTTCCAGCGAGTAGTAATAGCGGCCAACCAGGCTCCAGCGCGCATTCAGCGGGTACAGGAACGACAGGTCGGCCTGCTTCAGCAGGTCGGTGCCATCGGGGTTGATGCGGTGGCGGTAGGTCAGGTTGACCACGCCATCGTTGGACATCAGGTAACGGGCGCGGAAGCTGGCCAGGTCCTCACGCTTGTACTTGGGGTCCCACTGGTAGGTGGCGCTCAGGGTCCAGCGGTCGTTCACCATGTAGTTGGCGTCGGCAATCCAGGCGGACTTGCCCTTTTCCACCGGTGCGCCGCCCGGCGTGGTGGTCACCCGCGACTCGTCGAAGTACTGGATCTGGCCGATGCTGGCCGAGAACCGTTCCCTGCCGGTGGTCTGGTCGATGAAGCGGGTACCCAGCGCCATGGTCAGCTGGTTGGCATCGTTCTGGCGGTCGGCGCCGGTATAGCGCGAATCGCGGAACAGCTGGCCCCAGCTGAAGGTGAAGTCACGGGTGTCGAACAGCGGCAGGTCGTCCTGGTTGCGGTAGGGCGTGCGCAGGTAGAACAGGCGCGGCTCCAGGGTGTGCAGGAACGACTTGCCACCGATGGTGGTTTCGCGGTCGAAGAACAGGCCGGCGTCCAGGCTGGCGATCGGCAGCGCGCGGCTGGGCGAGGTGTTGCCGCGCAGCTGCTCGGCGCTGGCCGTGGTCACGTCCACGCCCTGCGAGGTCAGCACGGTCCTGCGGATGTCGTCGGCCAGCCCGCGGTCCAGCTGGTAGGCGGTATAGCGGTAGGCCAGGGTGGGCGTGACATACCAGGCCGCGCCGCTGAACGGGAACGAGACGTAGGGTTTCACGTCCAGGCGCGAACCGCCATACATGCGGGTGACCGTGCCGTTGCGCACGTATTCGCCCTCGGCATCGACCACCTTCTCGTTGATGTCATCGTGGGTGAAGCGCACTGCTTCGGCGTAGACGCCGGTTTCCAGCCACGGCAGCAGCGGCTTGTCCCAGGTGAAGTACACCCGCGGCTGGCGGTTGTAGGCCAGCGCCCGCTCGGTCAGGGTGTAGTCGGTCAGCTGCCAGCGGTCGGCCATGATGCCGGCCGTCCAGTTCTTGCCGGTGCCGTACAGGCCGATGGTGCTCTGCAGGTTCGACGCTGTCACGCCCAGCAGGCGGTTGGAGAAATCCTCCACGTAGCGTTCGTCGCTCACCCAGGCCAGGTTGGCACGGGCCTGCCAGTGGCTGTCCACGTTGTGGTAACCACTGAACATCACCCGGCCACGGTCGCGGTCGCGCAGCTTGTCGTTGGGGATGTAAGCGGTCAGCAGCTCGCCGCGCCCGCCGTTGTAGAGATAGCGGAACTCGTTGTCCAGCATCAGGCCGCGCTGGCTCATGTAGCGCGGCATCAGGGTGTCGTCGTAGTTCGGCGCCAGGTTCAGGTAGATCGGCTGGGTGTAATCGAAGCCGTTGCGGCCGGACATGCCCAGCTGCGGGAACAGAAGGCCGGTCTTGCGGCGGTCGTCGATCGGGAACTTGAAGTACGGCGCCCACAGCACCGGCACCTTGCCGATGCGCAGCACGGCATTGCGGGCGGTACCGAAGCCCTCGTCGTTGTCCACGTCGATCTGTGGCGCGGTCAGCTTCCACACCGGCTGCGAGGGATCGCAGGTGGTGTAGGTGGAGCGGTGCATCTGGCCCACGGCGCCCTGCAGGTCGACCGATTCGGCTTCGCCGTTGCCGCGGCGCGACACCAGCTGGTACTGGATGTCGGTGATCTTGTGGGTATCGCTTTCCTGGTTGCCCTCGGCGCGCTTGGCCACCATGCGGATCGACGAATCCTGGTAGCGCACGTTGCCGTCGGCGATGTAGTTGCCGGTGTCGGTATCGAAGCTGAGCTTGTCGGTGCCCACGAACTGGTCGCCGCGGCGCAGGGCCACGTTGCCCTGGTACTGCGGCACGGTGGTGGTGCCCAGCAGCTGGTCACCCTCGATGTCGGTGGGCTGCTGCTCGCGCTGGGCACTGGCGGCGGCCGCGTCCTGCCCCGGCACCGGGGTGGGGGCATCGGTGAAGGCGGGAATGACTTCGGTGGCCGGGCACAGGCCCCAGTTGAGCGGCTTGTCATCGGCCATCGCCGGCAGGCAGACAGCGATGCTCAGGGGCAGGGGAAGCAGGCGGAGGGCTCGGCGCACGCGGTTCGGATTCGGGCGAAAACGGACGGTAGATTGCCCCATCCCTTGCATAGGGGCAATGAAGGCGTCTGGACAGTGCCGGTTCGGGTTCATCCTGGGCCGGTCGCGCCGGTGCCCTGCAGCAGGGCCTGCACATGGGCCACGGTGCACTCGGCAAGGGCCTGCAGGTCGTAGCCGCCTTCCAGCATGGAGACCACGCGGCCGGCCGCATGGCGCCGCGCCAGGGCGTGCAGCTCGCTGGTGATCCAGGCGAAATCTTCGGTTTCCAGCATCAGGTCGGCCTGCGGATCGCGCAGATGGGCATCGAAACCGGCCGAAATCAACAGCAGCTGCGGGCGGAAGTCGTCAATGGCCGGCAGCATCTCGTCGGCCCAGACGTTGCGGAAGCGGAAGCCACCGCTACCCGGCGGCAGCAGGATGTTCATCAGGTTGCCGGCGCCACGGTCGCGGCGCAGGCCCGAGTTGGGGAACAGGCCAGCCTGGTGGGTGCTGTAGTACGACACCCGCGCGTCATGCTGGAAGATGTCCTGGGTGCCGTTGCCGTGGTGCACGTCGAAGTCGACCACGGCAATCCGTTCCAGCCCGTGGCGGTCGCGCGCGTAGGCGGCGGCGATGGCGATGTTGTTGAGCAGGCAGAAGCCCATGGCCGTACTGCTGGTGGCATGGTGGCCCGGCGGGCGCACCGCGCAGAACGCCAGCGGGTCATCGCCCAGCATCACCGCGTCCACCGCAGCCACGCCGGCACCGGCGGCGTGCACGGCGGCGCTGGCCGAACCGGGCGAGGTCCAGGTGTCCATGTCCAGCTGGCGCAGCGGCGCGGTCTGCGGCTGCAGGACGAAGTCGAGCAGGGCGCTGTCGTGCACCCGGCTCAGCTCGCCGAACTTGGCCGGCGTGGCCTGTTGCCAGTCCAGCTGGCCGGGAAAGGCCTGCCGCAGGGCATCGAGCACCACCTGCAGCCGCTGCGGGCATTCGGGATGGCCGGGGCCGGGGTCGTGCAGCAGGCAGGCGGGGTGGGTATAGACCAGCATCGGCGGTCAGCGCTGCCGGTGCTGCGGCTGCCACAGCGCCTCGCCGTGGCCATCGGCACGGGCCAGCACCCGCGACAGCACGAACAGCAGGTCCGACAGCCGGTTGAGGTACTGCAGGGCTTCGCTGCGCACGCTTTCCACCCGCGCCAGGGCCACGGTCTCGCGCTCGGCCCGGCGCACGATGGTGCGTGCCAGGTGGCAGCGCGCGGCGGCTTCGCCACCGGCCGGCAGGATGAATTCCTTCAGCATCGGCAGGTCGGCGTTGTAATGATCCAGCTGCTGCTCCAGCGCCGAGATGTCGGCGGCGTGGATGGCGGCATGGCCCGGCACGCACAGCTCGGCGCCAAGGTCGAACAACTGGTGCTGCAGGTGGACCACCAGCGCCCGCACGTCGTCGGGCAGCGCCGTGGCCAGCAGCAGGCCAAGGGCGGCATTGGCTTCATCCACCGTGCCGTACGAGGCCACGCGCAGGTCGTCCTTGCCGACCCGGCTGCCGTCGCCCAGACCGGTGCTGCCGTCGTCGCCGGTGCGGGTGTAGATGCGCGAAAGACGATGGCCCATGCGATTTCTCAGTGCTGGATGTCGCGGCGGGCCTGCTGCAGCTTCAGCACCTGCTCGACCGCCAGCTGCAGGGCCGCGGCCAGCGTCACGTAGATGGCCGTGGTGCGCAGGTAGGGGCCGAACCACTGCGCGTAGTTCTGCGCCCAGCCGGCCACGGTCGGCTCGGCCACGTTGCGGGTGGTCCAGTAGAAGCCGCCCTGTGCGAGCAGGTGGCACAGCGCCACCGAGGCCACCAGCAGCAGGGCACCCTTGCCCAGCGTCAACCAGTGCGCGCCGTGGTAGTTGCGGCCCAGCAGCAGGCCGCCGGCCCACAGCGAGAAGTACGCCGGCAGCAGCAGCCAGTAACCCGGCGAGACGCAGTAGTGCTGCCAGAAATCCAGGCCGCTGCTGCGGATCACGATCCAGTCCACCAGCACGGCGAAGACCATCAGCAGCGGGAATGCCCAGCGCGTCCAGCGCGCCAGGTAGAAGCCACCGATGAAGAACACCGCCCAGGATGCATCGGGGATGGCCGCGAAGTGGTTGACCCGGGTCGCCGCCAGCAACAGCACAAGCACGGAGAGGACAAAGGCGCGGTTGGCGGTGTCGGACATGGCAGCGGGCCCGGAGCGGATTCAGCTTTCATTCTAGCCCGCCGCGCGGGTTGGCGCAGGGCCCGGCGGCGAGCGCGTATCATTGGCTCATGAGTGAACGACATGACGTGCTGATCGTCGGTGGCGGTCTGGTGGGAGCCAGCCTGGCCATCGCCCTGGACCGGCTGGGCCTGGACGTGGGCCTGCTCGAGGCCAGCCCGGCCGGCGAACTGCCGGCGGTGTTCGACCAGCGCAACCTCAGCTTCGCCGCCGCCACCGTCAATGCGCTGACCGCGCTGGGGGTGATGCAGAAGCTGGCGATGGCGCCCGGCCCGATCCGGCGCATCCATGTCAGCCGCGCCGGGGATTTCGGCCGGGTCCAGCTCGACGCGGCCGACTACGACCGGCCCTGGTTCGGCCAGGTGGTGGTGGCCCGCGATTTCGGCCAGGCGCTGGAAGCACGCCTGCAGGAACTGCCGCGCCTGCACCGTTATCGGCCGATGCGTTTCCTTGGCCTGGGCGAGGTGATCGACGGCCATCGCCAGGTGCGCGTGGCCGACGAGAGCGGCGAGCGCGTGCTGCAGGCGCGGCTGGTGGTCGGTGCCGACGGTACCGCCAGCGGCGTGCGCGAGGCGCTCGGCATCGAGGTCGACCGCCATGATTTCCTGCAGACCCTGTTCGTCGCACGCGTGCGCAGCCAGCGCGCGCCCGATGGCAGTGCCTGGGAGCGTTTCACCGACACCGGCCCGACCGCGCTGCTGCCGCGCGGTGACCGTCACTTCGGCTGCGTGCACGGCGTGGCCCGTGACCAGGCCGAGGCGGTGATGGCGCTGGACGATGCCGCCTGGCTGCAGCGCCTGCAGAGCGCGCTGGGCTGGCGCGCCGGGCGCCTGCTTGAATCCGGTCCGCGCAGTGCCTACCCGCTGGTGCAGGTGCTGGCGCGCGCGCTGGCCGGGCAGCGCACGGTGCTGCTGGGCAATGCAGCGCAGACCATCCATCCGCTGGGGGCGCAGGGTTTCAACCTGGGCCTGCGCGATGCGCTGACCCTGGCCGAGCTGCTGGAAGACGCGGGCGGGGATGCCGGCAGCGATGGCCTGCTGCAGGCCTACGTGGCCCGCCGCGAAGAGGACCGCCGGCAGACGGTGGCGTTCTCCGGTGGACTGGCCCGGCTGACCAGCAACCCGGCGCCGCTGCTGCGGCCGCTGCGCAGCCTGGGCCTGGTCGCTGCGCAACGCGCGTCGGTGCAGTCGATGCTGGTCGGCGGGGCAATGGGTTTCCGCGGCGACGTGCCGCGCCTGTGCCGTGGGGAGGCCGCATGAGCCGGCGCATGCGTCTGGATGTGGTGGTGGTCGGCGGCGGCGTGGTGGGTGCCACCTGCGCCCTGGCGCTGGCCGATGCCGGTCTGTCGGTGGCCCTGGTGGAAGGCCGCGAGCCGGCGGCTTGGCAGGCCGCGCAGCCGGATCTGCGGGTGTTCGCGTTTGCTGCCGACAATGTGCAGCTGCTGCAGCGCCTGGGCGTCTGGCCGGCCATCGCGCAGGCCCGTGCCTGGCCGTACCGGCGCATGCAGGTGTGGGATGCGGCCGGCGGTGATGACCTGCTGTTCGATGCAGACCGCTTCGGTCGACGCGAGCTGGGCTTCATCGTTGAAAACGGCTTGCTGCAGGACCGCCTGTGGGCAGCGTTGCCGGCGGCGGGTGTGCAGGTGCACTGCCCGGCGCGGGTGGACGCGCTGGAGCAGGACGAAGACGGCGTGCGCCTGCGGCTGGACGATGGACGCAGGCTGGAGGCGGCGCTGGCGGTGGCAGCCGATGGCGCCGAGTCGACCTTGCGTCGTCTGGCCGGCATCGATGTCGAATCGCACGACTACCACCAGCGCGGCGTGGTGGCCTATGTGGACAGCGATCTGCCCAACCAGGCCACGGCCTGGCAGCGCTTCCTGCCCACCGGGCCACTGGCGCTGCTGCCCGTGGCCGAGCGCCGCAGCTCGATCGTATGGACCCTGCCCGAGGACGAGGCCGCACGTGTGCTGGCCTTGGACGAAGCCGCCTTCAACCGCGAACTGACCCGTGCGTTCGCCGCGCGCCTGGGCGAACTGCGCCTGGCCTCGCCGCGCGCGGCGTTCCCGCTGCGCCGGCAGTTGGCCCGCCATTACGTGGCCGGTCGTGTGCTGGCGCTGGGCGATGCCGCGCACGTGGTGCACCCGCTGGCCGGGCAGGGCGTGAACCTGGGGCTGCGCGATGTCGCCGCCCTGCAGCAGTGGCTGGCGCCGTCGGCCGAACGCCGTGGCCAGCCGCGCCTGTCGCCGCAGCGCCTGCAGCGCTGGGCCCGCGAACGCCGCAGCGATAACCAGATTGCCGCCTACAGCTTCGATGCGATCAACCGGCTGTTCTCCAACGACGAAATGCACCTGACCCTGGCCCGCGGCCGCGCGCTGGGTTGCGTGGGCAAGTGGCCGCCCCTGGTGCAGGCGTTCTGGAAGCGCGCCGCCGGCGTGTAACCCGCCGGTAGCCCCGTCTTTCAAGTAGATCCACGCCATGCGTGGATGACGTTTGCCAGTGCCACCCAAGGTTGGCACCTACCGACCGCGCGGTGTGCGCCTCAGCGCAGCGGCGAAGCCAGCACCGTGATCTCCTCACGGTCGTGGTACAGCTGCTTGGCCCGTACCACCAGCGGCTTGCCCGCCTGTTCCTGGAACAGGTCCAGGCACAACCGCGTCTCGTCCCAGCGCTTCTTCATCGGCAGCTTCAGGTTGAAGATCGCGTGCCGGCACCATCCTTCGCGGAACCACGTCGCCATGCGTTCGGCCACGCGGCGCGGCTGTTCCACCATGTCACAGACCATCCAGTCCAGTGCCTGGTCGGGGTGCCAGTGGAAGCCGTCGGCGCGCAGGTGTTCAACCAGGCCGGTGTCCAGCACGTGCTGGCGCAAGGGGCCGTTGTCGATGCTGAGCACATGCACGTGCTGGCGGGTCAGCACCCAGGTCCAGCCGCCGGGGGCGGCGCCCAGGTCTGCCGCGCGCAGGCCCGGTTTCACCAGGGCCTCGCGCTCGTCCGGCGCCAGCAGGGTCAGCAACGCCTCGTCCAGTTTCAGCGCCGAACGCGACGGAGCTTCGGGCAGCAGCTTCAGGCGCGGAATACCCAGTGCCCACGGTGCACTGTCGGCCGGGTCGGCCACGCAGACGAACGCATGGGTGCCATCGACGAAGACCACATGCAGGCGCGGCAGGCGCGGGTTCGGCTTGTCGGTCAGCTTGCCGGCCTTGCGCAGCGCCGGGCGCAGTGCGTTGCCGAACGCGCGGGCCAGCCCGGACAGCGGCTTGCCGGCATCCGAATCGGGGTGTTCCACCCACAGATCGCCGAAGCGCGGCGCATCGGCCAGCACCTCCAGCATCGGGGTGATGCGGTCAGCCGGGTCCAGCTGCGGCAGCTCGGCCAGCACCACCAGCTTCTGCCGCGCGAAGATCAGTTCGCGCCACGGCAGGCGCGGGGCCAGCGCGGCGGCTTCGTCGCACATGAACAGCACGTAGCCATCATTGCGCTGGGTGCGCGCATAACCGGCGAAACCGGCCTGGCCGGCGCGGTGCTGCAGTTCGCCAGCCAGCTCGGGTTCGAAACCCTGCCGGCACAGGCAGAGCAGGCCGATACCGGTCTCAGTAACGGGTGCCATCGGCTTCCCCATAGGCACGCAGCACGCTGCGCGCGGCATCGCGGTTCAGGCCCTGCACCACTTCAATGCCGCGCTTGTTCAGTTCGCCCACCCAGTCGGCCGGCAGCGGGCCTTCGTCGAACGGGGTCAGTGATTCCACGTCGGCCGAACTGGCACCGATCAGCAGGCGGTCGATGCCGGCCCACACGGTGGCGCCGTAGCACTGGCAGCACGGCTGCGAGCTGGTGGCCAGGGTGACCGGCGACAGCACCGCGTTCAGGCGCGGGGTCTGCAGGCGCTGCTGGGCCAGCATGTAGGCCATGTTTTCGGCGTGCGCCAACGAGGTGGCGTGCGGCACGACACGGTTCACGCCGGCGGCGATCACCTTGTCATCGGGGCCGAACACGACGGCGCCGAACGGGCCGCCACTGGCGTGTTCGACATTCAGCCGCGACAGCTCGATCGCCAGTGCGACCTTGGCCTCGTCGCCCGGAAAGCGACGATCCAGGTCGATCTGGTCGTGGATCCAGGCGGGAAGGGTCAGGTGGACTTGCGCGTACAGCATCGCGGGGGTGCCTCGTAGGGTGGAATAGGGGGCAGGAACAACAGCCGGCGCGCAGTGTAGCCGCAGCGGCATGCAGTGGGGGTGTCGGCGCGGGATCAGGCGTCGGTTTCAGCGTCGGTGTCGGTGCGGATCACCACGTACTGCTTGCGGAATTCCAGCCCGGCCTGCGGCCAGCGCGCGGCGTAGGCGCGCAGCAGGGGCAGGGCGGCGGGGAAGTCATGGCCGTTCACCCGGCAGTCGGCCTCGCACTGGCCGTCGGCATCGCGCGAGGCGAACAGGCGGATGCCGAGGAACTGGCGGGTCTTCAGCAGATCGTTGAACGCCTCCAGGCTCTGGGTGAACAGGCAGCAGGGGCAGGAGCCGTGGTCGTCCTCGCTGCAGTCGGCGGCCTCATCGCGGGGTTCGCCGCGGTAGTGGGCCAGCGGCCCCAGCACCACCGCGCGCGCCAGCGCCGTGCCGGTTTCTTCGGCCGGGTAGCGCAGGGTCAGCATCTGCAGTTCCGGCGCATCGTCGGCGCCGACGGCCGCCTGCAGGGTGGCCAGGTCGACCCGCACCCAGTTCTCGAAGCCGGACAGCACTGCATCCTGCTCGCTGTCGCCGGCGGCGTGCTGGTACTCGAACAGGCCATCGGCGAACAGGTCCGGGTGACGCACTTCGATCACGGTGGAGGTCTGCCAGCCGCCGTTGTCGCGCGCGTTCGATGCGACGCCATGCGCAATCAGGCGCAGTCCACTGTCCAGCACCAGCTCGGCGCCGTCGACGGTGCAGGCAATGTCGCGGCCCTGCAGGACCTGCATCAGCAGGGGTAGAAACGGGTTGGCGGTAGCGGTCATGTCAGGCCTGTCAGTGAAAGGGGGCAGCGGTCACAGCGCATCGCGTTCGGCGCGATAGCGCTGCGCCTGTGCCTGCTGCTGCGGGTCATCGCCATGGTCGCGCAGCCAGGTGTCCAGTTCGCGTCGGTAATCGGCGCGGAAGCGCTCGTTGCCGGGGCTGAAATGCAGCCTGCGCGCGGCCACCTCCACCCGCTCGCGTGCGCGGGCGCGGGACTGGGCGATGCCATGCGGCGATTCGTTGGTGAGGATCACGATGCTGCGCGGGAAGCCGGGTGCGTACTTCACCACGAAGGGCTGGCCCTGCGCGGGAATGCGGATCGCGTTTTCCAGCGGCCACAGCGAGATGGTGTTGGTATGGAACACCACGTCCACATCCTGGCCATCGGCGGTGTGCACCACTGCCTCGTAACGCCAGATGTAGCGGTCGTTGAGGGTGGAACTGGTTTCCTCGGCCTTGACGATCACCGCCTCGCCGCGCTCGCCGATCCAGTTCACCCAGGCCGCGTTGACGAACGTACCCAGGAAGACGTTCAGCATCGCCAGCGGAAACAGGGCGATGAGGTAGAGCGGCGTGCGCCGCCACCACGACAGCAGGCCGGCCAGCGCCATCAGCACCGGCAACGCCAGCAACGGGTGCTGGGACAGGAACCAGAGCAGGGCGGAGGGGGCGGCGGTCATTGTCGGGGGCATGCGGGCGCCGTCCTGGCGCCCGCGCGGGTCCTCAGGCCGACCAGGTGTCGCGCAGGGTCACGCTGCGGTTGAACACCGGCTTGGCTTCGGTGTGGTCGCGGCGGTCGGCGACGAAGTAGCCGGTGCGCTCGAACTGGAACGACTGTTCCGGGGCGGCGCTGGCCGCGGCCGGCTCGACATAGCCGGTGACGGTGCGGCGCGATTCCGGGTTCAGGTAATCGCGGTAGGTCTTGCCTTCCGATTCGTCGTCCGGGTTGGGCACCGAGAACAGGCGGTCGTACAGGCGGATTTCGGCCGGCACGCCGTGCACGGCGCTGACCCAGTGGATGGTGCCCTTCACCTTGCGGTTGGCGCCTTCCATGCCCGGGCGCGATTCCGGATCCAGCCAGCCGCGCAGCTCGGTGATGGTGCCGTCGGCATCCTTGATCACTTCATCGCAGCGGATGATGCCGGCGCCGCGCAGGCGCACTTCGCCGCCCGGCACGAGGCGCTTCCAGCCCTTGGGCGGTACTTCGGCGAAGTCCTCGCGGTCGATCCACACTTCGCGTGCGAACGGTACCTGGCGGCTGCCGAAGCTCTCGTCCTTCGGATGGTTGCTGAAGGTCAGCTGCTCTTCGTGGCCTTCGTCCAGGTTGGTCAGCACCAGCTTCACCGGGTCGATCACCGCCATGCGGCGTGCCGCGGCGCTGTCCAGGTCTTCGCGCAGCGCGCCTTCCAGCACGCTGAAATCGATCATCGAGTTCTGCTTGCTGATGCCCACGCGCTCGGCGAACAGGCGCATCGCCGCCGGGGTGTAGCCGCGGCGACGCAGGCCCTGCAGGGTCGGCATGCGCGGGTCTTCCCAGCCGTCCACCAGCTGTTCGGTCACCAGCGCCATC
This sequence comes from Stenotrophomonas sp., assembly GCF_032056425.1. GTDB lineage: Bacteria > Pseudomonadota > Gammaproteobacteria > Xanthomonadales > Xanthomonadaceae > Stenotrophomonas. The sequence continues at coordinate 138,050 of NZ_DAMBCN010000003.1, forward strand.
AGCTTGCGCTTGCTCATCACCGTGTAGTTGATGTTCAGGCGCGAGAATTCGATCTGGCGCGGCTTGGCCGCTTCACGCGGCAGGCCGGCATCGACCAGCGGCTGGGTCAGCGCGTCGTCATGGGCGAAATCGACGTTGTCCACGCACCAGTCGTACAGCGGGCGATGGTCTTCGAATTCCAGCGTGCACAGCGAGTGGGTGATGCCCTCGATGGAATCGCCCAGTGCATGGGCGAAGTCGTACATCGGGTAGATCGGCCACGCGTTGCCGGTGTTCTGGTGCTCGACGTGCTTGATGCGGTACAGGGCCGGATCGCGCAGGTTGATGTTGCCGCTGGCCATGTCGATCTTCGCGCGCACGGTACGCGCGCCGTCCGGGAATTCACCCGCGCGCATGCGGCGGAACAGGTCGAGGTTTTCCTCCACGCTGCGGTCGCGCCACGGCGACGGACGGCCCGGCTCGGTCAGGGTGCCGCGGTAGGCACGCACTTCTTCGGCCGACAGGTCGCAGACGTAGGCCTTGCCCTGTTCGATCAGCTTCTCGGCCGCCAGGTAATAGGTCTGGAAATAGTCCGAGGCATGGCGCAGTTCGTTCCACTCGAAGCCCAGCCAGCGCACGTCGTCCTGGATGGCGGCCACGTACTCGGGGTCTTCCTTGGCCGGGTTGGTGTCGTCGAAGCGCAGGTTGCACACGCCGCTGAACTCACCGGCCAGGCCGAAGTTCAGGCAGATCGACTTGGCATGGCCGATGTGCAGGTAGCCGTTGGGCTCGGGCGGGAAGCGGGTCTTGATCGCCTGGTGCTTGCCGCTGGCCAGGTCCTCGCGCACGATCTGGCGGATGAAATCGCGCTTCTCGTGGCTGTCGGCGGGGGTCTCGGGGCTGGCGGGGGTGTGCTCGGACATGAGTCTGGGGCGAAAAAGGGCAGAAAGACCAACAGTCTAGCGCGTACCGGCCAGGGCTGCCGGGGTTTGCCGCCCTGCCCGGCGAGCGCAGCGGCGCGATTCAGGCCCCGGGCGTATGCTGGAACCCTGTCCCGAGGAGCCGCCCATGCACATCGTGTACAAGGCCGACAACCTGTTCGACGCCCATCTGGTGAAGCACGCGCTGGAAGATGCGGGCATTCCCGCCTTCGTGTTCGGCGAATCGCTGCTGGGCGGCATGGGCGAACTGCCGCTGTTCGGCGTGCTGCGGGTGGGCATCCCCGATGCGGCGCGGCCGCAGGCCGAGGACATCGTGGCCGCGCTGGACTTGGGCCAGGGCCCGGCCGACCCCATTTCCGATGCAGACGATTGGGCCGGACAGCCGGCGTAGGAGCGCATCATGTTGGGAATTGGCCAGGGCATCCTCGGCATCGGGGCCTTCAAGCAGCGTCTGCCGCGTGCGGAAGAGGCGCTGCCGGGGCGCGACCAGCCGTTGCCGCTGCACAGCAACCAGCACTTCGTGAACAGCCATCCGCTGAAGGACCGTTTCGCCGGCCTGCAGCAGATCCGCTTCGCGCTGGGCTGTTTCTGGGGCGCCGAACGCAAGTTCTGGAGCGAGCCGGGCGTGTACAGCACCTCGGTGGGCTATGCCGGTGGCATGACCCCGAACCCGACCTACGAAGAGGTCTGTTCGGGCCTGACCGGCCACACCGAAGTGGTGCAGGTGGTGTTCGATCCGGCGGTGGTCAGCCTGGAGCGGCTGCTGCAGTTGTTCTGGGAAAGCCACGACCCGACCCAGGGCATGCGCCAGGGCAACGACACCGGCACCCAGTACCGTTCGGCGATCCATGCCACCACCGAGGCGCAGTACGCGGCCGCGCTGGCCAGCTGCGAGGCGTACCAGGCGCAGCTGGACGCGGCCGGTTACGGGCCGATCACCACCGAGATCGTGTATCCGGCACCGGAGTACTACTATGCCGAGGACTACCACCAGCAGTACCTGGCGAAGAATCCGAACGGCTACTGCGGCATTGGCGGCACCGGCGTGAGCTGCCCGATCGGCCTGGATGTGGAGGCGCCGCGCTGACGCGCGGAAGTCCGCCTGCGGCGGGCAACGTCAACGTCAACGTCAACAGCCAAAGCGGCTCTGGGTTGCTGATGGTTGGGCGGGACGGGGGCGGCTGGCAGGACACGCCGTGAACCCATCCAAAGGGGCTCGTAGGCGCCATCCATGGCGCCTGCGGTCCTGCCAGCCGCCCCCGTCCCGCCTTCGACAGTTTCCCGGTGACGGTGGGCAAGAGCATTGGTTGGTGACGAACTGATGGAAAACAAAAAAAGGACGCGGCTTTCGCCGCGTCCTTTTTCTTTGGTTCTGCATTGCCCCGTAGAGTCGAGCTTGCTCGACTGTGAGCAAGCGCAGCGCGCGACCCGCTGTTGCTCTTCTCTCTTTTTTCCGTGGCGGGCGGCCACCGGAAACTGTCAGAGGGCGGGCGGGTTGGGTTCGCGGGAGTGTCCGCCGCATGGATGCGGCGGCCAAGCCTCCAGGGATGGATTCACGGCGTCTCCCGCGAACCCAACCCGCCCGACCCAGCGCGGCTGTTGCTCTGAGCCCCCCGCCACGAGGGGCTCAGCCGTTGGCTGGAATCACAGTTCCGAGCGGATGCGCTCGCGCAGCGCCTGCAGGTCCTTGGCGAACGCGTCGATGCCGGTGGCCAGCTTCTCGGTGGCCATCGGATCGGCCGCCAGGTCCGCCGCGAACTTCGCTGCGTCGATCGGGGTCACCGCCACGCCGTCGGCCGCACCGGCCACCAGCTTGCGCGGCAGTTCGCCGTGGTCGGCGTCCAGCTTTTCCAGCAGGTCCGGCGAAATGGTCAGGCGGTCGCAGCCGGCCAGCGCTTCGACCTGCGCGGTGGAGCGGAACGAGGCGCCCATCACTACGGTGGGCGAACCGCGGCGCTTGAACTCGGCGTACACGCCGCGCACGAACTTCACGCCCGGGTCTTCGTCGATGTTGGCCGGGGTCTGGCCGTTGGCCACGTACCAGTCCAGGATGCGGCCCACGAACGGCGAGATCAGGAACGCGCCGGCTTCGCTGCAGGCCAGCGCCTGGGTCGGGTTGAAGATCAGGGTCAGGTTGCAGTCGATGCCCTCGGCCTGCAGGATGCGCGCGGCCTCCACGCCTTCCCAGGTCGCGGCGATCTTGATCAGGATCTTCTCGCGCGGCACGCCGGCGTCGGCGTACATCTGGATGAACTGGCGGGCCTTGGCCACCGTGGCGGCGGTGTCGTAGGCCTGGTCGGCATCGACTTCGGTGGACACACGGCCCGGCACCAGGGTGCTCAGCAGCGCACCAACGCCGATGGTCAGGCGGTCGGCCACGGCATGCACCACGGCTTCGCGGTCGCCGCCCTGCTGGCGGCCCCAGGCCAGTTCGCGCTCGATCAGCTCGGCATAGACCGGCAGGTCCAGTGCCTTCTTCACCAGGGTCGGGTTGGTGGTGCAATCCACCGGCTGCAGGCGCTTGATCGCGTCGTAGTCACCGGTATCGGCAACGACCACCGACAGTTCACGCAGCTGGGACAGTTTGGACGGGGTACTCATTACGGCTCCTGGTGCAGGGAAATCGAATCGCGCGCGGTGCGCAGCGGGTTTCAGGGACGGTCGTTGTGGACCGCAGTGACGCGCAGCCGCAGCTTGCGGCCGCCGGGGGCGTTCCAGTCGATGCTCTGGCCCACGGCCAGGCCCAGCAAGGCGCTGCCAACCGGGGCCAGCACGGAGACCTTGCCCTCGTCGACATTGGCTTCGCGGGGGAAGACCAGGGTCAGGACGTGCGTCTCGCCCGACACCTCATCTTCGCACTCCACGCGCGAATGCATCATCACGATGCCTTCGGGAATCTGATCCGGCGCCAGCACGGTGGCCCGGTTGAGTTCCTGGGAAAGCGCGAGCGCGGCAGGCGTCTGGCTCAGCGCAGGGGAATCGAGCATGGCCTCCAGGCGGTCCATGTCGAAGCTGGAAACGGTGATCGACGGCGGCAGGCCGCTGGCGGTGTTCATGGTGGTGCTCCTTGGTTGATAGCCATGCAAAAGGCGGCGCTTCGAGCGCCGCCTGGGACTATTGTGGGGACAAATGTGGCCGGAATCGACTCCCGGCCGCGCGCGAGGGCGAACGACGGGGATCAGCCGTTCAGCAGCGTCGCCGCTGCGCCAGGCGCTTCGCCGGCCGGCGCGCCCTGCGCGTCCAGAGTGAACAGCGCCTCTGGCAACCGCTTGAACTGTTCGGCCAGCTCGGTCAGGAAGCCGTGCATGGCCGAACTGCGGCGCCAGACCATGGCAATGCGACGGCTGGGCCGGCCTTCGCCGACGAAGTCAATCAGGCGGATGTTGCTCGAGCGCGGCACCGGCGGCTGCACCGACAGGCTGGGCAGCAGGGTGATCCCCACATCGGCGGCGACCATCTGCCGCAGGGTTTCCAGGCTGGTGGCGCGGAACTCGGATTTTTCGTTGGCACCAAACAGGCGGCACACTTCCAGCGCCTGGTCGCGCAGGCAGTGGCCGTCTTCCAGCAGCAGCAGCTTCTGCGTGGCCAGTTCCTGCACATCCATGTGTTCACGCCGGGCCAGCGGATGGCGCCCGGAAACGGCCAGCAGGAACGGTTCTTCAAACAGGAATTCGGCGTGCAGCTGGTCGTCCACCACCGGCAGTGCCAGCAACGCGGCGTCCAGCTTGCCGTCGCGCAGGCGCTCCAGCAGCACGTCGCTCTTTTCTTCCACCAGCAGCAGTTCCAGTTCCGGGAAGCGGCTGCGCAGGCGCGGGATGACGTGCGGCAGCAGGTACGGGCCCAGCGTGGGGAAGATGCCCAGGCGCACGGTACCCGCTTCCGGATCGCGGTTGCGCCGCGCCGCTTCCTTCAGCTGCTCCACTTCGGACACGATCACCCGTGCCCGTGCGGCCGCTTCGTGGCCGGCGGGGGTCAGCATCACTTTGCGCGGCGCGCGCTCCACCAGCGGCAGCCCCAGCTCTTCCTCCAGCTTGCGGATCTGGGTGGACAGCGTGGGCTGGCTGACGAAACAGGCGGCGGCGGCCCGGCCGAAATGCTTGTGATCGGCCAGGGCCACCAGGTACTTCAGATCGCGTAGGTTCATCCTTCAGACCCCAGGGAAAACGGACCGGCGGTCGGCATGGTCGACCCAGCAGGCTAACGATGTTCCCGGTGGACTGGGAACGGTGGATCAGGCCGCTTCGGCCACTGCACCACTGCCGGTGTTCACCGACGAGCGGATCAGGTGGTCGAAGGCACTCAGTGCAGCGGTGGAACCGGCGCCCATGGCGATGATGATCTGCTTGTAGGGTACCGTGGTGCAATCACCGGCGGCGAACACGCCCGGCAGGTTGGTCTGGCCACGGTCGTCGATCACGATCTCGCCACGCGGCGACAGGGCTACGCTGTCCTTCAGCCATTCGGTGTTGGGCAGCAGGCCGATCTGCACGAAGATGCCTTCCAGCTCGACGCGGTGGGCATCGCCGCCGACGCGGTCCTTGTAGACCAGGCCGGTCACCTTGCTGCCATCGCCCAGCACTTCGGTCGTCTGCGCGCTGGTCAGCACCGTCACGTTGCCCAGGCTGCGCAGTTTCTTCTGCAGCACTTCGTCGGCACGCAGGCTGGAATCGAACTCCAGCAGCGTCACATGCGACACAATGCCCGCCAGGTCGATGGCCGCTTCCACGCCGGAATTGCCGCCGCCGATGACCGCCACGCGCTTGCCCTTGAACAGCGGGCCATCGCAGTGCGGGCAGTACGCCACGCCCTTGTTGCGGTACTGGTCCTCGCCCGGCACGTTCATCTGCCGCCAGCGCGCGCCGGTGGACAGGATGACCGAGCGCGACTTCAGCACTGCGCCATTTTCCAGCTGCACCTGCACCAGGCCATCCTCACCGGCCGGCACCAGCGCAGTGGCGCGCTGCAGGTTCATGATGTCGACCTCGTACTCGCGCACGTGCTGTTCCAGTGCCGTGGCCAGCTTGGGGCCTTCGGTCTCCTTCACCGAAATGAAGTTCTCGATGGCCATGGTGTCCAGCACCTGGCCACCGAAACGTTCGGCGGCAATGCCGGTGCGGATGCCCTTGCGCGCGGCATAGATGGCTGCTGCGGCACCGGCCGGGCCACCGCCGACCACCAGCACATCGAAGGCGTCCTTGGCGGCGATCTTCTCGGCGTCGCGCTTGCCGGCGTTGGTGTCCAGCTTGGCCACGATCTGCTCCAGGGTCATGCGGCCCTGGTCGAACACTTCGCCGTTGAGGTAGACGGTCGGCACGGACATGATCTCGCGCTTCTCGACTTCGTCCTGGAACAGGGCGCCGTCGATGGCCACGTGCTGGATACGCGGGTTGAGCACGGCGGCCAGATTCAGCGCCTGCACCACGTCCGGGCAGTTCTGGCAGGACAGCGAGAAGTAGGTTTCGAACCTGTATTCGCCTTCCAGGTTCTGCACCTGCTCGATCAGCTCGGCGGTGGCCTTGGACGGGTGGCCGCCCACCTGCAGCAGCGCCAGCACCAGCGAGGTGAACTCGTGGCCCATCGGTAGACCGGCAAAGGTCAGGTGGATGTCCTGGCCTGGGGTGCCCAGGTCGAACGAGGGCACGCGGCCCTGGCCATCGCGCAGCACCTGCAGCGAGATCTGGTCCGACAGGCTTTCCAGGGTCTGCAGCAGTTCCAGCATTTCCTGCGACTTGGCGCCATCGTCGGCGCGCGCGGTGATCTGGATCGGGCGGGTCACGCGTTCCAGATAGGTCTTCAGCTGCGACTGCAGGTTGGCGTCCAACATGGTTCTCTCCTGGTTTCAGGCAAAGCGTGGGCGTGGCACCGCTGTAGAAGGTAGCGGACCAGCATGGGGTAGGGGTGAACCCAAGACAGCGACCGTGGAAGGGGCTGGCTGGCCAAGGCTGGCGTGCGTTGGCTGTCTTGGGTTCACCCCCACGCCGGCGTGGGGCCGGCACGGGGATGAAGGGCGCGCCGCGGCGTGGGGCCGCGGCAGGCCGGTACGACTTAGATCTTGCCGACCAGGTCCAGCGACGGGGTCAGGGTCTTTTCGCCTTCCTTCCACTTGGCCGGGCAGACCTGGTTCGGGTTGGCGGCGGTGAACTGGGCGGCCTTCAGCTTGCGCAGGGTCTCGGCCACGTCACGGGCGATCTCGTTGGAGTGGATCTCCTGGGTCTTGATCACGCCTTCCGGGTTGATGATGAAGGTGCCGCGCAGGGCCAGGCCTTCTTCTTCAATGTGCACGCCGAAGGCGCGGGTCAGCTTGTGGGTCGGGTCGCCGACCAGCGGGAACTGGGCCTTGCCGACGGCCGGCGAGGTTTCGTGCCAGACCTTGTGCGAGAAGTGGGTGTCGGTGGTGACGATGTAGACCTCGGCGCCGGCCTTCTTGAACTCGGCGTAATGGTCGGCCGCGTCTTCGATCTCGGTCGGGCAGTTGAAGGTGAACGCAGCCGGCATGAAGATCAGCACGGACCACTGGCCCTTCAGGCTGGCATCGGAAACCTTGATGAACTCGCCGTTGTGGTAGGCGTTGGCTTCGAACTGCTGGATCTGGGTGTTGATGAGGGACATCGTTTTTCCTCTGGTGAAGGGGAGTGGGTGAATCGACAGGAGCTAGGTTACCGATTCAGTGGCGATAAGAACAATGCATTGATTTCATCTATTCAATAGATTTGATCTATTGAAATTCAAGGGGCGGGTTGCCGTTTGGACGGCGGATGTAATGCAAGTGTTTGTATATAAAGATAAATTACCTGAGTTGGCGGCGTACGAGTGATAGCCCCTTCTTATCCCGCCCCGGCCAACCTGAACAAACCCCGCTTTTTGTAGCGTCGAGACATGCTCGACTGCTTTGCCGGAGCAGTCGAGCATGGCTCGACTCTACAATTGCGGCATGTCCTTTGAATCCGAATCCTCGCTGCGCCAGATCGTGGCCGCGGCCAGTGCCCGCCTCGGCGGCATCGACGCCCGCCACGAGGCCGAACTGCTGCTGCTGCACGTGCTGGACCGCCCGCGCAGCTGGCTGTTCGCGCACGCCACCGATCCACTGCCGGAAGCTGAACAGACCGCCTTCGAGAGCCTGCTGGCCCGCCGCATCTCCGGTGAGCCGGTGGCGTACCTGACCGGCCGCCGCGGCTTCTGGACGCTCGATCTGGAAGTGGATGCGGCCACCCTGATCCCGCGCCCGGAAACCGAGCTGCTGGTGGAACTGGCGCTGGACCGCCTGCCGGCAGACCGCGCCCTGCAACTGGCCGATCTCGGCACCGGCAGCGGCGCCATTGCCCTGGCGCTGGCCAGCGAACGGCCGCAGGCGCAGGTGCTGGCCACCGATGCCAGCCCCGCTGCGCTGGCTGTGGCCGCGCGCAATGCCACGCGCCATGAACTGCGCAACGTGCGCTTCGCCGAAGGTGGGCAGGACTGGTATGCACCGCTGCAGGGCGCGCACTTCGACCTGATCGCCAGCAATCCGCCCTATATCGCCAGCGACGATCCGCACCTGCAGCAGGGCGACCTGCGCTTCGAACCGGCCACGGCACTGGCGTCGGGCCTGGATGGCCTGGACGACATCCGTGCCATCGCCGAGGGGGCCTGCGCGCATCTGCACCCCGGTGGCTGGCTGCTGGTCGAACACGGATGGGACCAGGGCGCGGCGATCCGCGCGCTGTTCGACGCCGCGGGCCTGGCCGAGGTAAGCACCGCGCAGGACCTTGAACAGCGCGACCGGGTCACCCTGGGGCGGCGACCGGCCTAGAATGGGGGTTCTCCTGCCAGCGGCAGGGCACCACCACGGAGCTGCAAGCATGCGTACGCTGTACCCCGCCATCACCCCCTACGACGTCGGCACCCTGAAGGTCGACGACCGCCACACGCTGTACTTCGAACAGTGCGGCAACCCGGACGGCAAGCCGGTGGTGATGCTGCACGGTGGTCCGGGCGGCGGCTGCAGCGACAAGATGCGCCAGTTCCACGACCCGTCGAAGTACCGCATCATCCTGTTCGACCAGCGCGGCGCCGGTCGTTCCACCCCGCACGCCGACCTGGTCGACAACACCACGTGGGACCTCGTTGCCGATATCGAGAAGCTGCGTGAACACCTGAAGGTGGACCGCTGGCAGGTGTTCGGTGGCAGCTGGGGTTCGACCCTGGCCCTGGCCTATGCCGAAACCCATCCGCAGCGCGTGACCGAGCTGGTCCTGCGCGGCATCTTCATGCTGCGCCGCTGGGAACTGGAATGGTTCTACCAGGAAGGCGCCAACCGCCTGTTCCCGGATGCCTGGGAGCACTACCTGAAGCCGATTCCGGCCGTGGAGCGCCATGACCTGATCTCGGCCTTCCATCGCCGCCTGACCAGTGACGACGAAACCACGCGCCTGGAAGCGGCCAAGGCCTGGGCGGTGTGGGAGGGTGCGACCAGCTTCCTGCACGTGGACGACGACTTCATCAACAGCCATGAAGACCCGCACTTCGCCCTGGCCTTCGCCCGCATCGAAAACCACTACTTCGTCAACGGCGGGTTCTTCGAGGTGGAAGACCAGTTGCTGCGCGACGCGCACCGCATTGCCGATATTCCCGGCGTGATCGTGCACGGCCGCTACGACGTGGTCTGCCCGCTGGCCAATGCCTGGGACCTGACCAAGGTGTGGCCGAAGGCGAAGCTGGAAATCACCCCGGCTTCGGGCCACTCCGCGTTCGAAGCGGAGAACGTGGACGCGCTGGTGCGCGCCACCGACAGCTTCGCCTGATGCCCACGGGGTCGGATCCCTTTCCCACGGAAAGGGCTCTGACCCCGGTCCGACCGCGTAACCGGAACCCATCCACGCATGGCGTGGATCTACCAGTGGCCGGCCAGCAATGCGTCCGCCAGCACCTGCAGCTTCGGTGAGTGCTGCCGCGACGGCGGGTAGATCAGCGACAGCGCGCGGCTGCGGCCTTCAAACGGCTGCAGCACGCGCTGCAGGCGGCCGTCGGCCAACGCATCGGCCACCGCGAAATCCATCACCTGCACGATGCCGATGCCGGCGATCGCCGCTTCCACCAGCGGATCACCGCTGTCGAACACCATCCGCGTCGGCGGGGTGAAGTCGCGCAGCTGACCGTCCTGCCGGAACTGCCAGTCCACCACGCGTCCGCTGCGCAGGTTGCGTACTGCCAGGCAGGCATGGTCGTGCAGCGTGGCGATATCCCCCGGCGTGCCACAGCGGGCCAGATAATCCGGGCTGGCCACGGTCACCCAGCGCAGCGGCCGCAGCGGCCGCGCAACGATGCGCTGGTCGGCAATCACGCCGGTGCGCAGCGCGGCATCGAAACCTTCCTCGACCAGATCGACCAGGCGGTCACTGAGCACGGCCTCCACCTGCAGCTGCGGGTGCTGCTGCAGCAAGGGGGCCAGCAGCGGCACCAGCACCTTGCGCCCGAACATCGACGGCGCACTGATCTTCAGCGTGCCCGACGGCGTGCAGGGGCGGTCAGCCAGCTGCCGCTCGGCATCCTCGAAACCGCACAGCAGCGGCGCCACCTGGTCGACGAACTGGCGCCCATCCGGGGTCAGCGCCACGTTGCGGGTGTTCCGCTGCAGCAGCTTCACGCCCAGCGTGGCTTCCAGCCGGCCGATCGCGCGGGACAGCCCGGGTTGGCTCAGGCCCAGCTGCCCGGCGGCCACGGTGAAGCTGCGTGCTTCGGCGACCTGCACCAGCATGCGCACGGCGTTCAGGTCCAGGGAAGATCCATTCATGCGAAAAATCATGACAGATATGGATCGAAAGGGGTTTATTGATGTGCCCGCATGAATGAGACTGCGCTCCCCCGTCGCCCCGCCCGTGCTCATGCCCCCTCTGAAATACCCGCGCTGGGCGCTGACCCTGCTGGCCACCGCCCAGCTGATCATCGCCCTGGACGCCACCATCATCTTCGTCGCCCTGCATGACATGGGCCGCGCGCTGCAGATCAACGCGCAGCAGCTGCAGTGGGTGGTCAGCGCCTACACCGTGGCGTTCGGTGGCAGCCTGCTGCTGGGCGGGCGCGCCGCCGACCTGATCGGGCGCCGCCGCTTCTACCGGCTGGGCATGCTGCTGTTCGCGCTGGCCTCGCTGCTGGGCGCGCTGGCGCCGAACGCCACGCTGCTGATCATCGCGCGCGCGGCGCAGGGCATCGGTGCCGCGCTGCTGTTCCCGGCCACGCTGGCGCTGATCAACACGCTGTATGCCGAGGGCCCGGTGCGCAACCGCGCGCTGGCGATCTGGAGCATGGCCAGCGCGGTCGGTCTGGCGCTGGGCACCCTGCTCGGCGGCGTGCTGACCCAGGTCTTCGGCTGGCCGGCGGTACTGGCGGTGATTGTGCCGCTGGCCAGCGCCTGCGCCGTCGCCGCCGGTGCGTGGCTGCCGGCCGATGGCCCGCGTGCGCAGGGGCGCTCGTTCGATCTGGCCGGCTGCATCACCGTCACCCTCGGCGGCAGCCTGCTGGTGACCACGCTGGTGCAGGGGCCAGAGTGGGGCTGGACTGCGCCGGCCACGCTGGGCTGCCTGCTGCTGTCGGCGCTGCTGCTGGTGGCCTTCGTGCAGATCGAACAGCGCAGCCGCGATCCACTGATGCAGTTCGCGCTGCTGCGCCTGCCGGGCCTGCGCGCCGCGCTTGGCCTCACCTTCGCGTTCATGAGCAGCTACGGCGTGCAGTACTACTTCATGGCGCTGTATTTCCAGGATGGCTACGGCTGGAGCCCGCTGCAGGCGGGCCTTGCGTTCCTGCCGGCCACAGCGGTGTGCACCGTGGGCATCCAGCTGGCCGAATGGGCGTTGAAACGCTGGAGCGCGCGCAAGGTGCTGGTGCTCGGCCAGCTGGCGGGCGCCGTCGGTATCGCCTGGGTCGCAGCAACACTTCCGCACGCCTCGAACTTCTGGCCGCTGCTGCCGGGCGTGGTGGTGCTGAGCATCGGCCAGGGCATGACCTGGACCTCGATGTGGATCGTGGCCGGGCAGGGCGTGCCGGCCGCGCAGCAGGGCGTGGCCTCGGGCATGGCCGCTACCGCGCAGCAGATCGGCGGTGCGCTGGGTCTTGCTGTGCTGGTGATGGTGGCCAATGCCGGTGCCGGCGTTGCAGGTTCGCCCAGCGCGCTGGCCGGGCTGGTGCGTGCCGAGTACGGCGCGGCGCTGTTCGCCCTGTTCGGCGTGGTCATCGCGCTGGGCCTGCGCCCGGCACCGGTAGACTCGAACGCCCCCGCCTGCCTGGCCAATGACGCATGATCGAACTGCTGGACCTGGAACAGACGCTGCAGGCCTTCGCGGCCTGCAACGACGACCACGATGTGTTTGCTTCCTTCGGCTGGGTGCATGCCACCGAGGGAGATCTGCTGCAGGCGCGCTTCTGGCTGCCGCCCGACGAAGACACCGCTTTCGACGATGACAGCGAGGTGCCGGCCGAGGCGCGCGCGCTGGGGCTGACCCCCTACCTGGAGCCGGCGACGTTTGCCGATGTGCTGGAGGTACAGAAGCGCCAGCGCCCGCTGTCCCCGCTGGCCGAGTACGCACAGGCGCTGGCGTACTACCACGAATACGACGCGTTCCAGCAGGTGGAAGGCATCGACGAGGCGCTGGGGGAGGCCACGGCTGAAGCGCAGGCGGCGGCGCGCGCGGTCGGCGTGGGCGCGGGCATCTTTGCTTCGTTCGATCTGCAGCTGCTGGCGTGTGCGGACGAGCAGCTGAAGGCCACCGCGCAGGCCGTGGCGCACCTGCACGAGGTGCCGGTGGGGCAGGCGCTGGCGCGCTGCCGCGCATTGCCGCTGTTGCTGGGCCAGGCCCTGGATCGCAACCGCGCGCAGGCCATCAAGGACGACTTCGAGGCCATCGGCGCGACCGTGCAGGTGCACGCGTTCAAGCCGTTCCCGTGGATGGACGCGCCCGTATTGCGTTGAACAACACCATCCACGCATGGCGTGGATCTACGGGAATGCCGCGCCATGCGAGGGTGGCCGTCACCCGACAGTAGATCCACGCCATGCGTGGATGGCGCTCATGCCGCCGCCAGCAACGCCGGCTGCAATGCGCTGAACAGCCGCGCCAACCGCTGCGCCCAGGCCTGCTGGCCGGCCACGTCGGCAATCAGGTCCTGGCGGATTTCCAGTTCCACATGCACCAGTCCGCGGTCTTCGCCATGCACCGGCACCGCGTAGTCGCTGGTGCTGCTCACCGAATAAGGTTGGTTGTCGCCCACCACCAGGTCGCCCTCGGCACGCAGCGCCCGCAGCAGCGCCTGGGCGAAGCGGGTGTCCTGGTGGTACAGCACGCCGGCGTGCCACGGCCGCGCCGTGCCGTTCATCGCCGGGGTGAAGCTGTGCATCATCACCAGCAGGGTGGGGCGGCCGGCGTCGCGGCGCGCGTCCAGCTCGGCGTCGATGCGTGCGTGGTACGGCGCGTGGATCGCGTCGATGCGCTGCTGGCGCTGCGCCGCCGACAGCCCGGCATTGCCCGGCACCACGGTGTGGTCGCTCACTTCCGGGATCAGTGTGGGCGAGGCCAGCGGCCGGTTGCAGTCGATCAGCAGGCGCGAATAGGTCTGTTCGATCGCCCAGGCATCGAGCAGCCCGGCCAGTGCACGGGTGGTGCCGGCAATGCCGATGTCCCAGCCGATATGGCGATCCAGTTCGTGCTGCGGCAGCCCCAGCTGCGCCAGCCCGCGCGGTACCTGCTGGCCGGCATGGTCGGCCAGCAGGAGGTAGGGCGAAGCGCCCTGCGCGCGGTGGATCGTGTAGACAGCCGGGTCGTCGGCGCCCAGCAGGGCCGGCAGCCCGTGCAGGTCGGCGTCAGCCACGCGGGCGGCCATCCAGGTGGTGTTCGATCATCCACAGCCCGGCCCACAGCTTGGCGTCCAGCGCGTAGCCTTCGCCCATCTTCTGCACCAGCCAGGCCGCCGCCTCGCTGCGCGGAATCTCGTGCACGGTGATGTTCTCGCTTTCATCGCCGCCGCCGCTGCCGACCCGGCGCAGGCCGGTGGCGCGCACGAAGGCGATCTTCTCGCTGCTGGCGCCGGACGAGGTCGGGCCGATCATCAACACTTCGGCGTGCGCGGCGGTCCAGCCGGTTTCCTCTTCCAGCTCGCGCACCGCCGATACTTCGATCGATTCGCCGGCATCGACATCGCCGACCAGGCCGGCGGGCATCTCGATGGTCGGTGCCTGCAACGGCACGCGGAACTGTTCGACGAACAGCACCTTGTCCTCGGGGGTGACCGCGATGATGATCGCGGCCAGGCCGCCGGCGTGGGTGCGTTCGCTGTATTCCCACGTACCGCGCACGACCATGCGCTGGTACTTGCCTTCGTAGACGACACGCGGTGCTTCAGTGTTGCGCTGGCTCATGCGGGCTCGCTGGGTGTGGGAAGGGGGTCGGCCATGCCGGTGGCGGCGAACAGGCGGCGGCGGGTCAGTGGCCCGAAACGCAGGGTCTGGCACAGGCCATCCAGCAGTTCCGGGTCGGCGGGCTGGCGCAGCAGGCCCAGTGCGCTCCCGTCCAGCGGCGCGTCCAGGGCAATGGTGGTCAGCTGCCGCCACAGCAGCGCGTGCTCGCGCTGCTCGCGCAGGCGCACGGCCATCTGTGCCGCGCCGCGCAGGCGCAGGAACGGCACTTCGTCGATGCGTTCGAACAGGGCATCCATGCTGCCGAAGTGGGCCAGCAGCACCGCTGCCGACTTGGCGCCGACACCGCTGACGCCGGGAATGTTGTCCACCGCATCGCCGCACAGCGCCAGGTAGTCGGCAATCTGGTGCGCGTGCACGCCGTGGCGGGCCTTCACCCCGGCCACGTCCCAGCGCTGGTTGCGCGCATAGTCCCACTGCTCGTCGTGGTCCAGCAGCAGCTGCGACAGGTCCTTGTCGGCCGAAATGATCACGCCGCGGTGGCTGCCGCGATGGCGGTGCAGGGCGCTGCCGATCAGGTCGTCGGCCTCGAAATCGTGGTGGGCCAGCACCGCAAGCCCCAGCGCCGCACACAGCGCCTTGCAGTGCACGAACTGGCGCTTCAGCGCTTCCGGTGCAGGGTCCCGGTTGGCCTTGTAGGCTGGGTACAGGCGGTGGCGGAAGCCACTGTCCAGGGCTTCGTCGAAGGCGATGGCGATGTGCCGCGGGCGCTCGCGTTCCAGCAGGTCCAGCAGGAAGCGGGCAAAGCCGTGCACGGCATTGGTCGGCCAGCCCTGGCTGTCCTGGAACTCGTCCGGCAGCGAGTGCCAGGCACGGAATACGTAGATGCTGGCATCGACCAGGTACAGCGGCGGCGCGGGGTGGGCGCTCACGGCGCTCACGGTGCGGTCCAGTCCTGCAGCAGGGCGGCCGCATCCGGGCGCTCCCGCTCGGGCACCGCGGCCTTGGGCGTGCCGATATGGATGAAGCCGGCAATCCGCTCGCCTTCAGCCAGACCCAGGTGGGCGTGCACGGCCGGGTCGAAGGCCATCCACGCGGTCAGCCACTGCGCACCGAAGCCCAGCGCCTGCGCGGCCTGCAGCAGGGCGAAACAGACGCAGCCGGCGGTCATCAGCTGTTCCTGCTCGGGCACCTTGGCGTCCGGGCGTGGGCTGGCCACCACCACGATCACCAGGGGGGCGTGGCTGAAGCGCTGCCGGTCCTTTTCGAACACGGCATCGCCGGCGTGCGGATCGCGTTCGCGGCTGCGTTCGGCCAGGAAGTCGCCCAGAGTGTGACGCGCATCGCCGGCGATCTTCAGGAAGCGGAACGGCACCCGCTTGCCGTGGTCGGGTACGCGCACCGCCGAGGTCAGCATGCGCAGCAGGGTGGCCGGGTCCGGTCCGGGTTCGCCCAGCTGCCGCGAGGGCACCGAGCGGCGGGCATCCAGGGCGAGCAGGGCAGCGGGGTCGGGCATGGAGTCTGAACCGGTCATCACGGGCACATGATTATAGTCGGGGTGGTTGAGGACGCCTGTCGTGTCGCGTCTGCCATTCAAATAACGAACTGTGATGAACGTCATGCCACTGGCGCGGCGCCCAATGCCGCTTCCCCTCGCCTCGCAGGCCCCGCACGGCTTACGATACCCGTCTTGCCGGGCCGCCGGTCGTGAGGTTTGAAGTGAGGACTGTTTCACTGTCCGTGACAGGCTGGCCGGCCTACCATCGGCGTACCGGTGCATGGGGTGCACCGGTCGTCGCGATGTCCATGATGTCAGTCGCAATAGAGAAGGTGGGGAGCCTTCCCGAATGATGAGCGCGCCCACTCCGATGGGATCGCCGGGTCGTGACCCGGCCCAGCTTCAGCTTGCCCGGGACATGGTCCTGCCGGCGCTGTGCCAGGCATTTGCCGCGGCACTGGCCCGTTTCGACGATGCCCTGTTCGACCGTGCCGGCAACGCCGGTGCGTCGCAACTGCTGTTCCTGGATGCCATGCGTGAACTGCGGCGTCGTCGCGCCGAGATCGAGGCCGCCTACGCCAGCCACCTGCAGCGCGCGTGGGCCTCACTCGCTACCGGCGAACCGCTGTCGGCCGAGGCCACACTGTCCGGGCCGGCCGAAGAGGGCCTCAGCCTGATTCCCGAACATGTACTGGAATCGCGGCTGGCCGTGCGCAACTTCGCCACGGTGCTGCTGCGCGATTTCAAGCCGGTGCTGGCGCGGCTGGACCGCCGGCTGGGCTGGCTGGTCGACGCCGGCGAGCTTGACGCTGACCGCAATCCGATCAGCCCCGAGCATCTGGGCGTGGCCATCCACGAGGCGTTCGCGCACTGCGAACTGGCCCCGGAAGTGCTTCTGGTGCTGATCAAGCTGTGCGAGCGCGACCTGCGCGTGCCGGTCGGTCGCATCTACGAGAAGCTGGACGAACAACTGGCCGCCGCCGGGGTGATGCCGCACATGGGTGCGCCGCGTCGTGCACCGTCCGCCGCGCCGTCGCGGCCGCCGCCGGGCCTGGATGACCTGGTCGAGCAGCGGCCCATGCCCGGCTTCGACACCGATTTCAGCGATGAAGAACAGGCCGCGCCGGCCTGGGCGCAGCGCTTTGCCGCGCGCTGGTCCGAGCGCCGCGGGCACATGCAGCAGCACCTGGGCGCGGAAGAAAGCCCGGCCGGGGAAGGCTACGGTGGCCAGCAGGGCATGCTGCTGGAGGCCCTGCACGAACTGCTGCAGCAGACCCGCCACGTGCGCGAAGACGCGACGTCGGCCGCGCAGGTGGCCGTGGGCCAGCATCGCCCGCTCAGCCAGCGCGAAATGATGTCGGTGCTGTCGCTGCTGCAGGCCACGCCCAGCGCCACCCTGCGTGCCGCCATTGGTGAAGATGGCGAGTCGCTGGCACAGCGCCTGAAGAGCGAGGTGCTGTCCAGCGCGACCCGGCTGGGCGCCGATCCCGGCCAGACGCGCCTGGACCCGCAGGACGAGGATGCGATCGATCTGGTCGGCATGCTGTTCGACGTGATGCTGGACGAACGCGAGCTGGAAGGTCGTTCGCGCGAGCTGATCGGCCGCCTGGTGGTGCCGTTCGTGAAGGTGGCCATGCTCGACCGCCGCATGTTCGTGCAGAAGACCCACCCGGCACGCAAGCTGCTCAATTCGCTGGCCGAAGCCTGCGAGGGCAACACCGGCGAAAGCCAGGCCGAGCGCATGCTGATGGCCAAGGTGGAAGAAATCATCGAACGCCTGGTGGCCGAGTTCAACGAGAACCTGGCCATCTTCCTGACCCTGGAAGAAGAGTTCCGCGAGTTCCTGGTGCAGCACCGCCGGCGCGTGGAAATCGCCGAGCGTCGTGCGGCTGAAACCCAGCGCGGCCAGGAGAAGCTGGAAATGGCCCGCAGCCGTGCCGGCGCCGAGCTGGACCGCCGTATCGGCGATGCCACGCTGCCGGCGGCGATTGCCGAGTTCCTGCGCCAGCCCTGGCAGCATCATCTGACCTTGGCGCTGCTGCGCGAGGGCGAAGAAGGCAGTTCGGTGGCCGAGGCACTCACCCTGGGCGATGGCCTGCTGGAAGAAGTGGCCGAAGCGCGCCGCCAGATCGTCGGCAAGCCGTGGCTGCAGGCCTGGCAGCCGGCACTGGCCAAGGTGTTCGCCAGCGTGGGCGTTCACGGTGACGCCGCCAGCGCGGCGATCGATGCGCTGCACGACACGCTGCAGGGCATCGCCGAATCGCGCCCGGAACTGCAGCGCGCGCTGCCGGAGCTGCCGCAGGTGGCGTTGCCGACCGCGCCGGCGCCGGAAGCTGCGGCAGTGGAGCTGGGTGCGCAGGTGGACACCGACGATTTCGACAATGCCGACGCCGACCGCTTCCGCCGTATGGAAATCGGCAACTGGCTCGACTTCGTCGACAAGGACGGCAAGGTGCAGGCGGGCAAGCTGTCCTGGGTCAGCCCGATCTCCTCGCGACTGCTGTTCGTCAACCGTCGTGGCGTGCGCTTCTGCGTGGCCTCGCCGGAAGAGCTGGCGGTGATGGTGCGCCTGGGCCGCCTGCGCGCCCACGTGGACGATGGCGCCTTCGACAGCGCCATGCAGGGCGTGATCGACCGTCTGGACCCGGGCAGCGCCACCCTGCACTGAGCCGGGCACCCCTGCTAGGATCGGGAAAACTCACCGATCAGCGGGGACCTGCATGGCCGTGGCGTTGCTGGGGATGAAGGAGACCGCGCCGGGCGAACGGCGCGTGGCGCTGACGCCGGAGACGGCGAAGAAGCTGGGCGCACTGGGCATTACCGTCTGGTACGAAGCCGCCGCCGGACTGGCAGCCGGCTTCCCCGATGCCGCCTACGACGATGCCGGTGCACGTGTGTTCGACGCTGCGCGTTGGAGCGAAATCGACATTCTGCTCTGCGTGCAGGCGCCTGCAGCGGCGCAGTTGGGTCTGCTCAAGCCTGGCGCCAGTGTGATCGGGCTGCTGGCGCCGGCGTCCGATCCGGCCCTGGCCGCCTTGGCCGCCGACGAGCGCCTGCGGCTGTTCCCGCTGCAGCAACTGCCGCGCACCACGCGTGCGCAGGCCATGGACGTGCTCAGTTCGCAGGCGGGCATGGCCGGCTACAAGGCGGCGCTGATTGCGGCTGATCGTGCGCCACGCTTCTTCCCGATGCTGACCACCGCCGCCGGCACGGTGCGGCCGGCCAAGGTGCTGGTGATCGGTGCCGGCGTGGCCGGTCTGCAGGCCATTGCCACCGCACGTCGTCTGGGCGCACAGGTGGAAGGTTTCGATGTGCGGCCGGAAACCCGCGAACAGATCCAGTCGCTGGGCGCGCGTTTTCTTGATCTGGGCGTGAGCGCGGTGGGCGAGGGCGGCTACGCGCGCGCGCTGACCGACGAAGAACGCGCCGAACAGCAGCGTCGCCTGGGCGAGCACCTGCGCAGCGTGGACGTGGTGATCTGTACCGCCGCGGTGCCGGGGCGGCCGGCGCCGACGATCGTCACTGCGGCCATGGTCGAAGGCATGGCTGCGGGCAGCGTGATTGTCGACCTGGCCGCCGAAAGTGGCGGCAACTGTGCACTGACCCAGCCTGGCCAGTGCATTGAACACCACGGCGTGGTGATTGACGGACCGCTGCACCTGGCCAGTCGCGGTGCCACCCAGGCCAGCGAAATGTATGCGCGCAACCTGCTGAACTTCGTGGCGCTGTTCGTGCGCGAAGGGCAGTTGGCGTTCGACTGGGACGACGAACTGCTGGCGAAAACGCGCTGGCAGCCGTGAAGCGGTAGCGCCGGGCCATGCCCGGCGAGCGCAGCGGCCCGCACAGGTTCCGCCGGGCATGGCCCGGCGCTACCCAATTACCGAGGCTTCGCCGGCGGCGGGTTCTCGCGCACCCATTCCTTGCGCTGTTCCGGCGTCATGTCTGACCAGCGCTCGCGCAGTGCATCGCGCTGGGCCGGGCTCAGCTGGCGCATCTGTCCGAACAGGGCACGGGCCTGTTCGCGCTGTTCCGGGCTCATGTGCTCGAAGCGGCGCAGCCCACGCCGCGCCTTGTCCCGCTCTTCCGGGCTCATCGACTGCCAGCGCTGTCCGTGCGACAGCATGCGCTGGCGCTGCCCGGCGTCGGCGCCGTTCCAGCGGTCACGCAGGGGCGCCAGCAGGGCCTCGCGCTGGGCCGGGCTCAGTTGTTCCCAGCTGGGCAGCGGCGGCGCCGCGGGCGCACTGCGCGCAGGCGTGGCCGGTGGCGCAGCCTGGGCCAGCGCCGGGGCCGCCGGCAGCACGGCTAGGGCGATCAGGATCGGCAGGGTGGAAACTCGCAGCATGGTTCACTCCATCGCCAGGTCGGTGTCGCCCAGCCACAGGTACAGATCGGGATTCTCGTCGTACAGCGCACTGTTGTCGTCCACCGCAGCTACGGCAGGCGGCGCTGTCGGCCCAGTATGCGGGGCGGTGCCGGTGAACTGCACGCCAATGCCCAGTGCAACCACCAGCGAACACGCGGTGGCCAGCCACCAGCGGCCACGGTCGCGGCGCGCGCCTGCAGCGCCGTGACGGGCCTGCCGCAGCCGCGCCAGGGTGTCCGGGGAAAGCGACTGCAGCGCGTGCGCGTGCAGGCTGCGCAGGGCATCGTCGGAAGGCAGAGGGCGGTTCACGGGGCGATCTCCAGATGGTCCTGCAGCGCCTGTCGGGCGCGTGCCAGATGGGTTTTGACGGCACCTTCGCTGCAGCCCATGGCGCGCGCGGTGGTGGCGCCGTCCAGGTCCTGCAGCACGCGCAAGGTGAAAGCTTCGCGCTGGCGGGCGGGCAGGGTGCGCAGGGCCTGCACAAGCTGCTGGTACTGCTGGCGCTGCTCGTGCGCCTGGGCCGGGTCCGGGCCGGGGTCGGCCCAGTCGATCTCGCCGCCGTCGGCGTCCTGGTTGTCGCGCCAGAACGGCAGGCGGAAGCGTCGTCGCCGCTGCATGTCGATCACCCGCCGGCGCAGGATGCTCCAGAACAGCGGCGCCCACTCGGTGGCGGGCTTGTCGGCGTAGTCCAGCATGCGCATCAGCGCATCCTGCACGGCGTCCAGCGCATCGTCGCGCTGGCGCAGTCCGGCTTCGGCGAAGCGGAACGCGCGCGGGCCGACGCCGGCCAGGAACGCCTCCAGCGACGCCGGCAAGGCCTCGCTGTCAGCCGTCGGGGGAAGAGGGCTGCTCACCAGCACAGGGTACGGTTCCTCGCTCACGGTCACCATCGACAACGCGTGAGCGCGCCCGTGGTTGACCAGGCCGCGCACCGGGTTCAGCCCGTGGTTATGATGGGGCGACGAAGACAGAGCGGGAGGCGTTGCCGATGAGTGACGGGTTCGTGGCGCTGTACATCTTCATGCTGGCCGCCATTGCCGGCCACGTGATCATTTCGCGGGTGCCGGTCATCCTGCATACCCCGCTGATGTCGGGTTCCAATTTCATCCACGGCATCGTGCTGATCGGTGCCATGGTGGTGCTGGGCCACGCACAGACACCGCTGGAGAAAGCGCTGGGCTTCCTGGCCGTGGTGCTGGGGGCGGGCAACGCCGCCGGCGGCTACGTGGTGACCGCGCGCATGCTGGAAATGTTCAAGCCCAGCGCGCCCAAGGGCGGCAAGGATGCAGCGAAGGAGCCGCAGGCGTGAACATCAGCACCGTTGAACTGCTTGATTGGCTGGTCAAGGCCAGCTACCTGGTGGCCGCCACCCTGTTCCTGCTGGGCCTGCAGCGCATGGCCTCGCCGCTGACCGCGCGCAGCGGCATCCGCTGGGCCGGGCTGGGCATGCTGCTGGCCACCGCGGCCACCTTCTTCCTGCCCGAACTGCACAACGTGCCGCTGATCCTGGTGGCGCTGCTGCTGGGTGCGGGCCTGGCCTGGTGGTCGGCCGGCAAGGTGGCCGTCACCGACATGCCGCAGATGGTGGCGCTCTACAACGGCATGGGCGGCGGTTCGGCGGCCGCCATCGGCGCGGTGGAGCTGCTGCGCTATGCCTTCCTGGCCCACCGCGATACCAGCCACTGGAGCGCGCAGGCGCTGGCCGACCTGGCCGCGCGCCAGCCCTCGGCCACCGTGCTGATGCTGGCGGTGGTCGGTGCAGCCATCGGTGCGGTGTCGCTGTCCGGCTCGGTCATCGCCTGGGCCAAGCTGGATGGCCGCCTGGACAAGCGGGTGACCTGGCCCGGCCAGCAGATCCTGAACCTGCTGGTGGCGCTGGCCGTGGTGGTGCTGGGCATCATCGCCGCCACTACGCTCAGCACCTGGGCCATCGTCGGTTTCTTCGTGCTGGCACTTGCGCTGGGCGTGCTGATGACCCTGCCGATCGGTGGCGCCGACATGCCAGTGGTCATTTCGCTGTACAACGCCTTCACCGGCCTGGCCGTGTCCTTCGAAGGCTACGTGCTGGGCAACGAGGCACTGATCATCGCCGGCATGATGGTCGGCGCGGCCGGCATCCTGCTGACCCGGCTGATGGCCAAGGCCATGAACCGGCCGATCCGCAACGTGCTGTTCTCCAATTTTGGCGGCGGCGCCAGTGGCGAAGCGCAGGCGATCAGCGGCTCGCAGAAGCCCATCGATGCGGCCGACGTGGCGGCGATGATGGCCTTCGCCGAACGCGTGGTGATCGTGCCGGGCTATGGCATGGCCGTGGCCCAGGCCCAGCACAAGATCTGGGAGCTGGCGCAGCGGCTGGGGCAGCGCGGGGTGAAGGTGAAGTTCGCCATCCACCCGGTGGCCGGGCGCATGCCTGGGCACATGAACGTGCTGCTGGCCGAAGCCGGCGTGCCCTATGACCTGATTGCCGACATGGACGACATCAACCCCGAGTTCGCCACCACCGACGTGGTGCTGGTGATCGGCGCCAACGACGTGGTCAACCCGGTGGCGCGCACCGACCCGGCCAGTCCGATCTACGGCATGCCGGTGCTGGACGTCGTCAACGCCCGCAACGTGGTGGTGATCAAGCGTGGCAAGGGCACCGGCTTTGCCGGCATTGAAAACGCCCTGTTCTACGCCGACAACACCCGCATGCTGTACGGCGATGGCGCCGAGGCCGCCGCCGCCCTGGTCAGTGAATTGAAGGCGCTCGACGGCGGGCATTGAGCGGAGGTTGCACCCGGTAGGTGCGGACCTTGGTCCGCACGCTTCCGCCGGCCTGCGGCCAACATCACCGCATCGACGCATGGCGTGGATCTACCCGGGCATTCCCGCACCTCCGCATCCACGCATGGCGTGGATCTACCCGGGTATTCCCGGTAGGTGCGGACCTTGGTCCGCACGCTCCTGCCGCGCAGCCATCGGCGCGATCAGCGCGCCAGCCAGGCGCCGACCACCACGGCCACCGACAGCCAGATCCATTCCATCGCCCCGTTGGCCAGATTGGTCAACGTCCAGGCCAGGTGCGGGCCCATGCGCAGCGCGGCATCCATCGGGTTCAGGCCGATCGAGCCGCCCATCCACGCACTGGCGATGCTCCAGTAAGCGACTGCGCTGACCAGCAGCGTGCCCAGCACCACCAGGGCAATGCGCAGCCGCCCCGGGCCCAGCGTGCCCAGGCGCAGCATGAACACCAGTTCCAGTGCGGTCACCACCGCCATCCAGCCGGCCTGTCGGCCGGTCATCAGGGCCAGCAGTACCCAGGCCATGGGGGCAACAAGCAGGCCCAGCAGCAGCATGAAGGGCCAAAGCCAGGTCACGGTCCTGGCACGTGTGGCATTGGAGGACATCGAAGCTTCCTGAAAGTCAGCCACAGGATACTGTGGTTTGCCGCAGCGCACCGGCGTCGGTGGGGCGGGCGGGGTAGAATGCAGGCTTGCGCGGCCCGGCCCGCGGCCCCATATCGATCCCCATGTATTCCCGTAGCAGCGAACCTGTCCACTTCGAACGCGACTGCGAGGCCGTGATGGTCCCGCAGGGCGACACCGTCACCCTGCCTGCCGGCAGCTATGGGTACATCACCCAGGCGCTGGGTGGCAGCTATTCGGTGTTTGTCGAAGGCAATCTGTTCCGAATCGCCGGCAAGGATGGCGATGCCATCGGCAAAGAGGCGCCGGCACCGCTGGAACTGCCCGACGACGCCACCGACGAGCAGGTCGAACAGTTGGTGTGGCAACAGCTGCGTACCTGCTTCGACCCGGAAATTCCGGTCAACATCGTCGAACTGGGCCTGGTCTACGAAGTGGAGATCAAGCACCTGGACGAAGGCCAGCGCGAGATCGACGTGAAGATGACGCTGACCGCGCCGGCCTGCGGCATGGGCGACATCCTGGTGGACGATGTACGCAGCAAGCTCGAAATGATCCCGACGGTGGCCGAGGCCGACGTCGAGCTGGTATTCGACCCCCCGTGGAACCAGCACATGATGTCCGAGGCAGCGCGGCTCGAAACCGGCATGCTTTGACCCACGGTCCCGCCCCCGGCGGGCCCGGCACTACCCGCAACCAGAACAGGAATCCTCCGGTGTCCCAGTCCATCCCCAGCTTCGCCGTTACCCGTTCGGACCACCCGCGCAGCGCTGAAGAGCGCGCCCAGATCCTGGAGAAGCCGGGCTTCGGCCTGCACTTCACCGACCACATGGTGGAAGTGCGCTGGGACAAGGACACCGGCTGGCACAACGCCAACGTGCGCGCGTATGGCCCGCTGCAGCTGGACCCGGCCGCGGCAGTGCTGCACTACGGCCAGGAAATCTTCGAGGGCATCAAGGCCTACCGCCACGCCGACGGTTCGATCTGGACCTTCCGCCCGGACGCCAACGGCCGCCGCCTGCAGCGCTCGGCCCAGCGCCTGGCGCTGCCGGAACTGCCGGTGGAGATCTTCGTTGAATCGCTCAAGCAGCTGATCGCGCTGGACAAGGACTGGGTGCCGTCGGCCGACGAATCCAGCCTGTATTTCCGTCCGTTCATGATCGGCGACGAGGCCTTCCTTGGCGTGCGCGGCGCGCACAAGGCCGGTTACTACGTCATCGCCAGCCCGGCCGGCCCGTACTTCGCCAAGGGCGTGGCCCCGGTGTCGATCTGGCTGTCCACCGAATACGCGCGTGCGGCCAAGGGCGGCACCGGTGCGGCCAAGTGCGGTGGCAACTACGCCGCTTCGCTGCTGCCGCAGCAGAAGGCGCAGGCGCAGGGCTGTTCGCAGGTGCTGTTCCTGGACCCGGTGGAAGGCAAGTACCTGGAAGAACTGGGCGGCATGAATGTCTTTCTGGTCTACAAGGACGGCACCCTGGTCACCCCGGAACTGTCCGGCAGCATCTTGGAAGGCATCACCCGCGAAAGCATCCTGCAGCTGGCCCGCGACCGCGGCATGAAGGTTGAAGAGCGCAAGGTCACCATCGACGAGTGGAAGCAGGGCGTGACCTCGGGCGAGATCGCCGAAGTGTTCGCCTGCGGTACCGCAGCGGTGGTCACCCCGATCGGCCAGCTGAAGGGTGAAGGCTTCTCGGTGGGTGACATCAACGCGCCGGCCGGCGAAGTGACGATGTCGCTGCGCAAGGAACTGACCGACATCCAGTACGGCCGCCTGCCCGACCGCCACAACTGGCTGGTCAAGCTGGGCTGATCGCCCCCGTACAATCGTAGAGTCGAGCGTGCTCGACTGCTCTGTCAGGTTTCCCCGGAAAGCCCCTCCCCGCGACGGGCTTTCTGCGTTTCAGCAACCATCTCCGGCGGGCAGCCTGCCGATGTCGGCAAAGACATGGATGGACACTGAAAGTCGTGTTCATGTCTGTCGAGATGGCGTGAAAGTTCCTTCACCTTCACAAACCTTCCACACGGGAAGTCTCAGAACAGACATTTCATGTTGCTGAAAAGACACTGAAAATCTTGTGGTGTCCGGATCGAGCCTTTAGCGTCATCTGACAGCGGATCTACAGGGGAATCCGCTGACTCACCGGACGCCGAGCGGCGCCCTCGTTCCTTGCCAAGCGCTCGCTCCGGTGCTTCTGCCGATTTCGGCATTCACACCACTAGAAAGGGAAATTCCGATGTCCCAGGTTTCGCATCTGCGTGCCCGCAAGTCGTGGGTGGTTCTCAGTGCATCCGTCGTCACCTCCCTGCTGCTGGCCGCCCCGGCCTTCGCTGGCGATGTCCAGCTCAGCGGGCTGAAATCCGCGCCGGTGCACCAGCAATTCATCGTGAAATACAAGGACGGCAGCCAGGCCGTGGCCAATACCACCGCGCTGGCCTCGTCGCTGAAGACCGCCGCCGCCGGCCTCTCCAGCGCCCAGGGCCGCGCCCTTGGCCTGCAGCAGGTCCGTCGCCTGGCGACCGGCCCGAGCGTGGTCCGCTCCGACCGCGCGCTGGACCAGGCCGAGTCCGAGCTGCTGATGCGCAAGCTCGCCGCCGATCCGAATGTCGAGTATGTGGAAGTCGACCAGATCATGCGCGCCAACCTGGTGCCCAATGATCCCCGCCTGAGCGAGCAGTGGGGCTTCGGCACCTCCAACGCCTCGATCAACGTGCGTCCGGCCTGGGACCAGTCCACCGGCACCGGCGTGGTCGTGGCCGTCATCGATACGGGTATCACCAGTCACCCGGATCTGAACGCCAACATCCTGCCTGGCTACGACTTCATCAGCGATGCCGCGATGGCACGCGATGGCGGTGGCCGCGACAACAACCCCAACGACGAGGGTGACTGGTACGCCGCCAACGAGTGCGGCGTCGGCTACCCGGCCTCCAGCTCAAGCTGGCACGGCACGCACGTGGCCGGCACCATCGCGGCGGTAACCAACAACAGCACGGGCGTGGCCGGCACGGCCTACAACGCCAAGGTCGTGCCGGTGCGCGTGCTCGGCAAGTGCGGTGGCTACACCTCCGACATCGTCGACGCCATCACCTGGGCCTCGGGGGGTACCGTCAGTGGCGTGCCGGCCAATGCCAACCCGGCTGAAGTCATCAACATGTCGCTGGGCGGCAGCGGCAGCTGCTCGACCACCTACCAGAACGCCATCAACGGCGCGGTCGGTCGCGGTACCACCGTGGTGGTGGCTGCCGGCAACGAGTCGGCCAACGTCTCCACGTCGGTACCGGCCAACTGTGCGAACGTCGTGGCCGTCGCCGCAGTGACCTCGACCGGCGCCAAGGCCAGCTTCTCCAACTATGGCACCGGCATCGACATCTCCGCACCGGGCGCGAACATCCTCTCGACGCTCAATACCGGCACCACGGTACCGGCCAGCCCGACCTATGCCTCCTACAACGGCACCTCGATGGCGGCGCCGCACGTGGCCGGCGTGGTCGCGCTGATGCAGTCGGTCGCACCCTCGCCGCTGAGCCCGGCGCAGGTGGAAAGCATCATCAAGAGCACCGCCCGTGCACTGCCGGGCGCCTGCTCGGGCGGTTGTGGCGCCGGCATCGTCGATGCCAACGCAGCGGTCACCGCCGCCAAGAATGGCACCGGCGGCGGCACCAACCCGAACCCGGGTGGCACCGTGCTGCAGAACAACGTGCCGGTGACCGGCCTGGGTGCATCCAGCGGCGCCTCGCTCAGCTACACCGTGCAGGTGCCGGCCGGCAGCAGCCAGCTGCGCGTGGCCATCAGCGGGGGCAGCGGCGATGCCGATCTGTACATCCGCCAGGGCAGCGCCCCGACCGATACCACCTACACCTGCCGCCCGTACCTGAGCGGCAACAACGAGACGTGCACGGTGAACAGCCCGGCGGCGGGCACCTGGCATGTCCGGGTGAAGGCCTACAGCACCTTCTCGGGCGTGTCCCTGAACGCCCAGTACTGAGCCCACGTCCCTTTCCAAGGGCACGCCCCGGCTTCGGCCGGGGCGTTTTTTTCATGGGCGGCGGCTGCATCAAAGCGTCGCGGTGCAAGGTACTTGGTCCTGCTGGCCGCACGCGGCGATCTGTCAGGAGGGGATGATCCCCCCGATGCAGGACCGCAGGCGCCAGGGATGGCGCCTACGAGCCCCCATGGACGGGTTTACGGCGTGTCCTGCGTCGGGGGGATCATCCCCTCAACCCAGCAGCAACCGAAACGCTGAATCCATCCGCGCGACAGCGCGCCGTGGACCCTCAGACCGATTCGAAGCGGTTCGCGGCCACGTTCTTGCGCACGTGCTGCGGATCAAAAATGCGGCCGTTCATGGCGATGTACACGCCCGACGGCAGCGACTGCACCGCGCCGATCGCGCAGCCGATGTTGAACTCGGCGTCCGAACCACGGAAGCGCGCCGGGCTGAGCGCACCGGTCATCACGATGGTCTTGTCGGCAATGGTCGCCAGCACCTGGCCGGTCTGCACCATCGAATCGGTGCCGTGGGTGACCAGCACGTGGCGGGTCGGCTGCGCGGCGATGGTGGCGCGGATCAGCTCGCGGTCCTCATCGTTGATATGCAGCGAATCCTTGCGCAGGATCGGGATCACATTGAAACGGAAGGTCACCCCCAGCTCGCGCAGGATCATGCCGATCTGCGGGTCGCCGATCTGGTAGTCCGATTTGTCGTCGAAATAGATCTTGTCGATCGTGCCACCGGTGGTGATGACCAGGAGCTCTTCCATCATGTGCATGCGCGAAACCAGGACAGGTACAGCGGCGCGGGGCCGGGAACACAGATGATACGGCCCGGCGGGCGCAGCGTCAGCGCCGCTTGCTCAAGCGGGCGCGCAGGCCGGGCAGGCTGGCGGCGAAGATCACCAGCAGCGCCAGTGCCACTTCGATCAGGGCCAGCCCGCGGGTCTGCGGGTGGCTCCAGGCGCTCATGACACCGTGGCTGAACCAGCCCAGCGCCAGCACCGAAGCCCAGAAACCGGCCTTGCGCCAGCCCAGGCGCAGGGCGATTGCCAGCGCCAGCGGCGGTGCGGTGAACACCAGCTGGGTCGCCAGCCAGTGCTTGTCATTGATGAACCAGCCGGCGAACAGCGCGGCCAGGCCCATCAGCGCCAGCAGCAGCACCGTGCGCGGCGCGCGGCTCATCGGGACAGTCGCTGCGCGATGTCGGCCACCCGCCGCCCCAGCGCGCGCGCCAGCAGGGCTTCATCCTCGCTGGGCTGCGGGTCGTCGGCGGCGCCGGCCACGTGACTGGCTCCATAGGGCGTACCGCCGCCGGTGGTGTGGCTCAGCGCGGGCTCGGTGAACGGGATGCCCACGATCAGGCAGCCGTGGTGCAGCAGCGGCAGCTGCATGGACAGCAGTGTCGATTCCTGCCCGCCGTGCATCGAGGCGGTGGAGGTGAACACCCCGGCGGGCTTGCCGGCCAGCGTGCCGTTCACCCATTCGGCACCCAGACCGTCCAGGAAATGCTTGACCGGCGCGGCCATGTTGCCGAACCGGGTCGGGCTGCCCAGCAGCACGCCCTGGCATTCGGCCAGGTCCTGCACGCTCACATACGGCGCGCCGTCATCGGGCACGGGCGGCTGTGCCGTCTGGGTCACCGCGGCCACCGGCGGCACCGTGCGCAGGCGCGCGCTCATGCCCGGCACTTCGCCGATGCCACGCGCGATCTGGCGCGCCAGCCGTGCCACCGAACCGCCGCGGCTGTAGTACAGCACCAGGATCTCGCCCATCGTGCCCAGGTCTCCTCATCGTGTGGACGCCAGTATGGCTATCCTGCACGCATTCCGCATCGGGTACCCTTGCGCCGATGGAACCTTTGGATACGCTCAACCTGTGGATGGAGCGCGCGCGGGATCGCGCACGGACCGCCAGCTTCGGCCGCTTCCTGTGGCGGCGCTTTCTCGACGACCGCCTTTTCCAGGCGGCCGCGGCCCTGGCCTACACTACCGTGTTCGCGCTGGTGCCGCTGGCGATTGTCGTATTCGGCGTGCTTTCGGCGTTCCCGGTGTTCGATCGCTGGAGCGACCAGCTCAGCGACTATGTGTTCTCCAACTTCGTGCCCAGCGCCGCGCGCGCCGCTGAAGGCTACCTGCGGCAGTTCTCGGCCAGTGCCGGCCAGCTCACCGCCGCCGGCTTCATCGCGCTGGTGGTGTCGTTGCTGATCACGCTCAACAGCGTGGAAGAAACCTTCAACAAGATCTGGCGCATCGGCAACAGCCGTCCCAAGCTCACCCGCTTCCTGGTCTACTGGACGGTCCTGACCCTGGGCGCGATGCTGGCGGCAGCGTCGCTGGCGGTGTCGGCGCGGGTGTTGGCGCTGCCGCTGTTCGGCACCCAGGAAGGGCGCTGGTTGGCCGATCTGGGCCTGCGGCTGGCGCCGGTACTGATCGAATTCATCTGCATCATGCTGGTCTACCGCGTGGTGCCGCACCACACGGTGAAGTGGCGCCACGCGATTCCCGGCGCCGTGCTGGCCGCGGTGATGCTGGAACTGGTGAAGTGGGGCATCGGTGCCTACCTGGGCAGTTTCCAGTCGTACCAGAAGCTGTACGGCACCGTGGCCTTCGTGCCGATCCTGCTGCTGTGGATCTACCTGTGCTGGGTGGCCGTGCTGCTGGGCGCGTCGCTGGCCTCGTCCATGGCCGCCTTCCGCTACCAGCCGGTGGAACTGCGCCTGCCGCAGGGCTACGAGTTCTATGGCCTGCTGCGCCTGCTCGGTCGCTTCCACTACGCGCGGGCCGCCGGCAAGGGGCTGGATGATGACGAGATCCTGCGCATGGAGCCGATGCTGACTGATTCGCTGCTGCAGGACCTGGTGTGCAACCTGCAGGCCATCGGCCTGCTGCGCCGTGACGAGCGTGGCGAATGGCTGCTGGCGCGCGACCTGGACCAGGTCAGCCTGGCCGACCTGTACGAGTCCACGCAGCTGCGCATTCCGGTGGCCGAACAGCATCTGCCGTACCGCGACGACAGTCTGGGCCGGGCCGCCATGGCGGCGCTGGATGAACTTCGCCTGCCGCTGCGCGAGCGCCTCAAGCGCCGCGTCAGCGATATCTATCCTGATTCTGGAGACACCCCATGATCCGCACCCCTCCGCTGCCGCTGGTCCTTGCGTTGGCTGCATCGCTGGCGCTGTCGGCCTGCAAGCCGGCCCAGGAACCGGCAGCGTCCAGCAGCGCGCCGCCCGCACAGGCGCCGACCGCAACCGCGCCCGCTACGGCGCCCGAGCCGATCGATGAAACGCCTGCCGAGCGAACCACCGCCGAAGTTCCCACGCTGAAGATGAAGGCGGTGGATGGTAGCGATTACGACCTGGCAGCCCATCGCGGCAAGTGGGTGGTGGTGAACTTCTGGGCCACCTGGTGTGCGCCGTGCCGCAAGGAAATGCCGGAGCTGTCGGCGCTGCACGCCATGCGCAACAACATCGAAGTGGTGGGACTGGCCTACGAAGACATCGAAGGGCCGGACATGCAGGCGTTCCTGGTCAAGCACCCGGTGACCTATCCGATCGTGGTGGTCGATCCCTTCGACCCGCCGGCCGATTTCGCCATCCCGCGCGGGCTGCCGCTGACCCACCTGATCGCGCCCGACGGCAAGGTCGCGCACACCTTCCTGGGCCCGGTCACCGCCGCCGACATCGAACAGCAGATCGCCGCAGCCCAGTAGAGTCGAGCCTGCTCGACTGAAGGCATCGCGGGGTCGGATCCCGTTGCTACGCAACGGGCTCTGACCCCTTCCCGAGCCATCCTCGCATGGCGTGGATCTACCGATCCTCGACCGGGAAATCCTCGATCGGCTTCAGCACGTCGTAGTGCTCGCGGTGCAGCTTGCCCTTCAGCGCGGGCAGTTCCGGCAGCGGTGCATCCACCCGCGTGTCGGGCAACCGGTCCAGCAGATTGCGCACCAGGGTCAGCCGCCCCTGCCGCTGGTCGTTGAAATCCACCAGGGTCCATGGCGCCTGCTCGCGATGGGTCGCGCGCAACATCGCCTCACGTGCCTCGGTGTACGCGCTGTACTTGCTGCGCGATTTCAGATCGACCGGCGACAGCTTCCAGCCCTTCAACGGGTCCACATGGCGCTCGGCGAAACGCTTTTCCTGCTGTGCCTGGTCCACGCACAGCCAGTACTTGAACAGCAGGATGCCCTCATCCACCAGCAGCTGTTCGAACACCGGCGCCTGGCGCAGGAACCGCTGGTACTCGCCTTCGCTGCAGTAGCCCATCACCCGTTCCACGCCGGCACGGTTGTACCAGCTGCGGTCCATCAGCACGATCTCGCCGGCGGCGGGAAGATGGTTGGCGTATCGCTGGAAATACCACTGGGTGGCCTCGCGGTCGGTTGGCTTGGGCAGGGCCACCACCCGGCACTGGCGGGGGTTCAGGTGCTGGCTGATCGCCTGGATCGCGCCGCCCTTGCCGGCGGTATCGCGGCCCTCGAACAGCACCAGCAGGCGCTGCCCCGTGTGCTGTACCCAGCGCGCCATCGCCGTCAGTTCCAGTTGCAGCGGCTGCAGCAGTGCGTCGTAGTCCTTGCGTTTCAGCTTGCCCATGGGTGCACCACGCGGGAAGGAGTCCCGAGCCTAGCGCAGGGCGGGGTCAGGTCATGTCGACGTCAGGTGGGCGGCCGGTGCCCTGTACCAGCAGGGATCGTCTCGCGTTGCGCCGCCTGCAGCAGGGCCATCACGTGCTCGAACGGTGCGTCGTCGTTCATTGTGTGCCCCCCCAACCGTGCTCACGCGCCAGCGCCTGCAGCAACGAGGACAGATCCAACGCAAATCCGGCCATATCGAACACGCCGCTGCGATCGCGCGCCTGCGCCAGCTGCGCGCGCAGCGCCGACAGGGCCACGGGGTCGTTGCCCAGCGCGCTGGCGGTGGCCACGAAGGCGGCATCGTCAGCCACGTTCATCGCGTGCAGGCCCAGGTGATGGTTGAGGCTGCCGGCCACGCGTGCGGCGAAGGTATCGCCTGGGCAGGTCAGCACCGGGCAGCCAGCCCACAACGCGTCCGACGCGGTGGTATGGGCGTTGTAGGGATGGGTGTCCAGGAACAGGTCGGCCAGCGCGTAGCGCGCCAGGTACTGCGGGTGGGCCAGCTTGGCCATGAACACCAGTCGCGAGGGATCCACCCCGGCCGTCTGTGCGGCGGTGCGCAGGCGCGCATCGGCATTGCCCGGCCCGGACAGCAGCCACAGCACGCTGCCCGGTACCGCCTGCAGCACCGCAAAGGCGCGTGCCATGCTGCGCGGGTTGAGCTTGTAGCTGTTGTTGAAGCAGCAGAACACCACGCCCTGCGCGGGCAGGCCGCAGTCGGCGCGGGTCGGCGCCGGCTCCAGTACCCGGGTGTTGTCTGACGGCTGGAACGCGCGCGGCAGGCGCAGCACCCGTTCGCGGTAATGCGGTTCCAGCGCAGCGGGCAGGGCGAACCCATCGGCCACCACCGCATCCAGCCACGGCGCGCCCGACGTGCCGGGGTAGGCCAGCCAGTTCAGCTGCAGCGGGGCAGGGCGCATGGCCAGTACCTCCGGCGTACCGCCACCGCCCCAGCCGCGCAGGTCGAACAACACATCGATGCCCTGCGCGCGGATGCGTGCGGCCGTCTCGGCGTGGCGCAATCCGGCCACGTCATGCAGCGTGGTGGCCGCCTGCAGGCGCTGGCGGATACGGCTGCCGTCATCGCGGTTGATGGCAAACAGGTGCAGTTGCAGGGCGGGATCGGCACGCAGCTGTTCGAACAGTGCCACCGTCAGCAGACCGGTCGGATGCGCACCGAAGCCGTTGGACAGGAAACCCACCCGCAGCGGCCCGCGCGCGCGCACCGTTGCCGGCGCCAGCGGGCGCACCGAGGCAGCCACGGCCGTGGCGCGGCCGCGCGCGCAGGTCAATTGTTCAGCCGCGCTGGCGTCTTCGCTGAGGAAGGCGAACGGTTCAACGACGCCGTGGCCCGAGGCCACCGCACGCCGGACCTGCGCGGCCAGCGCATCCAAATCCTGCCAGTCGCATAGACGGCGTTGCCAGGCCAGGCGCTGCGCCGCGATGTAGGGCTCGCCCGGTAGCAGGGTGTGCGCGCGCCGGTAGGCATCGGCCGCGCCTTCGGCATCGTTGGCGTCTTCCAGCGCGTGGCCCAGCCACAGGGCAATGCCCGGGTGCTGCGGCGCCAAGGTGGAGGCCTGGCGCAGCAGGGCGGCCGCATCGGCATGCACGCCTGCCATCCAGGCCACCCGGCCCAGCCGTGCCAGTGCCTCGGGATGGTCCGGGCGCAGCTGCAATGCACGGCGTGCGGCGCGTTCACCGGCGGCGATGTCGCCGGCTTCCAGCTCCAGGTCGGCCAGCATGACCCAGGCGACGAAATCGCCGGGCTGGCGGGCCAGTGCCTGCTGCAGTTGCTGCCGTTGCTGCCAGGCCGACACGCCGCTCAGCCCGCCGAAAGCTGGGCCAGGGCGTCCACCTGGTGCTCGTGGCTCAGGCGCTGCAGCAGGGGATCCAGATCGCCGGCCAGGACATTGGGCAGGTCATACAGGGTCAGGCCTTCCACGCGATGGTCGGTGATCCGGCCCTGCGGGAAGTTGTAGGTGCGGATGCGCTGGCTGCGGTCACCGCTGCCCACCTGCAGGCGGCGCGATTCGGCCTGGGCGGCATCCTGGCGCTGGCGCTCGGCATCCAGCAGCTGCGCCTTCAGGCGCTTCATCGCCTTGTCGCGGTTGGCATGCTGGCTGCGCTCGGTCTGGCATTCGACCACCACGCCGGTCGGCACGTGGGTGATGCGGATCGCCGATTCGGTCTTGTTCACGTGCTGGCCTCCCGCACCGGACGAACGGAACGTATCGACCTTCAGGTCGGCCGGGTTGATGACGATGTCATCCACTTCGTCCGCTTCGGGAATGATCGCCACCGTTGCCGCCGAGGTATGGATGCGGCCCTGCGATTCGGTGGCCGGCACGCGCTGCACGCGATGCGTGCCCGATTCGAACTTCAGGCGCGAAAACGCGCCGCGGCCGACCACCCGGGCCACCACTTCCTTGTAGCCCCCATGTTCACCGGGGCTGTCCGATTCGACTTCGACCTTCCAGCCCTGGCGTTCGGCGTAGCGCGCATACATGCGGAACAGGTCGCCGGCGAAGATCGCCGCTTCGTCGCCGCCGGTGCCGGCGCGCACTTCCAGGAACAGATTGCCGTCGTCGCGCGGGTCGCGCGGCACCAGCAGCAGCGCCAGTTCCTGTTCCAGTTCCTGCAGGCGGGCCTGTGCGGCGGCGATCTCTTCGTCGGCCAGCTCGCGCAGGTCGGGGTCGGCACGCATGCTTTCGGCCGCGGTCAGGTCGGCCTTGGCGCGGGCTTCCTCGGCCAGGGCCGTGGCGATCGGTTCCAGTTGGGCGAATTCGCGCGAAAGATCGCGGAAACGGGTGTTGTCGGCGACCACGTCGGGTTCGGCGAGCAGGCGTTCCAGTTCTTCGCGGCGCTCGGCCAGCGCTTCCAGCTTACGGCGCAGGGTCGGCGTCATCGGGTCTCACAGGTGGATGGTGGTAGCCCGGCGTGGCCGGGAACAGGCGCTGCGCGGCGCGGGTCAGGTCGGCATCGCCGGTGAGCGCGGCCGCGCGCAGGGCCGCCGTGGGCGGGTGCAGCAGGCGGTTGGTCAGGCCGTGGGCCAGCAGTTCCAGTACTTCGTCGGCCGGTTTGCCGTTGGCCAGCTGCTGGCGTGCACGGTCCAGCAGTTCAGCGCGGGTGGCTTCGCCGAAGGCGCGCAGCTGCCGCAGCGGTGCCTGGTGGGCGCTGGCCTGCAGGGTTTCCACGTAGCGCGACACCTGCAGGTCGATGATCGCTTCGGCCTCGGCGGCGGCTTCGCGGCGCCCGCGGCGGTTGTCTTCCACCGCGCGTTCCAGGTCATCCACGGTGTACAGGAAGGCATCGTTCAGCGTGCCCACCTCCGCTTCGATGTCGCGCGGCACGGCCAGGTCGAACAGCAGCATCGGCTTGTGCCGGCGCGCGCGCAGGGCATTGGCCACGGCCGCGCGGTGGATCACCGGTTCACGGGCGGCGGTGGCCGAAAACACCACGTCCGCTTCGGCCAGGTGGCGTTCCAGCTCGGTCAGCGGCAGGGCCACGCCGCCATGGCGGCTGGCCAGCTCCTGGGCATGGGCCAGCGTGCGGTTGGCGATCAGCAGGCGCCGCACCTTGCCTTCGCTCAGGTGGCGTGCAGCCAGTTCGATGGTCTCGCCGGCGCCGACCAGCAGCACGGTGGATTCGTCCAGTCGCGCAAACGCGTTCTGCGCCAGGCGCACGGCGGCCGATGCCACCGACACCGGGTTGGCGCCGACCTGGGTATCGGTGCGGGCGCGCTTGGCCACCGAGAAGGTCTGCTGGAACAACCGGTCCAGGCGTTGGCCAAGCAGGCCGTGGTCGCGTGCCGTCGACCAGGCATCCTTCACCTGGCCCAGGATCTGCGGTTCACCCAGCACCATCGAGTCCAGCCCGGTGGCGACCCGGAACAGATGGCGCACGGCCTCGGCGTCGGCGTGCTGGTACAGGTAGCCCTGCAGATCGCCGGCCTGCTGCTGCAGCCACTGGTCCAGGGCCTGCGCCGAGTCAGCCACCGCGTACAGTTCGGTGCGGTTGCAGGTGGACAGCAGCACCGCTTCAGCGATCTGCGGGGTATCGCGCAGCGAACCGAGCGCGCGCGGCAGCGCCTCACCGGCGAAGGCTGCGCGTTCGCGCAGTTCCACCGGTGCGGTCTGGTGATTCAGTCCGAGCACCCACAGGGTCATTGTTCAGTTGCTTGCGATAAGCTGCTGGCCATTGGATGACATTTTAAGGCCCCGATGCCGACGATGCCCGCATTGATTCGCATCCCCAGTGTTCTGCTGCTGTCCCTGGCCTGTGCCCAGGCGCTGGCGGCGGCGCCGGCCAAGGCCCCTGCGCGGGCCCCGGCGGCGGAAGAACTGGCGCTGGAACCGGTGATGGCCGGGGAATTCGCCCTGCAGGCCGGCAAGCTGGCCGAGGCCGCGCGCTGGTACCTGCAGGCGGCCCAGCAGACCGACGGCGATGCTGGGCTGGCCGAACGGGCCACCCGTATTGCCATGCTGGCCAACGACGATGCCAGTGCCGCCAAGGGCCTGGCCCTATGGCAGCAGCGCGCCCCGGCCTCGCTGCCCATGCGCAGTGCCGCCGGTGCGCTCGCCATGCGCCAGGGCAATGTGAAGACCGCCCGCGCCGAACTGCAGTCACTGTTGCAGGATCGCGACGAGCAGGGCTGGAAGTTCGCCCTGGCCGCGCTGGTCGGCGGTGGTCGCGACCCGGCGGTGCCGGCCCAGGTGCTGGGTGAGCTGGTCAATGCCAATGCCATTCCGGCCAAGATCGAGGCCTGGCAGGAGTTCGGTCGGCTCGCGCTGCGCATGGAAAAGCCTGAACTGGCGCAGCGGATGATCGACGAAGTGGTGCGCCGCTTCCCGGAAGAGCCCCGGGTGGCTCTGTTGCGCGCCAGCCAGTTGCAGCAGGCCGGTCAGACCGGCCAGGCCTTGTCGTTGCTGCAGGAGGTCGAGCCCAGGACCCGGCAGGACCCGGAACTGCGCAATGCGGTGGCCATCGCCTATGACAGCCTGGGCCAGCCGGCCGCTGCCGAGCGCGTGCTGGCGGTCGGCCCGCAGAACGTGCAGACCTGGGGCATGCGGGCCTCGTTGCTGGCCAAGCAGAGGGACAACGCTGCGCTGGGCAACCTGTACAACGAACTGTCGCGCCAGGCGGCCAAGCCCGACCCTGCGCAGCGCCTGCTGCTGGGCAAGATCGCCGAGTACCTGAAGCGTTACCCCGAGGCGGTGAACTGGTACCACAGCGTGCCGGGCGGCGAAGAGCTGAGCGAAGCGCGCCTGCGTGCGGCCAACGCGCAGGGCCTGGCCGGGCGCCAGGACCTGGCGCTGCAGGAAGTGCATGCCATCCAGTCCGACGCGACCGTGGAAGATGACGTTCGCCGCGATGCCTACCTGCTGGAAGCCGAGCTGCGCCAGCGTGCCGACGATCTGCCGGGCGAACTGGATGCCCTGGCCCGGGGCCTGGCCGCGTATCCGGACGAAAACGCGCTGCTGTACGCACGCGCACTGGCCTGGGAGCGCCGCGATGACATCGCCCGCGCCGAGGCCGATCTGCGCAAGATCCTGGTCACCGAGCCGGAGAACGTGCCGGCGCTGAACGCGCTGGGCTACACCCTGGCCGACCGTACCGGGCGTTACCAGGAAGCGCTGGAGCTGATCGACCGCGCGCGCGTGGCCGAGCCGGACAATGCCGCCATCGTCGACAGCTACGGCTGGGTGCTCTATCGCCTGGGCCGCAATGACGAAGCGCTGGTGCAGCTGCGCCGTGCCTGGACCCTGGCCAAGGACCCTGAAATCGCCGCCCACGTGGGCGAAGTGCTGTGGGTGCTCGGCAAGCACGACGAGGCCCGCCACTTCTTCGACGAAGCGGCCAAGCTGGACCCCGAGAACCGCGCGCTGCTGCGCGCCCGCGAGAAATTCAATCCATGAGTGTTTCCTCGATCCGCCCGCTGCTGCTGGCGGCCGTGACCCTGGCGGTCAGTGCCTGCACCAGCGTCGGCACCCAGAAGACCCCCGCGCCCGAAGTCGTCTATACGGTTTCGCCGGCCGCCGAGCGCGCCGAAGAGGCGCGCGTGCAGGCGTTGCGTGCGCAGCCGGACTACGCCTTCCAGGGCCGGGTTGCGGTCAGCAAGGGCAAGAACGGCGGCAGCGGCCGCATCGATTGGGTGCAGCAGGGCAGCGAGTACCGCGTGCAGCTGAGCGCGCCGGTCACCCGCCAGAGCTGGACCCTGCAGGGCGACGCTGTGCAGGGTGGGGCGCGGCTGGACGGGCTGGGCGACGGCCCGCGCACGGGCGACGACGCGCGCCTGTTGCTGTTCGATGCCACCGGCTGGGACATCCCGGTCAGTGAACTGTCCGACTGGACCCGCGGCCTGGTGCTGCGCGGCAGCGGCGAAAGTGCTGTGGAGCGTGATGCCGAGGGCCGCCCGCGGCGCATGCAGCAGGCCGGCTGGATCATCCAGTATCTGGACTGGTACCCGGCGCAGGACGGGCGCCCGGCCCTGCCGCGGCGCATCGAAGCCAGCCGCGAGGACGCCAAGGTCCGCCTGCTGGTGGACCAATGGGGCGCCGACGCCCCATGACTGCGCAGATTGACGCCGACGGCTGGTCCTGGTGGCCGGCCCCGGCCAAGCTGAACCTGTTCCTGCACATTACCGGCCGCCGCGCCGACGGCTACCACGAGCTGCAGACGGTATTCCGCCTGCTGGACTGGGGCGACCGGATCGGGCTGCGCCTGCGTGAAGACGGTCAGATCCGTCGGCAGGGCGAGGGGCTGGC
This sequence comes from Stenotrophomonas sp., assembly GCF_032056425.1. GTDB lineage: Bacteria > Pseudomonadota > Gammaproteobacteria > Xanthomonadales > Xanthomonadaceae > Stenotrophomonas. The sequence continues at coordinate 177,009 of NZ_DAMBCN010000003.1, forward strand.
GGGTGTGCCGGAGGACCAGGATCTGGCCGTGCGCGCGGCGCGCCTGCTCAAGGAATCGGCCAACGTCGTCCATGGTGCAGATATCGTCGTCGAAAAGCATGTTCCGGCCGGTGGTGGCTTCGGCGGGGGATCTTCCGACGCGGCCACCGTGCTGGTGGTGCTGAACCGGCTCTGGCAGGCCGGTCTGGACGAAGATGCACTGGCCGCCCTGGGGCTTCGCCTGGGGGCGGACGTGCCGGTGTTCGTGCGCGGCCGCAACGCCTGGGCCGAAGGGGTAGGCGAGCGCCTGCAGCCGATCGCGCTGCCCGCGGCCTGGTATGTGATCGCCGAACCGGGCGTTCACGTGCCGACCCCGGCCCTGTTTGCTGACCCGGATTTGACGCGCGACAGCCCAGTTGCGAAAATAGAGGACTTCGCTTCCGGCGCTCTGGTCGGAAACGTGTTCGAGCCGGTGTTGCGCCGCCGCGAGCCTGCCGTCGAGGCGGTGCTTGCCGCGTTGAGCCACATAGGCCAGGCACGTTTGACCGGGTCCGGAAGTGGTTGTTTCGTCGAGTTCGATTCGCAGGCTGCCGCAGAGCAGGGACGAGCGAAATTGCCGAAGGAGTTGCGGGCAAGGGTGGCAGCGGGCGTCATGCGTTCGCCACTGCTGGAAGCACTCGAGCAACACTGATTCATTACTGCAGGGGCGTCGCCAAGAGGCCCAAGGCACCAGGTTTTGATCCTGGCATTCGTAGGTTCGAATCCTACCGCCCCTGCCAATTGCGGCTGTGTCCGCGCCTTCCAGCGCATCGACCGCGCGGGACGTGGAAACAACCGCGGTGTTGTCAGCAGCAAGGGCCGCAAGGTCCTTGCCGTTACCGGATCCCCGCCACTCGTCCCCGCCCGAGACAATCATGATGCAAGAGTCCCCGAACCTGCTGGTATTTTCCGGCAACGCCAACAAACGTCTGGCGCAGAACATCTGCAAGGAACTGGGGGTTCGCCCGGGCAAGGCACTGGTCTCGCATTTCTCCGACGGCGAAGTGCAGGTCGAGATCGAAGAAAACGTGCGCAAGCAGGACGTCTTCGTGATCCAGCCAACCAGCGCGCCGAGCGCGGAAAACCTGATGGAACTGCTGGTGCTGATCGACGCGCTCAAGCGCGCATCGGTGGCCAGCGTGACCGCCGTGGTGCCGTACTTCGGCTACTCGCGCCAGGATCGCCGCATGCGCTCCTCGCGCGTGCCGATCACCGCCAAGTTGGCGGCCAAGATGTTCAGCACCGCTGGCGCTGATCGCGTGCTGACCGTCGACCTGCACGCCGACCAGATCCAGGGCTTCTTCGATATCCCGGTGGACAACGTGTATGCGTCCCCGCTGCTGCTGGCCGACATCTGGCGCGCCTACGGCACCGAGAACCTGATCGTCGTCTCGCCGGACGTGGGCGGCGTGGTCCGCGCCCGTGCGGTGGCCAAGCGCCTGGATGACGCCGACCTGGCGATCATCGACAAGCGCCGCCCGCGCGCCAACGTCTCCACCGTGATGAACATCATCGGTGACGTCGAAGGCAAGACCTGCGTGATGGTCGATGACATCGTCGATACCGCCGGCACCCTGTGCGCCGCTGCCGCTGCCCTGAAGGCGCGCGGTGCGCTGAAGGTCGCCGCCTACTGCACCCACGCGGTGCTGTCGGGCCCGGCGGTGGACAACATCACCAATTCCCAGCTCGACGAGCTGGTGGTGACCGACACCATTCCGCTGAAGGACGCCGCGCGCGTGTGCAGCAAGATCCGCCAGCTGAGCGTGGCGGAAATGCTGGCCGAAACGATGCGCCGCATCGCCTTCGGCGAGTCGGTCAGCTCGCTGTACGTCGATTGAGTTTTTCGCCCCTGCCGGCAACGGTGGGGGCATGCCCCGGATGCTTCTGGTCGCGGAAGCATCTTCAACCGCCTCGCCGCAAGGCAAGGCAACAACCTGAGTAGTCGAAAATGTCGAAGACCCATGAAATCAAGGTCACCAAGCGTGAACTGCAGCGTAAGGGTGCGAGCCGCCGCCTGCGTCATGCTGGTGTGATCCCGGCCATCGTGTACGGCGGCAACGCCGAGCCGGTCGCCATCAGCCTGGACCACAACGAAATCTGGCTGGCCCAGCAGAACGAGTGGTTCTATGCCTCCATCCTGGACCTGAACCTGGACGGCCAGGTGCAGAAGGTCCTGCTGCGTGACATGCAGCGCCACCCGTACAAGCAGCTGATCATGCACCTGGACTTCCAGCGCGTGAACGAGAACGAAGCCCTGACCGCTTCGGTCCCGCTGCACTTCGTCAACGAAGACACCTCGCCGGCTGGCAAGGCTGCCGACGTCGTGGTCACCCACGAACTGAAGGAAGTGACCATCACCTGTCTGCCGAAGGACCTGCCGGAGTCGATCGAAGTCGACCTGGGCGGCCTGAACGCCGGTGACGTGGTGTACCTGTCCAACATCAAGCTGCCGAAGGGCGTGGAAATCCCGGCGCTGGCGCTGGGCAAGGACCACGACGACGCCATCGTCACCGCCAAGACCGGCAAGGTCGACGCGGCCGACGAAGAAGCTCCGGCTGCCGAGTAATACCCAAGCGGTGCCTGCCTTCGGGCAGGCACCGTGCTGGAAGGAACCATGGCAGGATTGCGACTGATTGTCGGTCTGGGCAACCCCGGATCGGAACACGCCCGGACCCGGCACAATGCCGGGTTTCATTTCGTTGAGGCCCTGGCTGAAAAAGCCGGTGCGCGCTGGAACGTGGACAGCAAGCTGTTCGGCGAGACCGCCAAGGTCGAGATCGCCGGGCAGACGGTCTGGCTGCTGAAGCCGGCCACCTTCATGAACCTCAGCGGCAAGTCGGTCACCGCCGCACAGCGGTTCTGGAAGATCGAGCCGGAGGAAACCCTGCTGGCCCACGACGAACTGGACCTGCCGCCCGGTGCCATACGGCTGAAGTTCGACGGCGGCCACGGCGGCCAGAACGGCCTGCGCGACACCATGCGCCTGCTCGGCCACGGCAAGTTCCACCGCCTGCGCGTGGGCATCGGCCACCCCGGCCACAAGGATCGCGTGGTGGGTTGGGTGCTGGGCCGCCCGTCCAAGGACGATGACGTGCTGATTGCCCGTGCCATCGACGATGCCATCGACGTGCTGCCGCTGGCGGTACAAGGCGATTTCAACGAAGCGATGAAGCGGCTGCACACCCCGAAATAGCGCTTTTGGTAGGTGCCAACCTTGGTTGGCACACAATGATCGACACCGAGATGGATTGGCCAAGCAGCGCGCGCGCTGTTTCACCAATCACTTTCACCCCAGAGAGCTGTCACCCATGGGTATCAAATGCGGCATCGTCGGCCTGCCCAACGTCGGCAAGTCGACCCTGTTCAACGCGCTGACCAAGGCGGGCATCGCCGCGGCGAACTTCCCGTTCTGCACCATCGAACCGAACGTCGGCATCGTGCCGGTGCCGGACCCGCGCCTGGGTGAGCTGGCGGCGATCATCAACCCGCAGAAGGTCATCCCGACCGCGGTCGAGTTCGTCGACATCGCCGGCCTGGTCGCCGGTGCGGCCAGCGGTGAAGGCCTGGGCAACAAGTTCCTGGCCCACATCCGCGAAGTCGATGCGATCACCCACGTGGTGCGCTGCTTCGAGAATGCCGACGTCATCCACGTCAACAACAAGGTCGACCCGATCTCGGACATCGAAACCATCGATACCGAACTGGCGCTGGCCGACCTGGACAGCGTCGAAAAGGCCCTGAACCGTGCCGAGCGCGCTGCCAAGGGTGGCGACAAGGAAGCGGCCGCGCGCAAGCCGGTGCTGGCCAAGCTGCAGGCCGCGCTGGCCGACGGCAAGTCCGGTCGTTCGGTCGGCCTGGACGAGGAAGAGAAGGCCCTGGTCCGTGATCTGTTCCTGCTGACCCTCAAGCCGGTGATGTACATCGCCAACGTGCTGGAAGATGGTTTCGAGAACAACCCGCACCTGGACGCCGTGCGCGCCCACGCCGCCGCCGAAGGCGCGCAGGTGGTGCCGGTGTCGGCCGCGATCGAAGAAGAGCTGTCCCAGCTCGACGACGAAGACCGCGACACCTTCCTGGCCGACCTCGGCCTGAGCGAGCCGGGCCTGAATCGCGTGATCAACGCGGCCTACAGCCTGCTGGGCCTGCAGACCTACTTCACCGCTGGCGTGAAGGAAGTCCGCGCGTGGACCGTGCGCAAGGGCGCCACCGCCCCGCAGGCCGCCGCCGTCATCCACACCGACTTCGAGAAGGGCTTCATCCGCGCCGAAACCATCGCGTATGACGACTTCATCAAGTACAAGGGCGAAGCCGGCGCCAAGGAAGCCGGTCGCCTGCGCCTGGAAGGCAAGGAATACCGCGTGCAGGAAGGCGACGTGCTGCACTTCCGCTTCAACGTCTGATCCAGCGGTACCCGATCGACCCCGGACGCCCCGCCCTGTGCGGGGCGTTCGCGTTTCCAGCCCACCGCCGGTTGCTGGCGAAAAAATGACCATGCGTTGAAACGCTTGCGCCGCAAGACTCGCGCACACTTGTCCACACCAAACCCCCACCACTTTCCACGCGCGGTGTGGAAAACCAAGGGGGCGGATCCCACTCCGCCGGAATGGGCTCCGACCCCGATCCAGCCAGGCGGGGCGTGGACAAATTTTAACCACGCCCCGGAACGCCTGCGCTGCAACGCTCGCACCCACTTGTCCACACCAAGTTCCCATCACTTTCCACGTGTCGTGTGGAAAACAACCGTGGCGCTGGACAAAAAATCACCACACCTGCAAACGCTTGTGCGGCAAAGCTCGCGCCCACTTGTCCACACCAAGTTCCCATCGCTTTCCACGCGGTGTGTGGAAAACCCTGGCGCGCTCTGGTCGTCGCCCACCCTGGTGGGCGCGCGGCA
>NZ_DAMBCN010000003.1:182020-291270 GCF_032056425.1 Stenotrophomonas sp.
GTGTGGAAAACCCTGGCGCGCTCTGGTCGTCGCCCACCCTGGTGGGCGCGCGGCAGGTCCATGCCCACCAAGGTGGGCATCTACCAAAGCCCGGTTCCCAAACGAACAAGGCCCGCCAATGGCGGGCCCTGCGTTCAATGTCCTGCGTTGCAGCCTGCGCTTACAGCGCGCTGCCACCAAACTTGTGGGTGTACTGAAGGTTAATCGTGCGCCCCACCGTGTCGAACCAGGACACGTCGTAGTACGGGTAGGCCGTGTACGAGGCATCCTTCGGCGGCATCTTGTTGAACACATTCACCACCGACAGCGACAGGCGCGCGTGGTCGTCGAAGCGATACTGCACCGACGCGTTGTAGCGGCAGGTCGCCTTGATGTACGGGCTGTCACCGCTGTCCCAGTCGAACACCTGGTCATAGCTGTCCGAGGTCGGCAGCTTGCCCAGCCGCGAGCCGTACACCGTGGCCGACCACGCCGCCTTTTCCCAGGTCACGCTCAGGCTGGTCTTGGTGCGCGGAATGTCGAAGCCACTGTTCACTGCGAACTGGTCTTCCACCGGGTCGCCCGGGAACTGCTGGAAGTCGTGCTTCTTCACCCAGGTGTGGTTGCCGTTGAAGGAGAACTCGCCGATGCCGGTCTGCACGCGCCAGCGCAGGCCCACGTCCACGCCCTGGGTGCGCTCGCGGGCGATGTTCACCGGGTTCACGTGCACGCCGTACAGGCGGCCGTCGTCGGTGCGGGTCACCCGGGCCAGAGCGTCCACGCAGGTGGCCGAGGTGGCGTCCAGCTCGCCCAGGCGGCAGGCTGCCTCGTCGCGCAGGATCGCATCCACGTTCATGTCCTGCACCTGGTTGCGCATGTCGATGTCGAACCAGTCCGCGCTGATGTCGAAGCCGCCGCCGGGCGACCAGACGAAGCCGGCGCTCCAGGAGGTGCTGGTTTCCGGATCGAGGCGACGGTTGCCTTCGCGGCTGCGGATCAGGTTCTCTTCGTAGTCACTGCAGTCGTCAGCGCCGTCGGACAGGCAGCCGTAGTAGTCGTTGCCAGCCGTCTCGTCATTGCCAGGGCCGGCGTACACGTAGTGCAGGTCCGGCGCACGGAAGGCGGTGCCGTAGGAGCCGCGCACCAGCAGGGTATCGATCGGGCGCCATTCCAGGCCGCCGCTCCAGGTGGCCTTGCCGATCGTGTTGCCCGAATAGCGGTACTGGTCGTATCGGCCGGCCACGCTCAGGTTCACGCTGTCCAGCAGCGGCATGCGCAGCTCGGCGGCGGTGGCCCAGCGGTTGCGCGAGCCCTGGCCGTCCGAATCCTTCCAGCTGTAGTAGTAGTACTGCGTAGCCAGCGGATCGGGATTCAGCGCGTAGGCCTGCTGGCCCACTTCCACGGTGGCGGCAAAGCCGGCATCGCCGCCGGGCAGGCCGAACAGCGCACCGTTGGTCAGGGTGAACGCGGCGGTCTCGGTGCGCGATTTCGGCGTATAGGTGGTGCGCGCAGCGATCGAATCGTATTCGGCGCGCGTCAGCGGGCGATACAGGCGCTCCGGATCGGCGTTGTAGATCGGGAAGCCGTCGTCGTCCTCGCCCAGCTGCGGGCCCAGGAACAGATCGTTGGCCTTGGCCGCCACGATCTGCGGCCAGCTGATCCGCGACTGGTACTGCGAATGGCTCAGGGCCGCTTCGTAATCCCAGTTGCCGGCCAGCTTGCCCTTGAAGCCGGTAGTCACGCTGAAGGTCTTCTGCGTGCTGCGCACCATGCCATTGCGCAGGCCGCCCATTTCCTCCGGCGAGAACTGGCGCTGCCAGAACTCGATGTCACCGGTGGCTGCGTTGTTGAAGTAGCCCGACTCGTCACCATCGGGCGCCATGCGGCCCCAGGAAGTGACATCGCGCATCAGCGCCAGGCTGTGGTAGCCCAGCTGCACATCGGCGAACCACTGCTGGCCGTTGTCGAAGTCGTAGCTGAGCGAAGCATAGCCGTTGGCGCCGCGGCGCTTGCTGAGGATGGTGCCGTAGCCGATCGACGCGTCACTGCCGCAGTAGTAGCCGTAGCGCGGGCGGAAGGCATGGTAGGTGCTGCCGTTGTTCTGCCCGGCCAGGGCATCGCAGGTCGCTGCACCCGGGTCCAGGTAGTCATCGTTGTAATCGGTGCGCAGGTAGGCGCGGCGCGCGATGCGCGAGCCCTCGGTCGGCCCGTCCTGGGTGGAGTCCTGCTGTTCGCGCTCGTACGCCCACAGCGGGGTCTGCGACTGCAGTTCCACGCTGTACACCGCATTGAAGTTGCCGCGGCTGAAGCCACTGGCCACGCTCATGTTGAACGAATCACCGCCACCTTCGGTGGTGGTGCCCATGCGCACGTCTACCGTGGTGCCATCGGCCTGCTTCTTCAGGATGAAGTTGACCACGCCGGCGATCGCATCCGAGCCGTAGATGGCCGAGGCGCTGCCGGTCAGCACTTCGATGCGCTCGATCATGCCCAGCGGGATGTTGGACACATCGGTGAAGTTGCTGCGCCCCTGGAACGGCATCGGGAAGTCGGCAATGCGGCGGCCGTTGACCAGCACCAGGGTGTGGTTCGGCCCCAGCCCGCGCAGATCGACCTGCTGTGCGCCAGGGGAGAAGTCCGCACCGCTGGACGACTGCTGGCTCTGCGTCTCACCGCCGTTCTGGGTCATCGCACGCAGCACGTCCGGCACGCTGGTGAAGCCGGCCGACCGGATCTGCTCGGCGCTGATCACCGTGATCGGCGCCGGGCCTTCCACCTGCGCACGTGGAATGCGCGAGCCGGTGACCTGCACCGCATCGAGCTGTTGAACCGAAGAGGTTGCTGGGGACTGGGCTGCTGCCGAAGCGGCCACACCCATCAACGCCAGCTGGATCGACCACGCCATCGCCTGTCTACGCATGAAGAATTCCCGGAAGTGATGCCGGCCCGCAGAGGAGGGGCCCTGTCCCCCATTCAGTTTTCCCGGATGGGCGCGCGCATTTAACGCCTTTTTTATGTTCTTGACTACTGGCTTTCTATCTGGCAAAGAATGAAAACGGTTGCAAGTCGATTCTGTTCAGGGAGATCAACATGCGACAGGTTTTTTCCCGTCCTTGGTTTCGCCTGGCCCTGTGCACAGGGCTGGCGCTGGCGTGGGTGCTCCCGACCGCAGCGCAGAGCGCGCAGGAACCCGGCTTCGCCTATTACGAGGCGGGCGACCTTGACGCACCCCGGCCCGGCCCACGTGCGCCCGCCATGATGCTGATGGGCGGGGGCGAGTGGGTACCCGAGGCCTTCCATTGGTGGTTGCGGCAGGCCGGCAACGGACGGGTCCTGATCCTGCGCGCCTCCGGCGGCGACGATCTGCAGGAGCGCCTGTACCACGACATCGGCGGTGCCACCGCGGTGCAGACCCTGGTCTTCGACAGCCGACGTGGCGCTGACGATCCGGCGGTCCTGCGGGTGGTGGCTGCCGCCGACGCCATCTTCATCGCCGGCGGCGACCAGGCGCGCTACATCCGTTTCTGGAAAGGCACCGCACTCAACCGCGCGCTCAACGCACACATACGCGCCGGCAAGCCCATCGCCGGGACCAGTGCCGGGCTGGCCATCCTCGGCGGCTATGCCTATGGCGCGCTGGATGGCGGCAGCATCGATTCGGCCAGTGCGCTGGCCGATCCCCGCGGCGCGGCCGTCACCCTCGACCACGGCTTCCTGCAGATGCCGTACCTGCAACGGGTGGTCACCGACACCCACTTCGACAAGCGCGACCGGCTGGGGCGTCTGATCGTGTTCGTCGCCCGGGCCGCGCAGGACAGTGGCGACCCGGACATGGTCGGTATCGGCGTGGACGAAGATACGGCCCTGTGCGTCGAACCCGATGGTCAGGCGCGTGTGTACAGTGCGGACGGGCAGGGCCGGGTCTGGGTGGTGCGGCCGGGGCGTGGCGCTGACCACATGGTCGAGGGCGAGCCGCTGCGTTTCCAGGCCGTGCCAGTGACGGTGGTTGCCTCCGGTGGCCGCCTGCGGCTTGATGATTTCCAGGCCGACGGGGACGATCAGATGCTGGCAGACGTCGATGACGGCCAGATCGAGCTCACCCGACGGTAGCGCCGGCCAATGCCCGGCCAGACCGAACCTCATTCCCCTGGAGATGCACCTGATGAAACTGCGCATGGCCCTGTCCGCGCTGCTGTCGCTTCCCCTGCTGGCCCACGCCGCGCCTTCGCCTTCGCCGCTGCTGGTCATCCACGGCGGCGCCGGCGTGGAGCGCAGGGACCTGTCACCGGCCGGGGAGAAGGCTGCGCGCGATGCGCTGAAGGCCGCGCTGCTGAAGGGCCACGCCGAGCTGGCGGCAGGTCGCCCGGCGCTGGCCGCGGTGACGGCTGCGATCACCGTGCTGGAGGACGATCCGACCTTCAATGCAGGCAAGGGCGCGGTGTTCACCCATGACGGGCGCAATGAACTGGATGCGGCGGTCATGGATGGCGTCAGCCAGGCGGCCGGCGCGGTGGCAGGCGTGCAGCGCGTGCGTAATCCGATCCTGCTGGCGCAGGCGGTCATGCAGAAGTCGCCGCACGTGATGATGGTGGGGCAGGGCGCCGAGGCGTTTGCCACCGAGCAGGGCATCGGCCTGGTCGATCCGTCGTACTTCCGCACCGACAAGCGCTGGCAGCAGCTGCAGCGTGCGCTGAAGGAAGAGGCCAGCGGCCAGGCCCATGCCGACCTGGAAACGGCCCGGCACTTCGGCACGGTCGGCGCAGTGGCCCTGGATGCGCAGGGCCATCTGGCTGCAGGAACATCCACCGGCGGCATGACCAACAAGCGCTATGGCCGCGTGGGTGATTCGCCGATCATCGGCGCCGGTACCTGGGCCGATGCGCAGTGCGCGGTATCCGGCACCGGCTGGGGCGAGTACTACATCCGTACCGCCGCGGCGCACGAGATCTGCGCGCGCATCCGCTACCAGGGCCAGTCGCCGGCACAGGCGGGCAGGGCGGTGATCAACGAGACCATTCCGAAGATGGGCGGCGACGGCGGCGCGATCGTGCTGTCGGCGGACGGAAAAATGGCCACGCCGTTCAACACCCAAGGCATGTATCGGGGCTGGATTGGCGCCGACGGCGTGCCACATGTCGCTATTTTCGCCAGCGAGTCCCTGCCGCTCCCAGGGCAATAACGTTGTGCATCAAGGGGTTTGCAACAACGTGTGAAAAAAGTGGAAAAAAGCGTTGACAGCACCCCGCCCCATCAGCAGAATAAGCGGCTCACCACCACACACCGCACCGCTTCGGCGGCACGGGATGGGGCGGTAAGGAGGGATACCCAAGCGGCCAACGGGGGCAGACTGTAAATCTGCTGGCTTACGCCTTCGGTGGTTCGAATCCACCTCCCTCCACCAGTTTCACGTTGTGACATTCCCGGCGCGGGAGTAGTTCAATGGTAGAACCTCAGCCTTCCAAGCTGATGGTGCGGGTTCGATTCCCGTCTCCCGCTCCATTGAATGAACTTTGAATATTATCGAGTTCGTGTCATAATGCAAAACTCGGCTCACGTAGCTCAGTCGGTAGAGCACTTCCTTGGTAAGGAAGAGGTCGAAGGTTCGATTCCTTTCGTGAGCACCATCTTAAGCATCACCTCTCAGACGAATTCGAGATAAGCAGCCATGGCCAAGGGTAAGTTCGAGCGCACCAAGCCGCACGTCAATGTCGGCACCATCGGTCACGTCGACCACGGCAAGACCACGCTGACCGCCGCACTGACCAAGATCGGTGCCGAGCGCTTCGGTGGTGAATTCAAGGACTACTCGGCGATTGATGCCGCGCCGGAAGAAAAGGCGCGTGGCATCACGATCTCGACCGCGCACGTCGAATACGAATCCACCACCCGTCACTACGCCCACGTTGACTGCCCGGGCCACGCTGACTACGTCAAGAACATGATCACCGGTGCCGCCCAGATGGACGGCGCGATCCTGGTGTGCTCGGCCGCTGACGGCCCGATGCCGCAGACCCGCGAGCACATCCTGCTGTCGCGTCAGGTCGGCGTGCCGTACATCGTCGTGTTCCTGAACAAGGCCGACATGGTTGACGATGCCGAGCTGCTGGAACTGGTCGAAATGGAAGTCCGCGAACTGCTGAGCAAGTACGAGTTCCCGGGCGACGACACCCCGATCATCTCGGGTTCGGCTCGTCTGGCGCTGGAAGGCGACCAGAGCGACATCGGCGTGCCGGCGATCATCAAGCTGGTCGACGCGCTGGATACCTGGATTCCGGAACCGGAGCGTGCCGTCGACAAGCCGTTCCTGATGCCGGTGGAAGACGTGTTCTCGATCTCGGGCCGCGGCACCGTGGTGACCGGCCGTATCGAGCGCGGCGTGATCAAGGTCGGCGAAGAAATCGAAATCGTCGGCATCCGTCCGGTGCAGAAGACCACCGTGACCGGCGTTGAAATGTTCCGCAAGCTGCTGGACCAGGGTCAGGCAGGTGATAACGCCGGTCTGCTGCTGCGCGGCACCAAGCGTGACGACGTCGAGCGCGGTCAGGTTCTGGCCAAGCCGGGTTCGATCAAGCCGCACACCAAGTTCGAAGCCGAAGTGTACGTGCTGTCGAAGGACGAAGGTGGCCGTCACACCCCGTTCTTCAAGGGCTACCGTCCGCAGTTCTACTTCCGTACCACCGACATCACCGGTGCGGTCGAGCTGCCGGAAGGTGTCGAGATGGTGATGCCGGGCGACAACATCAAGATGGTTGTCACCCTGATCAACCCGGTCGCCATGGACGCCGGTCTGCGCTTCGCCATCCGCGAAGGTGGCCGTACCGTCGGTGCCGGCGTGGTTGCCAGCATCCTCGAGTAATCCTGCAAGGCCGGCGGTTGCATAGCACTGCCGGTTGCGCGAGTGGCGGGCCGGGAACCTCGGTCCGCCTTCGCCGTCTAAGGGAAGGCAAGTTTCAATCTGTACGCCAGTAGCTCAATTGGCAGAGCAGCGGTCTCCAAAACCGCAGGTTGGGGGTTCGAGTCCCTCCTGGCGTGCCATCTGCCACCCTATCCAGCGGCCCAGCCGTCGCTAAAGCAGATATAGCCTGATGAATAGCAAGATCGAACACTCCAAGGATGCTTCCGCCACCGGTGGGGATATCGTCAAGTACGCCCTGGCCTCGCTGCTGGTGCTGGCTGGTCTGTTCGTCTGGTTCTGGTTCTCCGCTGACTCCGGTCGTGCCACCCAGCTGGGGGCGTGGACGGGTCAGCTGCGTGCGTTGGCGGTCGTGGTCGGTCTGGTTGGCGGTGTCGGCGTGTTCATGCTGACCGGCAAGGGGCGCGACACCCGCGAATTCCTCTCCGAGTCGCGCTTCGAGCTGCGCAAGGTGGTCTGGCCGACGCGCCAGGAAGCCATTCGCATGACCTGGGTCGTGATTGTCGTCGTGGTCATCCTCAGCCTGCTGCTGGGTGGCTTCGACTTCCTGATCCAGAAATTGACTCAGTGGTTCCTGAGCCGCTAAGGAGAAATGCATGAAGCGTTGGTATGTCGTTCACGCCTATTCGGGCTTCGAGAAGTCGGTTGCGCAGGCACTGCGTGATCGCATCGCCCGTGATGGCATGGAAGAGCGCTTCGGCGACGTCCTGGTCCCGACCGAAGAAGTGGTCGAGATGCGTGCCGGCCAGAAGCGTCGTTCCGAGCGCAAGTTCTTCCCGGGTTACGTGCTGGTCCAGATCGAGACCCACGAAGAAGCCGGTATCCCGCGCATCGACAACGAAAGCTGGCACCTGGTCAAGGAAACCCCGCGCGTGATGGGCTTCATCGGTGGCACCGCGGATCGCCCGCTGCCGATCGCCGATTCCGAAGCCGAGTCCATCCTGAATCGTGTTCAGGAAGGCGTGGAGAAGCCGCGTCCGAAGGTGCTGTTCGAACCGGGCCAGATGGTCCGTGTCACCGACGGCCCGTTCAACGATTTCAATGGTGTCGTCGAAGAAGTCAACTACGAGAAGAGCCGTCTGCGCGTCTCGGTGCTGATCTTCGGTCGTGCCACCCCGGTCGAGCTCGAGTTCGGCCAGGTCGAAAAGGCCGTCTAAACGACCCTGTAGAGTCGAGCCATGCTCGACTCCCGGCTTCGGAGGATGGTGCAGTCGAGCATGGCTCGACTCTACAGAAGGAACCGGGCCTGGCCCGGTTTCCTTGTTTACATGCCGCTTCAGGCACGTGAAGAAAAAACCTGTTATAGTGCGCGGCTCCCGCTGGGATGCCAGCGGAGCCAGGCCGCCGCAAGGTGGCCTTCGGCATGATTTCAAAACGCGATGCCGGGACGCGTGATTCCCGGTCCGATGGGGAGCCTGTTGTCGAAAGGCGCTAGCACCCGGAGAGCACTCAAATGGCAAAGAAAGTTGTCGGTTACATCAAGCTGCAGGTGAAGGCCGGTCAGGCCAACCCCTCGCCGCCGGTCGGTCCTGCGCTGGGTCAGCGCGGCCTGAACATCATGGAATTCTGCAAGGCGTTCAACGCTGCCACGCAGAAGCTCGAGCCGGGTCTGCCGGTTCCGGTGATCATCACGGCCTACTCGGACCGTACGTTCACCTTCATCACCAAGAGCACCCCGGCCACCACCCTGCTGAAGAAGGCCGCTGGCATCTCGTCGGGCTCCAAGCGCCCGAACACCGAGAAGGTCGGCAAGGTCACCCGTAAGCAGCTGGAAGAGATCGCCAAGGCGAAGGAACCGGATCTGACTGCCGCCGATCTGGACGCCGCCGTGCGTACCATCGCTGGCTCTGCCCGTTCCATGGGCCTCGTGGTGGAGGGTTAAGAAGATGGCACAGACCAAGCGTGAGAAGGCCATCAAGGCCGCCGTTGTCCCGGGCAAGTCGTACGCCTTCGAGGACGCGATCAACATCCTGAAGTCCGCCACCAAGGCCAAGTTCGTCGAGTCGATCGACGTTGCCGTGCGCCTGGGCGTTGACGCGAAGAAGTCCGACCAGCAGGTCCGTGGCTCCACCGTGCTGCCGGCGGGTACCGGCAAGTCGGTCCGCGTTGCCGTGTTCGCTCCGGCCGGTGCCAAGGCTGACGAAGCCCTGGCCGCTGGCGCCGAAGCCGTCGGTATGGACGACCTGGCTGAGAAGATGCAGGCCGGCGATCTGAACTACGACGTCGTCATCGCGACCCCGGACGCCATGCGCGTTGTCGGTAAGCTGGGCACCGTGCTGGGCCCGCGCGGCCTGATGCCGAACCCGAAGGTCGGCACCGTTTCCCCGAACCCGGGCGAAGCCGTGAAGAACGCCAAGTCGGGCCAGGTCCGTTACCGCACCGACAAGGCCGGTATCATCCACTGCACCATCGGCAAGGCCGACTTCGCCGAAGACGCGCTGAAGTCGAACCTGACCGCGCTGCTGCTGGACCTGATCAAGGCCAAGCCGGCGACCTCGAAGGGCACCTACCTGCAGAAGGTTTCGGTCAGCTCGACGATGGGCCCGGGCGTCACCGTCGACCAGTCGTCGCTGACCCTGAAGTAATTGTTTCAAGCGGTCACGGTACCCTCGGGCATCGTGACCGTGACATTTGAAGGCATCCCCGGCAGTTCATCGCCGGTGGTAGCCGTCAAAGACCGCAGGCGCGGTCGTGGCAGTACCGGCGACGGGCACGGAAGCTCGAACTGGCAGGGAGTCGCCGCCGGCACCGCACTGACCGCTTAATCGATTCCCCGGAATCAACCTGCGTAGATGGTGCCCTTCTGGAGTTTTTCTGGTTCACGCACGTCTGGGATCTTCCCCGATTGCACTCCAGGTCTGGAACGGCCCACCCCCGGAACATCATTCCGATGTTCCCGGCGTCCAGGACGGATGCCGCACAGGACCGCACACGGCAGGAGCCGTAAGCGGAGTTCAACTGGAGGAGTGCAATGGCTCTCAATCTGTCCCAGAAGCAAGAAGTAGTCGCCGAGCTGGCAGACGTCGCCGCCAAGGCCCACTCCTTGATCGCAGCCGAATACGCTGGCACCACGGTCGCCCAGATGACCGCGATGCGCAAGCAGGCTCGCGAAACCGGCGTTTTCTTGAAAGTTGTCAAGAACACCCTGGCGTCGCGTGCTGTTGAAGGCACCGAGTTCGCAGTGGCCCAGGACCAGATGGTTGGTCCGCTGCTGTACGCGTTCTCGCTCGAGGAGCCCGGCGCAGCCGGTCGCCTGATCAAGGAAGCCGCCAAGGGCAACGACAAGCTGAAGGCTAAGGTCGTCGCCATCGGTGGTGAAGTGTTCCCGGCAAGCCACGTCGATGTGCTGGCCTCGCTGCCGACCCGCGACCAGGCCCTGGCCATGCTGGCCCGCGTCCTGACCGAGCCGGTCACGATGTTTGCCCGCGCCATCAAGGCCGTTGGCGAGAAGCAGGGTGGTGGCGATGTCGCCGCTGACGCTGCCGAGCCGGCCGCCGAGACCGCCTGAGTTTCGACTTATCGTGGTTCCTGACGGAACCTCAACCCAGAAAATCATCCAAAGGTATCAATCATGTCCCTTACCAACGAACAGATCGTCGACGCCATCGCCGAGAAGTCCCTGATGGAAGTGATGGAGCTGGTCAAGGCCATCGAAGAGAAGTTCGGCGTCTCCGCCGCTGCTCCGGTTGCCGTGGCTGCTGCCGCTGGCCCGGCTGCTGCTGTTGAAGAGCAGACCGAATTCACCGTCACCCTGAAGACTGCCGGCGACAAGAAGGTCGAAGTCATCAAGGCCGTCCGCGCCATCACCGGCCTGGGCCTGAAGGAAGCGAAGGACCTGGCCGAAGCCGGTGGCGTCCTGAAGGAAGGCGCTTCGAAGGACGAAGCCGAGAAGATGAAGAAGGACCTGGAAGCTGCTGGCGCGACTGTCGAAGTCAAGTAAGCACTTCCCTTGCATCGTCATCGATTCACGGCGATGCAGCCAAGGCTGGGGGCGTAAGCCCCCGGCCTTTGGTCGTTCCTGCGGTGTAGTAGATCCACGCCATGCGTGGATGCAACAAGCGGCAAAAAGCCCAACACGGGCTGCAGTCAATCCCCGGCCGGCCAGCGCAACGCGCGGCAGCAGGGGCGTGGTAGCAGACGAGTTGGCAGTTGGAAGTAGCGGGAGAAGGCGTGCTGGTGCCGGCAATACCAGCGACTTCCAACTGACAATTTCAAGTTCCCTTCGGGTTGTGGACGCACGGCCCGCACAACAAGGTGGAAGACCTCATGACGTCCTATTCGTTCACCGAAAAAAAGCGCATCCGCAAGGATTTCGGCAAGCAGCGCTCGATCCTGGAAGTTCCCTTCCTGCTCGCCATCCAGGTGGATTCCTACCGTGATTTCCTCCAGGAAAACGTCGATCCGGCCAAGCGCGCCGATTACGGCCTGCACGCTGCGCTGAAGTCGGTCTTCCCGATCGCCAGCTACAGCGGCAACGCCGCCCTGGAATACGTCGGCTACAAGCTGGGCGACCCGGTCTTCGACGAGCGTGAGTGCCGCCAGCGTGGCATGAGCTACGGCGCGCCGCTGCGCGTGACCGTGCGCCTGGTCATCTACGACCGTGAGTCGTCGACCAAGGCCATCAAGTACGTGAAGGAGCAGGAGGTCTATCTGGGCGAAATCCCGCTGATGACCGAAAACGGCACCTTCATCGTCAACGGCACCGAGCGCGTCATCGTCTCGCAGCTGCACCGCTCGCCGGGCGTGTTCTTCGACCACGACCGTGGCAAGACCCACAGCTCGGGCAAGCTGCTGTACAGCGCCCGCATCATTCCTTACCGCGGCTCCTGGCTGGACTTCGAGTTCGACCCGAAGGACGCGCTGTTCACCCGTATCGACCGCCGCCGCAAGCTGCCGGTGTCGATCCTGCTGCGCGCGCTTGGCTACAGCAACGAAGAGATGCTGGCCGAGTTCTTCGAGATCAACACCTTCCACATCAACCCGGATGAAGGCGTCCAGCTGGAGCTGGTGCCCGAGCGCCTGCGTGGCGAAACCCTGGGCTTCGACCTCGCCGACGGCGACAAGGTCATCGTGGAAGCCGGCAAGCGCATCACCGCGCGCCACATCAAACAGCTGGAAGCCTCGGGCATTGCCGCCCTGGCCGTGCCGGATGATTACATCGTCGGCCGCATCCTGTCGCACGACGTGGTCGACGCGTCGACCGGTGAACTGCTGGCCCAGGCCAACGACGAAATCAGCGACGAGCAGCTGCAGAACTTCCGCAAGGCCGGCGTCGATGCGGTGGGCACCCTGTGGGTGAACGACCTGGATCGTGGCCCGTACCTGTCCAACACCCTGCGCATCGATCCGACCAAGACCCAGCTGGAAGCCCTGGTCGAAATCTACCGCATGATGCGTCCGGGCGAGCCGCCGACCAAGGATGCCGCGCAGAACCTGTTCCACAACCTGTTCTTCACCTTCGAGCGCTACGACCTGTCCGCGGTCGGCCGCATGAAGTTCAACCGTCGCGTGGGCCGCAAGGAAACCACCGGCGAAGCCGTGCTGTACGACCGCAAGTACTACGGCGAGCGTAACGACGAAGAATCCAAGCGCCTGGTTGCCGCCCACGGCGACAGCTCCGACATCCTGGACGTGATCAAGGTCCTGACCGAGATCCGCAATGGTCGCGGCGTGGTCGATGACATCGATCACCTGGGCAACCGTCGCGTGCGTTCGGTCGGTGAAATGGCCGAGAACGTGTTCCGCGTGGGCCTGGTCCGCGTCGAGCGCGCGGTCAAGGAACGCCTGTCGATGGCCGAATCCGAAGGCCTGACCCCGCAGGAACTGATCAACGCCAAGCCGGTTGCTGCGGCCATCAAGGAGTTCTTCGGCTCCTCGCAGCTGTCGCAGTTCATGGATCAGAACAACCCGCTGTCGGAAGTGACCCACAAGCGTCGCGTCTCGGCCCTGGGCCCGGGTGGTCTGACCCGTGAGCGCGCCGGCTTCGAAGTGCGCGACGTGCACCCGACCCATTACGGCCGCGTCTGCACCATCGAAACCCCGGAAGGCCCGAACATCGGCCTGATCAACTCGCTGGCCGTGTACGCCCGCACCAACCAGTACGGTTTCCTCGAGACCCCGTACCGCAAGGTCGTGGACGGCAAGGTGTACGACGAAGTCGAATTCCTGTCGGCCATCGAAGAAAACGAGTACGTCATTGCGCAGGCCAACGCGCTGACCGATGCCAACAGCGTGCTGACCGAGCAGTTCGTTCCGTGCCGCTTCCAGGGCGAATCGCTGCTGAAGCCGCCGGCGGAAGTCCACTTCATGGACGTCTCGCCGATGCAGACCGTGTCGATCGCGGCCGCGCTGGTTCCGTTCCTGGAGCACGATGACGCCAACCGTGCACTGATGGGCGCCAACATGCAGCGCCAGGCCGTGCCGACTCTGCGTGCGCAGAAGCCGCTGGTGGGTACCGGTATCGAACGCGCCGTGGCCCGTGACTCGGGTGTGACCGTGAACGCCCGTCGCGGTGGCGAGATCGTGCAGATCGACGCCGCCCGCATCGTGGTGAAGGTGGTTGAAGAAGAAATCGTCGGCGCCACCGATGCCGGCGTGGACATCTACAACCTGGTCAAGTACACCCGTTCGAACCAGAACACCTGCATCAACCAGCGTCCGCTGGTCCAGGTGGGCGACATCATCGCCCGCGGCGACGTGCTGGCCGACGGTCCGTCCACCGACATCGGCGAACTGGCCCTGGGCCAGAACATGCTGATCGCGTTCATGCCGTGGAACGGCTACAACTTCGAAGACTCCATCCTGCTCTCCGAGCGCGTGGTGGAAGAGGATCGTTACACCACGATCCACATCGAAGAGCTGACCTGCGTTGCACGTGACACCAAGCTGGGGCCGGAGGAAATCTCCGCCGACATCCCGAACGTTTCCGAGCAGGCGCTGAACCGCCTGGACGAAAGCGGCGTGGTGTACATCGGTGCCGAAGTCCGCGCCGGCGACATCATGGTCGGCAAGGTCACCCCGAAGGGCGAAAGCCAGCTGACCCCGGAAGAGAAGCTGCTGCGCGCGATCTTCGGCGAGAAGGCTTCGGACGTGAAGGACAGCTCGCTGCGCGTTCCGCCGGGCATGGACGGCACCGTCATCGACGTGCAGGTCTTCACCCGTGATGGCATCGAGAAGGACAAGCGCGCCCGTCAGATCGAAGAATCTGAAATCAAGCGCGTCAAGAAGGACTTCGACGACCAGTTCCGCATCCTGGAAGCGGCCATCTACATGCGTCTGCGTTCGCAGATCGTGGGCAAGGTGGTCAACGGTGGCGCCGGCCTGAAGAAGGGCGACGTGATCTCCGACGCCTTCCTGGACGGCCTGAAGAAGGCCGACTGGTTCGCCCTGCGCATGAAGGACGAGGACGCTTCGGAAGCCATCGAGCGCGCGCAGAAGCAGATCCAGGCGCACGAGAAGGAATTCGAGCGTCGCTTCGCCGACAAGCGCGGCAAGATCACCGCCGGCGACGACCTCGCCCCGGGCGTGCTGAAGATGGTCAAGGTGTTCCTGGCCGTGAAGCGCCGCATCCAGCCGGGCGACAAGATGGCAGGCCGCCACGGTAACAAGGGTGTGGTGTCCAACGTGGTGCCGGTCGAGGACATGCCGTACATGGCCTCGGGCGAAACCGTGGACATCGTGCTGAACCCGCTGGGCGTGCCGTCGCGTATGAACATCGGGCAGATCCTGGAAGTGCACCTGGGCTGGGCAGCCAAGGGTCTGGGTCGCAAGATCCAGGCGATGATGGAAGCCCAGGCGGCCGTGGCCGACCTGCGCAAGTTCCTGGACGACATCTACAACCACGATGACACCAACGTGGCCAACCGTGTCGACCTGTCGCAGTTCAGCGACGAGGAACTGCTGCGCCTGGCCCGCAACCTGACCGACGGCGTGCCGATGGCCACCCCGGTGTTCGACGGTGCCACCGAAGCGGAAATCAAGCGCATGCTGGAACTGGCCGACCTGCCGAGCAGTGGCCAGACCCAGCTGTACGACGGCCGCACCGGTGAAGCCTTCGATCGCCACACCACCGTTGGCTACATGCACTACCTGAAGCTGAACCACCTGGTCGACGACAAGATGCACGCCCGTTCGACCGGTCCGTACTCGCTCGTTACCCAGCAGCCGCTGGGCGGCAAGGCGCAGTTCGGCGGCCAGCGCTTCGGTGAAATGGAAGTCTGGGCGCTGGAAGCCTACGGCGCGGCCTACACCCTGCAGGAAATGCTGACGGTGAAGTCCGATGACGTGCAGGGCCGCAACCAGATGTACAAGAACATCGTCGACGGTGAGCACGAGATGGTCGCGGGCATGCCGGAATCCTTCAACGTGCTCGTGAAGGAAATCCGCTCGCTGGCCATCAACATGGAACTGGAAGACAACTGACCCATGCCGGCGCGGCGGTCACCGCCGCCGCGCCGCTGGCAGTGAACTGAAAGCCCATCGACACAGCATTCCTCCTTTCGGAGAACACCATGAAAGACCTGCTCAACCTCTTCAACCAGCAGCGCCAGACGCTGGACTTCGACGCGATCAAGATCGCGCTGGCCTCGCCGGACCTGATCCGCTCGTGGTCCTTCGGCGAAGTGAAGAAGCCGGAAACCATCAACTACCGTACCTTCAAGCCGGAACGTGACGGCCTGTTCTGCGCCGCCATCTTCGGCCCGGTGAAGGACTACGAGTGCCTGTGCGGCAAGTACAAGCGCATGAAGCACCGCGGCGTGGTCTGCGAAAAGTGCGGCACCGAAGTGACCCTGGCCAAGGTGCGCCGCGAGCGCATGGGCCACATCGACCTGGCTTCGCCGGTCGCGCACATCTGGTTCCTGAAGTCGCTGCCGTCGCGCATCGGCCTGATGCTGGACATGACCCTGCGCGACATCGAGCGCGTGCTGTACTTCGAAGCCTACGTGGTGACCGAGCCGGGCCTGACCGCCCTGGAACGCCGCCAGCTGCTGACCGAAGAACAGTACCTGCAGGCCCGCCAGGAGCACGGTGACGACTTCGACGCCGCCATGGGCGCCGAGGCCGTGTACGAACTGCTGCGCACCATCGACCTGCAGTCGGAAATGACCCGCCTGCGCGAAGAAATCGCCAGCACCGGTTCGGAAACCAAGCTGAAGCGACTGACCAAGCGCATCAAGCTGATCGAAGCCTTCCTGGAATCGGGCAACCGTCCGGAATGGATGGTCATGACCGTGCTGCCGGTGCTGCCGCCGGACCTGCGTCCGCTGGTTCCGCTGGACGGCGGCCGCTTCGCGACCTCCGACCTGAACGACCTGTACCGCCGCGTCATCAACCGTAACAACCGCCTGCGCCGCCTGCTCGAACTGAGCGCGCCGGACATCATCGTGCGCAATGAAAAGCGCATGCTGCAGGAATCGGTCGATGCGCTGCTGGACAACGGCCGTCGTGGCCGTGCCATCACCGGCACCAACAAGCGCCCGCTGAAGTCGCTGGCCGACATGATCAAGGGCAAGCAGGGGCGCTTCCGCCAGAACCTGCTCGGCAAGCGCGTCGACTACTCGGGCCGTTCGGTCATCGTGGTCGGCCCGTACCTGCGCCTGCACCAGTGCGGCCTGCCGAAGAAGATGGCGCTGGAGCTGTTCAAGCCGTTCGTCTTCGCCAAGCTGCAGCGTCGTGGCCTGGCCACCACCATCAAGGCCGCCAAGAAGCTGGTCGAGCGCGAAGAAGCCGAAGTCTGGGACATCCTGGAAGAGGTCATCCGCGAACACCCGGTGATGCTGAACCGTGCGCCGACCCTGCACCGTCTGGGCATCCAGGCGTTCGAGCCGGTGCTGATCGAAGGCAAGGCCATCCAGCTGCACCCGCTGGTCTGCACCGCGTTCAACGCCGACTTCGACGGTGACCAGATGGCCGTCCACGTGCCGCTCTCGCTGGAAGCCCAGCTGGAAGCGCGTGCGCTGATGATGTCGACCAACAACATCCTGTCGCCGGCCAACGGCGAGCCGATCATCGTGCCGTCGCAGGACGTCGTGCTGGGTCTGTACTACATGACCCGCTCGCTGGAAAACAAGAAGGGCGAGGGCATGGCCTTCGCCAACATCGCCGAAGTCAAGCGCGCCTACGACAACCGCGTGGTGGAACTGCACGCCAAGGTCAAGGTCCGCATCACCGAGGTGGTGACCGACGAAGACGGCAACAAGCAGAACAAGACCTCGATCGTGGACACCACGATCGGTCGCGCCCTGCTGGCTGAAATCCTGCCGGAAGGCCTGCCGTTCGCGCTGGCCAATGTCGAGCTGACCAAGAAGAACATCAGCCGCCTGATCAACTCCAGCTACCGCCAGCTGGGCCTGAAGGACACGGTCGTGTTCGCCGACAAGCTGATGTACACCGGCTTCGCCTACGCGACCCGCGCCGGCGTCTCCATCGGCATCGACGACATGCTGATCCCGGACGAGAAGAAGGGCATCCTCACCGAGGCCGAAGCCGAAGTGCTGGAAATCCAGGAGCAGTACCAGTCGGGCCTGGTCACCGCCGGCGAGCGCTACAACAAGGTGGTCGACATCTGGTCGCGCACCAATGAACGCATCGCCAAGGCGATGATGGACACCATTGGTACCGAGAAGGTGGTCAATGCCAAGGGCGAAACCATCGACCAGAAGTCGATGAACTCGCTGTACATCATGGCCGACTCCGGTGCGCGTGGTTCGCAGGCGCAGATCCGTCAGCTGGCCGGCATGCGCGGCCTGATGGCCCGTCCCGATGGCTCGATCATCGAGACGCCCATCAAGGCGAACTTCCGCGAAGGCCTGAACGTGCAGGAGTACTTCAACTCCACCCACGGTGCCCGTAAGGGTCTGGCCGATACCGCGCTGAAGACCGCGAACTCGGGTTACCTGACCCGTCGTCTGGTCGACGTGGCGCAGGACGTGGTGATCACCGAGGTGGATTGCGGTACCACCGAAGGCCTGATCATGACCCCGATCGTGGAAGGCGGCGACGTGGTCGAGCCGTTGAAGGACCGCGTGCTGGGTCGTGTGGTTGCCGAGGACGTGTTCCTGCCGGGCAACGACGAAGATCCGATCGTGACCCGCAACACCCTGCTGGACGAAGCCTGGGTGGCCAAGCTGGAAGATGCCGGCGTGCAGACCATCAAGGTCCGCTCGACCATCTCCTGCGAATCGGCCTTCGGCGTCTGCGCCCGTTGCTACGGCCGTGATCTGGCCCGTGGCCACCTGGTCAACATCGGTGAAGCGGTCGGCGTCATCGCCGCCCAGTCCATCGGCGAGCCGGGTACCCAGCTGACCATGCGTACGTTCCACATCGGTGGTGCGGCGTCGCGAGCTGCTGCGGTCGACAACATCACCGTCAAGACCACCGGCTCGGTCAAGTTCAGCAACCTCAAGTCGGTCGAGCACGCCAATGGCTCGCTGGTGGCAGTGTCGCGCTCGGGCGAAATCTCGGTGCTCGATGCCCACGGCCGTGAGCGTGAGCGTTACAAGCTGCCGTACGGTGCCACCATCACGTCCAAGGACGGCGATGCGATCAAGGCTGGCCAGACCGTGGCCAACTGGGATCCGCATAACCACCCGATCGTGTCGGAAGTAGCCGGTTTCATCCGCTTCATCGACTTCGTCGACGGCGTCACCGTCATCGAGAAGACCGACGAACTGACCGGTCTGGCCTCGCGCGAAATCACCGATCCGAAGCGTCGTGGTGCACAGGCCAAGGACCTGCGCCCGATCGTGCGCATCGTCGATGCCAAGGGCAATGATCTGTCCATCCCGGGTACCGATCTGCCGGCGCAGTACCTGCTGCCGCCGCGTTCGATCGTCAACCTGCAGGACGGCGCGCCGGTGGGCGTGGGCGACGTGGTTGCCAAGATCCCGCAGGAAGCGTCCAAGACCCGCGACATCACCGGTGGTCTGCCGCGCGTGGCCGATCTGTTCGAAGCGCGCAAGCCGAAGGATCCGGCCGTGCTGGCCGAGCGTTCGGGCATCATCAGCTTCGGCAAGGACACCAAGGGCAAGCAGCGCCTGATCATCAAGGACACCGATGGTTCGGAACACGAAGAGCTGATTCCGAAGTACCGCCAGGTGATCGTGTTCGAAGGTGAACACGTGACCAAGGGCGAAACCATCGTGGACGGCGAGCCGAGCCCGCAGGACATCCTGCGCCTGCTGGGTGTCGAACCGCTGGCCGCCTACCTGGTGAAGGAAATCCAGGACGTGTACCGCCTGCAGGGCGTGAAGATCAACGACAAGCACATCGAAGTCATCACCCGCCAGATGCTGCGCAAGGTCGAGATCACCGACCAGGGCAGCAGCAAGTTCCTGAACGGTGAACAGGTGGAGCGTCAGCGCGTGATCGAGGAGAATGCGCGCCTGGCCACCCGCAGCGAGCTGCCGGCGCACTTCGATCCGGTGCTGCTGGGTATCACCAAGGCTTCGCTGGCCACTGAATCGTTCATTTCGGCGGCGTCCTTCCAGGAAACCACCCGCGTGCTGACCGAAGCTGCCGTCCGCGGCACCAAGGACAACCTGCGTGGCCTGAAGGAAAACGTCATCGTCGGCCGTCTGATTCCGGCCGGTACTGGCCTGTCGTACCACAGCAGCCGCCGCCGCGACGCGTCCGGCCTGACCGAATCGGAAATGCAGACCCTGGCCGGTGCTCCGGCTGCGGTTGAAGCGCCGGTGGTCGAGGCGGAAGCTGAACAGGCTTCGGAAGACTGATACACCGGTCCGGCCTCACGGCCGGACCACCCGGGTGGTAGCGTCGACTGTCAGTCGACTGCGCCGATCGGGCCAAGGACAGGGCAGGGTGGACCGCTCGCGGTTCACCCCGCCAACCTGAACGGGGTACATGGAGGCCCCCCAGTAACGTTCCGGGATCAGGAACGGGCTTGACAGAACGCGTTTGACTGCGTTCCTGACAGGTTGCTACAATCGTCTGTCTCAGCAGGCCAGAATTTTGGCCTGCTTTAACATTTCCGCATCTCTGGCCGGATTTCCGGCCACCAATCAGAAGAACCTACTGATGGCGACGATCAACCAGCTGGTCCGCAAGCCGCGGCAAGCTACCACGTACAAGAGTGCCTCGCCGGCGCTCGACAAGTGCCCGCAGCGCCGTGGCGTCTGCACCCGCGTCTACACCACCACCCCGAAGAAGCCGAACTCGGCTCTGCGCAAGGTTGCCAAGGTCCGCCTGACCAACCAGGAAGAAGTCATTTCCTACATCGGCGGTGAAGGCCACAACCTGCAGGAACACTCCGTGGTCCTGATCCGTGGCGGTCGCGTCAAGGATCTGCCGGGTGTGCGTTACCACACCGTTCGTGGCTCGCTCGACGCCGCCGGCGTTGCCAAGCGTCGCCAGGCCCGTTCCAAGTACGGCGCCAAGCGTCCGAAGGCCTAAGGGGAGAGCACTATGTCGCGTAAGGGTAATACTCCGCAGCGTTCCGTCCTGCCGGATCCGAAGCACGGAAGCGAAACCATCGCCCGTTTCATCAACATGGTCATGCAGAGCGGCAAGAAGTCCGTCGCTGAAAAGATCGTGTACGGTGCCATGGACGTCATCTCCGAGAAGAACGCCAACTCGATCGAGCTGGTGCAGAAGGCTCTGGACAACGTCGCTCCGGCGGTCGAAGTGAAGTCGCGTCGCGTCGGCGGCGCTACCTACCAGGTGCCGGTCGAAGTGCGCGCCTCGCGCAAGATGGCCCTGGCCATGCGTTGGCTGATCGACTCCGCGCGCAAGCGTGGTGAGAACACCATGCCGAAGAAGCTGGCTGCTGAACTGATCGACGCCGCGGAAAACCGTGGTGGCGCCATCAAGAAGCGCGAAGAAACCCACCGCATGGCCGAAGCCAACAAGGCCTTCGCCCACTACCGCTGGTGAGTTTGACGGCCTTGTAAAACAGGCAGGGCAGCACCATCACGGTGCTGCCTCGCGGCCCCAGAAGGGCTGCGCCAATCCGAAGGCCGCCGCAAGGCGGCGTTCGGCCATCCGAAATCCAAGAAATCTGAGAGGCTCCCCGTGGCCCGTTCCACTCCCATCGAGCGTTACCGTAACTTCGGCATCATGGCTCACATCGATGCCGGCAAGACCACCACGTCCGAGCGCATCCTGTTCTACACCGGCAAGAGCCACAAGATCGGTGAAGTGCATGACGGCGCCGCCACCATGGACTGGATGGAGCAGGAACAGGAACGTGGCATCACGATCCAGTCCGCTGCCACCACCGCGTTCTGGAAGGGCATGGACAAGTCCCTGCCGGAGCACCGCTTCAACATCATCGACACCCCCGGGCACGTCGACTTCACCATCGAAGTGGAGCGCTCGCTGCGCGTGCTCGACGGTGCGGTGTTCGTGCTGTGTGCCGTCGGTGGCGTGCAGCCGCAGTCGGAAACCGTGTGGCGCCAGGCCAACCGCTACAAGGTGCCGCGCATCGCGTTCGTCAACAAGATGGACCGCACCGGCGCCAACTTCTACAAGGTCCGTGACCAGCTGAAGGCCAAGCTCGGCGCCGTTGCCGTGCCGATGCAGCTGCCGATCGGCGCTGAAGACGGCTTCAAGGGCGTTGTCGACCTGCTGAAGATGAAGGCCATCCATTGGGATGAAGCCTCGCAGGGCATGAAGTTCGAGTACGGCGACATCCCGGCCGACCTGCAGGAAAAGGCTGAAGAAGCCCGTACCTTCATGATCGAGACCGCGGCTGAAGCCAGCGAAGAGCTGATGGAAAAGTACCTGGGCGGCGAAGAGCTGGCCGAGTCGGAAATCATCAACGCGCTGCGTACCCGTACCCTGGCCACCGAAATCGTCCCGATGTACTGCGGTTCGGCGTTCAAGAACAAGGGCGTGCAGGCCATGCTGGACGGCGTGATCCAGCTGCTGCCGTCGCCGGTTGACGTGCCGGACGTGACCGGTACCGACGTGGATGACGAAAACGTCGCCATGACCCGCAAGTCCGACGACAAGGCTCCGTTCTCGTCGCTGGCCTTCAAGATCATCACCGACCCGTTCGTCGGCGCGCTGACCTTCTTCCGTGTCTACTCGGGCACCCTGAATGGCGGCGACACCGTGCTGAACTCGGTGAAGGGCAAGAAGGAGCGCATCGGCCGCATCCTGCAGATGCACTCGAACAACCGCGAAGAAATCAAGGAAGTTCTGGCCGGTGACATCGCCGCGGCCGTGGGCCTGAAGGACACCACCACCGGTGACACCCTGTGCGCGGTCGACCAGCCGATCATCCTGGAGCGCATGACGTTCCCGGAGCCGGTGATCTCGATGGCCGTCGAACCGAAGACCAAGTCGGACCAGGAAAAGATGGGTCTGGCCTTGGGCCGTCTGGCGCAGGAAGATCCGTCGTTCCGCGTCAAGACCGACGAAGAATCCGGCCAGACCATCATCTCGGGCATGGGCGAGCTGCACCTGGACATCATCGTCGACCGCCTGAAGCGCGAGTTCAACGTTGAAGCCAACGTCGGCGCGCCGCAGGTGGCCTACCGCGAAACCATCACCCTGGCTGACGTGAAGTCGGACTACAAGCACGCCAAGCAGTCTGGTGGTAAGGGTCAGTACGGTCACGTCGTGATCGAACTGTCGCCGATCACCGCTGAAGATCGTGCCGATGCCAAGATCGCTCCGCTGATCAAGGACGACTTCCTGTTCATCAACGACATCACCGGTGGTGTGATTCCGAAGGAATTCATCCCGTCGATCGAAAAGGGCCTGCGCGAAACCATCACCAGCGGTCCGCTGGCTGGCTTCCCGGTCGTGGACGTCAAGGTGAAGCTGGTGTTCGGCTCGTACCACGACGTCGACTCGTCGGAAATGGCGTTCAAGCTGGCCTCCTCGATGGCCTTCAAGCAGGGCTTCTCCAAGGCCAAGCCGGTCCTGCTGGAGCCGATCATGAAGGTCGAGATCGTGACCCCGGAAGACTACCAGGGTGACGTGATGGGCGACGTCAGCCGTCGTCGCGGTGTGCTGCAGGGTTCCGACACCACCGGTGACGGCTCCGCTTCGATCATCAACGCGATGATCCCGCTGGGTGAAATGTTCGGCTACGCCACTGCGCTGCGTTCGCAGACCCAGGGCCGCGCCACCTTCACCATGGAATTCGACCACTACGAGCCGGCGCCGAACAACATCGCCGAAGCCGTCATGAAGAAGGGCTGAGCCTCGCTCAGCCTCTCCTGAAAACCACTTTCAATATCAAGGTAAACAACAATGGCAAAGGGTAAGTTCGAGCGCACCAAGCCGCACGTCAACGTCGGCACCATCGGTCACGTCGACCATGGCAAGACCACGCTGACCGCTGCACTGACCAAGATCGGTGCCGAGCGCTTCGGTGGCGAGTTCAAGGATTACTCGGCAATCGACGCTGCTCCGGAAGAGAAGGCTCGTGGTATCACGATCTCGACCGCGCACGTCGAATACGAATCCACCACCCGTCACTACGCCCACGTTGACTGCCCGGGCCACGCTGACTACGTCAAGAACATGATCACCGGTGCCGCCCAGATGGACGGCGCGATCCTGGTGTGCTCGGCCGCTGACGGCCCGATGCCGCAGACCCGCGAGCACATCCTGCTGTCGCGTCAGGTCGGCGTGCCGTACATCGTCGTGTTCCTGAACAAGGCCGACATGGTTGACGATGCCGAGCTGCTGGAACTGGTCGAAATGGAAGTCCGCGAACTGCTGAGCAAGTACGAGTTCCCGGGCGACGACACCCCGATCATCTCGGGTTCGGCTCGTCTGGCGCTGGAAGGCGACCAGAGCGACATCGGCGTGCCGGCGATCATCAAGCTGGTCGACGCGCTGGATACCTGGATTCCGGAACCGGAGCGTGCCGTCGACAAGCCGTTCCTGATGCCGGTGGAAGACGTGTTCTCGATCTCGGGCCGCGGCACCGTGGTGACCGGCCGTATCGAGCGCGGCGTGATCAAGGTCGGCGAAGAAATCGAAATCGTCGGCATCCGTCCGGTGCAGAAGACCACCGTGACCGGCGTCGAAATGTTCCGCAAGCTGCTGGACCAGGGCCAGGCAGGCGACAACGCCGGCCTGCTGCTGCGCGGCACCAAGCGTGACGACGTCGAGCGCGGCCAGGTTCTGGCCAAGCCGGGCACCATCAAGCCGCACACCACCTTCGAAGGCGAAGTGTACGTGCTGTCGAAGGACGAAGGCGGCCGTCACACCCCGTTCTTCAACGGCTACCGCCCGCAGTTCTACTTCCGTACCACCGACATCACCGGTAAGGCCAACCTGCCGGAAGGCGTCGAGATGGTGATGCCGGGCGACAACGTGAAGATGGTTGTCGAGCTGATCAACCCGGTGGCAATGGACGAAGGCCTGCGCTTCGCCATCCGCGAAGGCGGCCGTACCGTCGGCGCTGGCGTGGTCTCGAAGATCATCGCGTAATCTGGTAGTATCTGCGCCCCGATGTTGCCTGGGTAGGGCATCGGGGCGTATCAAATGGGAAAGCAGGCACAGGATGTGCCTTGTGTTCCCCGGACCAGGAACGGTCAATGCCATTCAGGCGGCGTCAACAGGCAGCTGTTGACAGCTGCCTTGCGTGCCATTATGCTTCCACGTCTGGGCAGACCGGGAAACTGGCCTGCCTACGTTTTTGGGGTCTATGGATTGACCTTGTCGGCCTGCAGGAGTGCGGGCCGTCTGTATTCAGGGATTTCACGGGACAAAGCAACCCAGAGGCTTTGTCTGTCGCTCTTTTAACGAAGGAACCTACCGCCATGGCGGACCAAAAGATCCGGATCCGGCTGAAAGCGTTCGATCATCGTCTGATCGACCGTTCGGCCAGCGAGATCGTTGAAACGGCCAAGCGGACCGGCGCGCAAGTGCGTGGCCCGATCCCGCTGCCGACCAAGATCGAGCGTTACACCGTCCTCGTTTCCCCGCACGTCGACAAGGACGCGCGTGACCAGTACGAGACCCGCACGCACAAGCGCGTGCTCGATATCGTTGACCCGAATGACAAGACCGTGGACGCGCTGATGAAGCTCGAACTGGCTGCCGGCGTCGACGTTCAGATCAAGCTGACCTGAGGACTACGACCATGACGAAGAAGTATTCGTTGGGCTTCGTGGGCCGCAAGGCTGGCATGAGCCGCGTGTTCACTGAAGATGGCCGCTCCATCCCGGTGACCCTGATCGAAGCAACCCCCAACCGCATCGCACAGATCAAGACCGTCGAAACCGACGGCTACAGCGCCGTGCAGGTGACCGTCGGCGCGCGTCGCGCTGCCCTGGTCAACAAGCCGGAAGCCGGCCACTTCGCCAAGGCGAAGGTGGAAGCGGGTCGTGGCCTGTGGGAATTCCGCGTTGAAGACGCGCAGCTCGGCGATTTCGCCGTTGGCGGCGAAGTCAAGGCGGACATCTTCGAAGTCGGCCAGATCGTCGACGTCCAGGGTGTCACCAAGGGTAAGGGTTTCCAGGGCACCATCAAGCGCCACAACTTCCGTATGGGCGATGCAACCCACGGTAACTCGCTGTCGCATCGCGCGCCGGGTTCGCTGGGTCAGCGCCAGACCCCGGGTCGCGTTTTCCCGGGCAAGAAGATGTCGGGCCACATGGGCGCGGTGCAGCAGAGCACCCAGAACCTGGAAGTGGTCAAGGTCGACGTCGAGCGCGGTCTGATCGCAGTTCGCGGCGCCGTTCCGGGCGCGGCGGGTGGCGACGTGATCGTCCGTCCGGCGAGCAAGGCATAAGGAGAGATGACGATGGAACTCGTTATCACGGGTAGCAACAACAAGGTCTCGGTCTCCGACGCCGTGTTCGGTCGCGATTTCAGCGAAGATCTGGTCCACCAGGTCGTCGTTGCTTACCGCAACGCCGGTCGCGCCGGCACCAAGGCGCAGAAGACTCGCTCCGAAGTGGCAGGTACCACCAAGAAGTCGAAGAAGCAGAAGGGCGGCGGCGCGCGTCATGGCGCACTGACGGCTCCGATCTTCGTCGGCGGCGGTGTCACCTTTGCGGCCAAGCCGCGCAGCTTCGAGCAGAAGGTCAATCGTAAGCAGTACCGTGCCGCCATGTGCGCGATCCTGTCCGAGCTGAACCGTCAGGGCCGTCTGACCATCGTGGAGTCCTTCGACGTCGAAGCGACCAGCACGAAGGGTCTGATCGCCAAGCTGGCCGGCCTGGAAGTGGGCAAGCGCCCGCTGATCGTCACCGAGGAAGCCTCCGAACACCTGTACCTGTCGGCTCGCAACGTTCCCTACGTGGAAGTGCGTGACGTGCAGGGCCTGGATCCGGTGTCCCTGGTTGGTGCCGACACGGTCGTCATCACCGCTGACGCGGTCAAGAAGGTCGAGGAGTGGCTGGCATGAACAGCAACGAAAAAATCTTCAGCGTGCTGCGTGCCCCGCGTGTCTCCGAAAAGACCGCGCGCCTGCAGGAACTCTCCAACCAGTATGTCTTCGAAATTTCGAACGAAGCCACCAAGGCCGATGTAAAGGCCGCGGTTGAGCAGCTGTTCGACGTCAAGGTCGAAGCCGTCAACGTGGTCAACGTCAAGGGCAAGAACAAGTCCTTCCGTAACCGTGCTGGCCGCCGCGGCGATTGGCGCAAGGCGTACGTTCGCCTGGCCGACGGCCAGTCGATCGATGTAACGGCCAAGGCCTGAGGTACATCCCATGCCATTGATGAAATTCAAGCCCACTTCCCCCGGCCGCCGTTCGGCCGTGCGCGTGGTCACTCCCGACCTGCACAAGGGTGCTCCGCACGCCGCGCTGGTCGAGTCGCAGAGCCGCTCGGGTGGTCGTAACCACCATGGCCGCATCACCGTGCGTCACGTCGGTGGTGGCCACAAGCAGCACTACCGCATCATCGACTTCAAGCGCAACAAGCTGGGCATCCCGGCGCGCGTGGAACGCATCGAATACGATCCGAACCGCACCGCCCACATCGCCCTGCTGTGCTACGTCGACGGTGAGCGCCGCTACATCATCGCCCCGAAGGGTCTGAAGGCTGGTGATCAGGTGATCGCTGGTTCGGACGCCCCGATCAAGGCCGGCAACACCCTGCCGCTGCGCAACATCCCGGTCGGTACCACCATCCACTGCATCGAACTGAAGCCCGGCAAGGGCGCTCAGATCGCCCGCGCCGCTGGTGCGGCCGTGCAGCTGGTTGCCCGCGAAGGCATCTACGCCACCCTGCGCCTGCGCTCGGGTGAAATGCGTAAGGTTCCGGTCGAGTGCTGCGCCACCATCGGTGAAGTCGGCAACGACGAGCACAGCCTGGAAAAGCTGGGCAAGGCCGGTGCCAAGCGTTGGCGCGGCGTCCGCCCGACCGTTCGTGGTGCTGCCATGAACCCGGTTGACCACCCGCACGGTGGTGGTGAGGCGAAGGCCGGCCAGGGTAACCCGCATCCGGTCACCCCGTGGGGTGTTCCGACCAAGGGTTACAAGACGCGCCATAACAAGCGCACTCAGCAGTTCATCGTCCGCGATCGTAGGGGCTAATCGACCATGGCACGTTCACTCAAGAAGGGCCCGTTCGTCGATCACCACCTCGTCAAGAAGGTGGAGGCCGCTGCGGGCAGCAAGAAGCCGATCAAGACCTGGTCGCGCCGTTCGATGATCCTGCCTGACATGGTAGGCATCACCATTGCCGTGCATAACGGCAAGAACCACATCCCGGTTCTCGTCAACGAGAACATGGTCGGCCACAAGCTCGGCGAATTTGCCATCACCCGGACCTTCAAGGGTCACGGTGGTGACAAGAAGTCGGGCAAGTAAGGAGAGATGACAATGGAAGCGAAAGCCATCCTGCGCACTGCGCGCATCTCCCCGCAGAAGGCTCGTCTGGTCGCTGACCAGGTGCGCGGTCTGCCGGCCGAACGTGCGGTCAACCTGCTGAAGTTCTCGGACAAGAAGGCTGCCCACCTGATCAAGAAGGTGGTGGAGTCGGCTATTGCCAACGCCGAGAACAACCAGGGCGCCGACGTCGACGAGCTGAAGGTTCAGACCATCATGGTTGATGAAGGTCCGACCCTGAAGCGTTTCATGGCGCGGGCGAAAGGCCGCGGTACCCGCATCCTCAAGCGCACCAGCCACATCACTGTGGTTGTGGGCGCCGGCAAGTAAGCGGATAAGGAAAAGACCATGGGTCATAAAGTTCATCCGATTGGTATCCGTCTCGGTATTTCCAAGGACTGGAACTCCAAGTGGTACGCCAACAAGGCCGAGTTCGCTGGTTACCTGGCAGCCGACCTGAAAGTGCGCGACATGCTGCGCAAGAAGCTGGCTCAGGCCGGCATCAGCAAGATCCTGATCGAGCGTCCGGCCAAGACCGCTCGCGTGACGATCCACACCGCCCGTCCGGGCGTGGTGATCGGCAAGCGCGGTGAGGACATCGAGAAGCTGCGCAAGGAAGTGAGCGAAATGATGGGCGTCCCGGCGCACATCAACGTCACCGAAGTGCGCAAGCCGGAACTGGACGCGCAGCTCGTTGCCGAGTCGATCGCCCAGCAGCTGGAGCGTCGCATCATGTTCCGCCGTGCAATGAAGCGCTCGGTCGGCAATGCGATGCGCCTGGGTGCCCTGGGCATCAAGGTCAACGTCGGTGGCCGCCTCAACGGTGCAGAAATCGCCCGTTCGGAGTGGTACCGCGAAGGCCGCGTGCCGCTGCACACCCTGCGTGCCGACATCGACTATGGCTTCGCTGAAGCCAAGACGACCTACGGCATCATCGGCATCAAGGTCTGGATCTACAAGGGCGAGGTCTTCGATTTCTCCCAGGTTGGCCAGGAAAAGCAGGACGACACCCCGTCGCGCAACGATCGTCACGATCGCGGCGACCGCGGTGACCGTCAGCGCCCGGCTCGTGAAGCGAGGTAACGACAATGTTGCAACCCAAGCGAACCAAGTACCGCAAGGTACACAAGGGCCGTAACGAAGGCCTGAGCTGGAGCGCCAACGCTGTCAGCTTCGGCGAGTACGGTCTGAAAGCAACCGCCCACGGTCAGCTGACCGCGCGCCAGATCGAAGCGGCCCGCCGCTCGATCAGCCGCTACGTCAAGCGCGGCGGCAAGATGTGGATCCGTGTGTTCCCCGACAAGCCCATCACCAAGAAGCCCATCGAAGTTCGAATGGGTTCGGGTAAGGGCAACGTGGAATACTGGGTGGCCCAGATCCAGCCCGGCCGCATGATCTATGAAATCGAGGGTGTTACCGAAGAAGTGGCACGCGAGGCATTCCGCCTGGCCGCCGCCAAGCTCTCGGTCACCACCACTTTCGTGACCCGGACGGTGCGCTGATGGATATCAAAACTCTCCGTGAAAAGTCGGCTGACGAACTCAAGGCCCACCTGATCGACCTGCGTAAGGAACAGTTCTCTGTCCGTATGCAGCAGGTCACCGGCCAGCTGCCGAAGACCCACGACATCCGCCGGGTCCGTCGCGAGATTGCTCGCGTCAAGACCCTGCTCGGCAGCACGAAGTAAGGATGGCCGCTATGAGCGACAATACTGAAAACAAGGCGCTGCGCACGGTCGAAGGCCGTGTCGTCAGCAACAAGATGGACAAGACGGTTACCGTCCTGGTTGAGCGTCAGGTCAAGCACGCGCTGTACGGCAAGTACATCAAGCGCTCGACCAAGCTGCACGCCCACGATGCCGACAACGCCTGCAAGGAAGGCGATGTCGTCCGCGTGACCGAGATTGCTCCGATGTCCAAGACCAAGAACTGGCGCGTGGTGGAAGTCATCACGCGTGCGGCTGAATAAGGAGTCTGAATCATGATCCAGATGCAGAGCTACCTTGACGTCGCGGACAATTCGGGTGCCAAGCAGGTGATGTGCTTCAAGGTGCTGGGTGGTTCCAAGCGCCGTTACGCCGGTATCGGCGACATCATCAAGGTCACCGTGAAGGATGCGATTCCGCGCGGCAAGGTCAAGAAGGGTGAAGTGTATGACGCCGTCGTGGTGCGTACCCGCAAGGGTGTGCGTCGCGCCGACGGCTCGCTGATCCGCTTCGACGGCAACGCTGCCGTTCTGCTGAACAACAAGCAGGAGCCGATCGGTACCCGTATCTTCGGGCCGGTGACCCGTGAACTTCGTTCGGAGAAGTTCATGAAGATCGTCTCGCTCGCTCCCGAAGTGCTGTGAGCGACAGGAGATAATCATGGCTAACCGTATCAAGAAGGGCGACCAGGTTGTCGTCAATGCCGGCAAGGACAAGGGCGAGCGTGGCGAAGTGCTTCGCGTCGACGGCGACCGCGTGGTCGTTGCCAACGTGAACATCGTCAAGCGCCACACCAAGCCGAATCCGCAGGCAGGCGTTGCCGGCGGCGTGGTCGAGCGTGAAGCGTCGATCCATATCTCCAACGTGAATGTGCTGAACCCGGCTTCGGGCAAGGGCGAACGCGTTGGCTTCAAGGTGCTGGAGGATGGACGCAAACTGCGTGTGTTCCGCTCCAGCGGTGAGGCGCTCGACGCCTGAGGAATGTGAAGATGACTTCCCGTCTCGAAAAGTTTTACAAGGAAGAAGTGGTGCCGGCGCTGATGAAGCAGTTCGGCTACACCAATCCGATGGAAGTGCCGAAGCTGGTCAAGGTCACCCTGAACATGGGTGTCGGCGAAGCGGCCACCAACAAGAAGATCCTGGAAAACGCCGTCGGCGACATGACCAAGATTTCCGGCCAGAAGCCGGTTGTCACCAAGTCGCGTATCTCGGTTGCGTCGTTCAAGATCCGTGATGGTTGGCCGATTGGCTGCAAGACCACGCTGCGTCGCCACAAGATGTACGAGTTCCTGGACCGCCTGATCAACATCTCGCTGCCGCGCGTGCGCGACTTCCGTGGTGTTTCCGGTCGTTCCTTCGACGGTCGCGGCAACTTCAACATGGGTGTGAAGGAACAGATCATCTTCCCGGAAATCGACTTCGACGCTGTCGACGCGATCCGCGGCATGGATATCGCCATCACCACCACTGCGAAGACCGACGCGGAAGCGAAGGCGCTGCTGGCAGCGTTCAAGTTCCCGTTCCGTAACTGATCTGTCGAGGAAACCGAAATGGCAAAGACCTCCATGGTCAACCGCGACATCAAGCGGGAAAAGCTGGCCAAGAAGTACGCTGAAAAGCGTGCGGCTCTGAAGAAGATCGTGTCCTCCCAGGATGCGACCTACGAAGAGAAGATCGACGCCGCAACCAAGCTGGCCAAGCTGCCGCGCGATTCGTCGCCGAGCCGTCAGCGCAACCGTTGCGAGCTGTCGGGCCGTCCGCGTGGCGTCTACAGCAAGTTCGGCCTGGGCCGCAACAAGCTGCGTGAAGCCACCATGCGTGGCGACGTGCCGGGCCTGCGCAAGGCCAGCTGGTAATCCCAGCCGGTCCTGCGATCAGGAGCCCCTTCGGGGGTTCCTGAACAGGTCAGGGCAGGCATTCAGCCTTGCCCAAGCAAAAAACCCGAAGAGCCCGGCGCAAGTCGGGCTCTTTTGGCGTATACTCCCGCGTCTTGCCCTGCGCGAGCGGGGTTGTAGGGGTAGGCCATTGGCCTGCCGCAAGAAGGGACCTGGCCCGTTTCCAGGAGACAACAGATTTTCGCGAAAGCGGATATCGGTGCACTCAAAGGTATTCATATGAGCATGACTGATCCCATCGCCGACCTGCTGGTCCGCATCAAGAATGCGGCCGCGGTTGGCAAGCAGACGGTGAAAGCCCCGTCGTCCAAGATCAAGGTTGCGATCGCCCAGGTCCTGAAGGACGAGGGTTACATCACCGACCTGCGCGTGACCCAGCTGGAAAACAACAAGTCCGAGCTGGAAATCGTGCTGAAGTATTTCGAAGGCAAGCCGGTCATCGCGACCCTGAAGCGTTTCTCGCGTTCGGGCCTGCGCCAGTACCGCGGCAAGAGCGAACTGCCGAAGGTCATGAACGGCCTGGGTATCTCCATCATTTCCACCTCCAAGGGCATCATGACTGATGCGCAGGCGCGCCAGCTGGGCGTCGGCGGCGAAGTCCTGTGCTTCGTGGCCTAAGGCGAGAGGAGTAAGAATATGTCCCGCGTAGCCAAGAAGCCCATCGACCTGGGTAAGGTTGAACTGAACGTCCAGTCCGAATCTGTCACCGTCAAGGGCCCGAAGGGCACCCTGTCGCTGCCGAAGCCGGCCGGCATTGCAATCAACGTCGAGAACGGCGTTGCCACCCTGAGCGCCGAGAATGCGGAGCTGATCCCGCTGACCGGTACCGTCCGCGCCATCCTGTCCAACATGGTCAAGGGTGTTTCCGAAGGCTTCGAGCGCAAGCTGGAGCTGGTCGGCGTGGGTTACCGTGCTGCCATGCAGGGCAAGGACCTGAGCCTGTCGCTCGGCTTCTCGCACCCGGTGGTGTTCGTTGCTCCGGAAGGCATCACCATCTCCACCCCGACCCAGACCGAGATCCTGGTCCAGGGCGCCGACAAGCAGGTCGTTGGTGAAGTTGCCGCCAAGATCCGTGCGTTCCGCAAGCCGGAACCGTACAAGGGCAAGGGCGTGAAGTACTCCGACGAAGTCATCATCCGTAAGGAAGCCAAGAAGGCCTAAGCGCGAGTCCCT
Organism: Stenotrophomonas sp.; assembly: GCF_032056425.1. Classification (GTDB taxonomy): domain Bacteria; phylum Pseudomonadota; class Gammaproteobacteria; order Xanthomonadales; family Xanthomonadaceae; genus Stenotrophomonas. Next base: position 214,450 of record NZ_DAMBCN010000003.1, read on the forward strand.
CACCAGGGAAAAGCCTGACCTTCAGCTTTCAAGGAAAACACATCATGAACAAGAACATCGCCCGCCTGCGTCGCGCCAAGTCGACCCGTGCTCACATCCGCGAGCTGGGTGTGGCCCGTCTGTCGGTGCTGCGCACCGGCCAGCACCTGTACGCACAGGTCTTCACCGCCGACGGCTCCAAGGTGCTGGCTGCTGCCAACACCACCCAGGCCGACATCAAGGACGGCCTGAAGAACGGCAAGAACGCCGACGCCGCTGCCAAGGTTGGCCGCATCGTTGCCGAGCGCGCCAAGGCCGCTGGCATCGAGAAGGTGGCCTTCGATCGTTCGGGTTACCGTTACCACGGCCGCATCAAGGCCCTGGCTGACGCCGCCCGCGAAGCCGGCCTGCAGTTCTAAGAGGTCAGGGCAGGGGACCTTCGTCTCCTGCCCGCCTGCTCGCCCGCCTGAGTGAGGCGGGGCGGCGCCGCTCTTCTGCAGCGGCCCACCGCAACAACGCGGTACTTCACAACCATAAGCGGCTTCGAGCCGTACATACCCAAACAACCAAGGAATCAAGATGGCAGAAGAACGTCAGCAGCGGGGTCGCGATCGCGACCGCAACCGCGAAGAGAAAGTCGACGACGGCATGATCGAGAAGCTGGTCGCGGTCAACCGCGTCAGCAAGACCGTCAAGGGCGGTCGCCAGTTCACCTTCACCGCCCTGACTGTGGTCGGCGACGGCGAAGGCAAGGTCGGTTTCGGTTACGGCAAGGCGCGCGAAGTGCCGGTCGCCATCCAGAAGTCGATGGAACAGGCTCGCAAGAACCTGGTCAGCGTTGACCTGAACAACGGCACCCTGTGGCACACCATCAAGGATGGCCACGGCGCTGCACGCGTGTTCATGCAGCCGGCTTCGGAAGGTACGGGCGTCATCGCCGGCGGTGCCATGCGCGCCGTGCTGGAAGCGGTGGGCGTGAAGAACGTGCTGGCCAAGGCCACCGGTTCGCGCAACCCGATCAACCTGGTGCGTGCCACCGTGAAGGGCCTGACTGCTGCGCAGTCGCCGGCTCGCATCGCGGCCAAGCGCGGCAAGAAGGTGGAGGAACTCAACCATGGCTAATGAGTCCAACAAGACTGTGAAGGTGCGCCTGGTGCGCGGCCTGCGTGGTGCTCAGTCGCGTCACCGCCTGTCGGTACGTGCTCTGGGTCTGAACAAGCTCAACGATGTGCGTGAACTGAAGGACAGCCCGCAGGTTCGCGGTCTGATCAACACCGTTCACTACCTCGTCAAGGTTGAGGAGTAATCGATCATGACTCTGCGTCTCAATGAACTGAGCCCGGCACCGGGCGCCCGCACCGAGCGCATCCGCGTCGGTCGCGGTATCGGCTCGGGCCTGGGCAAGACTGCCGGCCGCGGCCACAAGGGTTCGTTCGCCCGTAAGGGTGGCGGCAAGATCAAGGCTGGCTTCGAAGGCGGCCAGACCCCCATGCAGCGTCGTCTGCCGAAGATCGGCTTCCGTTCGCCGATCGCCAAGGACACCGCTGAAGTGCTGCTGTACGCGCTGGACAAGCTGCCGGCCGGTGAGATCGACTTCGCCGCCCTGCGTGCTGCCAAGCTGGTGCCGAGCACTGCCAAGAAGGCCAAGGTCGTCGTCAAGGGCGAAGTGACCAAGGCGTTCACCCTGAAGGGTATTGCTGCCACGGCTGGTGCCAAGGCCGCGATCGAAGCTGCCGGCGGCAGCGTAACGGAGTAAGAAAATCATGGCGCAAGCTGGCATCGGTAACCTCGCGGGCGGAATGGGCAAGTTCACTGAACTTCGCCAACGTTTGCTGTTCGTCGTCGGGGCTTTGATCGTCTATCGCATTGGCTGCTACGTGCCGGTGCCGGGCGTCAATCCCGATGCCATGCTTGCCATGATGCAACAGCAGGGCGGCGGCATCGTGGACATGTTCAACATGTTCTCGGGCGGCGCCCTGCACCGTTTCAGCATCTTCGCGCTGAACGTGATGCCGTACATTTCGGCATCGATCGTGATGCAGCTGGCCGTCCACATCTTCCCCGCGCTGAAGGCGATGCAGAAGGAAGGTGAGTCCGGTCGCCGCAAGATCACCCAGTATTCGCGCATCGGCGCCGTGCTGCTGGCAGTGGTGCAGGGCGGTTCGATCGCGCTGGCCCTGCAGGGCCAGGTCTCGCCGTCGGGCGCTCCGGTTGTCTACGCGCCGGGCATGGGCTTCGTGCTCACCGCCGTGATCGCGCTGACCGCCGGCACCATGTTCCTGATGTGGGTTGGTGAGCAGGTGACCGAGCGCGGCATCGGCAACGGTGTGTCGCTGATCATCTTCGCCGGCATCGTGGCCGGCCTGCCGACCGCGGTCATCCATACCTTCGATGCCTACCGCGACGGCAACATCCAGTTCATCCAGCTGCTGCTGATCGCCATCGTGGTGCTGGCCTTCACCTTCTTCGTGGTGTTCGTCGAACGCGGCCAGCGCCGCATCACGGTGAACTACGCACGTCGCCAGGGTGGCCGCAACGCGTACATGAACCAGACTTCGTTCCTGCCGTTGAAGCTGAACATGGCGGGCGTGATTCCGGCCATCTTCGCCTCCAGCCTGCTGGCCTTCCCGGCCACGCTGACCATGTGGGCCGGCCAGGCCGCCAACCAGAGCACCTTTGGCCAGATCCTGCAGAAGGTCGCCAATGCCCTGGGCCCGGGCGAGCCGCTGCACATGATCGTGTTCGCTGCGCTGATCACCGGCTTTGCGTTCTTCTACACCGCGCTGGTGTTCAATTCGCAGGAAACCGCCGACAACCTGAAGAAGTCCGGCGCGCTGATTCCGGGCATCCGTCCGGGCAAGGCCACCGCCGACTACATCGACGGCGTGCTGACCCGCCTGACCGCAGCCGGTTCGGCCTACCTGGTGATCGTCTGCCTGCTGCCGGAACTGATGCGCACGCAGCTGAACGCCTCGTTCTACTTCGGCGGTACTTCGCTGCTGATCGTGGTGGTGGTGGTGATGGACTTCATCGCCCAGGTGCAGGCGCACCTGATGTCGCACCAGTACGAGAGCCTGCTGAAAAAGGCCAACCTGAAGGGCGGCAACCGCGGCGGCTTTGCTCGCGGCTGATCAGCCTGTTATACTTTCGTCTTCCTGACGTGATGGTCCCTCCGCTTCGCGGACCCCGGCCACACAAACGAAGGGCGGCCCCCGCAGCGGTTCCGGGTGGGGGTGTGATGAGGTGGTCCCGCGCAGGAGTAGCGCGGGCGGCCCCGGAGGAAACTCCAGGTCCAACCCCATCCGGCGCCGGAGCCTGGGCACACTCCCCAGGCCGGGTTCATGAAACCAATGGTTTCACGGGCTTCCATGTAAACCGGAACCTTGTTAGTATCGCTAGTTCACTTTTTTGATCCATCCTGCCGGATTGGCGCGCCCACGGTGCGCTGTCGGCCATCACTCAGCTGGAGAACCGCGTCATGGCGCGTATTGCAGGCGTCAACCTGCCAGCCCAGAAGCACGTCTGGGTCGGGTTGCAAAGCATTTACGGCATCGGCCGTACCCGTTCGAAGAAGGTCTGCGAAGTCGCAGGCGTTGCTTCGACCACCAAGATCCGCGATCTGTCGGAGCCGGAAATCGAGCGCCTGCGCGCCGAAGTCGGCAAGTACATCGTGGAAGGCGATCTGCGCCGTGAGATCGGTATCGCGATCAAGCGCCTGATGGACCTGGGCTGCTACCGCGGCCTGCGTCACCGTCGTGGCCTCCCGCTGCGTGGCCAGCGCACCCGTACCAACGCCCGCACCCGCAAGGGTCCGCGCAAGGCGATCAAGAAGTAAGGGACTGACAAATGGCTAAGCCCGCTGCTAAGACCAAGAAGAAGATCAAGCGCGTCATCACTGATGGCGTTGCCCACGTCCACGCTTCGTTCAACAACACCATCGTGACCATCACCGACCGCCAGGGCAACGCTCTGTCGTGGGCGACCTCCGGTGGCGCTGGCTTCCGCGGTTCGCGCAAGTCGACCCCGTTCGCAGCCCAGGTGGCTGCCGAAAAGGCCGGTCGTGCTGCGCTGGACTACGGCGTGAAGTCGCTGGAAGTCCGCATCAAGGGCCCGGGTCCGGGCCGTGAGTCGGCCGTGCGTTCGTTGAACAACGTCGGCTACAAGATCACCAACATCATCGACGTGACGCCTATCCCGCACAACGGGTGCCGTCCGCCGAAGAAGCGTCGCGTCTAAAGGGAGCGATAAGAAATGGCTCGTTATATCGGTCCTACCTGTAAGCTCGCCCGTCGCGAAGGCGCCGACCTGTCCCTGAAGAGCCCGGCGCGTGCGCTGGACTCCAAGTGCAAGCTGGAGCAGAAGCCCGGCCAGCACGGCGCCACTGCCCGCAAGGGCAAGCTGTCCGACTACGCCACCCAGCTGCGTGAAAAGCAGAAGGTCAAGCGTATCTACGGCCTGCTGGAGCGTCAGTTCCGCAACTACTACAAGAAGGCCTCGACCAAGAAGGGCAACACCGGCGAGAACCTGCTGCAGCTGCTGGAAACCCGCCTGGACAACGTCGTCTACCGCATGGGCTTCGCCGTGACCCGTCCGGCTGCCCGTCAGCTGGTGTCGCACCGCGGCGTCACCGTGAACGGCAAGTCGGTCAACCTGGCTTCGTACCAGGTCAAGGCTGGCGATGCCATCGCTCTGTCGGAAAAGGCTGCCAAGCAGCTGCGCGTCCAGGAAGCCCTGACCGTCGCCGCCCAGCATGACCTGAGCCCGTCGTGGGTCGAAGTGGATTCCGGTAAGTTCACCGGCATCTTCAAGGCTGTTCCGGATCGTTCGGACCTGCCTGCGGACATCAACGAAGCGCTGATCGTCGAGCTGTATTCGAAGTAATTCACATTGGAGAGCCCCCGGCGACGGCCGGGGGTTCACTAGGAGAACCCGCAACATGACGGTTACCGCCAACCAGGTTCTGCGTCCTCGCGGTCCGCAGATCGAACGCCTTACCGACACCCGTGCAAAGGTCGTTATCGAACCTTTGGAGCGGGGTTACGGGCATACGCTGGGCAATGCCCTGCGTCGCGTGCTGCTGTCGTCCATCCCGGGCTTCGCCATCACGGAAGTCGAAATCGACGGCGTGTTGCACGAGTACACCACGGTCGAAGGTCTGCAGGAGGACGTGCTCGAAGTCCTGCTGAACCTGAAGGACGTGGCCATCCGTATGCATTCCGGCGACAGCGCCACCCTGTCCCTGTCCAAGCAGGGTCCGGGCGTTGTCACTGCTGCTGACATCAAGGTCGACCACAATGTGGAGATCCTGAACAGCGATCACGTGATCTGCCACCTGACCAAGGACACGGCGATCAACATGCGTCTGAAGATTGAACGTGGTTTCGGCTACCAGCCGGCTGCCGCGCGTCGTCGTCCGGACGAAGAAACCCGTGCCATCGGCCGCCTGGTCCTGGATGCCTCGTTCTCGCCGGTCCGCCGCGTCGCCTATGCCGTGGAAGCGGCCCGCGTCGAACAGCGTACCGACCTGGACAAGCTGGTCATCGATATCGAGACCAACGGCACCATCGATGCCGAGGAAGCCGTGCGCACCGCCGCCGACATCCTCAGCGACCAGCTGTCGGTGTTCGGTGACTTCACCCACCGCGACCGCGGTGCGGCCAAGCCGGCCAACAACGGCGTGGATCCGGTGCTGCTGCGCCCGATCGACGACCTGGAGCTGACCGTGCGTTCGGCCAACTGCCTGAAGGCGGAAAGCATCTACTACATCGGCGATCTGATCCAGAAGACCGAGGTGGAGCTGCTGAAGACCCCGAACCTGGGCAAGAAGTCGCTCACCGAAATCAAGGAAGTGCTGGCCCAGCGTGGCCTGTCGCTTGGCATGAAGCTGGAGAACTGGCCGCCGGCCGGCGTCGCCAGCCACGGCATGCTGGGCTGATAAGGCCCCCTGCTGTACCTGGAGGCTCCACCGGAAACGGTGGAGCCTTCATCTGGTTTACGAAACACGCCACGACGAACCCAACGTTCGCGGGCAGGTCGTCCAGGACGGATGACCAGGACCATCCGCAGTCCGTGCAGCAACGCCAGGAAGGCGACATCGATCCACAACGCCTCATCATTAACCAAGGAATTCCACCATGCGTCACCAGAAGTCTGGCCGTAAGTTCAGCCGCACCAGCGCCCACCGCGAAGCAATGTTCAAGAACATGGCTGCCTCGCTGTTCAAGCACGAGCTGATCAAGACCACCCTGCCGAAGGCCAAGGAACTGCGCCGCGTTGCCGAGCCGCTGATCACCCTGGCCAAGGTCGACTCCGTCGCCAACCGCCGTCTGGCCTTCGCCCGCCTGCGTGACAACGAAGCCGTGGGCAACCTGTTCACCATCCTGGGCCCGCGCTACGCGAACCGTCCGGGCGGCTACCTGCGTCTGCTGAAGTGCGGCTTCCGCGCCGGCGACAACGCGCCGATGGCCTACGTCGAACTGGTCGACCGTCCGGCCGTGGCCGAGGAAGTGGCCGAGTAATCGGACCGCTCCAACGCGACACAGCGAAAGCCCGGCTACTGCCGGGCTTTTGCGTTTCCGGGGTCGGATCCGGTGCCGTAGGCGCGGGCTCTGACCCACACCGTTCCGACAGGCGTCACCTGCAGCGGTTCGAACGGCGCGGACTGTCGGTTACGCTTGGCGCCTGATCCATTCGAGCGTTGCTGATGAATCCTCTGCGTTGGCCCTTCCGCGCCCAGTTCCTGCTGGGCTTCCTGATCTGCGCAGGCCTGCTCGGCTACGCCATCTTCCTGCAGTTGAAGATGGGGCTGGAGCCCTGTCCGCTGTGCATCTTCCAGCGCCTGGCCTTTGCCGCACTCGGCCTGCTGTTCCTGATCGGTGCGCTGCACGGGCCGTCGAACCGGCCCGGCCGCGCCACCTATGGCGTGCTGGCCTTCATCGCCGCGGCGGTCGGTTTCGGCATTGCCGCGCGCCACGTGTACGTGCAGCTGCTGCCGCCGGAAATGGGCGCAACCTGCGGCCCGCCGCTGAGCTTCCTGAGCGAAACGATGGGCCCGCTGGAAGTGTTCCGCACGGTGCTGACCGGCACCGGCAACTGCGGCAACATCGACTGGACGTTCCTGGGCCTGACCATGCCGATGTGGTCGGGTGTGTGGTTCGCGCTGCTGGCGCTGTGGGCGCTGCTGGTGTCGCTGCGCAAGGTCAAGCGCTGAAGCAGGACGGGGTCGGATCCCTTTGCATCGCAAAGGGCTCCGACCCCATTCCCGGTGCGGGGTCAGAGCCCTTTCCTGCGGAAAGGGATCCAACCCCTGTCTCCTCAGAAGTCCTGCTGCAGGCTGAGGTAAGCGCCGCGGCGCGGGCCCCACTGCGGGGCGAACACACCTACGCCGCCGCCATCACGCAGCTGGTAGCTGCGGTCCAATGCGTTGATCACCGCCACCTGCACGTGCAGCGGGTGGCCACTGTCGGCGTTGAAATCGTGCCCGGCGCTCAGGTTCACCTGCAGGTACGACGGCAGCTCGCCGCCATTGGGTACGGTGTCGGTGTCCGAACGCAGGCCGCTGCCGAACACGTAGTTCGCGCCCACCCGATTGTGCCCAGCGAAGGCATAGCTCAGGCCGCCGGACGAGGTCAGCCGCTGGTCGTGGTCCAGGTGGATCCAGTGCTCCGCGGCATAGGCCAGCGCGTCCGGATCCAGGTTGTACTGGCCGGTAACGACGTCGGTGCCGATGGCCTTGCTCAGTGCCGCATTGAAGTAGGCGCTGAAAGGCCCGTTGCTGTAGTCGGCGCTGAATTCCAGCCCACGGATGTGGCCGCGGCGGTAGTTGAAGGTGGAGTAGATGTAGGCGGCGCCGAACTGGCCTTCGTCCTGCAGGCGGTCCACCCGGCGGTCGTAGGCATCCAGACCCAGGGTGAGGTGATCGCCGACCTGCTGTGAAACGCCGATGTCGTAATAGTCGCTGCGCTCGGCCAGCGGTGTGGTCGAGCCGCCGGCGGGCTGTGCGTTGGTGGTGCCGTCGTAAAGGGCGATGTCGGTGCTGCCGATCAGTTCGCTGGCCGGTGGCGTGAAGTAGCGCGAGTAGCCGGCGTGGACGGTGGTGCTGTCGCTGGCGTTCCAGACCACGCCCAGGCGCGGGCTCAACTGGCCTTCGGTATGGCCGAAGGCCGTGTAGCGGTCGCCGCGCAGGCCGTAGTTCACGGTCCAGTCGTCACCGATGCGCCATTCGTCCTGCACATACAGCGCGGCGGTGCGCGCGGTGAATGCATTGGCATCGGCAATCTGCAGCGGCGTGGTACTGGCCTGCTGGCCCTGCGCATCTACCGGGAATACCCAGCTGGCGTTGCTGGCCCGCGCATCCTCGTGGTTGCCGTACAGCCCATAGCGCAGGGTGTGGTTCATGCCCAGCGGCGTGGAGAAATCGGCCTGCACGGTGCTGGCGCGGTTGCTGCGCTGCACCTGCGATGCGACGCCACTGAACACCAGGTCGCCGGCGACGTCGGGATTGAAGCCCACATCGCTGTAGCGCTGGCCGGCCGAGAGCTGGTAGGCGGTGTCGCCCAGGTTGCCCTGCAGCACCAGCATGCCGAAGCGGGTGGCTTCGCGCTGGGCTTCGTCCAGCTGGCTCGAGTCGAAGGTGGTGGTGTCCAGATAACCGAACTGCGGCTCCTGGCCGGGGTTCACCGGAATCTGGAAGCGGTTGTTGGCAAAGCCGGCGAACAGGCTCAGGCGCGTGCTGTCGTTGACCAGATAGGTCAGGTCGGCAAATGCCTTGCCCTGGTGGGTGTCGTCATGTTGCGGCCGGCGCGCGTTGGTCGGGCTTTCCAGGCCGACGTCGTTCTGGTCGTAGTTGCCGGTCAGGAACCAGCTCCAGCGGCCCTGGGTGCCCCACCACGAGGCGTTGGGGTTCACCTTGCCGTAGGAGCCGGTGGTGAGGCCGACGCTGCCGCCATTGCCCAGCTCGGCGCCGCTGCGGGTGGTGATGTCGACCACGGCGGCTGTGCGCTCGCCGAACTGGGCCGGGAGTGCGCCGTCCATCAGGCGGATGCTCTTGATGGTGCGGGCATCCAGGGTCTGGCCGAATCCGGAAATGGATTCGGGCAGCAGCACGCCATTGATCCGGTACTGCAGGTTGGCGTGGTCGCCGCGCACGTGTACGCCGCCGTAGGAGTCCTGGACCACGCCAGGGGCCTGCAGCAGCACCTGGCTGAGCGGGGCTGCGGCGCCCAGCGGCTGTTTCTGGATGTCCTCAGCGGTGATCTGGTACTGGCTGCTGCCGATATCCGGCGACAGCGCGTTGCGTGCCTGGTCGAGCTGGGCACTGACGGTGACCACGTCCAGGTCTTTCACGGCCGGAGACGCGGCGTCGGCCGCCAGGGCCAGGGTGGGCAGGCTGGCCAGGGCCAGGGCGAACGTGACGGCCTTTGCGAGCGGGGAGGGCTTCATGGTCGGGAGAGGGTCAAAGGGAGGGAGGGGCGGTCCATGACGGGAAGTGTTACTTCATAACAACTGAGTGCGGATCATGCGCCTGCGCGGGGCCGATGGAGCATGCCGGTTGTGGCGGATCGGCATGCGCTTTCTGCGCCGTTCAGCTGGTCGGCGACGGGCGGGCGCTTTGCGCCGGCCGCGCCCTCTGCGACCATGAACGTCCCCCTCCCGTTTCCCCGGATGTCCGCAATGAGCCTGTCCGCTGTTCCGCCTGCCGTTGACCCCGCTGCCCCTGCCGTCGGCGCTGGCTGGTCGCCGGAAAGCTGGCGCGGCAAGACCGCCCTGCAGATGCCGAGCTACCCGGACCCGGTGGCCCTGGATGCGGCCCTGCATGAACTCAAGCGGCTGCCGCCGCTGGTGACCTCCTGGGAGATCCTGGCGCTGAAGCAGCAGTTGGCCGACGCGCAGGAAGGCAAGCGCTTCCTGCTGCAGGGCGGAGACTGCGCGGAGAATTTCAGCGACTGTGAGTCGGGCACGATTTCCAACCGGCTGAAGGTGCTGCTGCAGATGAGCCTGGTGCTGGTGCATGGCCTGCGCCAGCCGGTGATCCGCGTGGGTCGCTTCGCCGGCCAGTACGCCAAGCCGCGCTCGGCCGACACCGAGACCCGCGACGGTGTGACCCTGCCCAGCTACCGCGGCGATGTGATCAACGCGCCGGCGTTCACCGAGGCGGCGCGCCTGCCGGACCCGAGGCGGATGCTGCAGGCGCACGCCCATTCGGCGATGACGATGAACTTCGTGCGTGCGCTGATCGACGGCGGCTTCGCCGATCTGCATCACCCCGAATACTGGAACCTGGATTGGGTGCGGCATTCGCCGCTGGCCGCCGAGTACCAGAAGATGGTGGCCTCGATCGGTGACGCCGTGCATTTCATGGAAACCCTGGCCGGGGCCCGGGTGCACAACCTCAACCGCATCGATTTCTACACCTCGCATGAAGCGCTGCTGCTGCACTACGAGCAGGCGCTGACCCGACAGGTGCCGCGCCAGCAGGGCTGGTTGAACCTGAGCACGCATTACCCATGGATAGGCATGCGCACGGCGGCGCTGGACGGCGCGCACGTGGAATACCTGCGTGGCGTGCGCAATCCGATCGCGATCAAGGTGGGCCCGTCGGTGCAGCCGGACCAGTTGCTGCGCCTGATCGACGTGCTCAACCCCGAGGACGAACCGGGCCGCCTGAGTTTCATCCACCGCATGGGCGCAGCGCAGATTGCGGAAAAGCTGCCGCCGCTGCTGGATGCGGTCAAGCGCGATGGCCGTCGCGTGCTGTGGGTGTGCGATGCCATGCATGGCAATACTGAAAGCACGGCGAACGGTTTCAAGACGCGCCGCTTCGACAATGTGCGCAGCGAGGTGGAGCTCTCCTTCGATCTGCATGCGGCGGCGGGTACGCGGCTGGGCGGCGTGCACCTGGAGCTGACCGGCGAGGATGTGACTGAATGCACCGGCGGTGCGCGTGAACTGACCGAGCGCGACCTGGAGCGTGCCTACCGTTCGACGGTGGACCCGCGCCTGAACTACGAACAATCGCTGGAGATCGCGATGGCGATCGTGCGCAAGCAGGAACAGGCACGGTAAGGGATTTTTGGGCAGGGCTTGCAGCCCTGCACCTGCTGCAATCAACGGCAACGGCAACGGCAACGGCAACGGCAAAAGCAAAAGCGGGTTTTCCGCGGGTGGGCGGGGCGGTGTCGCAGTGCGGGGACGCCGCAAGTACGTCCGTGTAGGCTTGGCCGCCGCATCCATGCGGCGGACACCCCGCACTGCGACACCGCCCCGCCTCTGACAGGTTCACGCGGCTGTTGGTAGGTGTCGACCTTGGTCGACACGGTTTTTCTGTCAGATATCGAATGAATCATCCACGCATGCAATCGCTGGAGATCGCGATGGCGATCGTGCGCAAGCAGGAACAGGCGCGGTAAGGGGTTTTTGGGCAGGGCTTGCAGCCCTGCACCTGCTGCAATCAACGGCAACGGCAAAAGCGGGTTTTCCGCGGGTGGGCGAGGCGGTGTCGCAGTGCGGGGACGCCGCAAGTACGTCCGTGTAGGCTTGGCCGCCGCATCCATGCGGCGGACACCCCGCACTGCGACACCGCCCCGCCTCTGACAGGTTCACGCGATCTGTCGGATCGGCACGGGGTCGGATCCCGTTGCGCAGCAACGGGATCCGACCCCGGATTCATTTCGATTCCGATTGAGATTCATCCACGCATGGCGTGGATCTACCAGACCGCGGAAATCTGTCGAAGGCGGGGTGGGTCCGGTTGCGGGGGTATCCGCGCCATGGATGGCGCGGCTAAGCCCCCATGGACGGGTTTACGGCGTCCCCCGCAACCGGACCCACCCCGCCATCCCACGGATACTCAGCTTTTGCCGTTGCTGCTGCCGTTGCTCCAGGCAGGTGCAGGGCCGCAGGCCCTGCATCAAACCCCACCCGCTGACGTGATGCTCATGCCGCCTGCGCGACCCTGTGGGTTCATGCAAAGAGCGAGGGTCTGCGGTGGGCTGGCAACATGTGCAGGACTATCTGTGGCCGATTGGTGCGGCGCTGCTGCTGGGTGGCCTGGCCGCGTGGGGCGTGCTGGCCCTGTATCGCCGCCTGCGCGGGCGTGACCGGCGGCGGGCGCGCATCGGCCGGGTGATCGGGCCGCCGTTGGCGATGGCACTGCCGCTGTTGCTGCTGGTGCCCGCGCTGCAGGCCACGCCATTGCCCGAGCGCATGCTGGACCAGGTCCTGCGGGGTGTGCATATCGGCCTGACCGCCTGCTTCATCTGGCTGCTGGTACGGGGCGTGGCGGCCGGTGAGCGCGCGATCCTGCGCAGCCATCCCATCGATGTGTCCGACAACCTGGAGGCACGCCGCATCCAGACGCAGACGCGCGTGCTCAGCCGCGTGCTGATGGGCGGCATCATCGTGCTCGGCGCGTCGCTTGTGCTGCTTACCTTCCCGATGGTGCAGAAGATCGGCACCGCGCTGCTGGCGTCGGCGGGGCTGATCGGTCTGGTTGCCGGTATCGCGGCCAAGCCGGTGTTCGGCAACCTGATTGCCGGTCTGCAGATCGCCGTCACCCAGCCGATCCGGCTGGATGATGTGGTGATCGTGGAAGGCGAGTGGGGCCGCATCGAGGAAATCGGCAGCAGCTACGTGGTGGTACGCATCTGGGACGAGCGGCGCATGGTGGTGCCGTTGACGTGGTTCATCGAACATCCGTTCCAGAACTGGACGCGGCGCAGTGCCGATCTGTTGGGTACGGCCTTCCTGTGGCTGGACTATCGCGCGCCGATCGCCGCGATCCGTACCGAGCTTGAGCGCATCTGTCGCGGTGAAGCGCTGTGGGATGGCCGTGTCTGCGTGACCCAGGTGACCGAAACCAGCGAGCGGGCGATCCAGGTGCGATTGCTGGTCAGTGCGCGCAACTCCGGTGATGCGTTCGATCTGCGCTGCCTGGTGCGCGAGCGCATGCTGGATTTCCTGGCCCGTGAACACCCGCAGGCGCTGCCGCAGGTGCGGGCACGGTTGCACCAGGACGATGAGATGGACATGCCGCGCGGGCCGCGCGCGCGTACCGCCGATGTGCGTTCGCCCGGCGCGGAGGATGGCGAGGCGGCGATCGTGCCGGTGGAATCGCTGCCCGATCGGTAGCGCCAGGCCCTGCCCGGCGAGCGCAGCGGTGGTGCCCGATCAGGGATCGCCGGTGTCGATCAGTGCATCGGTGTCGAAATGCGGCGGCCTGCGCGCGCGGGTGCGCTGTTCATAGGCATAGCCCATTTCGATCAGCTTCGGCTCGCTCCACGCGGTGCCCATGAACAGCAGGCCCGCCGGCAGGCCGTCGATCTGTCCCATCGGCACGGTCAGGCTGGGGTAGCCGGCCACGGCGGCGACGCTGTAGCTCTCGCCGGGGAAGTCGTCGCCGCGGCTGCGCAGCGGCCAGGCGGTGCCGGTGGTGGGCGCTACCAGCGCGTCCAGCCGTTGTGCCGCCAGTGCTGCGTCAATGCCTTCCGGGCCGGCCAGGCGACGGGCATCGCTGCGCGCGCGGATGTAGGCAGGGTCGGACAGGCCCGGGGTGGCGTTGGCCTCCTCCAGCAGTGACTGGCCGAAGCGGCCCAGTTCCTGTCCGCGGTTGGCCTGGTTGAAGGCAATCAGTTCGGACAGGCTGCGCAGTGGCGCGTGGTAGGTCGCAAAGTAGCGCTCCAGGCCCGCCTTGAACTCGTACAGCAGCACCAGGCGCTCGGCATCGGCCCAGGCGCCGGCGTTGGGCAGTTGTACCGGCACCACCACGGCGCCAGCGCGACGCAGTTCGGCCGCGGCCTGCTGCATCAGCGGCGCCATGCCGGGGTACTGCCACAGCGGTGTCTGCAGCAGTCCGATGCGCTTGCCGCGCAGGCCGTCCGGGTCCAGCCGTGCGGTGTAGTCGTAGACCGCTCGGCCGGGCGTGGTGGCGGTGGCCGGATCGGCCGCATCGCGACCGGCAATGGCGGTCAGCACGGCGGCTGCATCGGCCACGCTGCGGGTCATCGGCCCGGCCGTGTCCTGGCTGAAGCTGATCGGGATGATGCCCTCGCGGCTGACCAGACCGACGGTGGGCTTCAGCCCGACCACGCCATTGATCGCGGCCGGGCAGACGATGCTGCCGTCGGTTTCGGTGCCGATCGCTACGCTGCCCAGGTTGGCCGCGACGGCCACCGCACTGCCGCTGCTGGAGCCGCAGGGCGAATGGCTGAGGCGGTAGGGATTGCGGGTCTGGCCGCCGCGTGCGCTCCAGCCGGACACCGAATTGGCGTCGCGGAAGTTCGCCCATTCGCTCAGGTTGGTCTTGCCCAGCACCACGGCCCCGGCCTCGCGCAGGCGCCGCACCAGATAGGCGTCGCCGGGGCGGAAGCCCTGCAGGGCCAGCGAGCCGGCGCTGGTGGCCATGGGCGCGGCGTTGATGTTGTCCTTCAGCAGCACCGGGATGCCATGCAGGGGGCCGCGCAGGCGCCCGCTGCGGCGCTCACGGTCGCGCTCGCCGGCTTCCTTCAGGGCATCGGGATTGAGCTCGATGACCGCACGCAGGCGCGGCCCGGTCCGGTCCAGTGCGGCGATGCGCTGCAGGTAGGCGCCGGTCAGGGTGACGCTGTCCAGTTCCCCGGCGACCATGCGCGCCTGCAGATCGGCCACGTCGGTTTCTGCGTACGGGAAGGGCTGGGTGGCGGCCGCCGGTTCGGCGGCGTGGGCGCTGGGCGCGGGCGAGCTGCAGCCTGCACTGGACAGTGCCGCCAGGAGGAGGATCAGACAGGTGGGCAGGATCGGCAGGGACAGGCGCATGGCTGGGCGTGCGAGGCTCCGGCAGCCAGTCTAGCCGCTGCTCAGCGCTTGCGCTTGCGCAGGTCGCGCGCCAGCACGTAGACCACCACCAGATTGATGACCAGCACACTGGCCGAGGCCCAGCCGGGGTGGCGGATGATGGCGTAGATATCGAAGGGCAGGTAGATCGAGGCGGTCAGGCAGCCCAGCCATGAGGCCCAGGCCTTGGCCTTCCACAGGCCCCAGGCTTCGACCAGGTGCAGCAGGCCGTAGCCGATCATCGCCGCCGCGGCCAGGTGCACCGCGTCGGGACTGATCATGTTCAACAGCGAGGGCAGGGTGCCGTGATCCGGGTCCAGGCTGAAACGCCGGATCAGGGCATTGACCCCGTCGCGAAGTGGCTGCGGACCGAGCATTTCCAGCCCGGTCGCCGCCAACAACGCCAGCATCGCCTTGCTCGCTTCGAGCAGGGCGATGACATGGAGACCCGGATGCCGATGCGGATCCGGGTTGTAGCCGTTCTGGCTCACGGTCTGCTGGCTCAGCCGCCGCGCGATGCCTTCTTGCGGTCGCTTTCGGTCAGGAACTTCTTGCGCAGACGGATCTCCTTCGGGGTGATCTCGACCAGTTCGTCGTCTTCGATGAAGTCCAGGGCCTGTTCCAGCGAGTACTTGATCGCCGGGGTCAGCTGGATCGCATCGTCCTTGCCCGAAGCGCGCATGTTGGTCAGCGGCTTGGTCTTGATGGCGTTGACGGTCAGGTCGTTGTCCTTGGAGTGGATACCGACCAGCTGACCTTCATACACGTTGTCGCCTTCAGCAGCGAAGAGCTTGCCGCGTTCCTGCAGCGGGCCCAGCGAATAGGCGGGGGTGACGCCCGGCGCATTGGCGATCATCACGCCGTTGATGCGCTTGGCGATGGCGCCCTGTTCCTTCGGACCGTAGTGGTCGAACACGTGGAACAGCAGGCCCGAACCCTGGGTGAGGGTCTTGAACTCGTTCTGGAAGCCGATCAGGCCACGGGCCGGGATCGAGTATTCCAGGCGCACGCGGCCCTTGCCGTCCGGCTCCATGTTCTTCAGCTGGCCCTTGCGGGTGCCCAGCTTTTCCATCACGCCGCCCTGGTGCACTTCTTCGATGTCCACCACCAGCTGCTCGATCGGCTCCATCATCTGGCCGTCGATTTCCTTGATGATGACTTCCGGGCGCGACACGGCCAGCTCGTAGCCTTCGCGACGCATGTTCTCGATCAGCACCGACAGGTGCAGTTCGCCACGGCCGGAGACCAGGAACTTGTCGGCGTCTTCCAGCTGTTCGACCTTCAGGGCCACGTTGTGGACCTTTTCACGGTCCAGGCGGTCCTTGATCTGGCGGCTGGTCAGGAACTTGCCACCGGACAGGTCCTTGTTGCCGGCGAACGGCGAGTTGTTCACCTGGAAGGTCATCGAGATGGTCGGCTCGTCGACGGTCAGGGCCGGCAGGGCTTCCGGGGTGTCCGGGTGGCACAGGGTGTCGGAGATGGTCAGCTCCGGAATACCGGAGATGGCGACGATGTCACCGGCTTCGGCGGTGTCCTGCTCGATGCGCTCCAGGCCCAGGAAGCCCAGCACCTGCGCGACCTTGCCGTTACGCTTCTTGCCTTCACGGTCGATGACCGCGACCTGCATGTTCTTCTTCAGGGTGCCGCGCTGGATGCGGCCGATGCCGATCACGCCCACGAAGTTGTTGTAGTCCAGCTGGCTGATGCGCATCTGGAAGGCGCCTTCCGGATCGACTTCCGGCTTCGGCGCGTGCTGCATGATCGCTTCGTACAGCGGGGTCATGTCGCCGTCGCGCACGGTGTCTTCCAGGCCGGCATAGCCGTTCAGGGCCGAGGCGTAGACGATCGGGAAGTCCAGCTGCTCGTTGGTGGCGCCGAGCTTGTCGAACAGGTCGAACACCTGGTCGATCACCCACTCCGGACGCGAGCCCGGGCGGTCAACCTTGTTGACCACCACGATCGGCTTGAAGCCCATCGCGAAGGCCTTCTGGGTGACGAAACGGGTCTGCGGCATCGGGCCGTCCATCGCGTCGACCAGGATCAGCACGGTGTCGACCATCGACAGCACGCGCTCGACCTCGCCGCCGAAGTCGGCGTGCCCCGGGGTGTCGACGATGTTGATCCGGTTCTTGATACCGGTCTTCTTGTCTTCCCAGGTGATGGCGGTGTTCTTGGCCAGGATGGTGATGCCGCGTTCCTTTTCCTGGTCGTTGCTGTCCATCACGCGCTCGGCGAGGACGGTGCGCTCGGACAGGGTGCCGGACTGCTTCAGCAGCTGGTCGACCAGGGTGGTCTTGCCATGGTCGACGTGGGCGACGATGGCGATGTTGCGAAGATTTTCGATGGACATGCGAAAGGGGGCCAGTCGGCGCCGGATTTGGAAAAAGAAGTCCAACATTATACGTCTAACTTGACGCTTGGCGAAAACCCATGTTGCAGGACCGCCCAAACCCCATTCAGGTGGGGCCTGAACGCGGGGCAGGGGCTGCGCCGATGGTAGAAGCCGCCAGCGCCACGGGGCAGGTGTAAACTAGGTGGCTAGACGCGTTCCCCTCTGCATCAAGGATCTTCATGTCCCTCATCGCCACTTTCGACACCACCCAGGGCCCGATCAAGGTCGAGCTGTTCGCCGACAAGGCGCCGCTGACCGTCGCCAACTTCGTGAACCTGGTCAAGCACGGCTTCTATGACGGCCTGATCTTCCACCGCGTGATCGCCGACTTCATGATCCAGGGCGGCTGCCCGCAGGGTCGTGGCACCGGCGGCCCGGGCTACAAGTTCGAAGACGAAACCAACAACGGCGTGAAGCACGAGGTCGGCTCGCTGTCGATGGCCAATGCCGGCCCGAACACCAACGGCAGCCAGTTCTTCATCACCCACATCAAGACCGATTGGCTGGACGGCCGCCACACCGTGTTCGGCAAGGTGCTGGAAGGCCAGGCCATCGTGGATTCGGTCAAGCAGGGCGACGTGATCCATTCGATCACCCTGGAAGGCGACGTCGATGCCGCGCTGGCCGCCAAGGCCGACCGCGTGGCCGAGTGGAACAAGCTGCTCGCCGCCTGATCCCCCTTTGAAACGGCCACCCACGGGTGGCCGTTTCCACGTTCCCCGCCGCCCGCCAGGCCTGCGTGGCCACGCCCGCGGCGTCCCATCAAACGCTTGCAAGCAAGAGGAAACCCCCATGAAAGCACCCGTTCGTGTTGCTGTGACCGGCGCTGCCGGCCAGATCGGCTACGCCCTGCTGTTCCGCATCGCCTCCGGCGAAATGCTGGGCAAGGACCAGCCGGTCATCCTGCAGCTGCTGGAACTGCCGGTGGACAAGGCCCAGGCCGCCCTGAAGGGCGTGATGATGGAACTGGAAGACTGCGCCTTCCCGCTGCTGGCCGGCATGGTCGGCACCGACGATGCCGAAGTGGCGTTCAAGGACGCCGACATCGCCCTGCTGGTCGGCGCGCGTCCGCGCGGCCCGGGCATGGAGCGCAAGGACCTGCTGCTGGAAAACGCCAAGATCTTCACCGCCCAGGGCGCGGCGCTGAACAAGGTCGCCAGCCGTGACGTGAAGGTGCTGGTGGTCGGCAACCCGGCCAACACCAATGCCTACATCGCCATGAAGTCGGCCCCGGACCTGAAGCCGGAAAACTTCACCGCCATGCTGCGCCTGGACCACAACCGCGCGCTGAGCCAGCTGTCGAACAAGCTGGGCAAGCCGGTTGGCGGCATGGAAAAGCTGGTGGTGTGGGGCAACCACAGCCCGACCATGTACCCGGACTACCGTTTCGCCACCGCCGATGGTGCGTCCATCGCCGATGCGATCAACGACCAGGAATGGAACGCCAACACCTTCATTCCGACCGTGGGCAAGCGTGGCGCAGCCATCATCGAAGCCCGTGGCTCGTCCTCGGCCGCTTCGGCTGCCAACGCCGCCATCGACCACGTGCGTGACTGGGTGCTGGGCAGCAACGGCAAGTGGGTCACCATGGGCGTGCCGTCCGACGGTTCCTACGGCATTCCGGAAGGCGTGATCTTCGGCTTCGCCGTGACCACCGAAAACGGCAAGTACACCCTGGTGAAGGATCTGCCGATCGACGACTTCAGCCAGAAGTACATCGACAAGACCCTGGCCGAGCTGGAAGAAGAGCGCTCCGGCGTGGCCCACCTGCTGGGCTGATACGGGCCTCGGCCGGTAGGTGCCGACCGTTGGTCGGCGCAGAACGCGGGGAAGCTTCGGCTTCCCCGTTTTCGTTTGCATGGGCACGGAAACTGATGATCCACCTGCATTACATCGATGAGGCGCTGCTGCTGGCCGAGAAGCCGGCCGGCCTGCTGTCCGTGCCGGGCCGCAGCGAAGAGAACCAGGACTGCGTGGTGGCGCGCCTGCAGGCGCTGTACCCGGACGCGTTGACCGTGCACCGGCTGGACCAGGTCACGTCCGGCCTGCTGCTGCACGCACGCGGCAAGGCGATGCAGGCAGCGTTGTCGATGCAGTTCGAGCAGCGGCGCGTGAGCAAGCGTTACGAGGCGGTGCTGCAGGGCCTGCTGGCCGACGATGCCGGCGAAGTGGAGCTGCCGTTGATCGTGGATTGGCCGAACCGGCCGAAGCAGATGGTCGACCACGACCGCGGCAAGCCGGCGCTGACGCGCTGGCAGGTGCTGGCGCGGGATGCGCAGGCGGGCACCACGCGCGTGGCGCTGGAACCGGTGACGGGCCGCAGCCATCAGTTGCGCCTGCACATGGCCAGTGTCGGCCATCCCATCGTCGGTGACGTGCTGTATGGCGCCGCGCCGGCGCAGCGGGTGCATCTGCATGCGTGCGCGTTGGCGTTCACGCATCCGGTGACGGGTGCTGCACTTGCGTTCGAGTCCGCGGCGCCGTTCTAGGGGCTTCGGCAGGGCTTGCAGCCCTGCACCTGCTTGGATCAACGGCAACGTCAAAAGCAAAAGCAAAAGCGGGCATTCCGTGGGATGGCGGGGCGGTGTGGGCTTGCAGGACACGCCGTAAACCCGTCCATGGGGGCTCGTAGGCGCCATCCATGGCGCCTGCGGTCCTGCAAGCCCACACCGCCCCGCCCCTGACAGGGTCACGCGCCTGTTGGCAGGTGTCGACCGTTGGTCGACACATCATTCAGATATCGAGATTCTTCTGGGGTCAGAGCCCGTTGCGCAGCAACGGGATCCGACCCCTGTGCCGACCAACGGTCGGCACCCACCATCAGCAGCGGGGAACTGTCGAAGGCGGTGTGGGTCCGGTTGCGGGGGGGCACTTCATGGACGGGTTCACGGCGTCCCCCGCAACCGGACCCACCCCGCCTCCCCGCGGAGTGCAGGCCTCTGCTCTTGCTTCGGCAGGTGCAGGGCTGCAAGCCCTGCACAACACTCCCACCCCCTACCAAGGTAGGGCGGCCCGGGCGCCAGCCCGGCACTATGCTCGAACCCATGACTTTGTCTGGGAGGGCTGCGTCATGAACTACGAGGAAACCTACCGCCGTTCGATCGACGAACCGGAGGCATTCTGGGGCGAGGAAGCCAAGCGCATCCATTGGCACATCGCGCCACAGCAGGTGCTGGATTACAGCAACCCGCCGTTCCGCCGCTGGTTCGTCGGCGGCGAAACCAATCTCTGCTACAACGCCGTCGATCGCCATCTGGCCGATCGCCCCGATCAACTGGCGCTGGTGGCGGTGTCCACCGAAACCAATATCACCCGCGAGATCACCTATCGGCAGCTGTACCGCGAAGTGAATGACTTCGCCGCGGTGCTGCAGCACCTGGGCGTGAGCAAGGGTGACCGGGTGGTGATCTACATGCCCAACATGGCCGAAGCCGTGTTCGCCATGCTCGCCTGCGCGCGCATCGGTGCGGTGCATTCGGTGGTGTTCGGTGGCTTCGCCGCGCACAACCTGGCGCTGCGCATCGACGATGCCAGGCCCAAGCTGTTGATCGCCGCCGACGCCGGCATGCGCGGTGGCAAGGTCATTCCGTACAAGGGCATGGTCGATGCCGCCTGTGCCGAGGCGGCCAATCCGCCGCCGCATGTGCTGATCGTCTCGCGCGGGCTGGATGCTGCCGAACCGCGCGTGCCGGGGCGCGATGTGGACTACGCCGAACTGCGCGCGCAGGTGGGCGAAGTGGATGTGCCGGTCACCTGGCTTGAATCGAGCGAGCCCAGCTATCTGCTCTACACCTCCGGCACCACCGGCAAGCCCAAGGGCGTGCAGCGCGATGTGGGCGGCTATGCGGTGGCCATGGCGCAGTCGATGGAAACGGTGTTCGACTGCCGTCCGGGCCAGGTGATGTTTTCCACCTCGGACGTGGGCTGGGCCGTGGGCCATTCCTACAACGTGTATGGCCCGCTGATTGGCGGTTGCACGTCACTGCTGTACGAAGGGCTGCCGACCAACCCGGACCCGGGCATCTGGTGGGCGTTGTGCGAGCAGTACGGCGTGCGCACGATGTTCTCCTCGCCGACGGCGATCCGCGTATTGAAGAAACACGATGCCGACTTCATCCACCGCCACGACCTGGATGCACTGAAGTACCTGTTCCTAGCCGGCGAGCCGCTGGATGAGCCCACCGCGCACTGGATCAACGATGCGCTGGGCAAGCCGATCATCGACAACTACTGGCAGACCGAAACCGGTTGGCCGGCGCTGACCCTGCTGCCTGGACTGGACATGAAGCCGGTGCGCTTCGGATCGCCGGGTTTCCCCAATCTGGGTTACCGGATGAAGGTGATCGATGAGAACACGGGTGAAGAAGTCGCTGCTGGGCAGAAGGGTGTGCTGGTGGTCACTCCGCCGCTGCCGCCGGGCTGCATGAGCACGGTGTGGAACGATGATGCACGCTTCATGCAGAGCTACTTCAGCCACTTCAAGGAGCTGCTGTACAGCTCGCTGGACTGGGCGATCCGCGATGACGATGGCTACACCTTCATCCTTGGCCGCACCGACGATGTGATCAACGTGGCCGGCCACCGGCTGGGTACGCGTGAGATCGAGGAAGCCATTTCCGGTCACCCGCGCGTGGCCGAGGCGGCGGTGATCGGGGTGAAGGATGAACTGAAGGGGCAGGTGCCGCTGGTGTTCGTGACCCTGAAGCAGGGCTTGCAGGGCGATGACCCGGCGCCGGTGGTGGCCGAGATGATGGCCGCCGTTACCGCCTCGCTCGGCGCGGTGGCGCGGCCGGCGCACATCCACGTGGTCAACGCGCTGCCCAAGACCCGCTCGGGCAAGCTGCTGCGGCGCTCGCTGCAGGCGCTGGCCGAACAGCGCGACCCGGGCGATCTGTCCACCCTGGATGATCCGGGCGCGCTGGAAGAGATCCGCCGCGCGCTGGGGCGCTGACCGCTTGGGTAGCGCCGGGCCATGCCCGGCGTGCGAAGCGTACGGAAAAGCCGCCAGGCATGGCCTGGCGCTACCAAATCCCATCGGGACATGCGCTAAGCTCGGCCTTGGGGAGCGCGCCCCGCAGGGCGCGCAGTTACGGCGCACCAGGCAAGGGGGATGCATGGCATTGCTGCATGGCAAGACGGCCGCTGGCCGCCAGGAAATCGAAGACCGCGGCCGGCGCCTGCCGGCGGCGCTGCGCTCGATCCTGCTGATGGTCGACGGGCAACGCAACGACACGGAACTGCAGGCGCTGTTCGACGGCCTGCGTGCACCAGCGGATGCCTTGCAGCAGCTCAGCGCGCTGGGGCTGATAGAAGTGGTTGGCGGCGCGGCAGACGTGGTGCCCGCGCGCGGCATCAGCAGCGGGCGCGAACAGGATCCGGCGCTTTACCAACAGCTGTACGACGCCATGAGCGAGGCGGTGCGCCGCCACTTGGGCCTGAAAGGCTATTTCCTGCAGTTGAAGATCGAGCGCTGCAAGGATGCGCTGGCACTGGAGCGGCTGTGCCCGGAACTGCTTGCGGCGGTGGGCAGTGCGCGCAGCCCGGCACTGGCCCAGCGCTGGTGGCAGGAGACCCATGCACGGCTGGCCGCGACGGTTGCCGGGGTCGTGCCCGACTGAGGCAGGGCGTACAGTGGTCTGCTCCTTACTCTGGAAGCACCACGTGCAGGACGACATCGACGACACCGACACCCCCGGCTGGGATGCGATCAATGCGGCCCTGGCGCCGCTGTACGCCGGGCAGACGCCGCAGCACTTCGGTACTGCGTTGCCCTATACGCTGGGCGGCCAGGATCCGCTGGATGGCATCAGCGTGTACTGGGCCGATGCGCCGCAACCGCATTGGCACTACGTCACCTACGGCTTTTCCGAGCTGTATGCGAAGGAAAGCAGCGATGCGCAGGTCAGTGGCTATGGGTTCGAGCTGACCTTCCGCCTGGCTGCCAGTGCCGGTGAAAGCGCGGGCAGCACCCCGCCGGTGTGGCCGATGAACCTGCTGCAGAACCTGGCGCGCTATGTGTTCGGCAGCGGCAACGTGTTCGAGGATGGCCACCATCTGAATGCCAACGGCCCGATCGCGCTGGAGACCAATACCCGCCTGTGCCACTTGGCCTTCGTGGCCGACCCGCAGTTGCCACCGCGCGAGACCGCCAACGGCCACCTGCAGTTCCTGCAGCTGGTCGGCTTGACCGACGAAGAAATGGAAGCGATCAAGCGCTGGTCGACCCGCGGCGTGCTGCAGGTGCTGGAACCGGCCATGCCGCTGTGGATCAGCGATCTGCACCGCGGCAACCTGCTGGATGATCCGGCGCTGGCCGCGCAGGTGCAGGAAGGCGGCCAGCGTGAAGGGTCGACCACCGGCATGCTGTTCGTCGAGACGCTGCACTGGCGCCAGCAGGACGGCGTGACCACGCTGGTACTCGGCGCGGGCCAGGTGCACAGCGTTGCCGAACTGCTGGGCCTTCGCCTGCGCCACGGCAAGCCGCTGGAACTGGTCAGCGGTGAACGGCAGTGGACGTTCGCCCCGGGCGGGGCAGAGGCTGCCAGCGGGATCGACGATGACAGCGCGTACTGGGTGCTGGACGAGGCCGGCCTGCAGGCGGCTGCGACGGTTCCGGCGCAGCGCGGGGTGTACCCGCTGGATGGGGCGCTGCAGATCGAGGTGGTGCCGACCCAGCTGCGCGACGGCAAGGGCAACGTGATCCGCGAGATCGGCTGAGCGTAGCGGTGAAGCCCATGGGGTCGGAGCCGTCTGCTGCGCAGGCGGATCCGACCCCGCACTGGCATCAGGCCAAGCCTTCGGCCTTCAGCACGGCCTGCACACCGGCATCGGCGTCCATGCGCGCCTTGTAGGCGGCCAGGTTGTCCAGACCCGAAAGGTCGACCTTGGTGCCGGCGGCCCAGCGCAGGGTGATGTAGAAGTACGGGTCGGCGAAGCTGCGGAAACCGGCCAGCCAGGGCTTGTCGGCCAGCTGCTTGTCGGCGGTTTCGAACAGGGCGCGCAGGCGCTTGTGGGCGGCGGCGCGGATCGCGTCGTACTGGCCTTCGTCGGCAATGAACTTGCCCGGCGCGAACAGCGGCGAGAACGCCGGGTGCACATCGGAGTTGACGAAGGACAGCCAGCGGGCGGCTTCAGCGCGCTGGCGGGGGCTGCCATCGCCGCCCAGGCCGGCCTGCGGGAAGCTGTCGGCGATATAGCCCATGATGGCCGCGTTCTGCACCAGCACGAAGTCGCCATCGACCAGCGCCGGAACCGCGCCAGCCGGGTTGATCTTCAGGAATTCCGGACCCTTCAGGGTGTCCTTGTTCAGCAGCTCGACCTCGAACGGCTGGCCGGTCCACTGCAGGGCGATGTGGTCGGCGGTGGAGCAGGCACCGGGCTTACTGTACAGCTTCATGGGAACTCCAGAGAGGGGCGTGATGGAAACACCCACTATCCCAGAGGCGCGGCGGTGGCAGCAACGCTGCCGTCGGCAACAGATCGTTACGACTGGCGCGGCTTGAGGTTCTGCACCTTATAGAAGGTGTGATCGCCGATGGTGGCCACCTGGTACGCGTTGCGCCAGTTGGGGCTGGCAAGGGCCAGCGCGGCGAAGTGGCTGGCACCGGGCACGATCTCGCGGCGCTCGCCGGCCGGCAGCGCCCAGTTGCGCTCGGCGTCGAAGGCCACGTTCATGGCTTCACTCCAGGCAGCGTCGTTGCCCAGCTGGGTACCGGGCGATACCAGGGTGGGCGCGAACTGCTTGCGCGCGGTGACCACCTGGCACATCGAATCGCCCCACAGGCCACTGTCGAGGCGGCGCAGGGCCACTTCGGCGACGGCCTGCTGGCCGCGCAGGGTCTGGTCGCGGGCTTCCAGATAAACGGTGGTGCTCAAACACAGCGAATCAGCCGCCGGCTGCGGCAACAACTGCGACAGCCAGAGAATCCAGGCCAGTTTCATATGACTCCTTGCTCCGTATGGGCCGCACCGCTGGATTCCCGCAGCGGGGGCTACGGGCCGGGGGTACGACTTGGCGTGATGGGGAGGCGGCCATCGGGGCCGCCCCGTGGGCGGCCCCAAAAGAAACGATCAATCCGATCGAGGGGGTCGCACCGGCTCACCGGAAACTGGCTGGTGAGCAGAAAGTTGGCGCAAGGTAGGGGGCTGTTGCCGAACGTTTCCTGAATCGGTTCGCTTGACATTCAGCTTCGGGGGCAGTGACGGAAATCACACTTGCGCCCCCATTCATCTGCCTATCAGAGCGCAGCGGCCACGCGGCTGCCCTGGTTGATCGCGCGTTTTGCGTCCAGTTCGGCCGCCACATCGGCACCACCGATCAGCTGTGCGGTAATGCCGGCAGCCGCCAGTTCGGCCTGCAGCGCGCGCTGCGGTTCCTGGCCGGCGCAGACCACCACATGGTCCACCGGCAGCAGCTGTTCGCTGCCCTCCACGCGGATGCGCAGGCCGGCATCATCCACGCCCAGGTATTCCACGCCACCGAGCATGCGCACGCCCTTGGCCTTCAGCGTGGCGCGATGGATCCAGCCTGTGGTCTTGCCCAAGCGGGCACCGGGCTTGCCGGGGCTGCGCTGCAGCAGCCACAGCCGCCGCGGCGAGGCCTCCACTTCGGGCGTGGCCAGCGCGCCGCGCGCCTCGAAGCTGGCGTCCACGCCCCATTCGGCCATCCAGCGCTGCGCATCCAGCGCGGGGGAGGGGCCGGCATGGCTGAGGAATTCGCCTACGTCGAAGCCGATGCCGCCGGCGCCGATGATCGCCGCGCTGGCGCCGACTTCGACGCGGCCCAGCAGCACATCCAGGTAGTTCACCACCTTGGGATGGTCGGCACCGGGGAAATCGACCCGACGCGGCACGATGCCGGTGGCCAGCACCACGTGGTCGAAGCCGGCCAGCGCGGTGGCATCGGCACGGGTGCCCAGACGCAGCTGCACGCCGGTTTCCGCCAGCTTGTGGCGGAAGTAGCGCAGGGTCTCGTGGAACTCTTCCTTGCCGGGGATGCGCTTGGCCACGTTGAACTGGCCGCCGATCTCATCGCCGGCATCGAACAGGGTGACCTGGTGGCCACGCTCGGCAGCCACCGTTGCACAGGCCAGCCCGGCAGGCCCGGCACCGACCACGGCGATCTTCTTCGGCGCGGCGGTGGGGTGATAGACCAGCTCGGTCTCGTGCGCGGCGCGGGGGTTCACCAGGCAACTGGCCAGCGTGTTCTCGAACACGTGGTCCAGGCAGGCCTGGTTGCAGGCGATGCAGGTATTGATGGCCTCGGGGCGGCCGGCACGGGCCTTGTTCGCCCAGTGGGGGTCGGCCAGCAGCGGGCGTGCCAGCGACACCATGTCGGCGCCACCGCTGGCCAGGATGCGTTCGGCGACGTCGGGCATGTTGATGCGGTTGGTCGCCACCAGCGGTACATTCACGTGCGGCTTCAGCTTGGCGGTGACCCCGGCGAAGGCCGCGCGTGGCACCGAGGTGGCGATGGTGGGAATGCGCGCTTCGTGCCAGCCGATGCCCGAGTTGATGATCGTCGCGCCGGCGGCCTCGATGGCCTGGGCCTGCTGCACGATTTCTTGCCAGTTGCTGCCGTTGTCCACCAGGTCCACCAGCGACAGGCGGTAGATGATGATGAAATCCGGCCCGCAGGCCTCGCGGATGCGGCGCACGATTTCCACCGCGAAGCGCATGCGCTGGCTGGCATCACCGCCCCAGCGGTCGCTGCGGGTGTTGGTGCGCGGGGCGATGAACTCGTTGATGAGGTAGCCCTCCGAGCCCATCACTTCCACGCCGTCGTAGCCGGCCTCGCGGGCCAGCTTCGCGCTGCGCGCATAGTCGGCGATGTGGCGCTCCACGCCGCCGGCCGACAGCGCGCGCGGGGTGAATGGATTGATCGGCGCCTTCAGCTTTGACGGCGCCACTGACAGCGGGTGGTAGGCATAGCGGCCGGCATGCAGCAGCTGCAGGCAGATCTTCGCGCCGTGCTGGTGGGCGGCGGCGGTGAGTTGGCGGTGCGGGCGTACTTCCCACGGCCAGGACAGCTTGCCGCCGAAGGGCTTCAGCCAGCCCACCACGTTCGGTGCGAAGCCGCCGGTGACGATCAGGCCCACGCCGCCCTGGGCGCGCTCGGCGAAGTACGCGGCCAGGCGCGGGAAGTCACGTGCGCGGTCTTCCAGACCGGTGTGCATCGAGCCCATCAGGACCCGGTTGCGCAGCTGGGTGAAGCCCAGGTCCAGCGGGGCGAACAGGTGCGGGTAGGCGGTTTCGTTGGCTGGCGACATGTCGATACGCTTGCGTACGGAAGCGCGAAGCGTGCCGCGAAACGGCGGCCGGGGCAAGGGCTGGCGCAGCGACAGCGCCGCGCCATGCCCGGTGGCGTGGCTACCCGTGGCCGCGCTGGGTGCTCGCCGGGTGCGGCCCGGCGCTCCCTGCCGGCAGTGGCCGACCGATGCCGAACCAGCCCAGGGTGATGCCGCACAGCGGCCCGATCAACAGGGCGAAGGCCAGGGTGCCCAGGCCGACATCGCCGCCCAGCCACCAGCCCAGCAGCAGCACGCTGCCCTCGATCAGGCTGCGCACCTGCCAGATCGGCCAGCCGGTACGCGCGTGCAGGCCGGTCATCAGGCCGTCGCGCGGCCCCGGGCCCAGGCGCGCACCGATGTACAGGCCGGTGGCCAGTGCAACCAGCAGCAGGCCACTGGCGAACAGCGTGAGTTGCCAGACCAGGCCGGTGGCCGCGGGCAGAAGCCACAGGCCAACCTGCGCCGAGGGCCCGATCAGCAGGACATTCAGGACCGTGCCGGCACCGGGTTTCTGCCGCAGCGGCCACCACAGCAGCAGCACCAGCGCGCCGATCGCATTGGTGGCCAGGCCGAACGACAGCGGGGTCTGCGCGGCGATGCCCTGCGACAGTACATCCCAAGGGGCGACGCCGATGCCGGCACGGATCATCAGTGCAGCGCCGAAGCCGTACAGGAACAAGCCGGTGATCAACTGCAGCAGGCGCAGGGGCAGGGCGGTGGGCATGGTGGGCTCGGCGGGTGGGGGACTGTTCCCACCCTAGTTCCGATTTCCGCGAGGCAGTAGATACAGATGCCAGCCAATCCGTCCACACAGGCGCAGGTGCAGGCGGGCGTAGCGTCGAGTTTCCTCGACTGTCGTATCCCTCAGTCGAGCAGGCTCGACTCTACCCGGCCCTCATTCCCAGCCGGCCAGGGCCAGCTTGCCGATGGTGCGCCCACTGGCCAGGCGGTCATGGGCAGTCTGCAGGTTTGCTGCATTGATGCTGCCCAGCGTTTCGCTGAGGGTGCCGCGCAGCTGGCCGGCGTCGATCATGCTGGCTGCACGGTTGAGGATGCGGTGCTGCTCGATCTGGTCGGTGGTCTGGAAACGCGCCCGGGCGAACATGAATTCCCAGTGGATGCCGATGCACTTGGCCTTGTAGGGATCGCCGATGCGCAGCGGCCCCCGCGGCTCGACAACCAGGCCGACATGGCCCTGCGGGGCGACGATCTGCCCAAGTTCGTCCCAATAGTGGTCGGTGTCGGCCAGATTCAGCGCCACCTGTACCTGATCGATGCCCAGCGCCTGCAGCTGTGGTTGCAGTGGCTGGCGGTGATCGATCACCTGCGCGGCCCCCATCCGGCGGCACCAATCGATCGAGGCCTCGCGTGAAGCTGTCGCAATTACCTCGAAACCGGCGTGCTGCGCCAGCTGGATCGCCATCGAGCCAACCCCACCGGCCCCACCAATCACCAGCAGGCGTTGCCCGGCGTGGCGGCGGCCATCGAGCTGCAGGGGCATGCGCTGGAACAGCAGCTCCCAGGCGGTGAGGGTGGTCAGCGGCAGGGCGGCGGCCTCGGCGAAGTCCAGCGTGCTGGGCTTGCGTGCCACCAGCCGCTCATCCACCCATTGGTACTGCGCGTTGCAGCCCGGGCGGGTCACGTCGCCGGCGTAATATACCTCGTCGCCGGAGGCGAACAGGCTGGCCTCCTCGCCGATGGCTTCCACGACTCCGGCCGCGTCCCAGCCGAGCACGCGGGGCGCATCGAGCATGGCGCCGGTCGTGGCCGCGCGCTGCTTGGCATCGACCGGATTGACCGAAATCGCCTGCACCCGCACCAGTAGATCGCGCCCGCGTGGCGGCAATGGCGGAGGGAGCTTCACATCGTTCAGCGCAGGAAGAGTTTCACGACACAGGGCGACGGCTTTCATCAGGACTCCCGCTCGGTTCGTCGCTTCATCATAAGGTTCCTCACCTCGATGGGCGCGCGCTGAATCGTCGCGAGTTTCCCTTTTCCGCAGTTGTCACATTGTGTCCTTAATGCCCTTCAAACCCTTGTGCCACGGGGGGATTGCGGATTTTCATGATCCTGTATAGGGTTTCAACGTCGGACCGGTGGCTGGTCGGGTACGACGCTTCACATGTTACGGGACTGTTAACATGACCTTCACCCGCCTGAGCATAATGTTCGCGGCGGTGGCGTGCTGAATCGGCTGTCTGAACATCGACGCAGTAGTGCTGGCCCATGCCTCTACCGGTTTCATACCCCCGAAATAGGAGCTGTACTCAATGAACAAGAAGATCCTTACTGCCGCGCTGCTGGGCGGTCTGGCTTTCGCCCAGGCTGCGTCGGCGCAGGAGTTCGATGACCGCTGGTACCTGACCGGTTCGGCTGGCTTCAACTTCCAGGACAGCGACCGTCTGACCAATGACGCCCCGTTCGTCACCCTGGGTCTGGGCAAGTTCATCAGCCCGAACTGGTCGCTGGACGGTGAGCTGAACTACCAGAACCCGAACTTCGACGCCGACCAGGACCGTAACTGGTCGCAGTACGGCGTGTCGTTCGACCTGCGTCGCCACTTCATCAAGGAAGGCCGCGGCTGGAACCCGTACATCGTCGGTGGCCTGGGCTACCAGAAGTCGGAAGAAGAGTACCTGAACACTTCTGGCGTGCTGACTGACCGCAAGGACGGCAACCTGTCGGCCAAGCTGGGCGTCGGCCTGCAGACCACCTTCGAAAAGCGCGTTGCTGTCCGCGCCGAAGTGGCCTACCGCGCTGATTTCGACGACCAGAGCGTTGCCGCTCGCGACGAAAGCTGGTTCGGCGACGTGCTGGCTTCGGTCGGCGTCGTGATCCCGCTGGGCCCGGCCCCGGTGGCCGCTGCGCCGGCTCCGGCTCCGGTTGCCCCGAGCTGCGCCGACCTGGATGACGACGGTGACGGCGTCAACAACTGCGACGACAAGTGCCCGAACTCGCAGCCGGGTCAGACCATCGGTCCGGACGGTTGCCCGGTGCCGGTCTCGATCGACCTGAAGGGCGTGAACTTCGACTTCGACAAGTCGAACCTGCGTCCGGACGCCGTGGCCATCCTGTCGGAAGCTTCGGAAATCCTGAAGCGTTACCCGGACCTGCGCGTTGAAGTGGCCGGTCACACCGACTCGAAGGGTACCGACGCTTACAACCAGAAGCTGTCCGAGCGTCGCGCCACCGCGGTGTACAACTACCTGACCCAGAACGGCGTGGACGCTTCGCGTCTGCAGGGCCCGATCGGCTACGGCGAGAGCCGTCCGATTGCCCCGAACACCAACCCGGATGGTTCGGACAACCCGGAAGGTCGCGCCAAGAACCGTCGTACCGAGCTGAACGTCCAGAACTAAGTTCTGACGCTCTGCCTGTAAGACACAGCAGGACCCGGCTTCGGCCGGGTCTTGTTGTTTATGGGGTTGGATCCGGCAGGGCCGGCTCGAGAGTGACCGCCCATCGGTTTTTCTTCTAGAAAACCAACAAGTTGCCGTATTCATTGAAGGTTCCGCTTGAAAGCTGTGGCGGCATTGCTAAACTCGCCGCGTCACTTCCTTCTGTGGATGTCCCTCATGCTGCGCACTGCATCGGCCGCCGTTCTGGCGCTGGCCCTGGTTCCCGCTGCCCACGCCGCGGTTGATTGCTCGGTCAACACCAGCGCATCGCCGCTGCCCCTGCCGGCCACGGCCATCGCGCCGGTGGCCGACGAGCTGTACATCCGCGGCACCCAGCTGGGCATGTCGGCGGGTGTGCTGGGCAGCAGCTATGACCCGTCGCAGTCGCTTGACCAGGTGCTGCAGCGCCTGCGCATCGATGGCTGCCAGAACATCGCCAAGGCCATTCCTAGCGCGCCGGCGGTGAAGCCGAACGATCCGGCGGCCTACAAGCCGCAGACCGAGTTCGACAACACGCCGTGGCGCTTTGACATGAGCCAGAATGGCAAGCGCATGACGGCCGAAGAATTCGACGCCTGGATGAAGGCGCGCGGCGTGCGCGTGGTCAAGGCGCGCCCGGCCCCGGCTGCAGCGCCGGCGGCCGCCACCGACGCACCGGCTGAAACCAAGCCGGGCGAGAAGAAGTAAGCCGCGCGGGGAGCAGAGGCTTGCGTACGCGCCGCCCGCCTGCCACCCCCGCCGCCCGCGCCCACGCACCGCGTGGGCGTGCGAGCGCCACTGCGGCACCGGCCGGGGTGCGTCATGGCCTGGCCCGGGTGCTGTCCAAGGCGGGCGTCTGCTCGCGCACCGAAGCCGCACGCTGGATCGCCGAAGGCCGCGTGCGGGTGTCTGGGCGCATCGTCCGTGACCCCGAATTCCCGATTGCACAGCCGGCACCGCCCATTGAAGTGGACGGCCAGCCACTGGGCGCGCCACAGCGCCTGTACCTGATGCTCAACAAGCCGCGCGGCGTGGTGACCACCACGCAGGATGAGCGTGGTCGTGACACCGTCTACCGCTGTTTCGATGGGGCAGGCCTGCCGTGGCTCGCCCCGGTGGGGCGGCTGGACAAGGCCAGCGAGGGGCTGCTGCTGTTCAGTAATGACCCGCAATGGGCCGCACGCCTGACCGATCCGCAGACCGGGCCGGACAAGACCTACCACGTACAGACCGACCGTCTGCCGGACGACGCCACGCTGGCGGCGCTGCAGGCCGGCATTGAAGACGAGGGCGAATTCCTAGTCGCCCGTGCCGTGCGCGTGCTGCGCAGCGGCGACAAGACCGCGTGGCTGGAGGTGGTGCTCGAAGAGGGCCGCAACCGCCATATCCGTCGCCTGCTGGCGGCCTTCGACCTGCAGGTGCTGCGCCTGGTCCGGGTCGCGATCGGCGGGCTGGTGCTCGGCGATCTCGGCAAGGGCCAGTGGCGGGTGCTGGAGGTCAGCGACCAGCAGCGGCTGGGGGCCGCTGCACCGGGCTGAAGTCCGGCCCACGGCTGGCCGCGGCCAGCCACCGTTCCAGGCGTAGGGGGCGCCTGGTTTTCGATTTGCTTGAACGGAGTGTGCCCATGTACCCGACCCTCAACCGAACCCTGCGCTGCGCCGGCCTGCTGTTGCCGCTGGCCGTGCTGACCGCCTGCGGCGGCCACAAGAAAGTGGCCAAGGCCGACCCTCCGGCCGAAGCGCCGGTGGTGGAGGTAAAGACCCCGGAACTGGATGGCCGTGGCAGCTACCGCTTCATGATGAGCAATGGCGACCAGAAGATGACCGCCGACCAGTTCGACGCCTGGATGAAGGCCAACGGCATCCGCGTGGCCAAGGGCAACGGACAGGACGCTGCTGCCAAGCCGGTGGTGGTGGCCAGCAAGGACGAGCCCAAGGACAAGAAGAAAAAGAAGAAGTGACGCGCGTTGCGCGTCACGCCGGTAGCGCCGGCCCGTGCCCGGCGAGCGCGTAGCGCCCCCGGTAGGTGCCGACCTTGGTCGGCACGCTCTGGGTGGTGGGGTCAGAGCCCTTTCCTGCGGAAAGGGATCCGACCCCGGTGCATCATCAGCCCTTGATCACGCCCAGTTCCAGGCCGATGCGGGTGAACGCATCGATGGCGCGGTCCAGGTGCGCGCGGGTGTGTGCCGCGCTGATCTGGGTACGGATGCGCGCCTGGCCCTTGGGCACCACCGGGAAAAAGAAGCCGATCGCGTAGATGCCTTCTTCCAGCAGGCGCTCGGCGAACTTCTGTGCCAGCGGTGCGTCGTACAGCATCACCGGGCTGATCGGGTGCACGCCCGGCTTCACGTCGAAACCGGCGGCGACCATCTTCTCGCGGAAGTAGCGGGTGTTTTCCACCAGCGTGCTGCGCAGGTCATCGGCGGCGGCCAGCATCTCGAAGGCCTTGATGCCGGCAGCCACCACGTGCGGCGGCAGCGAGTTGGAGAACAGGTAGGGGCGCGAGCGCTGGCGCAGCAGTTCGATCACCTCGGCGCTGGCGCAGGTGAAGCCGCCCAGCGCGCCGCCCATGCCCTTGCCCAGGGTGCCGGTGATGATGTCGATCTTCTCCAGCACGCCCTTCACTTCGGCCGAGCCGCGACCGCTGGCGCCGAGGAAGCCGGTGGCATGGCATTCGTCGATGTGCACCAGCGCGTTGTACTTCTTCGCCAGCGCGGTGATCTCGTCCAGCGGGGCGATGAAACCGTCCATCGAGAACACGCCGTCGGTGGTGATCAGTTTGGTCTTGCAGCCGGCCGCATCGGCGGCCTGCAGCTGCGCTTCCAGATCGGCCATGTCGCAGTTGGCATAGCGGAAGCGCTTGGCCTTGCACAGGCGCACGCCGTCGATGATCGATGCATGGTTCAGCGCATCGGAAATGATCGCGTCGTTCTCGCCCAGCAGCGGCTCGAACAGGCCGCCGTTGGCGTCGAAGCAGGCCGCGTACAGGATGGTGTCCTGCTTGCCGAAGAACTCGGCAATCTGCTTTTCCAACTGCTTGTGCAGGTCCTGGGTGCCGCAGATGAAGCGCACCGAGGCCATGCCGAAGCCGTGGGTATCCAGCGCGTCCTTGGCGGCCTGGATCAGGTCCGGGTGGTCGGCCAGGCCCAGGTAGTTGTTGGCGCAGAAGTTGAGCACCGTGCGGCCGTCGTCGAGGGTGATCTCGGCCGACTGCGGGCTGGTGATGATCCGCTCGGACTTGAACAGGCCCTGGGCGCGGATGGCGTCCAGTTCGTCGGCGTAATGGCGGGTCAGGGCGGAGGAGGCGTCGGTCATGGCGTGGGCACGGCTCAGCACGGGAAACCGCTGATTCTACCGGGCAACGATGGCCGGCAGCCGTCCGCAGCGGGCCATCGCCATGGGCGGCACATGTTGCATCGCAATATCAAACAGGTTAAAAAACCGTGAACCGGTAGCGATTGCGCCGGCCGCGCCACCCGCCTCCCCTCGCCACCGCCCTCCGGAGATGCCCATGAAGACCGCCTGCCGCTGCCTCGCCGTTGCTGCTGCCCTCTGCCTTGCCCCGTTCGCCGCCAGTGCCCAGGATGAGGCCGCATCGCCGTACAGCTGGAACGTGACCGGCGTGTCCGACTACGTGTTCCGTGGCGTCTCCCAGACCGATGAAGATCCCACCCTGCAGGCCGGCTTCACCTACACCAGCCCGGTTGGCCTTTACGCCGGTGTGTGGGGATCGGGTGTCGATTTCGGGCCGGGCGACCCGAGCGTCGAGCTGGACTACCTGATCGGCTACGGCTTCGACGTCAGCGACAAGGTCAACTTCGACGTGCTGCTCAACCGCTACACCTACCCCGGTGCCAGCGAACTGAACTACAACGAGCTGATCACCACCACCACGTTTGCCGAGCAGTACAAGCTCACCGTGGCCTACACCAACGACCTGTCCGGTTCCGATACCAAGAGCTGGTACTACGGCGTTGGCGGGGAGTGGGGCCTGCCGCAGGACTTCACGCTGAGCGCCAATGTCGGCCGCACCGCGCTTGAAACGGCTTACGGCAAGGATTACACCGATTTTAACGTCGGCGTTTCCCGTCAGTTCGGCATGTTCAACCTGGGCGTGGCCTACCACGGCACCGACGGCGCAGGCCGCGACAACAACGGCAAGCTGGCCGACAACCGCGTCGTGCTGACCGTGGCGATCGGCAACTGACGCCGCGAGCGTTACGGTAGGTGCCAGGCTTGCCTGGCACGCTTTACGAAAAAGGCGCCCGATGGGCGCCTTTTTCTTGCCAGCAACGCCGGGCATGGCCCGGCGCTACCGTATGCCGGTCAGTTCCAGCTGAGGACGACCTTGCCGGCCTTGCCTTCTTCCATCAGGTCGAAGCCCTTCTGGAAATCGTCGATCGGCAGCTGGTGGGTCATCACCTTGCCCAGCGGGAAACCGGACAGCACCAGCTGGGTCATCTTGTACCAGGTCTCGTACATCTTGCGGCCGTAGATGCCCTGCACGGTCAGGCCCTTGAAGATGATCTTGTCCCAGTCGCAGCCGGCGCCCTTGGGCATGATGCCCAGCATGGCGATCTTGCCGCCGTGGTACATGCAGTCGAGCATGTCGTTGAAGGCGCGCGGGTTGCCGCTCATTTCCAGGCCCACGTCGAAGCCCTCCATGTGCAGTTCCTTCATCACGTCCTTCAGCGACTGGTTGGCGACGTTGACCACGCGGGTGGCACCCATGTCGGCCGCCAGCTTCAGGCGGAAGTCGTTGACGTCGGTCACCACCACGTTGCGCGCGCCGATGTGCTTGCAGATGCCGGCGGCGATGATGCCGATCGGGCCTGCGCCGGTGATCAGCACGTCTTCACCGATGACGTCGAACTCCAGCGCGCAGTGCGCGGCATTGCCGTACGGGTCGAAGAAGGCGGCCAGCTCGGACGGGATCTGGTCGGGGATCGGCCACAGGTTGGCGGCCGGCATCACCATGTATTCGGCGAAGGCGCCGTTGACGTTCACGCCGATGCCGACGGTGTTCGGGCACAGGTGCGGGCGCCCGCCGCGGCAGTTGCGGCAGTGGCCGCAGACGATGTGGCCTTCGGCCGACACGCGCTGGCCGATTTCATAGCCGGTCACGGCCGAGCCCAGCGCTGCGATGCGGCCAACGAATTCATGGCCGATGGTCAGGCCCGGCTTGATGGTGCGCTGGCTCCACTCGTCCCACAGGTAGATATGCAGGTCGGTGCCGCAGATGGCGGTCTTTTCCAGCTTGATCAGCACCTCGTTCGGGCCCGGGGTCGGAACCGGAACCTCTTCCAGCCAGATGCCCTTGGCGGCTTCGCGCTTGACCAGGGCCTTCATCGTTTGCTGCGCCATCGGGTGGAACTCGTCAGGGGGAAAACGCGGATTATAGAGCGCTGGGCGCAATTCCCATGTTGCGCTGCGGGTGTGCAGCACCCGCGGTAGCGCCGGGCCATGCCCGGCGGACAGCCGGGTTGGCCCATGACTTCCGGGCATCGGGCGGGGCAGGGGGCTGGGCTACACTCGGCGATTCCATCATCAGGGGCTGCTCGATGCGCTCGAACCTGCTTGCTTTCTCCATCGTTGCCAGCCTTGGGCTGGTCCAGGTCGCCCATGCCGCCGAAGGCATGTGGGTGCCGCAGCAGCTGCCGGAAATCGCCGGCCCGCTGCAGAAGGCCGGCCTGAAGCTGTCGCCTGAACAGCTGGCCGACCTGACCGGCGACCCGATGGGCGCGGTGGTGGCGCTGGGCGGCTGCACCGCCAGCTTCGTCTCCCCGCAGGGCCTGGTGGTCACCAACCACCACTGCGCCTATGGCGCCATCCAGCTCAATTCGACCGCGCAGAAGAACCTGATCAAGGACGGCTTCAATGCGCCGACCCAGAAGGACGAACTGAGCGCCGGCCCGAACGCGCGCGTGTTCGTGCTTGACCAGATCACCGACGTCACCGCCCAGGCCAAGGCCGCCATTGCCGCCGCCGGCAAGGATCCACTGGCCCGCAGCCGCGCCCTGGATGCCTTCGACAAGGCCCAGGTCGCTGCCTGCGAAGCCGATGCCGGCTTCCGCTGCCGCCTGTACTCGTTCAGCGGCGGGAACACCTACCGCCTGTTCCGCAACATGGAAATCAAGGACGTGCGCCTGGTCTACGCGCCCCCGGGCAGCGTCGGCAAATTCGGTGGTGACATCGACAACTGGATGTGGCCGCGCCACACCGGCGATTTCTCGTTCTACCGCGCCTATGTGGGCAAGGACGGCAAGCCGGCGGCGTTCTCGGCCGACAACGTGCCCTACCAGCCCAAGCACTTCCTGAAGTTCGCCGACCAGCCGCTGGGCGCCGATGACTTCGTGATGGTGGCCGGCTACCCGGGCCGCACCAACCGCTACGCGCTGGCCGGTGAGTTCAACGAAACCGCCAGCTTCACCTACCCGACCATCGCCCGCCACTACAACGCGGTGCTGAAGATGATCGACGAGGCCGGCAAGGCCGACCCGGACGTGAAGGTGAAGTACGCCGCCACCGCGGCCAGCATGAACAACGTGGCCAAGAACTACCAGGGCCAGCTGG
Source organism: Stenotrophomonas sp. (assembly GCF_032056425.1). Lineage (GTDB taxonomy): Bacteria > Pseudomonadota > Gammaproteobacteria > Xanthomonadales > Xanthomonadaceae > Stenotrophomonas. The sequence continues at coordinate 251,867 of NZ_DAMBCN010000003.1, forward strand.
AAGGCTTCAAGCGCATCGACGCCGCCGGCCAGAAGCAGGCCGAAGAAGCGGCCGTGCTGGCGTGGCTGAAGAAGCAGGGCGCCGCCGGCAAGCCGGCCCTGGCCGCGCACGCGCAGCTGGTCCAGCACCTGGCCACCAGCAAGGCCACCCGTGAACGCGATCTGTTCGTGGGCCAGTTCAACAACACTTCCGCGGTGGGCGCGGCCATCACCCTGTACCGCCTGTCGATCGAGCGCAGCAAGCCGGACGCCGAGCGCGAAGCGGGTTTCCAGCAGCGTGACCTGACCACCATCGAAGGTGGCCTGAAGCAGATGGACCGCCGCTACGTGGCGAAGATGGACCAGCAGCTGCAGACCTACTGGCTGGATCAGTACGTGGCCCTGCCGGCCGCGCAGCGTGACAACGAAGTGCTGAACACGTGGCTGGGCGGCAGCGACGAGGCCGCCGTGAAGTCGATGGTCGGCAAGCTGTCGGGCACCGAGCTGGGCAGCCTGGACGCGCGCCTGAAGTGGTTCAACGCCGACCGCGCCGCCTTTGAAGCCAGCACCGATCCGGCCATCCAGTACGCCGTGGCAGTGATGCCGGCGCTGCTGAAGCAGGAAGAGCAGAAGAAGATCCGCGAAGGCGAATCGCTGACTGCCCGTCCGCTGTACCTGCAGGCCGTGGCCGACTACAAGAAGAGCCAGGGCGAGTTCGTCTATCCCGATGCCAACCTGTCGCTGCGCATCACCTTCGGCAACGTGATGGGCTACGGCAAGGACGGCGTGCAGTACACCCCGTTCACTACCCTGGAAGGCGTGGCCGCCAAGGAAACCGGCGAAGACCCGTTCGATTCGCCGAAGGCGCTGCTCGATGCGGTCAAGGCCAAGCGTTACGGCGGCCTGGAAGACAAGCGCATCGGTTCGGTGCCGGTGAACTTCCTGTCCAACCTGGACATCACCGGTGGCAACTCCGGCTCGCCGGTGCTTGACGCGCACGGCAAGCTGGTCGGCCTGGCCTTCGACGGCAACTGGGAATCGGTCAGCTCCAACTGGGTGTTCGACCCGGTGATGACCCGCATGATCGCCGTGGACAGCCGCTACATGCAGTGGATCATGCAGGAAGTGGCGCCGGCGCCGCAGCTGCTGAAGGAACTGAACCTGGCGAAGTAAGATCCGCCGTCCTCGCGCAAGCGGGGACCGCCGGTTGTAGCGCCGAGCCGCGCCCCATGACCTGTGGGCGCCATTGCAATGAGCGCATTGCAATGCGCGCGGAACCTCCCGCTCGGCATTGAAAACGGTTCATGCTCAGCGGGAATGGCCGGGAGACACCAGAACCCCGCGACTGACGTCGCGGGGTTTTTTCATGCGCGGCCCGGCCTGGCGCGCCGAACAGGTATCATCCCTGTTCCGCGCACTTCACAGGATGTGAACGAAACGCGGAAACCTCCTCCCCCCAGGACCCCTTGTTCGCATGCGCATCCTGCTTGCCCGTCACGGCGAAACGCCGTGGAACGCCGAAGGCCGCTACCAGGGCCAGATCGACATCCCGCTTTCGCCCATCGGCGAAGCCCAGGCCCAGGCTTTGGGCGCCCGTCTCGCTTCGGTGGACATCACCCGTGCGGTGGCCTCGCCGCTGTCGCGCGCCCAGCTGACCGCCCAGCTCGCCCTCGGTGCCGACCGCGCCGGCATGCTGCAGACCGAACCGGAACTGCAGGAAATCGCCCACGGTGAGTGGGAAGGCCTGCTGGCCAGCGAGATCAACGAAAAAGACCCGTCGCGCCTGAAGGCCTGGCGCGAGGAACCCGATACCGTGCTGATGCCCGGCGGCGAATCGCTGCGCCTGGTGCTGGAGCGCAGCTGGCGTGGTCTGGCCCGTGCCGCTGAAGGCCTTGGCGAGCACGACACCCTGCTGGTAGTCGCCCACGACGCGGTCAACCGGGTGATCCTGTGCAAGGTGCTGGGCCTGCCGATCTCCCGCCTGTGGACCTTCCGCCAGGCGCCGACCACCCTGAACCTGCTCGAAGGCGCCGATTTGGACAGCCTGGAAGTGGTGCGCCTGAACGATTGCGCCCACCACACGCCGTTCTTCGGCGAAGCCAAGCACCGCGCGCTGTAAACCCTTCCAACGAACCACCTGCTGCTGCTGGAACCCTTGCCGTGACGAACACCCCGACCACCCTGGCCGATTGGCTGGACTACATTGAACGCCAGCACCCGGCGAGCATCGACATGAGCCTGGAGCGCGTGCGCACCGTGGCCGCAGCGATGGGCCTGGGCGCACCGGCCGGGCGCACCATCGTGGTCGGTGGCACCAACGGCAAGGGTTCCACCGTCGCCTTCATCGAAGCCATCGCCCGGGCCGCCGGCTGGAAGGTCGGCGCCTACACCTCGCCGCATCTGCTGCGCTACAACGAGCGCGTGCGCATCGATGGCCAGGACGTGGACGATGCCGCGCTGGTGGCGGCGTTCAACGCGGTGGAAGCGGCACGCGGGCAGACCACGCTGACCTATTTCGAGTACGGCACGCTGGCCGCGCTGCACCTGTTCGCGGCGGCCGGGCTGGACCTGGCCGTGCTGGAAGTGGGGCTGGGCGGTCGCCTGGATGCAGTGAACATCGTTGACGCCGATGTATCGGTGATCACCACCGTGGATATCGACCATGCCGAATGGCTGGGCGAGGACCGCGAAGCGATCGGTGCCGAGAAGGCCGGCATCATCCGCGGCTGGAAGCCGGTGATCCTGGGCGAGACCGATCCGCCGTCCAGCGTGCTGGCCCGGGCCTATCTGCTGGGCGCCAATGCGATCCGCGGTGGCAGCGATTACTTCTATGAACCGATCGACGCGCAGCGCTGGCGCTGGCGCGATGTCGGTACCCGGCTGGAACTGCCGACTCCGGCCCTGGCCGGTCCGATCCAGCTGGCCAATGCCGGTGCGGCCATCGCTGCGCTGCGCGCGCTGGACAAGCCGGTGCCGCGTGCGGCGTGGGCCGAGGGCGTTGCCGCCGCGCGCATTGCCGGCCGCCTGCAGGCCTTCGAGCGCGATGGCGTGCAGATCCGCGTGGATGTGGGCCACAACCCGCAGGCTGCGGCGCAGCTGGCGCGTGCGCTGAACGCCGAAGTGGTGCCCGGCCGCACCCTGGCGGTGTACGCCGCGCTGCAGGACAAAGACGCGGTGAGCGTGGTGAACGCGCTGCAGGACGTGGTCGCGCAGTGGACCCTGGCCGGCCTGGACGGTGCCCGCGGGCAGAGCGCGCAGCAGCTGCAGGCGCGTCTGGCCGAGACCGCCGCGGCAGCGGCCACCCTGGCCGACAACGTCGAGCAGGCCCTGCAGCAGGTGCTGGCGCAGGCGCAGCGTGGCGATCGCGTGCTGGTCTTCGGTTCGTTCCACACCGCGGCACAGGCGCTGGCGTGGCTGCAGGCCTCGGCCTGACCCGCGTTCAGCCGCCGCCGACGCCGTTTCGCCCAGCACCCGTATAATCGACCCAACTTCCGCCTGTCGCCTGCCTCACGTGGATACACCCCTGAAACAGCGTTTGATTGGCGCCATCGTCCTGGTGGCCTTGGCCGTGATCTTCCTGCCGATGCTGGTCAAGGGGCCGGCCCCGGACAGCGGTGTGGCCAATGTGCCGATCACCGCGCCTGACGCGCCGGGCGATGGCCAGTTTGAAACCCGTGAACTGCCGTTGGTTGCCCCGGCAGGCGGCGCCACCGGTCTGCAGAGTGGCCAGGCCCGCCCCCTGGACGAAGCGGCCGCGCCTGCAGCGCCGCCGACCGTGGACACCTCGCCGGCAGTGGCTGCCGGCAACTACGCCGTCACGTTTGGCGCCTACGCCAGCCAGGCCGACGCCGATGCGGTGATCGCCTACCTGAAGCGCTCGCAGCTGCCGGGCTTCTCGGATACCACCACCATCAACGGCCGCGCTGCGTGGCGGGTGCGCGTGGGGCCGTATGCCGACCGCGCCCAGGCCGAGGCGGCCCGCCTGCAGGCGGTGAAGGTGCGTGCTGACGTGAAGGCCGAGGTGATCACGTTGGACGCAGCACCGGCTGCGGCCGTCGCTGCCAGTCCGGCCGCGCCCAGCGCCAGCACTCCGGTCGCCGCGCCGTCGCCGGCCGCCACGACCAACCCGGTGCGCAGCGAAGCCCTGCCAGCCGCCCCGGTGGCCGCCGCGCCGAAGCCGGAAGCGCCCAAGCCGGCCCCCAAGCCGGAAGCGCCGAAACCTGAAACCCCGAAGCCGCAGCCCAAGCCGGAGGGCACGGCGGCGGCCAAGCCAGCGCCGGCAACGCCCGCCGCGCCGGCGGCCAGCAGCGTCGGCTTCGCCGTGCAGCTGGGCGCCTTCGGCCAGGCCAGCGATGCCAACGCCCTGCGCGACAAGGTGCGTGCAGCCGGTTTCAGCGCTTTCGTTGAACAGGTGCGTACCGACAAGGGGACCCTGCACCGGGTGCGCGTGGGGCCGGTGGCCAACCGCGCCGACGCTGACCAGCTGAAGGCCCAGGTGGCCGCCAAGGTCGGCGTGGCCGGCATGGTGCGCCCGCACCCATGACCTGTCGGCAGCCCCGTTGCCAGCGCCGCCGAAGGAGCGGGGCGCCATGATCGACGTGGTGCTGCTGATCGTGATCGCCGCCTCCACCCTGTTGGGGTTGCTGCGCGGCTTCGTCAGCATCGTCATCGGCACGGTGTCGTGGCTGGTCGCCGCCTGGGCGGCCTTCGCCTTCGGCAATGATGCCGCGCGCTGGTGGGCCGCGCCGGCCGCACCCGGCGGCGAACATTTCGTCGGCGGCTACCTGGGCGTCGGCATCGGCGTGATGATCGTGGTGGCCGTGATCGGCATGGTCATCAAGCACATCGTCCACCGCAACATGCTGGGCAGCCTGGACCGCCTGCTGGGCGGGGTCCTGGGCGCGGTGCGTGGCGGTCTGATCGCCGCCATCCTGCTGCTGCTGGGCAGCTTCACCCCGCTGGCCGGCGAACGGTCGTGGCATGCCTCGGCCATCCGCCCGGTGCTGAACCCGGCCGTGGCCTGGATGAACAGCAAGCTGCCGCACTGGCAGGTGCCCGGCGCCGACCTGCTGCCCAAGGCCTTGCCGATGGACGCTATGTCCCCATCTGCGTTGATGGAACTGGGCAAGAGCGCTGGCGCCGATTTGGGCAAGCCGGGCGCGACAGGCGATAATGGCATCCTCAACCAGGTAGTGGCGGGCAGCGGATGGCTGCGGCCCGCGAAAGCGGAACAGGGCGAAGCATACGATCCGGCCGAAGTGCGCCCGGATGCCCCTGCACTGCCGGGCAACATCGAGCCGGACGATCCGGCCAACGTCGACCGCAGGCGCGGCGACCACTAAAGGCCAGGCACGGCCACCTTCCTTGTAACTGGGCACTGCCCAGCGGAGACCTCGCACCATGTGTGGCATCGTCGGAATCGTCGGCAACCAGAACGTCGCCGGGCAGTTGTATGACGGCTTGACCGTCCTCCAGCACCGTGGCCAGGACGCGGCAGGCATCGCCACCGCCAGCGGCAGCCGCCTGCGGGTGCAGAAGGCCACCGGGCTGGTGCGCGACGTGTTCGACGCGCGCACCATGTCCACCCTGGAAGGCAGCGTCGGCATCGCCCACGTGCGCTACCCGACCGCCGGCTCGGAAGGCATGGACGAGGCACAGCCGTTCTACGTCAATTCGCCCTACGGCATCGCCCTGGCCCACAACGGCAACCTGATCAACACCGAGGCGCTGCGCCAGCAGGTGTTCGAACAGGACCGCCGCAACGTCAACACCGATTCGGACAGCGAAGTGCTGCTGAACGTGTTCGCCTACGAACTGGAGCAGCAGCGCCAGCTGAGCCCGGAAGCGGCGATCCGCGCCGTGGCCGGCGTACACCGCCGCTGCAAGGGTGGCTATGCGGTGGTCAGCGTGGTGCTGGGCCTGGGCCTGGTCGCCTTCCGCGATCCGCATGGCATCCGTCCGCTGGTGCTGGGCAAGCGCAGCCACGCCGAAGGCGATGAATACATCGTGGCCTCCGAATCGGCGGCGCTGGACATCCTCGGCTTCCAGCGCGTGCGCGACGTGCAGCCCGGCGAAGCGCTGGTGATCACCGCGCGCGGCGAACTGTTCTCGGAAATCTGCGCCGAGCCGGCCGAACACACCCCGTGCATCTTCGAGTACGTGTACTTCGCCCGTCCCGATTCGATGATCGACAACGTGTCGGTGCACAAGGCGCGCATGCGCATGGGCATCAAGCTGGGCGAGAAGATCCTGCGCCTGCGCCCGGACCACGACATCGACACCATCATTCCGATTCCCGATACCTCGCGCGACGCCGCGCTGGAAATTTCCAACGTGCTGGGCGTGAAGTACCGCGAAGGCTTCATCAAGAACCGCTATGTCGGCCGCACGTTCATCATGCCGGGGCAGGGCGAGCGGGTGAAGTCGGTGCGCCGCAAGCTCAACCCGATCCACCTGGAATTCCGCAACCGCGTGGTGCTGCTGGTGGATGATTCCATCGTACGCGGCACCACCAGCCAGCAGATCGTGCAGATGGCGCGCGACGCCGGCGCCCGCAAGGTCTACCTGGCCAGCGCCGCACCGCCGGTACGTTTCCCGAACATCTACGGCATCGACATGCCGGCGGCCGAAGAGCTGGTGGCGCACAACCGCAGCGTGGAAGAGATCGAAGCGCACCTGGGCTGCGACTGGCTGATCTACCAGGACATCGAAGACATGGAAGCGGCGGTGCGCGAAGGTAACGCCGCACTGCAGAACTTCGATTCGTCGTGCTTCAACGGGCATTACCCCACCGGTATCGAGCCGGGCTATTTCGAGCGCATCCAGCAGTTGCGTTCGGACGATGCCAAGCACAAGCGCCGCGCCTGAGGCGCAGGCCGTGGGTGACGTGCCTGACATGGACGGTGACCTGCTGCGCGCTGCGCAGCAGTGTCTGGCCGAAGCCGATCCGCTGCGCAAGGTGGCACTGACCCAGGCGTACGCGGCGGCCTTCCGCGCCGGTCGCCTGAAGGTGCCGGCCGACGCCGCGCCGCCTGCATCGATCCGCATGCCCGGGCGACCGGCACACCTGCGCCTGGTGCATCCGCGCGAAGTGCCACGGCGTGGCCTGGGCGGCGTGGAAGGGCGTGCGGCCTTCATCCACGCCATCGCCCATATCGAACTGAACGCCATCGACCTGGCCTGGGATGCGGTCTACCGTTTCCGTGGCCTGCCCGCGGCCTTCCATGCCGATTGGGTGAGCTGCGCCGACGACGAGTCGCGTCATTTCCTGCTGCTGCGCGAGCGCCTGTTGGCGCATGGCCACGACTATGCTGATTTCCCCGCGCACAACGGGTTGTGGGAAATGTGCGAAAAGACCGCGCATGACGGCCTGGCACGCATGGCCCTGGTGCCGCGCGTACTGGAAGCGCGTGGCCTGGATGTCACCCCGGGCATGATCGAAAAGCTGCGCAATGTCGGCGACGGTGCAACGGCCGATGTGCTGGAGGTGATCCTGCGCGAGGAAGTGGCCCACGTGGCGGCCGGTTCGCGCTGGTACCGCTGGTATTGCGACCGCGCTGGCATCGAGCCGCGTGCGCGCTTCAAGGAACTGCTGCACGAGTATGCCGGTGGTTACCTGCACGGGCCGTTCAACCTGGAAGCGCGGCTGCTGGCCGGCTTCGATGAGGATGAGCTGGCCAACCTGGTGGAACAGGCCGGCTGAGCCGCGTTGCAGGGGTTATCCACGCCCTGCGTGGATGGCCGCGCGTTGATGCGCTGTGCCCAGCAAGCTTGGCACCTACCAGAAGCGGGTTGGCGCAGTAGATCCACGCCATGCGTGGATGCGCCTCACGCGTTGGGCAACACCACCCGCCGCCCGTCCACCGTCGGCCGGTTGATGTAGAACAGGCCCGGCCCGGGGCGGTATGGCAGCTCGCTTACCCCTGCATCAGCGGCATACGTGAGCGCGGTATCGCCCAGTGCATCAAAATTCCAGTGTGCCGACTGCATCAGGTAACGACGGCGCAGCAGTGCTTCCTGGGTGGGGGTCAAGGCTTGCCCGGCCAGCAGCCTGCGGGCGATCGGCTGCAGCGCCGCGGGCAGTTCCCAGCCTTCCACCTGTGCGGCGTCGGCGCTCCACTGCACCCCGGCCTGCGCGGCGTGCTGTTGCATCACCTGCAGCGCGATCAACTGGTAACGCCAGTCGATGCGCCGCCGCAACACCACCGCCGCGGTCACATGCAGCACCGGCGCCATCACCACGCTGCGGCTGCCGGCCCGACGCTGCTGCTGCCACTGGTGCCACACATCCACCCACACTTCCTGTTCGGTTGCCCCGAGCTGCTGGCGCCAGCGTTCGGCATCAGCCTGCGCTTCGGCGTAGACCGTCGTGGCCTGCAGCATGGCCAGTGCAGGTGTCTGGTAATCATCCACCGGCGCACGGCGAAGAGGTTGGCGGCGTGGCCTGCCCAGCAGCTTCGGGCCTTCCTCGCGCTGGTCGTAACCACCGCCGATGTTGGCATGCACGCCTGGCAGCGCGATTTCCTCGTGCGACGGGGCCACGGTGGTCAAGGCGTAGTGCTGGCGGTGCTCATCGCGCGCGCTCAGCTGCACCACGCGCTCGGCAATCCCGGGGGGCAATGCAATGCGCGGCTGTTCGTCGGCACGTCGGCCGCTGACCGCCACGACCGTGTCGAACAGGCCGATGAAGCGCAGCGCCGGGCGCGGCAAGGCGAAGTCGTCGCTGCAGCGCAGGCCGGCACCCTGCAGGCGCAGGCGCCACTGGCCGGCATCCCAGCCGCGCAGCTGGTTGGCCAGGTCGCGCGCGGCGGCCGCGCCACGTGAGTAGCCAAACAGGTCGACCTGCACCGACTGCAGCGGCTGCTGCCAATGCGCCGCCAGGGCCGAAAGTGCGCCCGTCAGCAGTTCCTGCAGCGCGCGCTGCACCTTGGCCCGCACGCCGCTGGCGCCGATGCCGAAGGCCAGGCCGATCAGGTCATCCTCGGCATCGTCGCGGGTGCCGACGCCTTCCACGTAGATCGCCAGCGAGGGTTGGGCCAGCGGCGCGCGGCGGCTGTCCGGGTACAGCCGGTGCAGGCGCGCGATGTTGGTGGTGCCGTTGTCGTAGCTGCTGGTCAGCCGGCTCTGGTAGGTCGAATCATCGTCTGCGCGCAGCAAAGCGGGACGGGGTTGCACCGGCTGTGCTCTGCCGCGCGCCAGGTTGTGCGCATTGTTGCGGGTGCCATCGAAGAACAGGCCGATGCGCAACACGCCAGGAGTACCGTGGATGTCTGCGAGGTGCTGTGCTGCGGCCATGTGCATCCCCTGTCGTGGCACAGACACGGTAGCGCGAAAGGCGGCCCTTTGGCGCGTTTGGTCGCATCTGGCCCGAATGGCCCGCTACGCTCGATACCGGACTGCAGCATCACCTGCGCAGCGTGTGGCCGGCGATGTTGGACAGGCAGCCGCGCCGGTGAGGCGCGGCCGCACCCCCTGTCAGAGGGAATCCAGGCGCCAGCCGCCAGCGTCCACGCGCAGCACCGAGCCCTGTTCGTACCAGTCGCCCAGCACGATGCGGGTACACGCGCGGCCACCGGCCTGGATGCTGTGGATGGCCGGGCGGTGGGTATGCCCGTGGATCATCGTATCCACACCGTGGCGTACGAAGGTGGCATCCACCTCGGCCGGGGCGACATCGGTCACCGTTTCGAACTGTGCGCGGTCGCCGTGCTTCATTTCCGACTGGCGTGCCTGGCTGGCATCGCGTGCTTTCTGCGCGAAGGCAATGCGTGCGGCCAGCGGCTGCGCCAGGAACTGCGCCTGGAACACCGGATCGCGGGTCTGCGCGCGGAACTGCTGGTAGGGAATGTCATCGGTGCACAGCAGGTCGCCGTGCTGCAGCATGACCGCGCGGCCGTACAGATCGATCACGCAGGGGTCGGGCAGGATGCGCAGTCCGGCGCGGCGCGCATAGTCCTCGCCCAACAGGAAATCGCGGTTGCCACGGATGAAGTAGACCGGCACACCGCTGTCGACAAGCGTCTTCAGCGCGTCGGCCACGGCATCGGCCACCGGCGACGGGGTGTCATCGCCGATCCAGGCTTCGAACAGATCGCCGAGGATGTACAGCGCATCGGCGCCAGGCACTTCCTCACGCAGGAAGCGCAGGAACAGGTCGGTGATGGCTGGACGGCTGGGGTCCAGATGCAGATCGGAAATGAACAGCGTGGTCATGCGGTCATTCTAGGGCATCATCCGCCGGGCATGGCCCGGCGCTACCGCTGGCGCGGCGCGATGGCCGGCGGATCAGCCGCCGATTACACCGGCAGCGGCAGCCAGCTCAGGCTGGCCCACGCCAGCAGCGTGGCGATGCCGGTCGCGGCCAGCACGTCGCTGGGGTAATGCAGGCCCAGCACCACCCGCGACAGGCCCACGCCCAGGGTGAAGGGCACCAGCAGCGGCGCCAGCCACGGGTAGTACGCCAGCGCCACGATGGTGAAAGACACCGCGTGCAGGGTGTGCCCGGACGGGAAGCTGAACTCGTCCAGCGGCGCGACCCAGGCACGGATGCGCAGGTCGGCCGCATAGGGGCGCGGGCGACGGGTCCAGCGCTTCAGGCCCTTGTACAGCAGCAGTGCGGCCAGCCCGGTGGCGGCCATGTGCACCGACGCACGCAGGCCGTCGAAGCCATCGACCAGCACCAGCGCGCCCATCAACACGTACCAGAACACGCCGTCGCCCAGGCGGCTGATGAGTGAGAACAGGCGGCGCACCCGGCGGCGCCGGCAGTAGTGGTTGGCCCGCCGGCACAGCCGTGCTTCGCGCCCGGCCAGTCCTTCAAGCGGCGTGGTGCGCATGTCCGCTCCTCCGTGCCAGGGCCAGCTCGGCCAGCAGCGTTTCGAATTCGGCCACCACCTGCTGCGGGTGCAGGCGCTTCATGGCGCGGGCCGCGTTGTCACCCAGCTCGCGGCGCAGCGCATCGTTGCTGGCCAGCTGCACGGCCGCGTCCACGAACTGTGTGTCGTCATCCACGGCCGCGCCGTTCTCGCCGTGGCGCAGGTACTCGCGGGCGGCGCCATAGTCGAAGGCCACCGTGGCCAGGCCGCTGGCCATGCTTTCCAGGGTCACGTTGCCGAACGTCTCGCTGCGGCTGGGGAACAGGAACAGATCGCCGCTGGCGAAATGGCGGGCCAGGGCGTCGCCGCGCTGGATGCCGCAGAAGATGAAATCGGGGTTGTCGTGGGCCAGCTTGTCGCGTGCCGGGCCGTCACCCACGAAGACGAAGCGCGCCTTCGGCCGTACCTGCTGCAGACGGCGGAACGCCTTCACTGCCAGCCCCAGATTCTTCTCTGCGGCAATGCGGCCGACGTAAAGGGCAACCAGCCCGTTGCCGTCCACGCCCCATTCCTCGCGCAACGCGGGATCGCGGCGGCTCGGGTCGAACTGCTGGCTGTCCACCGCGCGCGCCAGCAGGCGCACGCGCTCGAATCCCTGGTCGCCGAGGAACTGCTGCAGCTCGCGGGTCGGCACCAGAGTGGCGTCGGCCTGGTTGTGGAAGCGTCGCATCCAGCGCATGGCCGCCGACTGCAGCCACGCCACGCCATAGTCGGGCAGGTATTCGTCGAAGCGGGTGTGGAAGCCGGTAGCAACGGGAATGCCGAGCCGCCGCGCGGTGCGCAGCGCCGACCAGCCCAGCGGGCCTTCGGTGGCGATGTAGATTGCGTCGGGGCGGTGCTGCTGCCAGTGGCGTCCCAGGCGGATCGGTGCGGGCAGGCCGAAGCGCAGGCCGGGGTAGCGGGGCAGGGCGGCGCCCGGCACCAGCAGGGTGCCCGGCGCCGCTTCCAGCGCTTCACTGGCCTGTCGTGGGCGGATCAGATCGACCTCATGGCCGGCGGCGCGCAGTCCCTGCTCCAGGCTTTGCACGGTCAGTGCAACGCCGTTGACCTCCGGCGGATAGGTCTCGGTGACGATGGCATGGCGCATGGCGGGCCTCCGGTTTTCCGGCATGCTCGGCGCTGGCGATGTAGCCGTTGTGACCGTAATGCGACCGTCCGATGACGGTGTCCAGGCCTGCCGGACGCAGAAAAAAACCACGGCCCCGAAGGGCCGTGGTCGTGTCACTTTACTGCGGCAACGCGCGGGATCAGAAGCGCTGCTGGTACTTCAGGTAAACGAAGCGACCGATGTCGTAGCCACCGTAGTAGGAGAACACCGAGTTCGGCTTGGTGTACATGTTCGGGCCGTACTTCTCGAACACGTTGTTGGCACCGACGGCCACGGTTGCATCCCACGGCAGGTTGTAGCGGAACTGCACGTCGTGGAAGGTCACCGAACCACGCTCGTTGTAGTTGCGCGAACCGGAGAACCACGGTGCACGCACGCCCGGATCGGAACATTCATCCGGATGCGTGACCGCGTTCAGGCAGGTCTCCTTCACACCGGAGTAGTAGCGGGCGGTCCAGCTGACACCAAAGTCGCCCTTGTCCCAGCCCACCGTCAGGTTGGAACGTACGCGGAAGCCGTTGGTGGTGTTGGTGGCGATACCGTTGACCGGGGTCGGCACCACGGTCGGATCGTTGGTGGAACGGAAGATGTTCGAGCTGACGTAGGTGGTCGACCACTGGGTGCTGAAGGTGCCCAGCGCGTCGGTGTCCAGACGGTGGGTCAGCTCCATGTCGTAACCTTCGGTTTCCAGGAAACCGGCGTTACGGTTGCCGTAGGTCAGCTTGTTGACGATGCCCAGCGACGGGTCGCGGGTGAACTGCGTGCAGCGCGAATCGATGCCCTGCTCGTAGCAGTCGATCAGGATCTGGTTCGGGCTGTCGGCCACGATGGTGTTGTCGATGCGGATCTTCCACCAGTCCAGCGAAACGTTGAAGTTCTGGATGAAGTTCGGGCTCCACACCAGGCCCAGGGTCTTGCTCGTGGAGGTTTCCGGCTGCAGCAGCGGGTTGGAGCCGTTGGTGAACGGCACCGGGGTCTGGTCGGTGCTGCTGGTGATCGGCACGTTGCCCTGCTTCAGCTGACGGTAGGTGTCGGCGTTGGCGATGTCGCGGGCGCAGCGCGCGCGCACGGCGGCACTGTCCTTGGACGGGCCGTAGACGGTGTCGCAGGGATCGGCGTAGCCGGTGGTGAAGGTTTCCGAACCGCCGCCGTACAGGTCGTTGATGGTCGGGGCGCGGAAGCCTTCAGCCCAGGTGCCACGCACCATCAGCTGTTCGATCGGGCGCCACTTGAAGCCGAACTTGCTGTTCAGCGTGTTGCCGAAGGTGTCGTAGTCCGAGAAGCGCGTGGCGGCGTTCAGGGTCAGCTCCTGCGCGCCCGGCAGGCCGGCCAGGATCGGCGCGTTCAACTCCAGGTAGGCTTCCTTCACCTTGTAGCCGCCACCGGTCGGGCCGGCGGCCAGGTTGGTGGTGGCACCGGTCTGGGCCAGCGCATCGGGGATGAATTCGCCGGTTTCCTTGCGGTGTTCCACACCGAAGGCAAAGCCCAGATCGCCGCCCGGCAGGGTCACGATGCTGCCGGCGATGGTGGCGAAGAAGTTCTTGCCGACGGTCTTGCCGGAAGAATCCTCGGCCGGCATCAGGTAGTCGATCAGGGCCTGGTTGCCGGTCAGGCCGTACGGGTTCACCACACCGGCCGCGACCAGCGGGTTCCAGACCATGCAGTTGGCGATCGGCGCGGTGGCGCTGCCACACTCGACCTTGCCGGTGGTGGCGTTGTAGTACGACGGGCCCACCGCGTTCTTCACGCGTTCCTTGTGCAGGTTGCCGGTGGCGTGCTGGCGCAGCTCGTTCTTGTTGTACTGGTAGCCCACTTCCCAGTCGAAGTAGCGCTCGCCGATGTTGAAGGTACCGTCGAAGGCGGCCACGGCGCGATAGGTCTTCAGTTCACTGTCGCTGACGCGCGGCACTTCCCAGGTGCGGTGGTTCCAGGCCACCGCGGTCGGGGTGGCATAGCCGTTCTTGCGACCGAACGGGTTGAAGTAGCTGTCGATCGACATCGAACCGATGCCGGCGGTGGACGACTGCAGCGGATAGCCGGCGATCTGGCGGCTCGACTCGCGCTTGTTGTAGCCCAGCTGGGTGCTGAAGTGCACGTTGTCGGTGATGTTCAGGCGGCCATCGACGAACACCGAATCACGCTTCAGCGGGTAGTTCAGGTGCATCTGTTCGTTGGTGTTGCTGACATCGCCATCCGGTGCACTGGCATTGGTCAGGTGGTAGTTGGCCGGGTTCAGCGGGTCGGCGCCGCGGTTCAGCGAATAGCTGCAGGTGCCGTTGTTGGGCGCGGTGCAGCCCGGGCCGCGCAGGCCGGTGATCTGGCCCCACTGGCTGACCGTGGTCCACGCCTCGGTCGGGTGGCGGGCGGTGTTGCCGAAGGCGCTGAAGTCGCGGTCCTTGGCCCACACGGCCTTTTCTTCGGAATGTTCGGCCGACAGCGTGATGGAGCCATGGTCGTTGGCCCAACCGGCCACCACGTCGAAGCGGTCGCGTGCACCGTCGCCCTGGCTGTACTGGCCGTGGTAGACGTTGGCGGTCACGCCGGTGGCGTTGTGGCGGGTGATGATGTTGACCACGCCGGCCATGGCGTCCGAACCATAGATGGCCGAGGCGCCGTCCTTCAGCACTTCAATGCGCTCCACCGCCGACACCGGCAGGCTCGACACGTCCTGGTAACCGGACGTGCTAATGCCCAGGCGCTTGCCGTTCACCAGCACCAGGGTGCGCTGGGCGCCCAGGTTGCGCATGTCGATGTAGGTGCCGCCCGCGTTTTCACCGGCGCTCAGCACGTTGGCGCGGCTGATGGCCGGGCTGCCCATGGCGGTGACGTTCTGCAGGATGTCGGCCACCGAGCTGAAGCCCTGGCGTTCGATGTCCTTGCGCGAGATCGCCAGCACCGGGTTGGCGTTTTCCACGTCGACCTGGCGGATGCGTGAGCCGGTGATCTCGATGCGATCGAGGGTGGTGGGGGCGCCGTCCTGGGCCAGTGCAGGCAGCGCAATGGTTGCGGTGCCGACGATCAGGGCATGGCGGATCGCCTGGCCCAGCACGGTGGAGCGTGAAGTCATCGAGTCTCTCTCTCTCGTTGAGGCTGCAGATGCAGGCCAAAAGGGCCTGCGAAAGCCGGTGTCGCCTGTCAGGACTGAGCCGGTGACTTCGATTTATTCTCGTTCGTTAACCATCTGTAAAGGGGGTGTTACGAAATGTGTCGATTTTTGTCGCCTTGAGATCACGAAAATTTAATGAAAGCAAGGGCTTAGGGTCATGCAGACCGGCACGACACAGGTCCTGACAAGAAAGCTGAATCCGCATTCAGCTTGAAGTTTGCGCAAAACACAGACGAGAACGGCCCGTTGCCGGGCCGCTTTCGGAGGCTTTCGGAGGCCGGCGCGGAGCCGGCTTGGGGTCACACCACGAAGGGGCGGAACTGCAGGCCGAGCCCGGCCAGGCCTTCGGTTTCGCCGATCAGATCCGCACGCAGCAGCGGCCGGGCATCGATGAAGGCCTGCGGCACGATCAACGAGAGGCGATTGTCGTCGGCGGTCAGTTCCAGTGCCGGCGGCGGCACGTCTTCGTGGGCACGGTTGAGCAGTACGGCCAGCCGCAGCAGTGCGGTCAACCGGCGTGCCGTCAGCAGCAGGCGCTCGGGCAGAGCATCGAAGGCGGACTTGCCGACGTTGCGCCGATGGCTGCGTACCAGTGCCGCCAGCATCTGCTGTTCCTGCCGCGAGAAGCCGGCAATGTCGGAATTTTCCAGCACGTAGCTGCCGTGCACGTGGTAGCCGCTGTGGGCGATCATCAGCCCCAGCTCATGCAGGCGCGCGGCCCAGCCGAGCATGCGCGCATCATCGGCATCCAGCTTCCAGCGCTCCTGCACCTGTTCCAGCAGCCCCAGGGCGGTGTCCTGCACGCGGTCGGCCTGGGCGGTATCAATGCCGTAGCGCTGGGTCAGCGCAGCTACCGATTCGTCGCGTGGGTCGTTCTCGCCGGCGCGGCCGACGATGTCGTACAGGATGCCTTCGCGCATGGCGGCCTTGCTGACCAGCAGCTTCTGCAGGCCCAGCGCCTGGAACGCCGCCTCCAGCACCAGGATGCCGCCGGCGATGATCGGCCGTCGGTCGCTGGACAGGCCGGGCAGCACGATGTCGTCGATCTTCTTGGCCTTCAGCAGCTCATCGCGCAGCTGTGGCAGGGCTTCGGCGGTGATCGCGCCCTTGCTCAGCTTCATGCTGGCGCAGATCTCGCTGATCGCCTTGTGCGTGCCCGAGGATCCGAGTGCCTCGTGCCAGCCCAGCACGCGGTATTTGCTGGCAAAGGGCTGGAACTCGCGACCGATCTCGGCCAGTGCGTCCTTCCAGCGCTTGCGGCTGAGCTTGCCGCCGGGGAAGAAGCGGCGCGTGCTGGCAATGCAACCGGCCTGCAGGCTCTCGCGTTCCAGGGTCTGCATGCCCTGGCCGATGATGAACTCGGTGGAGCCACCGCCGATGTCGATCACCAGGCGGCGCTGGTCGGCCTTGGGCGGCTGGGCATGGGCCACGCCCAGGTAGATCAGGCGGGCTTCTTCGCGGCCGCTCACCACTTCAATGGCGTGCCCCAGCGCGGTTTCGGCCGGCATCAGGAACGCCTGCGGCGATCGCAGCTGGCGCACGGTGTTGGTGGCCAGGGCGCGCACGCGGTGCGGGGGCACGTTGCGGATGCGCTGGCCGAAGCGGGCCAGGCATTCCAGCGCGCGCTGGCGGGCGGCGGCGGACAGGCCGCCCTTGCCGTCCAGGCCATCGGCCATGCGTACCGTTTCGCGCAGGCGGTCGATTACCCGCAACTGGCCAAGCGTGTAGCGCGCGATGACCATATGGAAGCTGTTGGAGCCAAGGTCGATGGCGGCCAGCAGGTCGCCATCCTGCAATGCGGGCGGAGTCGTGGTGGTATGCGGCATGGGCGAATGTTAGCCGAAGGGGCGGTGTGCTCGTCACCGCGCGGCCTTCACATTTTGCAGGGGGCGTGCGGCAGGGCTGCGCCCTGCACCTGCCGGATCAATGTCAACGTCAACGTCAAAGGCGGGCTGTCCGTGGGATGGCGGGGTGGGTCCGGTTGCGGGGGACGGCGTAAATACGTCCATGTAGCCTCGATCGCGCCATCCATGGCGCTCACGCCCCCGCAACCGGACCCACCCCGCCTTCGACAGTTCCCGCGGTCTGTCGGAACGGCACGGGGTCAGATCCCGGTGTTGAATCGCTTCTGTAGAGTCGAGCCATGCTCGACTGCTTTTGCTGTAGCTAGGTGTCGACCTTGGTCGACACCCGCCGGGTCACAGCCCTTGCATCAACGCCATCTGTGCCGAATGCGGCGCTTCATCGTGGGCCGGCGCACGCTTGTGGTACACGCCCTCGGCATCCAGCTCCCACGCGTTGAGGTTGTCGTCCAGGTAGTTCTGCAGCACTTCGCGGTACACCCGCTTGGCCAGTTCCGGGTCCAGGATCGGGAAGCCGGTTTCGACCCGGCGCAGCAGGTTGCGTTCCAGCCAGTCGGCGCTGGCGCAATACAGTTCCGGGGCGCCGTCATTGCCGAACCAGTACACCCGGCTGTGTTCCAGGAAACGGCCGACGATGGAGCGCACGCGGATGGAGTCCGACACGCCCGGCACGCCCGGGCGCAGGGTGCAGGCGCCGCGGATGATCAGGTCGATCTGCACCCCGGCCTGCGATGCGGCGTACAGGGCGCGCACCACCTGCGGTTCGTTCAGTGCGTTCATCTTGGCGATGATGCGCGCCGGGCGGCCGGCCGCGGCGATGCGGGTTTCGCGCTCGATCCGGCCCAGGATGCCGGCGTGCAGGGTGAAGGGCGACTGCAGCAGGCGCTTGAGCTTCATCTTCGAGGCCAGCCCGGACAGCTGCTGGAACAGCAGGTGCACGTCGTTGCCGATGTCTGCATCGGCGGTGATCAGGCTGATGTCGGTGTACGCGCGGGCGGTGCCGCTGTGGTAGTTGCCGGTGCCCAGGTGCACGTAGCGGCGCAGCTTGCGGCCTTCGCGGCGCACGATCAGCAGCATCTTGGCGTGGGTCTTGTAGCCCACCACGCCGTACACCACCTGTACGCCGGCTTCCTGCAGGCGGTCGGCCAGGCCCAGGTTGGCCTCTTCGTCGAAGCGCGCGCGCAGTTCCACAACTACGGTCACGTCCTTGCCGTTGCGTGCGGCCTGGATCAGTGCCTCCACGATCTGCGAGTCCTTGCCGGTGCGGTACAGGGTCTGCTTGATCGCCAGTACGTTCGGGTCGATCGCCGCCTGCTTGATCAGGTCCAGCACCGCACTGAAGGCATCGAACGGGTGATGCAGCAGCAGGTCCTGGCGGGCCACAGTGTCGAAGATGCCGTCGCTGTCGCGCAGCGTTCGCGGGGTCATCGGCGGGTACTTCAGATCCGGCTGCGCGATCAGGTCGTACAGCTGGATGATGCGGTTGAGATTCACCGGGCCGTCGATGCGGTACACCGCGTTTTCTGTCAGGCCGAAGTTCTGCAGCAGGGTGCGCACGATCTCGCGCGGCATGTCATGGGCAATCTCCAGCCGCACCGCCGGCCGGTAGCCGCGGTCCACCAGTTCGTCGCGCAGGGCCAGCGCCAGGTTCTCCACTTCTTCCTCGTCCACCACCAGTTCCGAATTGCGGGTGACGCGGAACTGGTAGGCGCCCTGGACTTCCATGCCCGGGAACAGCTCGTCCACGAAGGTGGACAGTACCGAGGACAGGAACACGAAGTTCTGCGGGCCGCCCAGCTTTTCCGGCAGCTGGATGATGCGCGGCAGCGAACGCGGCGCACGCACGATGGCCAGGTGGCCAGCGCGACCGAACGCATCGGTGCCCTTCAGCACCACCACGATGTTCAGCGATTTGTTGAGGATCTTCGGGAACGGATGCGCCGGGTCCAGGCCCAGCGGCGACAGCACCGGCATGATCTCGTTGCGGAAGTACGCGCGCAGCCAGCGGCGCTGGCGGTCGCTCCAGGAATGGCGGCCGAGCACGCCGATGCCCGCCTCCATCAACGCCGGGCGCAGGGTCTCGTTCCAGCAGCGGTACTGCTGGTCCACCAGTTCGGCGGCGCGCTCGTGGATGGCGTTGAGGATGGTCTGCGGGCTCATGCCGTCCGGGGCCGGCGGCAGGCCGAATTCCTGCGCGTGGCGCACGGCCGCAGCGCGGATCTCGAAGAACTCGTCCAGGTTGGTGCAGGAAATGCACATGAAGCGCAGGCGCTCCAGCAGCGGCACCTGCGGGTCCATGGCCTGGGCCAGCACGCGGAAGTTGAAATCCAGCTGCGACAGTTCGCGGTTGATGTACAGCGCCGGATCGCGCAACGGATCGTTGTCCGGGCTCACGGGGAGGGGGAGGGATCCGAGGCTGCTCATGGCGTCATTCTTCGATGGAAGTCAGGGGGGCGGTGTCGCGCGTTCGTACGTGGTCGGCATCGAAATGGCAGGCGAACACCGAGCCCTTGCCCACTTCGCTGTCGATCTCCAGCCGTGCGTGGTGCAGGCCAAGGATGTGCTTGACGATGGACAGGCCCAGCCCGGTGCCACCGCTTTCGCGCGAACGGCTGCTGGACACGCGATAGAAGCGTTCGGTCAGGCGCGGAAGGTGGTTGGCGGGAATGCCGTAGCCGGTATCGCGCACGGCAAGCACCACGCCGTCGCCTTCGCGGCGGAACTGCACGTCGATGCGGCCACCTGCAGGCGTGTAGCGCACGGCATTGGTCACCAGGTTGGAGAAGGCACTGTGCAGTTCCTTGGTTGAACCCTGCAGGTCCACCCCGGCCAGATCCTCCACACTGATCTGGTGGCGGCCCTGGCTGTGTGCCTCGGCTTCGCGGCGCAGGGTGGCCAGCATCGGCTGCATGGCCACGGTCTCTGCCTCGCTGTGTTCCTGCGACTCCAGCCGCGACAGGGTCAGCAGATCTTCCACCAGCTGGGCCATGCGCTGGCTCTGCTTGCGCATTTCTTCCAGCATCGGGCCGGTACCCGGGAAATCCTCCGGGTCCATCATGTCCAGATAGCCATGCACCACGGTCAGCGGCGTGCGCAGTTCGTGCGACACGTTGGCCACGAAATCGCGGCGGACCTGTTCCAGGCGCAGCAGCTTGCTGACATCGCGCGCGATCAGCAGCCAGTAGTCCTGCGAGTAGGGAATCAGCCGCAGGTTCAGGCGGATGGCCGGGTCCACCGGCGAGGGCACGTCCAGGATCGGTTCGGCGTTGCGGCCGCCGGCCAGCCAGTGCGCCAGCGGCATCGGTTGCAGGCGGTCCACCAGTGCTTCGCCCAGATCGCCGGGGTGGTGCAGGCCGAGCAGGGCGGTGGCCGCTTCGTTGAACCACTGCACGCGCTGGCTGTTGCGGTCCAGTACCACCACCGCATCGGGCAGGGCAGCGGCGGCGGCGCGGTAGCTGCGCAGCATGTCCAGCAGGCGGCGCTTGCGCACGCGCATTTCCACTTGGTTGCGGTACAGCAGGCGGTCCAGCTCGTTCCACACGCCGGACCCTTCCTCGGCGGTTTCCCAGCGCTGGCGCGCGGTCAGCCGGCGCAGCACGCTGCGCAGGCGCCAGTAGTGCCAGGCCAGCGTGGCCAGTGCGGCCAGTGCGATGCACAACCACAGATGCCCGCTCATCCCCCCGACCACGCCGGCCAGCAGCACTATCGCCGCCACGGAGGCCAGCGTCTTCAACCAGGCGGAGCGGATGTGGCGGGGCATTGCGGTCTCGTCGTTGGAGGCGGCGGTTCACGCGGTGAACCGAGGGTTATAGCAGAGATGCCGACACCGGCACCGGCAGGTGCGCGGTGCCGGCACGACGAGGCTCAGGTGGCGGTGGAGAAGCGGTAGCCGGCGCCGCGCACGGTCTGCACCATGTTCTCGGCATTGAACGGTTCCAGCGTCTTGCGCAGGCGGCGGATGTGCACGTCGATGGTGCGCTCTTCCACGTACACGCTGCCGCCCCACACATGGTCCAGCAGCTGCGCGCGGGTGTAGACGCGCTCGGGGTGGGTCATGAAGAAGTGCAACAGACGGTATTCGGTCGGGCCGATCGGCACCGGCTGGTCGTTGGCGAATACGCGATGGGCGGCGCCGTCGATGCGGATCGGGCCGACCGACACGCTGCCGTCCTCGTCGTCATCGCGGGCGCGGCGCATGACCGCGCGGATGCGGGCCAGCAGCTCGCGGGCCGAAAACGGCTTGACCACGTAGTCGTCCACACCGGCTTCCAGACCACCGACGCGGTCATTTTCCTCGCCGCGTGCGGTCAGCATGATGATCGGCACTTCGCGGGTCAGGGTTTCCTTGCGCCAGCGGCGGGCCAGGTCCAGCCCGCTGGTGCCGGGCAGCATCCAGTCCAGCAGGATCAGGTCGGGCACGCGGTCGGCAATGGCGGTCTGGGCTTCGCGGGCATCGCCAGCGTGTACGGGCTCGTAGTCGCCCTTGCGCAGGGCGAAGGCGACCATTTCTCGGATCGCGGGCTCGTCATCGACGATCAGGATGCGTTTCTGCACGAGGACACCGTAGGGCTCGGTTACTGGAGTGGTGCCAGTAGACTACGGTTTGATGACATGTTTGTGACGACCCGGCCGAATAAATGACCGGCTGCCATCGGCCGGTCATGCGCGCCTCAGCGGCGGTCGAGTTCCGGGTCCTGTACGCCCTGGCGGCGCAGCTCCAGCACGGTGGGGGTGATCGCCTCGATACGTGCATCCACGCGGGCGCGGCCCACGTAATCCAGTTCCGGGTTGCGCTTCAGAGCCTGCAGCTGCAGCAGGGCCTGCTCCGGGCGGCCGCCCAGGAAGGCGGCTTCGGCGTAGGCCTCGCTGGCGCGCACGCTGTCCCCGGCCAGTTCACTGGCACGGGCGTACCGCTGCTGGAAGACCGGATCGTTACCACTTTGCGACAGCAGTGGGCGCAGCATGGCCTGTGCGCGCTGGCCGGCCTCGCGGCCGCCCTGTTCGTTCAGGATCTCGGCATAGGTCAGGGCGACCGGCCGGCTGTTAGGGTGCTGGCGCAGCAGCTGCTCGAAGCGCGCGTTGGCCTGGGCGGGCTGGCCCGAGCGCGATTCGGCTTCGGCCAGGGCCAGTGCCAGCCACAGGTTGTCCGGGTGGGTCTGGGCCAAGTCGGCCAGCGCCTGGCGCGACTGCAGCGCACCGCTGCGGCCCCCGCGCATGCCGGCCAGGGCCTGGCCATAACGCTGCGCATCGGTCAGCCCGGTCTTCTGCCGTTTGGCCAGATCGGCGTACTCGCGGTCCACGTCGCCGCTGCTGTCGCCGCTGAGCACGCGCAGGCGCTCGCGGGCCCACTCGAAATCACCACTGGGGCCGCGGTTGAGCTGGCCGATCGGCAGGCGCAGCACGTTGCCGGGCAGCAGCGGGTTGTTGCCGCGCAACAGCGGCTCGGACAGGCTGGGGTCGGCAGGATTCACCCGTTCCTTGCGTTCACCACCGGGCGTGGTGGTGGTCAGCACCACCGTGTCCTTCTTCATCTGCTCGGCACGCGCCTTGGCTTCGCTGATGCGCGTGGTATTGACCGGGTGGGTGCGCAGGAAGTCGGGAATGCTGTAGCCGCCGTCGTTGCCGCGCATGGCCGCCGACATGCGTTCGAAGAAGCCGGCCATCGCGTCCACGTCATAGCCGCTGCGCGACAGGGTGCGGATGCCCAGACGGTCGGCCTCGGATTCGTTGGAACGGGTGTAGTTGATCTGCCGCTGCTGAATCAGGCCCATGCCCGAACTGATCGCGGCCATGGTCGCGTTGCCGGAGGAGGAGCTGTTGCTGGCCTGGGCGGCCACCACTGCCGCCAGCATGCCCAGCAGGATCGGAATCTGGTCGCGCTGGGCCCGTTCCACCCCGCGCAGCACGTGCTGCTGGGTGACGTGGGCGATTTCATGGGACAGCACCGCGGCCACTTCATCTTCGCGCTCGGCGGTCAGCACCAGCCCCGCGTTGACCCCGATATAGCCGCCCAGGGTGGCGAAGGCGTTGATCTGCCGGTCCTTCATCATGAAGAAGGTGTACGACTGCCGGGGCTGGTCGCTGTTGGAGCCCAGACGGGTGCCCATGGTCTGCAGCCAGTCGTTCACCAGGGGGTCGTCCAGCAGGTAACCGTAGTTGCGCAGTTCGCGCAGCATCATGGCCCCGTACTCGGCCTGGCGGGCCGGGGTCAGCAGCTCGCCGGCCGACGAACCGATGTCGGGCAGCTTTTCCTGGGCGCGGGCCAGCGGCATGGCCAGGGCCAGGGTCACGGCGGTGGTCAGCAGCAGGGCTCGCAAGCGGGACATCCTCGGGGCAGGGCGGGCACAGCGTGGCAGGACAGGGGGCAACCCTTCGTTAATCCACAGTGTTGCGGTGGTGGCGTGGAAATTCCAGCGCACCGGTACCATATACAGACCGTCGATCCATCGTGGAGTTTCCCGTGACAGCCCAGCCCTCCAGCGCCAGCCCCGCCATCACCCTCTATTCCACCGCCGTCTGCCCGTACTGCGTGGCCGCCAAGAACTTCCTCAAGAGCAAGGGCCAGCAGTGGACCGAGGTCCGCATCGACCTGGATCCGGCCGAGCGCGAGAAGATGATGGCGCTGACCCGCCGTACCAGCGTGCCGCAGATCTTCATCGGGGATGTCCACGTCGGCGGTTACGACGACATGATGGCCCTGCACCGTGAAGGCAAGCTCGAGCCGCTGCTGGCCGGGCAGGGCCAGGCATGAGCGCGGCAGACGACGGCAGCAAGGACCGCATCGCCGAATTCACCGCGTTCCGCAAGCGCATGAACGAGCGCATCCTGGGCGAGCCGAACCAGGTCGTGCGCCGCTTCTTCGCGCTGGACACGCAGACCTACCAGGCCGGCGCGCTGGATGTGAAGACCAAGGAACTGCTGGGTCTGGTCGCCTCGATGGTGCTGCGCTGCGATGACTGCATCAGCTACCACGTGGCCCAGTGCAAGGAGGCCGGGGTGAGCCGCGAAGAGTTCTTCGAGACCTTCTCGGTCGGCCTGGTGGTGGGCGGTTCGATTGTCATTCCGCACCTGCGCCGCGCGGTCGATTTCCTCGACCAGCTGGAAGGCGGCGCCGCCGCCCCCGAAGCGCACGAGCACTGAGGCAACGCCGGGCCACGCCCGGCGTCCACCTGAACGAACAGCCGCCGGCCACGCCCCGGCGCCGGCGCCCCCCACTGCGCGGGGGGCCCCGGCGCCGGCGCCCCCCACTGCGCGGGGGGCCTTTCCCGCGATCCGACCGCCCAGGAGCCCCTTCTTGTTGAAGGGGCGCGCCGACAGGCGGGGGTAGAGGAGGAATGCGCGGGCAATTCTGCCTGAGCCGGGGACTGGGACCATGGTCTATTTGGGACCTCGGCCCCGGCTCAGGCATAATTGCGGGTGAAACTTCCTTTGCGCCGGCGTTTCCGGGCACGTCCGGACGGCGTACTTCCCCCTGTTCGGAACATCGATCAATGACGCAGAAAATTACGGTCATCCGCGGCGACGGCATCGGCCCGGAAATCATGGACGCCACCCTGTACGTGCTGGACCAGCTGAACGCTGGCCTGGAGTACGAAGACGCTGACGCCGGCCTGGTGGCGCTGGAAAAGCATGGCGACCTGATGCCGGCGGTGACCCTGGAATCGATCGCGCGCAACAAGGTGGCGCTGAAGAGCCCGCTGACCACCCCGGTCGGTGGTGGCTTCACCTCGATCAACGTCAGCCTGCGCCGCCATTTCGACCTGTACGCCAATGTGCGTCCGGCCCACACCTTCCCGAACACCAAGTCGCGTTTCGACAACGTCGACCTGATCACCGTTCGTGAGAACACCGAAGGCGCTTACCTGGCTGAGGGTCAGGAAGTCTCGGCCGATGGTGAGACCGCGTTCTCGGGCACCCGCATCACCCGCAAGGGCTCCGAGCGCATCGTGCGCTACGCCTTCGAGCTGGCCCGCAGCGTCGGCCGCAAGAAGGTCACCGCCGTGCACAAGGCCAACATCATCAAGTCGACCTCGGGCCTGTTCCTGAACGTTGCCCGTGAAGTGGCCGCGCAGTACCCGGACATCGAGTTCCAGGAAATGATCGTCGACAACTGCTGCATGCAGTTGGTGATGCGTCCGGAACAGTTCGACGTGATCGTGACCACCAACCTGTTCGGCGACATCATCTCCGACCTGTGTGCCGGTCTGGTCGGCGGCCTGGGCCTGGCCCCGGGTGCCAACATCGGCAAGGACGCGGCGATCTTCGAAGCCGTGCACGGCACCGCGCCGGACATCGCCGGCCAGGGCAAGGCCAACCCGTGCGCGCTGCTGCTGGCCGCCGCACAGATGCTGGACCATATCGGCCAGCCGGAAAACGCCGAGCGCCTGCGCAAGGCCATCGTGGCCACCATGGAAGCCAAGGATTCGCTGACCGGCGACCTCGGCGGCACCGGCACCACCATGGGCTTTGCCAAGGCCATCGCCAGCCGCCTGTAAGCGGCTGCGCCTTCCTGCTGGGGATCGTTTCAGGCGATGTCCAGTACAGGCAGGAAGTGTTGAAGACGGGCCGTTCTTGGACGGCCCGTCTGCGTTTTCAACGGAGGTTTTCACCGAAAGGATGTTTTTTCAGATGCCCGAAGCGGCTGTGTGGGTCGTGGCGGCCGTTGCCGTCTATGCCATCGGCGTGGCGATCTACGCCACCTTCTACTGGCCGTGGTCCCGCGCCCAGCGCGCGCTGCGCCGCCTGCGTAAGCAGGGCGTGCCCCTGCGCCGCCTGCGGGAGAGCGAGGCGCGCATCCTGCGGCTGATCGAATTTCCAGCAGGGCTGCCTGTGTATCTGCTCGAAGGCAATTGTGCGGCGTTCGTGATCAGGCTCCAGTTTTCTCCGCCCGAGCACGTACAGACGCTGGCCGGCGTGCCAGTGAAGTATCCGCCAGGCCTCGCAGGTGCCGTGCGTGGCGGCAGCAATACCGCCGAAGTGGTGCTGGGGCGCGACCACGCGATGATCGTGCGGCTCAACGGGGTCAAGCTGGCGTCTTAGCGGCGAGCCGTGCTCTACGCAGCGCAATCGAGCATGGCTCGACTCGCCTGTGCGTTTTCTGCACAGATCATGTGCTCTTGCGCGGCTGGTTCGTGCGTCGTCCGCACCACATCCTGTGCCCACTTTCCCCTCGCACAGGAGTTGCCCCATGAACCTTACCGCTTTCGGCCTGGCCAGCCTGATCGGCATGGCCACCACCGCTCCGGTCGCCGCGGCCGAGCCGGCCCATCCCACCATCCGCCATATGGCCGGCGCGCCGACGGTAGCGGCCCTGGATGCCGCCCGCACCGCCGTGCTGGTGATCGACTTCCAGAACGAGTACTTCGATGCCAGCGCCGCGTCTGGCTTCAGCGGCGGCCGCATGGTCATTCCCGATGGGGTGGTGGCGCTGCGACAGGCCAAGCGCGTGGTCGAGTTCGCCGATGCCAATGGCATCCGCGTGATCCATGTGCAGCACGTGCTGCCGGCCGGCGCGCCGCTGTTCGCGCAGGGCAGCGTCAATGCCGCATTCCACCGTGACCTGCAGCCGCGCAGCGGCGAAACCGTGGTGCAGAAGGACAACGTCAGCGTGTTCGCGGGTGCCTCGGCCGCCGTGCTGGACAAGACGCTGAAGGACGCCGGCATCGACACCCTGATCGTGACCGGCCTGCAGACCCATGCCTGCGTGGTCGGCGCTGCCCGTGATGCCGCCGCGGCCCCGCGTGGCTACCGGGTGATGGTGGCCGGCGATGCCACCGCCAGCCGCGACCTGGATCTGGCCGGCGGCCAGCGCATCGGCCATCGCGCGCTGCATGAAGCATCGCTGGCGCAGATCGAAGATGCGTTCGGTGAGGTCCTCAGCACCGATGCGATCCTGGCGCTGCCGGTGCGCAAGACCGGCGACGGCGCTTGATAAGCTGGCGGGGCCCGCAGCTGGCGGGCCCCGCCGCAGGAGCCGTGCCCGATGGATCATCTTGCTACGTTGCGGGCGCTGCGCGCGATCGTCGAAACGGGCAGTTTCACTGCGGCTGCCGAACGGCTGGGCACCACCCATTCGGCCATGTCACGGCAGCTGCGACAGTTGGAAGAGCACCTGCAGGTGCGGCTGCTTGATCGCAACAGTCGCCGCATGTCGCTCACCGAGGCCGGGCGCGACTACTACCGCGAGGCCGTGAGCCTGCTCGATCGGCTTGAGGCGGCCGACGACCGCGCCCGCGCCGGCCAGGCGCAGCCCAGCGGACGCCTGCGCATCAGCGTGCCGCAGGTGGTGGCCAGCCAGGAGTTGCCGCACTGGTTGCCGGGTTTCCTGGCGCGTTACCCGCAGGTGTCGCTGGACCTGTCAGCCGATGACCAGCTGGTAGACGTGGTGGGCGGTGGGTTCGATCTTGCGCTGCGCATCGCGCCGTCGCTGCCGGACAGCCAGCTGGTGGCACGCGAACTGGCCCGCTGTCCGCGCATCCTGGTGGCTGCCCCGGCCTATCTGGCCCAGCATGGGCTGCCGCGGCAGGCGCCGGATCTGCAGCAGCACACGCTGCTGGGCTTCAGCCCGACCGCAGCCAGTGCGCCCTGGCACCTGCAAGGGCCGCGCGGAGCTACGGCCAGCATCGAGGCCGGGCAGCGCGTGCGCGTGGATGCCACGCCGGCGCTGCATGCGGCCGTGCTGGCGGGCATGGGCATCAGTCTGTTCACCGCGCTGACCGTGCAGGAGGACCTGCGTGCCGGTCGCCTTATTCATGTACTGCCAACCTGGCATGGCGGACAGCGCTGCTACTTCGCCCTGTATCCGCACGCGCGTGCGCTGGCGCCCAAGGTGCGGGCGCTGGTGGAGTACCTGGCCACGCACTACGCTGCGTGGCGAAGCGCGTGACCTTCAGGCGGCACGGAACATGCGGAAGCGCTGTTCGGCGCTGACTCGGAAGTAGTCTGCCGGGCCGCCACCGCGCAGGATGGGGTCGCCGGCGGCGGTGTCGTAGATGCCATCGACGAGCAGGCGCTGATCGATGTGTACGGCCACCACTTCACCCAGCACCAGCCACCCATTGGTGTCCTGCCCGGCCGCATCGCGCAGGCGCACGATCTGGGTGCAGCGGCACTCCATGCTGACCGGGCTCTGCGCCACGCGCGGCGGCCGCACCTGGGTGGAGGTCAGTGGGGCCAGCCCGGCCAAAGCGAACTCATCCACGTCCGGTGGCACCGCGCGGCAACTCTCGTTCATCGCTTCGGCCAGCGCGAACGTGGCCAGGTTCCAGACGAACTCGCCGGTGGCCTCGATGTTGTGCAGCGAATCCTTGCGGCCCTGGCTGGAGAAGCCAATGATCGGCGGGGTGTAGTTGAACGCGTTGAAGAAGCTGTAGGGCGCCAGGTTCAGCGCGCCCTCGGCGTTGCAGCTGGAGATCCAGCCGATCGGTCGCGGGCCGATGATGGCGTTGAACGGATCGTGCGGCAGGCCGTGGCCCTCGGCCGGGCGGTAACTGTGGAAGCGGGGGAGGGACGTGTTCTGCATGGCGTGGGGTTCCAGATGAAAAAAACCGCGACCCTTGCGGATCGCGGCTTGTCGTTTACAGCCCTGTCTGCGATCAGCGCTGCTGGATCTTCGACAGCAGGCGCAGGAATTCGACGTACAGCCAGACCAGGGTCACCATCAGGCCGAATGCGCCGTACCACTCCATGTACTTCGGCGCGCGCTGGGCGACACCGCTTTCGATGAAGTCGAAATCCAGCACCAGGTTCAGTGCGGCCACCACCACCACGAACAGGCTGAAGGCGATGCCCAGCCAGCCGGAGCTATGAATCACCGGCACGTTGATGTTGAAGAAGCCCAGCACGAACGAGGCCAGGTAGAGCAGGGCGATGCCGCCGGTGGCGGCGACCACGCCCAGCTTGAAGTTCTCGGTCGCCTTGATCACGCCGCTGCGGTAGGCCATCAGCAGGGCGAACAGGGTGCCGAAGGTCAGCAGCACGGCCTGGAACACGATGCCCGGGAAGCGCAGCTCGAACACCGCCGAAATGGCGCCCAGGAACAGGCCTTCCACCAGCGCGTACAGCGGCGCGGTCACCGGCGACCATTCCTTCTTGAACACGGTGATCAGTGCCAGTACGAGGCCGCCGATGGCGCCGCCCATGGCGTACAGCTTCGCCCCGGCCATCACCTGGCCGTAGTCGTCCACGGTCTGGTTCCAGGCGAAGGCAGCGGTCAGCACGGTCAACAGCAGCAGGATGCCGGTCTTGTTGACGGTGCCATTGAGGGTCATGGCCTGGTCGGGCTGGGTCACCACCGAGCCGCTGGCCAGGTCCAGGAAGGTCGACTCGGAAAGAGCCGGGTTGCCGCTGCGCATGCGAAGTCTCCGTGCGAAAAGGGGATCGATACGGCCATCCGGCCGCTGGCTGCGAGCATAGCCGATGGCTGCTTACGCTGCTGTGGTGGTCGTGCTGCGGCGCCTTGGTTGCTACCGGCCGCGTTGACAGGCTGCGCCACGCTTGGCCACAATGGCCAGCTCGCCGGGCGTCTGCCTGGGGAGACGCATCAACCGGGGTATAGCGCAGTCTGGTAGCGCGCCTGCTTTGGGAGCAGGATGTCGGGGGTTCGAATCCCTCTACCCCGACCAATCCCACGCCATGTCGGATTGGACGCCGTTCCGGTTCGGGCGCCCGTAGCTCAACTGGATAGAGCACCGGCCTTCTAAGCCGGCGGTTACAGGTTCGATTCCTGTCGGGCGCGCCATCGGCGCGACAGTCCAGGGTATCGCTGGTGCGATGTGAAGAAGTGCTTGCAAAAGCGCGGCGGCTGCACCAGAATGTCGGACTCGCTTCGGCGGATCGGAACTTCGGTGACGGCCCCGGGCAACGTATCAAGCTTCAACGCCAGCAGCATCGGCGGTGCGGCGAAAGTTTCAGTGGTGGCTGTAGCTCAGTTGGTTAGAGTACCGGATTGTGATTCCGGTGGTCGGGGGTTCGAATCCCCTCAGCCACCCCACTGATTCAACCGCATCGGCAACGCCGACACGGTATTGCAATAAACGGAATGCACGTTACAATGTGCGTCTGAGTTTCACGGGCTGTTAGCTCAGTTGGTAGAGCAGTTGACTCTTAATCAATAGGTCCAAGGTTCGAATCCTTGACAGCCCACCAAGACGGAAGCCACCTGGTCAACCAGGTGGCTTTTTTCTTCAGATGTAACCCTTCGCGATGGATCGCCGGTTGCAGTGCTTGTTTCAACGATGTTGAAGAAAGTGCTTGCAATGCCCTCGCGGATCGGGCCATAATTCGCGCCCCGATTTCGGGCTGTTAGCTCAGTTGGTAGAGCAGTTGACTCTTAATCAATAGGTCCAAGGTTCGAATCCTTGACAGCCCACCAAGACGAAAGCCACCTGGTCCGCCAGGTGGCTTTTTTCTTTTCTGCGCCATTTGCTACAGGTGCTTGGCGCCTCAGCCCCGCATCCGTGCCACATGCGTCAGCGATGTTCTGCAGGGTGTGCGCTGCATCCCAGCGCGCTCCCGGCGGGTACGTCCCAATGGAGATTCCGCGCCGCCGTGCGCATCTTCCAGGAATGCTCTGATGATCAAGATGTCCCACCCCGCCGCGGTCGTGGCAATGCTTGCCGCAATGATCACTGCGGGTTGTGTCGCAGATGACCCGCCGGTACAGGCGGAGGCTGCCGTGGCAGTGCCCGATCCGGCGCACACCGTCGAACGCCCGCAGGGCACTGCGTTCCAGCCCGCGCAGCCGCTGGATCCCGCCGAAGGGCAGCCGTCCGCTCTCGCAGGCGTCGCCGTGCAGCGCTCGGCCGATGGGCAGGCAATGCAGATCCGTCAGCTGGACGAAGCCGAGGCGGCCGCGGCGGGCGACGATGCCCGGCCCGCCCGGCCGGTCGATCCCGCTCCCTGACCCCGGCAAGGGGGACGGCCAAGCCCTGCACAGTGCCTGCGCGGTGGGGGTGGGAAAATACGGGCATGGATCCCGATACCTCCCACTCCCGCCCGCGCTGGCTGGGTTCGCGCCAGCAATGGCTGGAACGCCTGGCCCTGTGGGGCGGCGCGGTGGCCGTGGCGCTGGCCGCGATTGTCTTCGCCAAGGCCAGCGACGCGGCCTTCGCCGTGTTCCGTCGCGTGCACGATGCCTCGCCGTGGTGGCCGCTGCTGCTGACCCCGGCGCTGTTCGCCCTGCTGGCCTGGCTGACCCAGGGCATTCTGCGGCCGACCCGGGGCAGTGGCATTCCCCAGGTCATCGCCGCGCTGGACACGCCTGATCGCGCCTTCCGCAGGCAGAACCTGTCGTTGCCGGTGTCGCTGGGCAAGCTGGGCCTGACCGTGCTGGCCTTGCTGGGCGGTGCGTCGGTGGGCCGCGAAGGGCCCACCGTGCACATCGGCGCCAGCCTGATGTACGTGATCGGCCGTGCGCTGGGCTTCCGCGATCCGCGCCAGGCGACCCACTTCCTGCTGGCCGGTGGCGCGGCCGGTATCGCCGCCGCCTTCAATACGCCGCTGGCCGGCGTGGTGTTCGCCATCGAAGAGCTGTCCGGGCGCTTCGAACACCGCTTCTCCGGCACCCTGCTGACCGCGGTCATCGTGGCCGGCGTGGTGTCGCTGGGCCTGCTCGGCAACTACACCTATTTCGGCCGGGTCAGCGCCACCCTGCCGCTGGGCATGGGCTGGCTGGCCGTGCTGCTGTGCGGCTTGGTGGGTGGCCTGGCCGGTGGCTTGTTCAGCCGGATGGTGCTGGCGGCAGTGGATGGCCGGCCGCGCTGGCTGGGGCGCAGCCGCGCCGCCCAGCCGGTGCTGTTCGCCGGCGCCTGTGGTCTGGCCCTGGCCGTGCTGGGCCTGGTGTTTGGTCTGGGGGCATTCGGTACCGGTTACGACCAGGCCCGCGAACTGGTGCAGGGCGGTGGCGGGGTAGGGCACAGCTTCGGTTTGATGAAGTTTGCGGCCAACCTGGTGTCGTACGTGGCTGGCATTCCCGGCGGTCTGTTCTCCCCGGCCTTGGCCGTAGGCGCGGGCATCGGCCACAACCTGGCCGTGCTGCTGCCGGGCGTGGACCCGGCCGCGGTGGTGGTGCTGGGTATGTGCGCCTACCTGACCGGCGTGACCCAGGCACCGCTTACCTCGGCGGTCATTTCGCTGGAACTGACCGACACCAGTGACATGCTGCTGCCGATCCTGGCGGCGGTCCTGCTGGCGCGTGTTGCCTCGTCGTGGGTCTGCCATGTGCCCATCTACCGCGCGCTGGCCGAGCGCCTGACCGCCGCGATGCCGGCGCCGGCGCCGCCTGCCAGCACGCCAGGTCCCTGAATCCAGCGTGTTCAGCTTTGTCACGCCTTCCGCTTTGCAGCCCCGCCTGCGACAATGAACGTCTGTGCCGGCCACGCGAAAGTGGCGGAATTGGTAGACGCCCTGGATTTAGGTTCCAGTGCCGCAAGGCGTGGGGGTTCGAGTCCCCCCTTTCGCACCAGTGCCGGCCTGTCCCCGCCCTGATCGGGCCCTGCGCGGCTGCTTGACCGCCGCGCGCTGGCAGTACACGCCGAATTGGGCGAAACTAAAGGGCTGCGGCAATGCAGGCGCGTCCCAGACGCCGTGTCCTTACAACCGATTCATCCATCATCGAGCCGGGGGCGAGCGCCGCCGGTGGCAGGAGTCAACATGCAAGCTTCGATCGAATCCACCGGCAACCTGGAACGCCGCCTGAGCTTCTCGCTGCCGGAAGACCGTCTGCAGAGCCACATCAGCGGCCGCCTGGGCGAAATCGCCCGTACCACCCGCATCAAGGGTTTCCGTCCGGGCAAGGTGCCGGCCAAGGTGATCGAGCAGCGTTTCGGCGCGCAGGTCCGTGGCGAGGCGCTGGACGGCCTGCTGCGCGAAACCTTCGACGCGGCCGTGCGTGAGCACGACCTGCGCATCGTCGGCAGCCCGCGCATCGACAAGGGCGAAGAAGGCGAATTCTCCTTCGTGGCCACCGTGGAAGTGGTGCCGGACTTCGGCGACATCGACGTCAGCAAGCTGACCGTGGTGCGTCATTCGGCCGAGATCACCGATGCCGACATCGACCAGATGATCGAAAACCTGCAGAACCAGCGTCGCACCTGGGCCCCGGTCAGCCGTGGCGCGCAGGACGGTGACCTGGTCGCGGTGGAAACCTGGTCGCAGGCCGGCGAAGAGCGCCTGCCGGCCGAGGGCACCGAGAAGGGTTCGATCGTGCTCGGCCAGGGCATGATGTTCGACACCATTGAAAAGGGCCTGGTCGGCCTGGCCAAGGGTGAAGAGAAGACCCTGGACGTGGACTTCCCGGCTGACTGGCGCGTGCCGGTGCTGGCCGGCAAGACCGTGCAGGTCACCGTGAAGGTGGCCGAAGTGTCCGAGCCGGTCGTGCCGGCGGTGGACGAAGCCTTCATCAAGAGCTTCGGCGTCAAGGGCGGCGACGTCGAGCAGTTCCGCAGCGACATCCGCGCCAACCTGGAGCGCGAGCTGAAGGGCGCGCTGATGAACCGCCTGCGCCGCGAAGTGGGTGAGCAGCTGATCGCCGCCTATTCGTCGGTGGAAATGCCGCCGCGCCTGGTCGAGAACGAAGCCCGCGCCATGCTGGCCCAGCAGGTCGAGCAGGCCCGCCGCAACGGCCAGAACGTCGGCCAGGTGCCGGCCGATGCCCACGAAGGCTTCAAGGACGCGGCTGCCAAGCGCGTGCTGGTCGGCCTGGTGGTGGGTGAAGTGGCCCGCGGCAACGACCTGCGCCTGGACCCCAAGCGCCTGAACGAAACGATGCGCCTGATCGCCTCGACCTACGAAGAGCCGGAGCAGGTCATTGAGATGTACCGCAACGACCCCCAGCTCATGTCGGGTCTGCAGAACCGTGTGATGGAAGAGCAGGTGATCGACTGGATCGCCGAGCGCGCCCAGCACACCGAAGAAAAGCTGTCGTTCCAGGACGCGATCCGCCAGTAAGATCGGGCGGATCGTCCCAAACCCCGCGCCAGCCCTGGCGCGGGGGTGTTTCCCCCCAAGATAGGTACCTCACGAAATGGACAACCGGACCAAAGCCCTGAACATGGTGCCCATGGTGGTCGAGCAGACCAGCCGCGGCGAGCGTGCCTACGACATCTATTCGCGCCTGTTGAAGGAGCGCCTGATCTTCCTCGTGGGCCCGATCGACGATCACATGGCCAACGTGGTGGTGGCGCAGCTGCTGTTCCTGGAAGCGGAAAACCCGGAAAAGGACATCAGCATCTACATCAACTCGCCGGGTGGCGTGGTCACCGCCGGTATGGCGATCTACGACACCATGCAGTACATCAAGCCGGACGTCAGCACTATCTGCGTCGGCCAGGCCGCTTCGATGGGCGCGCTGCTGCTGGCCTCGGGCGCTGCCGGCAAGCGTTATGCGCTGCCGAACTCGCGCGTGATGATCCACCAGCCGCTGGGCGGCTTCCAGGGCCAGGCGACCGATATCGACATCCACGCCCGCGAGATCCTGACCCTGCGTGCGCGCCTGAACGAGGTGCTGGCCAAGCACACCGGCCAGTCGCTGGAAACGATCGCCCGTGACACCGAACGCGACAACTTCAAGAGCGCGGTTGACTCGGTGGCCTACGGCCTGGTCGACCAGGTGCTGGAGCGTCGTCCGGAAGAGTCGATCCAGGCCGGCTGATCGGCCTTCACGGGGCCTGCAAGGCCTCGTTCCTGCAGGGTCGGACCGGGACTGGCGTCCCTCCGGCCCTGTGCTATTCTCGAATCGAACCCCCGTTCAGCGGGTGGGGTAACTGGGTAAGCGAAGCATGAGCGAAGACCGCCAAGGTCGTTCCACGGACACCGGCAAGATCCTCTACTGCTCTTTCTGCGGCAAGAGCCAGCATGAAGTGCGCAAGCTGATTGCGGGTCCGAGCGTGTTCATCTGTGATGAATGCGTAGAGCTGTGCAACGACATCATCCGCGAGGAACTTGAGGAAAAGGCGCAGTCGGCGCGCAGTTCGCTGCCCAAGCCGCGCGAGATCCTCGAGGTGCTCGATCAGTACGTGATCGGCCAGAACCGTGCCAAGCGCACCCTGGCCGTGGCCGTGTACAACCACTACAAGCGCATCGAGAGCCGGCAGAAGAACGACGACGTCGAACTGGCGAAGTCGAACATCCTGCTGGTCGGCCCGACCGGTTCGGGCAAGACGTTGCTGGCCGAAACCCTGGCCCGCCTGCTCAACGTGCCGTTCACCATGGCCGATGCCACCACGCTGACCGAAGCCGGTTACGTGGGCGAGGACGTGGAAAACATCATCCAGAAGCTGCTGCAGAAGTGCGACTACGATGTCGAGAAGGCGCAGCAGGGCATTGTCTACATCGATGAAATCGACAAGATCTCGCGCAAGAGCGAGAACCCGTCGATCACCCGCGACGTGTCCGGCGAAGGCGTGCAGCAGGCCCTGCTGAAGCTGATCGAAGGCACCGTGGCCAGCGTCCCGCCGCAGGGCGGCCGCAAGCATCCGCAGCAGGAATTCCTGCAGGTGGACACCAAGAACATCCTGTTCATCTGCGGCGGCGCGTTCGCCGGCCTGGACAAGGTGATCCAGCAGCGCTCCAACGACGCCGGCGGCATCGGCTTCGGCGCCAAGGTGAAGAGCACCGAGCGCAAGCAGGAAGTGGGCAAGGTGCTGGCCGAAGTCGAGCCGGAAGATCTGATCAAGTTCGGCCTGATTCCCGAGTTCGTCGGCCGCCTGCCGGTCGTGGCGACCCTGGAAGAGCTGGACGAGCCGGCCCTGATCAAGATCCTGACCGAGCCCAAGAACGCCATCACCAAGCAGTTCAAGAAGCTGTTCGAGATGGAGAACGTGGAGCTGGAGTTCCGCCCGGATGCCCTGTCGGCCATTGCCCGCAAGGCGCTGAAGCGCAAGACCGGTGCCCGCGGCCTGCGTACCATCGTCGAATCGGTCCTGCTGGACACTATGTACGACCTGCCGTCGCAGGAAAACGTCAGCAAGGTGGTGGTGGACGAATCGGTGATCGAACACAAGTCCGAGCCGTACCTGATCTACCAGACCCCGGCGGCCCCTGAACAGAAGGCCGCAGGCGCCGAATGACGCTTTCAAGCTGCTGATTTGAAAGTAGTTTTCACGAACGCCTTGCATCTGAAAGCCGATGGCCCCATAACGGGGCCATCGGCTTTTTTTGTCTCCGGAAGATGCCCTCCCGGAGACGGTTTTCCCCTTCCCTGGAGCCCCCATGGCCCGTTCCCCAAGTGAGACCCTCGACCTGCCGGTCCTGCCGCTGCGCGACGTAGTGGTGTTCCCGCACATGGTCATTCCGCTGTTCGTCGGCCGTGACAAGTCCATGCACGCGCTCGAACAGGCAATGGAGGCAGACAAGCGCATCCTGCTGCTGGCGCAGAAGTCCGCCGAAACCGACGACCCGCACGCGGCCGACCTGTACCAGGTCGGTACCCTGGCGCAGGTGCTGCAGCTGCTGAAGCTGCCCGACGGCACCATCAAGGTGCTTGTCGAAGGCCTGTCGCGCGTACAGGTCACCCACGTCGACGAGCGCGACGGCTCACTGCACGGCCAGGCCGTGGAGATCGAGGCCGAGGACGCACGCGAACCGCGCGAGATCGAGGCGATCGCCCGCTCGCTGATGTCGCTGTTCGAGCAGTACGTGAAGACCAACCGCAAGCTGCCGCCGGAACTGCTGCAGACACTGGCCGGGATCGACGAGCCGGCGCGCCTGGCCGACACCATCGCCGCGCACATCAGCGTGCGCCTGGCCGACAAGCAGCGCCTGCTGGAAACGCTGGCCGTGGGCGAGCGCCTGGAGATGCTGGTCGGTCTGGTCGACGGCGAGATCGACGTGCAGCAGATGGAAAAGCGCATCCGCGGCCGCGTGAAGTCGCAGATGGAAAAGAGCCAGCGCGAGTACTACCTCAATGAACAGATGAAGGCCATCCAGAAAGAACTGGGTGACCTGGACGATGCGCCGGGTGAGCTGGAAGAGCTGGCCCGCAAGATTGCCGAAGCCGGCATGCCCAAGGCGGTGGAAGCCAAGGCGCGCAACGAACTGAACAAGCTCAAGCAGATGTCGCCGATGTCGGCCGAAGCGGCCGTCGTGCGCAATTACCTGGAATGGCTGCTGGGCGTGCCGTGGAAGAAGCGCACCAAGGTGCGCAAGGACCTGAAGGCCGCGCAGGACACCCTGGACGCCGACCACTACGGTCTGGAGAAGGTCAAGGACCGCATCCTGGAATACCTGGCAGTGCAGTCGCGGGTGAAGCAGATGAAGGGCCCGATCCTGTGCCTGGTCGGCCCGCCGGGCGTGGGCAAGACCTCGCTGGGGCAGTCCATCGCCAAGGCCACCAACCGCAAGTTCGTGCGCATGTCGCTGGGCGGCGTGCGCGATGAGGCCGAGATCCGCGGCCACCGTCGCACCTATGTCGGTTCCATGCCGGGCCGCATCGTGCAGAACCTCAACAAGGTCGGCAGCAAGAACCCGTTGTTCGTGCTCGACGAGATCGACAAGATGTCGATGGACTTCCGTGGCGATCCGTCTTCGGCGCTGCTGGAAGTGCTCGATCCGGAACAGAACAACGCCTTCAACGACCACTATCTGGAAGTGGACCTGGACCTGTCCGAAGTGATGTTCGTGGCCACGTCCAATTCGCTGAACATTCCCGGCCCGCTGTTGGACCGCATGGAAGTGATCCGCATTCCCGGCTACACCGAGGATGAGAAGCTCAACATCGCCACCCGTTACCTGTCGCCGAAGCAGATCAAGGCCAACGGCCTGAAGCCGGAAGAGCTGGAGATCGGCAGCGATGCGATCCAGGACATCGTGCGTTACTACACGCGCGAATCGGGCGTGAGAAACCTGGAACGCGAAATTGCCAAGATCTGCCGCAAGGTGGTGAAGGAAATCGCGCTGGCCGGGCCGCAGGCGGCCAAGCCGAAGAAGGGTGCGAAGAAGTCCAAGGCGCTGGTCAGCGTGACCAGCAAGAATCTGGACAAGTACCTGGGTGTGCGTCGCTTCGACTTCGGTCGTGCCGAAGAAGAGAACGAGATCGGCCTGGTGACCGGCCTGGCCTGGACCGAAGTGGGTGGCGATCTGCTGCAGATCGAATCGACCCTGGTGCCGGGCAAGGGCCAGCTGATCCTGACCGGCCAGCTGGGCAACGTGATGAAGGAATCGGCCTCGGCCGCGCTGTCGGTGGTGCGTTCGCGCGCCGATGGTTTCGGCATCGATGGCGACTTCCTGCAGAAGCACGACGTGCATGTGCACGTGCCCGATGGCGCCACCCCGAAGGACGGCCCCAGTGCCGGTGCGGCCATGGTCACCTCGCTGGTGTCGATGCTGACCAAGGTGCCGGTGCGTGCCGATGTGGCGATGACCGGCGAGATCACCCTGCGTGGTCGCGTCACCGCCATCGGTGGCCTGAAGGAAAAGCTGCTGGCCGCACTGCGTGGCGGTATCCGCACGGTCATCATTCCCGAGGAGAACCGCAAGGATCTGGCCGACATTCCGGCCAACGTCACCCGCGATCTGCAGATCGTGCCGGTGAAGTACATCGAGGAAGTGCTCGACCTGGCCCTGGAGCGTCCGCTGGCGCCGAAGAAGGCACGCAAGAGTGCGCAGCGCGTCACGGTGCGTGGCAAGGGCAAACCGGCTTCGAACGCGCGCGTCAAGCATTGACGCGCGCTGTCGAAATGCTCGAAACCCGCGTCGTTGCTGGCTTTCCGGCTTGCGTGGGGGTAGGGCCGCTGGTATAAAAGCAGCACTCGCGAATGAGTGATCGCAATCGCTGATCGCTGAATTCGGCGAACCGTTTCCACATGGCGGCCGTGCGCAGTTGGCGTGCGGTTGCTTCCCTGTCGAATAAGCGGAACCCACCGCCAAAGGAGCTGTAAAGAATGAACAAGACCGAATTGATCGATGCCGTTGCTGAAGCCGCCGACCTGACCAAGGCCGAGTCCAGCCGCGCTGTCGATGCTGTCGTTGCTGCCGTCACCAAGGCGCTGAAGGACGGCGATGCGGTCACCCTGGTTGGCTTCGGTACCTTCCAGGTGCGCGACCGTGCCGCCCGTACCGGCCGCAACCCGAAGACCGGCGACACCATCAAGATCGCTGCTTCGAAGAATCCGTCGTTCAAGGCTGGTAAGGCCCTGAAGGATGCTGTAAACTAAGCGGCTCGCTGGGGTGCTTAGCTCAGCGGTAGAGCGTCTCCTTTACACGGAGAGGGTCGGGGGTTCGAAACCCTCAGCACCCACCACAGCACCGTAGTAAAAGTTTGAGTGTGGAGCGGTAGTTCAGCTGGTTAGAATGCTGGCCTGTCACGCCGGAGGTCGCGGGTTCGAGTCCCGTCCGCTCCGCCAGTTGCAAAGGCTTCCGGGCAACCGGGCGCCTTGTTTCCTTCCCGGCCCTGGCCGGGCGGAAGCAGAAAGGTTTACGACAACGTGGAGCGGTAGTTCAGCTGGTTAGAATGCTGGCCTGTCACGCCGGAGGTCGCGG
>NZ_DAMBCN010000003.1:291370-299270 GCF_032056425.1 Stenotrophomonas sp.
GAATGCTGGCCTGTCACGCCGGAGGTCGCGGGTTCGAGTCCCGTCCGCTCCGCCATCCCGGATCCCAACGAGTTCTGCCTATGTGGAGCGGTAGTTCAGCTGGTTAGAATGCTGGCCTGTCACGCCGGAGGTCGCGGGTTCGAGTCCCGTCCGCTCCGCCATCCCGGATCCCAACGAGTTCTGCCTATGTGGAGCGGTAGTTCAGCTGGTTAGAATGCTGGCCTGTCACGCCGGAGGTCGCGGGTTCGAGTCCCGTCCGCTCCGCCAGCAGAGTTTGAAGTGTCATCGAAGATGCCCGTCGGTCCTGGACCCGCGGGCATTTTGCTTTTTCGGGGTGTGCGCCTGCCCCTGTCCGCCGGGTGCGGCCCGGTGCTGGCGTTCAAGCGATGCAACGCGGTCCAGCACCGCGTGGGCGAACACCGCCGGCAGATCGTCCCGCCTGCAGGCGCGTGGTGCAGTAGCAGGTCATAGCGAGGCAGGTGCTGCGCCTCATCGATGAAGGGCAGCAGGTGCAGGTTCGGCAGCGGTCGCGCCCGTGCGGCGTGATCGTGCCGCCGGCCCACACCCAGCGCCTGCACGTGCGGTAGCGCGGCCAGGCAGGGCGCCGCCGATGAAGCCGGACGCGCCGGTGCCAAGGACGCGCATGGGCGTGGTTTCCTCCGCCATTGCCCTGCGGGCCGAAGGCCGGTCGGCTGCCTGCCGGGCCGGCCAGGATGCGCATTGAGGGCTGCGGCAGCCATTCCGCGGTCGCCTGCCGCAGAGGCTTGTGCCGCCTGCCTCGCGGCCGTTTTTGGTACGGACGGCGAAGCGGGTTACACTGCCGGGCTCGCCAATCAGGCCATGTGATTCCTCACCATGCTGCAGAAACTCCGCGACAAGACCTCAGGCTGGATCGTCACTGTGATCCTGGGGCTGCTGATGATTCCGTTCCTGTTCGTGATCGACAACAGCTACCTCGGTGGCGTCGGCGCGCAGAACGTGGCCAAGGTTTCGGCGCCGCCGACCTGGTGGCGCTCGGCGCCATCGTGGTGGCCGGTGCGCATGCTGTGGCAGCACCACGAGATCAGTTCGCAGGATTTCCGCACCCGCTTCGAGCAGGAGCGCATGCGCGCCCGCCAGCAGCAGGGTGAGGATTTTGATCCGCGCGCCTTTGAAAGCACCGAAAACAAGCTGGCGGTGCTGGACCAGCTGGTCGACGAGCAGGTAGTGCGCCTGGTGGGTGAACAGGCCGGAGTCGTTATTGGCGACAGCGCCGTGCGCGAGTACATCATGACCATCCCGGCCTTCCTGGGCCAGGATGGCAAGTTCAGCGAAAACAACTATCGCCTGGCCCTGCAGACCGGCAACCCGCCGCGCACGCCCACCCAGTTCCAGGAACTGGTGCGTGAGAGCCTGCAGCAGTCGGTCATTCCGTCGGGCCTGCAGAATTCGGGCTTTGTCACCCAGGCCGAAACCGAGCGCCTGCTGAAGCTGCTGGGTGAAACCCGCGATGTGCAGCTGGTGGGTCTGCCGGAAGTACCGGCCGATACCGCGCCGGTGACCGACGCGCAGATCAAGCAGTGGTACGACAGCCACGCCAAGGATTTCCGCCAGGCCGAATCGGTCTCGCTGGAGTTCGTCGAGCTGAACGGCGCCAACCTGCCGGCGCCGGCCGCGGCCGACGAGGCGGCGCTGCGCAAGCGCTATGAAGAAGAGAAGGCCAAGTTCGTGGCACCGGAACAGCGCCAGGCTGCGCATATCCTGCTGACCGGCGAGGGTGCCGAAGCCAAGGCCGCCAAGCTGGCTGCCGAAGCCAAGGGCGGCGCTGACTTCGCCGCGCTGGCCAAGGCCAATTCGCAGGACCCCGGTTCCAAGGGCCAGGGCGGTGACCTGGGCTGGGTGGAACGTGGCGCGATGGTGAAGCCGTTCGAAGATGCGCTGTTTGCCGCCAAGGCCGGCGAGATCGTCGGCCCGGTGAAGACCGATTTCGGCTACCACGTGATCAAGGTCACCGCCGTGCGCGGTGGCGAAGGCAAGTCGTTCGAAGAAGTGCGTGACACCCTGGCGGCCGAGCAGCTGAAGGCCGATGGCGAGCGCGGCTTCAACGAGCTGGCCAGCCGTCTGGTCGATGCCATCAACAAGAGCCCGAGCGATCTGGCTGCCGCTGCCAAGGAAGTGGGCCTGCCGCTGCAGACCACCGGTGTGATCAGCCGCGCGACCGCCAGCGGCGTAGTGGCCGACCCGGCCGTGCTGCGCGATGCGTTCTCCGACGTGCGCGTGCAGGACGGTACCGCCAGCGATCCGATCGCGGTGGGTGGCAGCAGCAACCACAGCGTGGTGATCCGTGTGGCCGCGCATACCCCGGAACAGGCGATGCCGCTGGACAAGGCCCGTGAGCAGGTGATCGCCGCGATCCGTGCCGACCGCCAGCGCCAGGTCAGCGACAAGGCCGCCGAGGCCCTGCTGGCCAAGCTGAAGGGCGGCGCCAGCCTGCAGTCGCTGGCCGCCAGCGAGAAGCTGCAGGTCAGCCCGATGCCGGGCCTGCCGCGCAGCCAGCCGGTGCCGACCCCGGAAATCAACCGCGCCATCTTCAGCGCACCGGTGCCGACCGAGGGCAAGCCGAGCTACGGCAAGATTGACGTGAATGGCCACGCGCTGGTGTTCGTGGTGGACAAGGTCACCCCGGGTGACGTGAAGGAAGTGACCGCCGAGCAGCAGAAGCAGCTGAAGGACCAGCTGTCCCAGATCGACGGTGCCGCTGCCGCCAAGGCCTTCGTGGAAGCCATGCGCAAGAAGTTCGTGGTGCAGACCACCGAAGCCAACCTGTAACCCGGGGCGGCGCGCAGAACGAAAAGGCCCGGCAATGCCGGGCCTTTTTTGTTGCGTAGCGGGTCTCGCGTGCCTTGTAGAGTCGAGCCATGCTCGACTGAAGCAGGCATTTGTAGAGTCGACTGGAGCAGGCAGTTGTAGAGTCGAGCCATGCTCGACTGAAGCAGTCGAGCAAGCTCGACTCTACGGGGGCGTGGGTCAGTCTTCTACGCGCAGCACGGCGCCGGGCTTCAGCACGCTGCTGCCGCTCAGGCCGTTCAGCGACAGCAACGCCTTCACCGGCATGCCGTAGCGGCGGGCGATGGTCCACGCCGACTCGCCGTTGCGCACGGTGTGGCGGCGGCTGCGTGGGCGGTCGGCGGCACTGGCCACCGTCCTCGCCGCCTGCGGCGCGGGGGTGGCGATGGGCGTTTCAGCCGCTGCGGTGGCCGCCACGGCGGCCGCTGCGTCCAGCACGGAGGCATTGGAGGCCGACATCGGTGCCAGCACGCGGGCATTGCCGGTGGGGCGCTTGCCGGCGGCCAGGCCGGGGTTCAGGCGGGCGATGCGGGCCGGGTCGAGCGACCGCTGCGCGGCCCACTGCTGCACCGTGGTGCCTGCCGGCAGCGTGTGGTCCTTCAGCACCGGCACGGTGCGGTCCAGCGAGGCCATCACGCCCGGCTGGTCTTCGACGTTTTCCAGCACGCAGGCCAGGGCGTGCAGCTTCTCCACGTAGGCGTGGGTGACCGGCGACAGGCCGGGCAGGGCGGCAGGCTTGGCGTTCTGTGCGTTCATGCCGGCCTTGCGCATCGACTGCAGCACGCGGTATTCACCGGCGTTGTAGGCCATGGTGGCCAGGCGCCAGTCGCCGCCGAACATGCCGTGCAGGGTCTTCAGGTAGCGCACCGCGGCCTGGGTC
Source organism: Stenotrophomonas sp. (assembly GCF_032056425.1). Lineage (GTDB taxonomy): Bacteria > Pseudomonadota > Gammaproteobacteria > Xanthomonadales > Xanthomonadaceae > Stenotrophomonas. The sequence continues at coordinate 295,077 of NZ_DAMBCN010000003.1, forward strand.
GATTCCACCGCCGACAGGCGGCCGTCATAGCCGTTGGACATCGGCACGCGATGGTTGCGCGCGGTCGTGGCGATGAACTGCCACAGGCCCGTGGGACCACTGCCGTTGCGGGCATTGGGTCGGTAGCCGCTTTCCACGAACGGGATCAGCGCAAATTCGGTGGGCAGGTTGGCCTTGCGCAGTTCTTCCACCACATAGCCGAACAGCACCAGGGCGTCATCGTCCTGGTTGGCCAGGCGCGAGGGGGCGTGGGCGAACTGCTTCTGCCAGCGCGGGCTGGTGGCCTCGGCATTGCAGGTGGGCTCGGCCAGGCCGTCGCGGAAGCTGGTGAAGATGTCCTGGCCATTGCGCACGCTGGCCGCCGGCAGGGCTGTCGGGTCCAGCGGCACCGCAGCGGCGGCGGCCAGGTTCTGGCTGATGCCGGCGCCCAATGACTGGGCGCCGGCACTTCCGGCCAACCCCAGGGCGAGCCCCAGGGCCAGCGTCAGACTTCGGCGCATCATGCGCGGAAGCCGTCTTTCCAGTGCCGGAGACCGGCCATGACGTCGACGTCGTCCACGACTTCCCGACCCAGGTGCGCCGACACCGCCGCGCGGATCGGCGCTGTGTGGGTACGCAGGAACGGATTGCAGTCGAGCTCGTTGGCCAGGGTTACCGGCAGGGTGGAACGGTCATCGCGGCGCATGGCCAAAGCCTCCTCTTGGCGCTGCAGCAACGCAGCGTTGGCGGGGTCGACATGCCGCGCGAAGACGGCATTTGACACGGTGTACTCGTGAGCGCAACACAACAGCAGTTGCGCGGGCAGGGCACCCAGCCTGCGCATCGATGCCAGCAGCTGGGACGGCGTACCTTCGAACAGGCGTCCACAGCCCAGGCTGAACAACGAATCGCCGCTGAAAAGCTGTTCAGCGGTGTGAAACGCGATGTGGCTGCGGGTGTGCCCGGGCACGGATAGTACGTGGAACATCTGCCCCAGTGCCTGAACGCGTTCACCTTCGCCCACCCGCTCGGTGGCCGTGGGAATGCGTTCTTCCACCGGCGCCACCACCCGCACGCCGGGAAAACGCGCCTGCAGCGCGGGCACGCCGCCGATGTGATCGTCGTGGTGGTGGGTGAGCAGGATGGTGTCCACGCGCAGGCCCTGGTCGGCCAGCGCCAGTACCGGCGCGGCATCGCCAGGGTCGATCACGACCGCGGAGCCGTCGTCGGCCGTCAACATCCAGATGTAGTTATCCGCAAATGCGGGCAGGGCAGTCAGTCGCATAGAATTGGACCATGCCCCTGCTGCAGAGCCACCGTCAAGCGAGCCTGGTGCCCTGGTTCGACAGCGAGCCGGCACGGGCGCTGCGCGTGCTGGAACGGCAGCTGCTGATGCCGCAGCTCGCGGCCCTGCCGGTGCAGCCCTGGTTGTGGGTCGCCCCCAGCCCGGGCTGGCTGCAGGATGCGCAGGCGGCCGGGCGTGGCCTGCGCCTGTACCGCAATGGGCCGGGCTATGCCGGGGATACCCGCTGTGCGCTGCCGCTGCCGCTGGCCAACGAGAGCGTGAACGCGATCGTGCTGCAGCACGTGACCGCTGCCGACGCCGATGCGCTGCTGGACGAATGTGAGCGGGTGCTGATGCCTGGCGGCCACCTGTGGTTGACCAGCCTCAACCCGTTCAGCCCTTACCGCGCCCGCTGGCGCCAGCACGGCCTGGTGGTGCGCACCCCGCAGCGCCTGCGCCAGCTGCTGGACCGGCACGGGCTGGACTGTGGCCAGACGCGCTACCTGGGCCCGCTGTGGCAGGGCGAAGGCGGTCGTGCCCGGCCCGGTTGGGCACCGCTGCGCGCGGCCTGTCTGTTCCATGCCGAAAAACGTACGCTGGCCCTGCCTGGGCCGACCCCGCTGCCGGTGCGCTGGCACGGCACCGTTGCTACCTGATCTGGAGTTGTATTGAAAACCATTGAAATCCACACCGACGGTTCCTGCCTGGGCAATCCCGGTCCCGGCGGCTGGGCCGCGCTGCTGCGCTACAAGGGGCACGAACGTGAACTCAGTGGCGGCGAAGCGCACACCACCAACAACCGGATGGAGCTGATGGCGGCCATCTGTGCGCTGGAAACGCTGACCGAGCCGTGCAACATCGTGCTGTTCACCGATTCGCAGTACGTGCGGCAGGGTTTGACCCAGTGGATGGCGGGGTGGATCCGCAAGAACTGGAAGACCGCCGGCGGCGACCCGGTGAAGAACCGCGAGCTGTGGGAGCGCCTGCATGCAGCCACGCTGCGCCACCAGATCGACTGGCGCTGGGTGAAGGGCCATTCCGGTGACCCGGACAACGAGCGCGTGGATACCCTGGCGCGCAACGCCGCGACCCAGATCCGCGACGGCAGCCCGGTAAACTGAGCCCATGCGTCAGATCATTCTCGATACCGAAACCACCGGCCTGGAGTGGAAGAAGGGCAACCGCGTCGTCGAAATCGGCTGCGTGGAGCTGTTCAAGCGCCGCCCGTCCGGCAACAACTACCACCAGTACCTGAAGCCCGACTGCGATTTCGAGCAGGGCGCGCAGGAAGTGACCGGGCTGACCCTGGAGTTCCTGGACGACAAGCCCGCCTTTGCCGAGGTGGCCGATGAGTTCCTGGCCTTCATCAAGGGCGCCGAACTGATCATCCACAACGCGGCGTTCGACCTGGGCTTCCTGGACAATGAGCTGTCGCTGCTGGGGCCGGAGTACGGCAGGATCACCGACCACTGCACCGTGGTCGACACCCTGGCACTGGCGCGCGAGCGGTTCCCGGGCCAGCGCAATTCGCTCGATGCCCTGTGCAAGCGCCTGGGCGTGGACAACTCGCACCGCGCGCTGCACGGCGCACTGCTCGATGCGCAGATCCTGGGTGATGTGTACATCGCGCTGACCTCGGGCCAGGAAGAGATCGGCTTCAGTCTGGATGACGAGGGTGGCGGGGCAGGGGCGGCGTTGCAGGCGTTCGACACCAGCGCGCTGCTGCCGCGCCCGCGGGTGGTGGCGACACCGTCGGAGCAGGAAGCCCATGCCGCCCGCCTGGAGCGCCTGCGCAAGAAGGCCGGCCACGCGCTGTGGGACGGCCCGAAGGTGGAAGAAGCGGCGAGCGCGTAGGCGGTGCTGGTGGCCGCCGGGCATGGCCCGGCGCTACCACCCTATCCACGCATGGCGTGGATCTACAGTAGAGCCACGCCAGGCGTGGCTTTCAGTGGCAGCGCACCAGGATTACGGTGATGTTGTCCGAACCGCCGCCGTCCAACGCGGCGGCGACCAGGGTGTCCACGCATTCCTGGGCGCTGGCATCGTCGTAGGCCAGGGTGCGGGCGATGCCGCGGTCGTCCACTTCTTCGGTCAGGCCGTCGCTGCACAGCAGCAGCTGCATGCCCGGGCGCAGTTCACCGCTGGTGGTGGCCACATTCAGGTGGGTCGGGTCGGTCACGCCCAGTGCCTGGGTCACCACGTTGCGATGGGGATGGGCGCGGGCCTGTTCAGCGGTCAGGTTGCCCTGCGCCACCAGTTCCTGCACCACGCTGTGGTCCTGGCTGAGCTGGGCCAGCTGGCCGTCGCGCCACAGGTAGGCCCGGCTGTCGCCCACCCAGGCCACTTCATAGCGGTTGCCCTGCACCCGCGCGGCGACCACCGTGGTGCCCATCGGCAGGGTGTCGTTGCGGCGGCGCGAGGCGCGGATGATTTCCTCATCGGCGGTACGGATGGCCTGGGCCAGCGGCGCGCCGCGGCGTATCTCGCGCACGATGGTTTCCCGCGCCAGTGCGCTGGCCACCTCGCCGCAGGCATGTCCGCCCATGCCGTCGGCCACCAGCCACAGCGACAGCTCGCCGTCACCGTAATAGGTGTCTTCGTTGAGCTCCCGGCGCAGGCCAGGGTGGGTGAGGTGTCCGAATTCGATCATGGTGGGGCAGGGGAAGGGGGATGCCGGGGAGAACGGCATCATCACGGCCAAGCGGACATCCGGCAAGGCATGCAGTCAGAAATATTTCATCGGATGTGCGGCAATGGCTTGTGGTCTGCCGCGCTTCCTCGTATTATTCGCGTCCCCGGTTCGCCGGGGACCATCTGGAGAGGTGGCAGAGCGGTTGAATGTACCTGACTCGAAATCAGGCAGGCGTTTATAGCGCCTCGGGGGTTCGAATCCCCCCCTCTCCGCCAGATAACTAAAAAAGGCTGCCCCA